>NZ_BSTU01000001.1:2567449-2643588 GCF_030269705.1 Micromonospora sp. NBRC 107095
TGCCCTGCTCACGAGGGCTGCCCTGCTCACGAGGGCTGCCCTGCGCACGAGGGCTGCCCTGCGCACCGGGGCTACCGTGTGCGCGGGCTGCCTGCCAATGATCAACTCGGCTTCCTGCACATCGGGGTGTCCGCGCGGCCCAGTTGCCACGGTTTCCGGAAAGCCGAGTGGATCACCGCCAAGTCGGGCTGTCCGGGCGGTCGGGATGCCGCGGTTTCCGGGAACCCGAGTGGATCACCGCGATGCCGCGGAAACGGCGTGCTGGGGGTCGGCGTGCTGCGGATCGGGCCGCGCCGGGTCGGCGGGCTCCGCGGTCCCGGCTGGCTGGCTGGTCGTCCCGGCAGTCCCGGCTGGCTGGCTGGTCGTCTCGGCGGGCGTCGTGGCGTCGTTCCCGCTGCCACGCGTCGCGGCGGGCTGCGCGCGGCCGGTTATCTCGGCCAGGGTCGCGGCCTCGTCGCGCTTCGAGTCCCGGTCCGGGTCGCCGGTCACCCCGGCGAGCGCGGTGGCCTCGTCCGGGCCGCGTCGGCGCCACCGGCTGACCAGCCAGCCGATCGCCGCGCCGCCGCCCAACCCGGCCAGCAGGCCGGCGGCCAGCATCCCGTCGGCGTTGCCGGACTCCTCGCCGGCGCCACCCGCGCGGGTGGCCGGGTCGCCGTCGGCGCCGTTGCCCTCAGCGGCTGGCGCGCCGGCTGCCGGCGCGCCGTGAGCGCCACCGTGTGCGGCCGGTCCGGCGGCGCCCGGGGCCGCCGGGAGCAGGGTGAGCGCCGGGGCCCGCTGCGCGCCGGCGGCGTCCGCCCACCGGACCACGGTCCCGTCGGCGTACGTCTGGACGACCTCGAAGGTGAGCCGTTCGGCCTGCGGCATCGGCCCCATGGAGAGCGCCAACCGGGCCGGGCCGGGATCGCTCGCACCGACCCGGACCCAGGTCACCGCCGTCGTCACGGTGCTCACCCCGGAGGAGTGGATACCGGCCACCGGCTTGTCCAGGGTGCGGGAGCTGATCCGGGGCGCCCAGCCGTCCACCGACATGGGGTAGACCTCGGCGACCGGCGCGTCGGCCGGCAGCCGGACCTCGATCTGCTTGGTGGTGGTGCCGGCCCGCTCCGCCGGGACGGTGAACTCCAGCCGTACCGCGTCGCCCTGCCGGGCCTCGGTCGGGGTGATCGTCACGTCCGCCGCGTACGCCGTGCCAGGCCAGAGCAGCAGCCCGGCGGCGGTCACCGCGGTCGCCGCCACGATCCGCCGCCGACGGCCGCCGCCGTGCGTGCTCCCCATCTCGTGCCCCCATCCGTGTCGACGCGGCCGGCACCGGTTCCGGCCACACCTTCTAGTTCGGCTGCGAGGCGCGAAAGGTTCAACGGCGGCGGTAAGGAAGGTGCCCTTCCCGGTCGGGGACACGGCGACCGATAGCATCGGCAGGAGCCGAGGATCGGCACCGTTTCGTACCGCTTGGAGGAGTCACCGTGTCCGCACCCCGTACCCCCGCCGTGGCCGACCCCGTCGTCGTCGCCGCCGGGACCACGGCGGCCGACGCGGTGGCCGCGGCCGGACTGCCCGCGAACGGCCCCAAGGCGATCGTCGTGGTCCGCGACCCGCAGGGCCAGTTGCGTGACCTGGACTGGTCGCCGGCCGAGGAGACCGTCGTCGAGCCGGTCAGCCTGGACTCGCCCGACGGGCTCAACGTGCTGCGCCACTCGACCGCGCACGTTCTCGCGCAGGCCGTGCAGGACGTCTTCCCCGAGGCGAAGCTGGGCATCGGCCCGCCCATCGAGAACGGCTTCTACTACGACTTCGACGTCGACAAGCCGTTCCAGCCCGATGACCTCAGCAAGCTCGAGAAGCGCATGCAGGAGATCATCAAGTCCGGGCAGCGGTTCCGCCGTCGCCGCTTCGGCAGCCTTGACGAGGCGCGCTCCGAGCTGGCCGACGAGCCGTTCAAGCTGGAGTTGATCGAGGTCAAGGGCGAGGGCCTGGACACCGACGAGGTGATGGAGGTCGGCGGCGGCGAGCTGACCATCTACGACAACCTCGACGCCAAGGAGGACAAGGTCTGCTGGTCGGACCTGTGTCGTGGCCCGCACCTGCCGACCACCCGGCTGATCGGCGCGTTCAAGCTGATGCGCTCCGCCGCCGCGTACTGGCGGGGGTCGGAGAAGAACCCCCAACTGCAACGGGTGTACGGCACCGCGTGGCCGACCCGCGACGAGCTCAAGGCGTACCTGAAGCTGTTGGAGGAGGCCGCCCGGCGCGACCACCGCAAGCTCGGTGCGGACCTCGACCTGTTCAGCTTCCCCGACGAGATCGGTTCCGGCCTGGCGGTCTTCCACCCCAAGGGCGGCATCATCCGCCGCGAGATGGAGAACTACTCCCGGCAGCGGCACGAGGCCGCCGGGTACGAGTTCGTCAACACGCCGCACATCACCAAGGCGCAGCTGTTCCAGACCTCCGGTCACCTGCCGTACTACGCGGACACCATGTTCCCGCCCATGCAGTTGGAGGGCGCGGACTACTACCTCAAGGCGATGAACTGCCCGATGCACAACCTGATCTTCAGGTCGCGCGGGCGGTCGTACCGTGAGCTGCCGCTGCGGATGTTCGAGTTCGGCACCGTCTACCGGTACGAGAAGTCCGGCGTGGTGCACGGCCTGACCCGGGTCCGTGGCCTGACCCAGGACGACTCGCACATCTACTGCACCCGGGAGCAGATGGCCGGTGAGCTGTCCACGCTGCTCAGCTTCGTGCTGGACCTGCTGCGCGACTACGGCCTCGACGACTTCTACCTGGAGCTGTCGACCCGGGACGACTCGCCGAAGTTCATCGGCGCGGACGAGGACTGGGCCGAGGCCACCGAGGCGCTGCGCACCGCCGCCGCGACCTCCGGCCTGGAGCTGGTGCCCGACCCGGGCGGTGCGGCGTTCTACGGGCCGAAGATCTCCGTGCAGGCCCGCGACGCGATCGGCCGGACCTGGCAGATGTCCACCATCCAGGTCGACTTCAACCAGCCGGAGCGGTTCGGGTTGGAGTACCAGGCCGCCGACGGCAGCCGGCAGCGGCCCGTGATGATCCACCGGGCGCTGTTCGGGTCGATCGAGCGGTTCTTCGGGGTGCTCACCGAGCACTACGCGGGTGCCTTCCCGGCCTGGCTGGCGCCGGTGCAGGTGGTGGGCATCCCGATCCGCGAGGACCACACCGACTACCTGCACGGCTTCGTGGCGGCGCTACGCGCGGAGGGCATCCGGGCCCAGGTGGACGCGGGTGACGACCGGATGCAGAAGAAGATCCGTACCGCCCAGCAGCAGAAGATCCCGTTCATGGTGATCGCCGGTGACGACGACGTGGCCGCCGGCACGGTCTCCTTCCGCTACCGCGACGGCTCGCAGCGCAACGGGGTGCCGGTCGCCGAGGCGGTGACCCACGTGCTGGACGTGGTCAGCTCGCGGACCAACATCGGCCCCTCCGCCGCCGCGGAGTAGCAGAACAGCCGGGGCGGCCGCGCGCCTGCCCGCTCGGGCGCTCGCCTGTGCGGCCTGTCGCGGCCTGCTCTCTGCATGATCGTGCTCGATCCGGGAAGTAGTGGCCTCCCGCATCGGGGAGGCCACTACTTCCATGTTCGAGCGTGATCTTCGCCCTGACGTGAGGGGCCGACGCCGGGAGGCCGGCGGGGGAGCCGGTCTCGGGTGTCAGATGCCGCAGTTCGGGGCTGACCAGCCGCCGACCGCCGCCACGTGGGTGTGGTCGTTGTGGTCCGGGTAGCCGGGGCCGAGGATCTGCCCGAAGCCGTGGTAGCGGGCCTGCTGGGCCAACCGGCAGAACGACGGTGATCCGACCAGGTCCACCCCGTCGCCGTACAGGTGTCGGCTGTTCGACGCGCCACCGACCGCGCTGTTGCAGGCGTAGCTGCGGAAGCTGCTGCTGATGGCGATGGACACGTCGCCGAGGGCGTGCCGCATGGCCTGGAGTTTCCACATCGAGACGAGCGCGTTGGCCCGGGCGGTGCTCGCCGAGACCGCGCCACCGGACCAGTCGCTGTTGCACTTGTTCAGCTCGGCGTAGCTGAAGTTGGCGGGCGTGCAGTCGTCGTCCTGGAGGGCGTAGAGCCGGTTGAAGGTCTGTGGGCCGGCGATGCCGTCCGCGGGCAGCCCGTACGCCTGCTGGAAGCGGATCACCGCCGATCGGGTGGCTGGGCCGTACGCGCCGTCCAGGCCGAGCACCGCGCCGTAGCCGGGGTAGCCGGCGACCCGGATCTGGAGTTGCCGGACGTCCTCGCCGGACGCCCCCTGGGCCAGGGTGCGACCCCAGGTGTAGCAGCCGTCCGCCTGGGCCGCGCCGGCGGTGAGGGTGACGCCGACCACCGTGGTGGTGGCGGTCAGCGCAAGTGCCGCGAGGAACCTGCCGAGCCGTCGGAACATGAAACCCTCCATCAATACATGGAAGTACCTGAATGCATGGAAGTTTCATGCCTTGCCGTTGATCCGTCAAGAACTTGCAATGCCCGGTTTCCCGACGGCGGTGTCGCGGCGCGTCCACCGGGCTCCGTAGGATCGGCTCGTGACAGGGGCGGAACGGCACACGGACACCGACGGCATGGCGGACGGCCTGGAGCGGCTCTGGACGCCGCACCGGATGACCTACATCTCCGGCGAGGACCGCCCGGCCGAGGGCTACGAGAAGCCCACCGGCTGTCCCTTCTGCCGGGGGCCCCAGCTCCCCCCGGAGCAGAGCCTGGTGGTGGCCCGTGGCGAGCACGTGTTCGTGGTGCTCAACCTCTACCCGTACAACCCGGGCCACCTGCTGGTCTGCCCCTACCGGCACGTCGCCGACTACACCGACCTGGACGGGCCGGAGACCGCCGAGCTGGCCGCGTACACCCAGACCGCCATGCGGGTGATCCGCAAGGTCAGCAACGCCCACGGCTTCAACCTGGGCATGAACCAGGGCGGGGTGGCCGGCGCCGGCATCGCCGCGCACCTGCACCAGCACGTGGTGCCGCGCTGGGGCGGCGACGCGAACTTCATGCCGGTGATCGGCCGCACCAAGGTGCTGCCACAGCTGCTCGGCGACACCCGCGACCTGCTCGCCCGCGCCTGGCCGTCCTGACCGTCACGCCCCGCCGTCGCATGCCGGCGATCATGCCGCACGGTGACCGTCTCCGTGCGCCCGCGTGTCCGCCCGCCGGATCTGCTACGCCCCGACCCGGCGAAGGTGGCACGATCGGCCGATGGCAGTCACGACACGGATGTTGGGGCGCAGCGGCATCGAGGTCAGCGCCCTCGGCATGGGGTGCTGGGCGATCGGCGGGCCCTGGGCGGAGGGCAGCCAGCCGTTGGGCTGGGGCGCGGTCGACGACGACGAGTCGGTGCGGGCCGTCCGTCGGGCACTCGACCTCGGCGTCACCCTGTTCGACACCGCCGACGCGTACGGGGCGGGGCACGGCGAACGGGTGCTCGGCCGGGCGCTCGCCGGCCGCCGCGACGAGGCCGTGATCGCCACCAAGTGGGGTTACACGTTCGACGAGGCGAGTCGGCAGGCCACCGGGGAGGACGCGTCACCTGCGTACCTGCGCGGCGCGGTGACCGCCTCGCTGCGCCGGCTGGGCACCGACCGGATCGACCTGTATCAGCTGCACCTGGCCGACCTGTCGGTGCCGAGGGCGCAGGCGCTGATCGGGACCTGCGAGGACCTGGTGGCCGAGGGCCTGATCCGGGCGTACGGGTGGAGCACCGACCGCCCCGACCGGGCCGCCGCGTTCGGGCAGGCCGCCGCCGGTGCCACCGCTGTGCAGCACGCCCTGTCGGTGCTGCGCGACGCCCCCGAGTTGCTGGCGGTGTGCGACAAGTACGACCTGGCCAGCATCAACCAGGGGCCGCTCGGGATGGGGCTGCTCACCGGCAAGTACACGGCTTCGTCGACGCTGCCCCGCGACGACGTGCGGGGGCTGGCGCCGGGCTGGTTGGGGTGGTTCCGGGGTGGCCGGCCGGCGCCCGAGTGGCTGCGTCGGGTCGGCACGGTCCGCGCCGCGCTCACCGCCGACGGGCGCACCCTCGCCCAGGGTGCGCTGGGGTGGATCTGGGCGCGCAGCGGTCGCACCATCCCGATCCCGGGCTGCCGTACTGTCGCCCAGGTCGAGGAGAACGCCGCGGCCCTGCACCGGGGCCCGCTGCCGGGCGACCAGTTCGCCGAGGTGGAGCGCCAGTTGGCAGCCCTGCGCAGCGCCGCCCTCCGCGACGCCGACCGCCCCCACTGGCCCCGCTCGGCCTACCCCACAGTCCACCCCTGACCCCCACCCCATCCTCGCCACACCCGCCCTGCCCTGGCCCTGGCCCTGGCTGATCTTGCGCTTTCTGCGGTGGCATATGCCGCGACAGCGACATAAGGACGACAGAAAACGCAAGATCGCCGGGGCGGGCCGGGGCGGGCCGGGCCGGGACGGGGCGGGCCGGGACGGGGCAGGGCAGCGGGTTATGCGGATTGTTCCTTGCGGGCCTGGTCGGCCAGGTGGGTGGGCATGGGGTCGTGGCGGACGAAGTGCCGGCGGAAGGTGCCGGTGCCGGCCGTCATGGAGCGCAGCTCGACGGCGTAGCGGAGCAGTTCGGTGGCCGGCACCTCGGCGCGGACGAGGGTGCGGCCCTCGGCGTCCGGGTCCGGTTCGGTGCCGAGCACCCGGCCGCGCCGGCCGGACAGGTCGCCCAGCACCGTGCCCACCGAGCCGTCCGGAACCCGGATGCTCACCTCGTCGATCGGCTCCAGCAGGGCCGGCTGACCACGCTCGGCGGCGTCGCGCAGCGCCAGCGCGCCGGCGGTCTGGAAGGCCGCGTCGGAGGAGTCGACGCTGTGTGCCTTGCCGTCGACCAGTGTCACCCGCAGGTCCACCACCGGGTGGCCGGCGACCAGCCCGCGCTCCAGTTGGGCCCGGACTCCCTTCTCCACCGACGGGATGTAGTTGTGCGGTACCGCGCCGCCGACGACCCGGTCGACGAACTCGAAGCCACTGCCGCGCGGCAGCGGCTCGACCTCGATGTCGCAGACCGCGTACTGGCCGTGGCCGCCGGACTGCTTGACGTGGCGGCCGTGCCCCTTCGCGGGCGCTCTCAGGGTCTCGCGCAGCGACACCCTGACCGGCTCGGTGTCCAGCTCGACGCCGCCGGCACGCAGCCGGTCGAGCACCACGTCCGCGTGCGCCTCGCCCATGCACCAGAGCACCAGTTGGTGGGTCTCCGGGTTGCGCTCCAGCCGCAGCGTGGGGTCGCCGGCGACCAGGCGGGCGAGGTTGCGGGCCAGGGCGTCCTCGTCGGCGCGGCTGCGGGCGACGATCGCCACCGGCAACAGCGGCTCCGGCATCTCCCAGGGGGCGATCAGCAGCGGCTCGTCCCTGGTCGAGATGGTGTCGCCGGTCTCGGCGCTACCCGACTTGGTGATCGCGCAGATGTCACCGGCCACGCAGAGCGACACCTCCCGCAGAGTCGCGCCCAGCGGGGTGTAGATGTGCCCGACCCGCTCGTCGGCGTCGTGGTCGGGGTGCCCGCGTTCGGCCAGGCCGTGCCCGGAGACGTGCACCGTCTGATCGGGGCGCAGCGTGCCGGAGAAGACCCGGACCAGCGAGACCCGACCGACGTGGCGGTCGACGGTGGTCTTGACGACCTCGGCCACGAGCGGCCCGGCCGGATCGCAGCTCAGCGGCGGACGCGGTGAGCCGTCCACGCCGGTCACCGCCGGCAGCTCGTGCTCCAGCGGGGAGGGGAACGCGGCGGTCAGCACCTCCAGCAGCACGTCCAGCCCGACACCGGTCTGGGCGCAGACCGGCACCACCGGGTAGAAGTGGCCCCGGGCGACGGCCTTCTCCAGGTCGTCGATGAGCACCTCGTCGCTGATCTCCTCGCCGTCGAGGTAGCGGTCCATCAGGGTCTCGTCCTCGCTCTCGGCGATGATCCCCTCGATCAGCTCGTCGCGGGACTCGTCGATGGCCCGCTGGTGCTCCGGGTCGGGGGCGCGGACGTCGGCGGGCAGCCCGGCGCTGTAGTCGAAGACCCGGCGGGTGATCAGGCCGAGCAGACCTTCGGTGGACACCCCGTCGTCGCCGAGCATCGGCAGGTAGAGCGGCATCACGTTGTCGCCGAAGAGGCGCTGGCAGAGCGCCACCGTCTCGTCGACGTCGGCGCGGGGCTGGTCCAGTCGGGCCACCGCGACCGCCCGGGGCATGTCGACGGCGGCGCACTCCTCCCACAGCGCGACGGTGGCAGCGTCCATGCCGCCCGCGGCGGAGACCACGAACAGCGCGGCGTCGGCGGCCCGCAGCCCGGCGCGCAGTTCGCCGACGAAGTCGGCGTACCCGGGGGTGTCCAGCAGGTTGACCTTGATGCCGTTGTGCAGCAGCGGCGCGCAGGACAGGCTGACCGAGCGTTGCTGGCGTACGGCGGCGGGGTCGTGGTCGCCGACAGTGGTGCCGTCGACCACGCTGCCGGCGCGGCCGATCGTGCCGGTCGCCGCGAGCAGCGCCTCGACCAGGGTGGTCTTGCCTGCCCCGGAGTGGCCGACGAGCACCACGTTGCGAACCCGCTCGGGCTCGGTCACCACCGGCGTGCCGCCGGTGGAACCCTTGTCGTGACTCTTCTGCGCCATGGGGCGCACCTCCCTCAGCCGGTGGTGGTGGCGACCGCCGCGCGACGGGAAGCGGCCCGGGGCGAGTGCGCGGCGATATCCTCCGGTGGTCTGTTGCACAGCGGGAACTCAACGGGCGGACGGGTGAGCTGGCTCACCTCCCGGCTCGATCTCACACCCGTTGTCGGATAGGCACAAGCCTCCCCCGGGCGGGTCGGCGGTACCGTCCGTATCGGCGGAGCTGGGCGGACCGTTATCGTGGGGACCGCCATGGCGAAGATCTTCCAAGTGTCGGCACGCGCGGGGATGACCCGCGTCGTCGAGCCGATTGCCCGCGCCCTGCTGCGCGCGGGCGTCACCCCCAATGCCGTCACCGTCGCGGGCACCGTTGGTGTGCTCGTCGGCGCGCTCGGCTTCGGTGCCCGCGGCCATCTGGTCGCGGGCGCGTTGATCGTCACCCTGTTCGCGCTCACCGACCTGCTCGACGGGACGATGGCCCGGATGAGCGGTGGCTCCACCCGGTTCGGGGCGTTCCTCGACTCGAGCATGGACCGGGTCGCCGACAGTGCCGTCTTCGGTGCTGTCGCGTACTGGCTGGCCACGCAGAGCAACTACTCCGGGGTGGCCGCCGCGTTGGTCTGCCTGGCCGCCGGCAGCCTGGTCTCCTACGTGAAGGCCCGCGCCGAAGGGCTCGGCATGACCTGCAACGTGGGCATCGCCGAACGCACCGAGCGGCTGCTGATCGTCGGCGTCGGCGGGATCCTCACCGGCGTCGGTGTCGATCCGGCCCTGGAGATCGCGCTCTGGCTGCTCGCCGCCGTGTCGATCTTCACGGTGGGCCAGCGGATGACGCACGTCTACCGCCAGGCCCAGCAGCTCCAGCCGGACGGTCAGGCGTGAGTGGCCTGCGAGCGACCCGCCGTCGGAAGACCGGCGGCCCAGTCGCGTGAACCTCACCGAGCTGGGCTACATCGCCGGTTGGCGGGTGATCCGCGCGCTACCCCGGCCGTTGGTGGCGGCGGCGTTCCAGGCGGGCGCGGACCGCGCCCACCGCGCCGGCGGCGGCGGTACGGCCCGACTGCGCGCGAACCTGCGCCGGGTGGTCGGCCCTGAGCTGCCCGACGCCGAGCTGGACGATCTCGTCAAGCGCGGGCTGCGCTCGTACGCCAGGTACTGGATGGAGGCGTTCCGGCTGCCCAGCCTGAGTCGGTCGCAGATCCTGTCCACCTTCCGGCTGGAGGGCGCGGAACTGCTCGCCGCCGACGTGGCGGCCGGCCGGGGCGCGGTGGTGGCGCTGCCGCACGCCGGCAACTGGGATGCCGCCGGTGCCTGGGTGGCGGCCACCGGTTGGCCGCTCACCACCGTCATGGAGCGGCTCAGGCCGGAGGGCGTGTACAAGCGTTTCCTGGCCTTCCGAGAGGTCCTCGGGATGGAGATCCTGCCGACCCACGGTGGGCCGCGCCCGGCCTTCGACGTGCTGCTGGACCGGGTACGCGCCGGTGCGGTGGTGCCGTTGCTGGCCGACCGGGACCTCTCCGCCCGGGGGGTGGAGGTGGACTTCTTCGGCGGGAAGACCCGGATGCCCGCCGGGCCGGCGTTGCTCGCGCTGCACACCGGCGCGCCGCTCTACGTGGCCTCGATGTGGTACGAACCGGACGCCGCGTGTGCGTCGCTGGACGGCCCACTGCCGGTGCCCGGGCCCGAGGCGGGTCCCCTGGACCAGCGGGTCCGGTCGCTGACCCAGTTGATCGCTGACCGTCTGGCGGCGGGTATCGCCCGGCATCCGGAAGACTGGCACATGTTGCAGCGGATGTGGCTGGACCAGGGAAGGTCGGGGGAGGGCGCGGCGCTGCCCTCGTCGGCCTCCGGCCAGGCCTGAGGAGGTGGGCTGACGCATGCGGATCGGCATCGTGTGCCCGTACTCCTTCGACGTGCCCGGTGGGGTGCAGAACCACGTCATGGACCTCGCCGAGGCGCTGATCGCGCTGGGCCACGAGGTCAGCGTGCTCGCGCCGGCTGACGACGATTCGCCGGTGCCGGAGTACGTGGTGTCCGCCGGGCGTGCCGTTCCCCTGCCGTACAACGGTTCGGTGGCCCGGATCGCGTTCGGCCCGGTGTCGACAGCCCGGGTGCGGCGGTGGATCACCAACGGTGACTTCGACGTGCTGCACGTGCACGAGCCGCTCACGTTGAGCCTGTCGCTGCTGGCCGTGCTCTCCGCCCGTGGCCCGGTGGTGGCCACGTTCCACACCGCGATGACCCGTTCCCGGGTGCTCGCCGCCGCGCAGGGCGTACTCCAGATCGTGTTGGAGCGGATCACCGCCCGGATCGCGGTGAGCGCGCTGGCCCGCAAGGTGCAGGTCGAGCACATGGACGGCGGCGCGGTGGAGATTCCCAACGGGGTGGCGGTGGCCAAGTTCGCCGACGCCGAGCCGTTGCCGGGCTGGCCGGGGGAGTGCGCGGCCGGCACCGGGGGCACGCTCGGCTTCCTGGGCCGGTTCACCGAGGCTCGCAAGGGCTTCCCGGTGCTGCGCGACGCGTTCGTGGCGTTGGCCGCCACCCGGCCCGGTCTGCGGTTGCTCGTCGCCGGTCCCGGTGACCCCGACGACCTGTACGACCAGTTCCCCACCGAACTGCACGAACGGATCACGTTCCTCGGCCTGGTCAGCGAAGCGGACAAGGCACGCATGCTGCGCAGTGCGCACCTCTACGTCGCGCCGAACACCGGCGGTGAGTCGTTCGGCATGATCCTCACCGAGGCCCTCGCCGCGGGCACGACAGTGGTCGCCAGTGACCTCGACGCGTTCCGGCGGGTGCTCGACGGTGGGCGGGCCGGTCGGCTCTTCCCCACGGGCGACCCGGCGGGGTTGCGGGACGTGCTCAGTGAGCTGCTGGACGATCCGGACGGGCGGGCCGCGCTGAGCGCCTGCGGCGATCAGGTGGTGGCGAATTTCGACTGGCCGGTGGTTGCTCGGCGCGTTCTGGAGGTATACGCAGCGGCGATCGAGGCAACCGACGGGCGGGTCATCGACCAGGAATGGGTGGGGCTGGGCTGAGCCGGCGTGACGCATGGTGCGGTGGTGACCGGCGGGACCGGTCAGCCCGCGCCCGATCGGACGAAACGGAGCAGCACTACGATGCCGCACATGTGGTGGGTGGTGGCCGCGAGCGTGGTCGTGGGGCTGATCGCGGCGTACCTCATCTGGACCGCCGGCCGGGTCGAGCGGCTGCAGGGCCGCGCGGAGCTGGCGGCCCGGGCCCTCGACGCCCACCTGCTGCGCCGCGCGGCGGCGGCGGCGGTCCTGGCTGAGCGGCGTTTCGGCGTCGAGCTGTACGCGGCGGCCCGGATCGCCCTGGACGCCGGCCCGGACGAGCGGGAGGCGGCGGAGAACGACCTGACCCGGCAGTTGCGCGCCGTCCAGTTGGACGCGGGCGACCCGGACTGCGCGGCGGTCATCGCCGCCAGTCGTCGGCTCGCGTTGTCCCGGCAGGTGCACACCGACCTGGTCCGCGACGCCCGCTCGGCGCGCAGCCGGCCGTTGGTGCGCCTGTTGCGGATGGGGCGGGGCCGGGAGTGGCCGCGCTACTTCGACATCGACGACCCGACCCTCGTCGTCCCGGCGGACGTCCCCGCCGCCTGACCCCCGGCGGGCGCCGGCCGCTCCCCGACGGGCGCCGGCGGCCCGGTGACCACTGCCACAGTGCAGGCCACCGGGGGTCTGATTGGCTGTCGGTACGGCGTTGCACCGCGCGTAGCATTTTCGCTGCCACCCCCACCGCACGTCCAAGGAGCGATGACCCGTGCCCGAAAACACCGCCTCGAACACCGGTACCGCCCCCGTCGTCGGCACCGCCCGCGTGAAGCGCGGCATGGCCGAGATGCTCAAGGGCGGCGTGATCATGGATGTCGTCAACGCCGAGCAGGCCAAGATCGCTGAGGACGCCGGAGCCGTCGCGGTGATGGCCCTGGAGCGGGTGCCCGCCGACATCCGCGCGCAGGGCGGGGTGTCCCGGATGAGTGACCCCGACATGATCGACGGGATCATCGAGGCGGTCTCCATCCCGGTGATGGCCAAGGCCCGCATCGGTCACTTCGTGGAGGCGCAGATCCTCCAGTCGCTGGGTGTGGACTACGTCGACGAGTCCGAGGTGCTGACCCCGGCCGACTACGCGAACCACATCGACAAGTGGGCGTTCACGGTGCCCTTCGTCTGTGGCGCGACGAACCTGGGCGAGGCGCTGCGCCGGATCACCGAGGGTGCGGCCATGATCCGTTCCAAGGGCGAGGCGGGCACCGGTGACGTCTCCAACGCCACCACCCACATGCGCAAGATCCGCCAGGAGATCCGCCGGCTCGCCTCGCTGCCGGCCGACGAGCTGTACGTCGCGGCCAAGGAGCTGCAGGCCCCGTACGAGCTGGTCAAGGAGGTCGCCGAGAGCGGCAAGCTGCCGGTGGTGCTGTTCACCGCGGGTGGGATCGCCACTCCGGCCGACGCGGCGATGATGATGCAGCTCGGCGCGGAGGGCGTGTTCGTCGGTTCCGGCATCTTCAAGGCGGGCAACCCGGCCCAGCGGGCCGCCGCGATCGTCAAGGCGACCAGCTTCCACGACGACCCGGACGTGCTGGCCAAGGTCTCCCGGGGGCTCGGCGAGGCGATGGTCGGCATCAACGTCGACGAGATCCCGCAGCCGCACCGCCTGGCCGAGCGCGGTTGGTGAGCATGAGCCGGCCCACCATCGGTGTCCTCGCCCTCCAGGGGGACGTCCGGGAGCATCTGGCGGCGCTGACCGTGGCGGGCGCGGACGCCCGCCCGGTCCGTCGTCCGGGCGAGTTGGACGCGGTCGACGGCCTGGTCATCCCCGGCGGGGAGTCCACCACCATCAGCAAGCTCGTCGACATCTTCGAGCTGCGTGAGCCGATCGACAAGCGGATCGCCGACGGCATGCCCGTCTACGGCTCGTGCGCCGGCATGATCATGCTGGCCAGCGAGGTGCTGGACGGCCGCGCCGACCAGCGCGGTTTCGCCGGCATCGACATGACGGTACGGCGCAACGCGTTCGGCCGGCAGGTCGACTCGTTCGAGGCGCCGGTGGAGATCACCGGCGTGGCGGGCGGGGGATTCCACGCGGTGTTCATCCGCGCCCCGTGGGTCGAACGGGTCGGCGCGGGCGTCGAGGTGATCGGCACGGTGACCGGTGGCCCGGCCGCCGAGCGGATCGTGGCGGTCCGGCAGGGCAACCTGCTGGCCACCTCGTTCCACCCCGAGCTGACGGGTGACCCGCGCGTCCACGCGTACTTTGTGGAGTTGGCCCGCGCCGCCTGAGCGGCCGGCCGTGCCCGGCGCACGCCCCGCGCCGATCCCAAGGTCGTGCCTGAACATGGATGTAGTGGTCTCGGTGTGCCGGGGAGGCCACTACATCCTGGTTCGAGCAAGATCTTGGGCGCGCTCGTCACCCCCGGTGGAGGTGCACCCGGCGCCCCGGCAGGTCCCGGGTGTGACATGGCGGAGTGTGACCTCGGTAAGATTGCCGCGGTTCGGCAGGGCCGTCGCCCGACGCGGGCACTTCCCGCGGGGCCGATCGGCCGCCGGATCGCCGGATGCGGCGCGGAATCGGTGCGGCAGTCGACGCAGGCGTGCAATGACAGACGGAGGTAGAAGATGTCCGGCCACTCAAAGTGGGCGACGACCAAGCACAAGAAGGCCGTCATCGACGCCAAGCGCGGCAAGATGTTCGCCAAGCTGATCAAGAACGTCGAGGTGGCCGCGCGGACCGGCGGCGGTGACCCCTCGGGTAACCCGACGCTCTTCGACGCCATCCAGAAGGCGAAGAAGAGTTCGGTGCCGAACGACAACATCGATCGCGCCGTCAAGCGCGGCTCCGGCCTGGAGGCTGGCGGCGCCGACTGGCAGACGATCATGTATGAGGGGTACGGCCCGAACGGCGTGGCCATGCTCATCGAGTGCCTCACCGACAACCGCAACCGGGCGGCCACCGAGGTACGGACCGCGCTGACCCGCAACGGCGGCTCGCTCGCCGACGCCGGCTCGGTGTCGTACATGTTCTCCCGCAAGGGTGTGGTGATCGTCCCCAAGGAGGGCACCACCGAGGACGACGTGATGCTCGCGGTCCTGGACGCCGGTGCCGAAGAGGTCAACGACATCGGCGAGGCGTACGAGGTGGTCTCCGAGCCGACCGACCTGATCCCGGTGCGGACGGCCCTGCAGGACGCCGGCATCGAGTACGAGTCGGCCGAGTCCTCCCTGATCCCCAGCGTCAACGTGCCCCTCGACGAAGAGGGCGCGCGCAAGATCTTCAAGCTGATCGACGTGCTGGAGGACTGCGACGACGTGCAGAACGTCTACGCCAACTTCGACGTCAGTGACGACGTGATGGCGGCGGTCGACGCCTGAGCCCGCCGCCGCCCGCCGCGATCGTGCCCTGTCTGCCCCGCCAGACCGGGTCGGACAGGACAGATCGCTGATCGAGCGCGCATGATCGCGGTGGGGTTGGTGGACGGCGAGGAGGTGCCGTGGTGGTGCGGCGGTTCGCGGCCGGCGACACGGTGGTCCGGCGTGAGGTGCTGCGCGGCGAGGTCTGGTTCGGCTGCCCGACGATCTGCGTCGAGGACTCCGCCGACCTGCTCGTCCTCTATCTCCCGCCGGGGGCCGAGTTCGGCTTCCCGCAGGACGGGGTGTTCCCGTGCGGGCGGCACCCGTGGGAGGCCGCCGGGCACCGCTCCTGGTCGGGGCACGGCAAGCTGATGCTGCAACGCCCCGGTGAGGCGCACTCGGTCGACGTGTTCTGGTCGGGCCCGGGGCGTGACTTCGCCGGCTGGTACTTCAACCTTCAGGACCCGGTGCGGCGTACGCCGATCGGGGTGGACACCCTGGACCACGAGTTGGACCTGTGGTGGGCCGCGGGCGCCGACCGGTACGTCTGGAAGGACGTGGAGTTGTTCGCCCAGCGCCTCGTCGAGGGGCGCTACCCGGGCCTGGGGGACGCCATCCAGGCCGAGGGGGACCGGATCGCCGCCCTGCTCGACGGGGGTGAGCGCTGGTGGGACCCGGCGTGGGCCGGGTGGCAGCCCGACCCCGCTTGGACGGTCCCGCGGCTGCCGGCCGGCTGGGACCGGGTGTCACCCGCGCGCTGAGCGGCCCGCCGCCCCGCCCGGCCGGTCAGGCCGTCGGCGTCAGACCGCGCGGACGGTGTCGCACGGCGACGGGCGCCGGCATCCGGTCAGGGCACCGACGCCCGCACTGGCGAAGCCTCGTGCTCAGCCGATCGTCTCCCGCTCCCGCCAGGCGGTACGCAGCGAGGTCCGGCCGTTGGTACGCAGCAGCGACCCCTCGTACACCCGGGCTCCGGCGACCACGAACGCGCCGGCGGCGAGCAGCAGGACGACCAGCGAGACGATCGGCTCCCAACCGGCCGCGTCACCGGTGAACAGTCGCAGCGGCATGGCCGTGGGCGACGAGAACGGCAGGTAGGACAGCACCCGCATCGCGGTGTCGTTGTCGTTCAGGAAGATCACCGCGAAGAACGGCAACATCACGGCGAACTGCACCGGTGTCGACACGGCGGCAATGTCCTCCTGCCGGTTGGCCAGCGCGCCGGCCGCCGCCCACATCGCGGCGAGCAGCACGAAGCCGAGCAGGAAGAACGGCACGAACCAGCCGATCGCCGGGGCGAGCAGGGTGAGCAGGCCCCCGCTGTCACCCATCTGCAGCCCGATCACCGCCACCACCGCGATCAAGGCGATCTGCGCGAACGCCAGGATCGCCCCGGCCACCACCTTGCCGGCCAGCAGGGCCCGGACCGGCACGGCGGCCACCAGGATCTCCACGATCCGGGTCTGCTTCTCCTCGGTGACGCTCTGCGCGATCTGCAGGCCGAACGTCTGCGAGGTGATGAAGAAGACGAACGCGAAGACGAACGGCACCAGGAACGCCACCACGGGGTCGACCGCGTCCGGGTCGAGCAGGCGGACGGTCGGCTGGCTGCTCAGGGCCCGCACCACGTCGTCGGGGGCCTCGTCCATGGCCACGACGGCGGGTCCGCTGACCACCGCGGCGTCCACGTCGTCGTCGCGGACGGCCTGCTCGGCGGCCCGGTCGTCGGGGACGACCCGCACCTCCAGCCCGGCGGCGCGCAGCGGCGCGGCCACGCTCTCGGTCGCCGCGACGGTGGACGGCCCTCCGGCGAGCAGCGGCGGCAGGATGGTGCCGGCCGCCGCGATCAGCAGGAAGAAGAGGGTGCCGAACAGGAAGGTGCGGTCGCGCAGCTTGACGCGGATCTCGCGTTCGGCGACCAGCCGGGTGGCCTGGGTGACGTTCACTGGGTGACCTCTCGGAAGATCTCGGTGAGCGAGGGGCTGACCGGGCGGAAGGCGCGGACCGGGCCGCGGGCGAGAGCCGCCTGGAGGACGGGCTGTTCGTCGGCGCTGGCCGGCAGGTCGAAGACCACTCGGGGGCCGTCCAGCTCGACCACTGTCACCCCGGGGTGGTCGCGTACCCAGCCGGCGTCGCCGGCCACCACCAGCTCGTAGCGGGGCACTGTGTACGAGTCGCGCAGTTGCTGGCGGCTGCCGGCGGCCCGGATCACCCCGTCCCCGATGATCACCAGGTCGTCGCAGAGGCGCTCCACGACGTCGAGCTGGTGACTGGAGAAGAGCACCGGCGCGCCGGCCGACGCCCGTTCCCGCAGCACGGTGACGACGGTGTCGACGGCCAGCGGGTCGAGGCCGGAGAACGGCTCGTCGAGCACCAGCACCTCGGGGTCGTGCACCAGTGCGGCGGCGATCTGCGCGCGTTGCTGGTTGCCCAGCGACAGCGTCTCCAGCAGGTCGTTTCCGCGTTCACCGAGCCCGACCCGCTCCAGCAGGGCATCGGTGGCACGCCGTGCCGCGGCGGCGTCCAGGCCGTGCAGCCGGCCCAGGTAGGCGACCTGCTCCCGGGTGGTCATCTTCGGGTAGAGGCCGCGCTCCTCCGGCATGTACCCGAAGCGTCGGCGGTCCTGCCGGGTCAGCGCCGTGCCACCCCAGCTGACCTCGCCCGCGTCGGCGGAGAGCACCCCCAGGATGATCCGCATGGTGGTGGTCTTACCGGCGCCGTTGGCGCCCACGAAGCCGGTCATCCGCCCGGCGGCCACCTCGAAGGACACGTTGTTGAGCACCTGCCGGTCGCCGAAGCTGCGGTCGACGCCGTCGAGGCGAAGCGTTCTGGTCACGCGCTGATGCTAGATCGAGTGCGCCGTTGCGCCGTCCGCCCGGCGGCGGAGCGGGCGGGTCCGCCGGGCGGTGGACGCCGGTCACCCGCCGGGCCGGACCACCCCGTTCTCATATGCGAAGACCACTGCCTGCACCCGGTCACGCAGGCCGAGTTTGGCCAGCACCCGACTCACGTGCGTCTTCACCGTCGCCTCGCCCAGGTGGATGGTCGTGGCGATCTCCGCGTTGCTCGACCCGGCGGCGAGCAACATCAGCACCTCCCGTTCGCGCGGGGTCAGCTCGGCCAACGCGGCCTCGGCTTCCGGGCCCCGGTGGGCGGTGCCCGTCGGGTCGCCGGGTCGGGCGAAGGTGGAGATCACCCGGCGGGTGATCTCCGGAGCGAGCAGACCGTCGCCCCTGGCCAGCACCCGGATCGCCTCGACCAGCTCCTCCGGCGTGCCGTTCTTGAGCAGGAAGCCGCTGGCCCCGGCCCGCAGCGCGGCGAAGAGATAGTCGTCGCGGTCGAAGGTCGTGAGGATCAGCACGGCCGGCCCACCGGGCCCGTCGGCGCTGATCTGCCGGGTGGCCTCCAGGCCGTCCATCCCGGGCATCTCCACATCCATGAGTACGACGTCCGGGCGGGTGGCCCGGGCCATGGCGACGGCCCGCTCGCCGTCGGCGGCCTCACCGACCACCTCGATGTCGTCCTCCACCTCCAGGATGACCCGGAAGCCGGTACGGACCAGGTGCTGGTCGTCGGCGAGCAGGACCCGGACCGTCGGGCCGGTGTCCGGTGCGTGGTGTGCCGCCGTACTCATGCCGCCGGCCCCGCGGCGGCTGCCGCCTGCTGCCTGTCGCTCGGCTTCGGCTGCGGGGTGACCGGGGCCGCCAGGGGGAAGCGGGCGCGGACCCGCCAACCGCCGCCGGCCCGCGGCCCGGCCTCCAGGTCACCGTCGTGGGCGCCAACCCGTTCGCGCATCCCGATCAGGCCCAACCCGACGGTGTCGGCCCGGCCGCCGCCCCGTCCGTCGTCGGTCACGTCGACCTCCACCTCGCGGGCCAGGTAGCGGACCCGCACGTCCAACAGGTTCGCTCCGGCGTGCTTCAGGGTGTTGGTCACCGCCTCCTGCGTCACCCGGTAGGCCGCCTGCGAGACGGACGCGGGCAACGTGACAGCGTCGCCGTACACCCCGAGGGTGGTCGTCAGCCCGGCGGCGCGAGCCCGCTCGACGAGTTCGTCGATCCGTTCCAGGCCGCCGGCCGTCGGCGGCGCGGCGTCGGTGCCGGCGGAGGTCCGCAGCACGCCCAGCATCCGACGCAGCTCGTCGACGGCGGTGCGGGCGCTCTGCTCGATGGCGGTCAGTGCGGTGCGGGCCTTGCCCGGGTCGCGGTCGAAGACCCGGCGGCACGCGGATGCCTGCACACCCATCACCGACACGTGGTGGGCCACCACGTCGTGCAGCTCCCGCGCGATCCGGACCCGTTCGCCGAGAACCGCCCGCTCCCGGGCCTCGGCCTGCGACCGGCGCAGGTCCTCGGCCTGGGTGCGCAGCTCATGTTCGCGCCGCGCGGCCACCCACGCGGTCTCGCCGAAGAAGTACGCGAAGCCGAACACCAGCACGTTGAGCAGGACGCCGGTGACCATCGCGGCGAGCACCGGTGGCACCGGTCCGACCGCACCGGCGAAGGCATCCGCCGGAATGTGGTCGATCATCACCGCGTAGTAGACCCCGAGCCAGGCGAACATCGTGGCGATCACGCCGACCCGCAATCGGCGGGACAGCTGGCGGTCCTGCCCCCACGCGCCGACGGTGTAGATGGCGCAGAACAGGGCCCAGGGGGAGAACTGCGTCTCGGGTGCCGATCGTGCCTGCGCGGCGATGAACATCACCGCGACGACCAGCAGGGTGGCGGCCGGCCACCGTCGTCGCCAGATCAGCGGCACTGTCACCGCGACGGTCCAGAACAGTTGCTCCGGCCCGGACGGCGGCGGGCCCAGCAGGAACGCCCCGGTGCTGCGGGCCAGGGTGAGGCTCACCAGGGCCAGCCCGGTCATCCCCAACCCGAGCCACAGGTCGTTGCGGCGCTGCTCGGTCGTTGGACCGGGGCGGTGCCATTCCCCCTGCGGTGCGGCGGTCATCCGAGAACGATGCCACGTGCTCGGCCGGGCGGGGCCGGCGGGCGGGCGGTTTGGTGCCGGCCAACGGGCGGCGGCCCGGCGCGGGGTACGCGCCGGGCCGCCCGCTCGGGCGTCGCTCACGCCGTCTGGCGGCGGGTCTTGATCGCGGTGTCGATCAGGTCCCAGACCACCACCACCGCCGCTCCCACCGCGATCGCCGCGCCGAGGAGGTTCCGGTTGTCCGCGTCCGCCAGCCAGCTCAGCCGCTCGGCCAGGGCCGGGTTGAGCAGCCGGTCGGACAGCGCCAACCACGCCAGCGGCACGGAGAACGCCAGGTTGAGCAGCACCTTGGTGCCGAAGAGACGCCAGGTCCAGCGTCCGATCCGGTACTTGACGATCTCGAAGATCACGCTGGCGATCAGCACGACGATCAGCGCCGGCAGCCAGAACGACCAGAGAGCCGGGTCGAGGATCGCGATGTTCTCGCCGTCGGTGCCGCGCACCCAGGACTGGAAGTGCTGGATGGGCAGGTACGCGATGGTCGCCACCAGCATGACCACCGAGGCGATGGTGTCGGCGAGCGGGATGCCCCGGTGCACCGGGGCGTCGGGCAGCTGGTCGACCGTCCAGTCCGGCAGGTCCACCGCCGTTTGGGAGCGCTCGATGATGGCGAAGGTCAGGGTGAGCCAGAAGGCGATCTGCACGCCCACCTGCAGGGCGACGACGAGGCCCGGCCCGATGGCCCCGAAACCCTTCCCCTCGGCCGCCTCGACGATGGTCACGATCGTGCCGACGAGCGCCGGGATGAAGCTGAGCAGCAGTTTCAGCAGCCGCAGCCAGACCAGGTAGTAGGTCGGGCCGATGAGCTGGAGTCGACGGTCGGCGTACCGGGCGGCCAGCACGTCCGGGTTGCCCAGCTCGGTGAGCACCTCCCGCTCGGCAGTGGTGGCGTCCTGCCCTCCATCGGTCCGACCCTCGATCATGTCCTCGATGGAGGCCCGCAGCTCGGTGGCGATCTCGTCGCGGCGCTGGGCGGGCACCGAGCGCAGGGTGGCGGCGAGGTAGCGGTCGGTCAGGGTGTTCATCGGCCCACTCCTTGGATCAGCCCGGTGATGGAGGTCTGTACGGCGGCGAGGTCGTCGAGCAGTCGGCTCAGCATCGACTCGCCCTCGTCGCTGGTCCGGTAGAACTTGCGCGGCCGGCTCTCCGCGGTGTTCCACTCGCTGGTCAGCAGCCCTTGGTCCTCCAGGCGGCGCAGCAGCGGGTAGAGCGTGTTCGCGTCGACCGGGAAGCCGTGGTCGGTGAGCCGTTGCAGCAGTGCGTAGCCGTAGTCCGGCCGGCGGAGCGCGACCAGGCTGGCCACCACGACGGTGCCTCGACGCAACTCCTGCAGGTGCGTCCGTAGAACATCCTCGCTAACCATGTGTCACACCATACTGTGTGTCACACACTGTTGTCTAGGACGATAGCGTCGCGTCTGCTGAGGATGTTGTGGCCGCCTGAAGGTCTGCGTGACGCGACGTCCGGGAGAGGGTCGTTCACTCCCTTTGCTCTGCTGCTGCGGATGCACCAATGCGGTGCCCAGCGGGCGGTCCAGCGGGGTGCCCCGTGCGGTGGCCAGCGCGGTGGTCCGTTCGGTGGCGCTGACTGCGGGGCCGGCGGCTGGTGCGTATGCGGCTGCAGAGCAAAGGGGGCGTGCATGACGGTGACCCGGCGCCCAGAGGGCTGCCGGGTCAGGTGATCGACGTGGTAACGCGCTTACCGCGCCGAGCGCGCTACTCGAAGCGGGACACGTCCCCGGCGCCCCGGCGCAGGATCTCCGGCTCGGGCCCGGACAGGTCGATCACTGTCGTCGGCTCCATGCCGCAGTCGCCGGCGTCGAGCACCGCGTCGAGCTGGTGGTCGAGCCGCTCCTTGATCTCCCAGCCCTGCGTCATCGGCTCCTCGTCGCCGGGCAGGACCAGCGTGCTGGACACCAGCGGCTCGCCCAGCTCGGCCAGCAGCGCCTGGGTGATGGTGTGCCGGGGCACCCGCACGCCGACGGTCCGCTTCTTCGGGTGCAGCATCCGGCGGGGCACCTCACGGGTGGCCGGCAGGATGAACGTGTAGCTGCCCGGGGTGGACGCCTTCACCAGCCGGAAGACCGAGTTGCTGATCTGCACGAACTGGCCGAGCTGCGCGAAGTCGTGGCAGACCAGGGTGAAGTGGTGCCGGTCGTCGAGGTGCCGGATCTGCCGGATGCGGTCGAGGCCGTCCTGGTTGCCCAGCTGGATGCCGAGCGCGTAGCAGGAGTCGGTCGGGTAGGCCACCAGCCCACCGCCGCGGATCAGGTCGGCGACCTGGCCGATGACCCGGGGTTGCGGGTTGTCCGGGTGTACGTCGTAGTACCTCGCCATCCTGGAGAGCCTAGGCCCATCCAGGGCGATCAGGAGACGAGGGCCACCCTCGGCGCGGACGGTGGAGCCGCCGAGATCACCTCGGTAGGGTAGGTCCCGGTCGGCTCCGACCAACAAGATCCACACCGCCGGGGGGCGCCACGCATGGCTGATTCGTTCGCGCATCTGCACGTGCACACCGAGTACTCGATGCTCGACGGAGCGGCCCGACTGAAGGACCTGTTCGCCGAGGCCAAGCGGCTGGGCATGCCCGCTGTGGCGATCACCGACCACGGCAACATGCACGGCGCGAACGACTTCTACAACCAGGCGATGGCCGCCGGGATCACCCCGATTCTGGGCGTCGAGGCGTACGTGGCGCCGGAGTCGCGCTACCACAAGGCGCGGGTCAAGTGGGGTCGCCCGGAGCAGAAGAGCGACGACATCTCCGGTAACGGCGCGATCACCCACAAGACCATGTGGGCACGCAACGCGCAGGGCCTGAAGAACCTCTTCACCCTCAACTCGCGCGCCTCCATGGAGGGGCACTACGTCAAGTGGCCCCGGATGGACATGGAGCTGATCGCCGAGCACGCCGAGGGGATCATGGCCACCACCGGCTGCCCGTCCGGCGCGGTGCAGACCCGGCTGCGGCTGGGCCAGTTCGACGAGGCCCTCAAGGTCGCCGCCAGCTACCAGGACATCTTCGGCAAGGAGAACTACTTCCTGGAGATCATGGATCACGGCCTCTCCATCGAGAGCCGGGTCCGCGAGGGGCTCACCGAGATCGCCCGCAAGCTGGACATCCCGCCGGTGGTCACCAACGACTCGCACTACACCCACGAGGCCCAGGCCACCGCCCACGACGTGCTGCTCTGCGTGCAGACCGGCAGCAACATCGACGACCCCAACCGGTTCCGGTTCGAGGGCGGCGGCTACTTCATCAAGAGCGCCGACCAGATGCGCGCCGTGGACTCGTCCGAGCTGTGGCAGCAGGGCTGCCGCAACACCCTGCTGGTCGCCGAGAAGGTCGACCCGAAGGGCATGTTCGAGTTCCACAACCTGATGCCGCGCTTCCCGGTGCCCGAGGGTGAGACCGAGGAGTCCTGGTTCCGCAAGGAGACCTTCGCCGGCCTGGGCCGCCGCTACCCGAACGGCATCCCGGAGGGCCACGTCGTCCAGGCGGAGTACGAGCTGGGCGTCATCAACCAGATGGGCTTCCCGTCCTACTTCCTCGTGGTCGCCGACTTCATCCAGTGGGCGAAGAATCAGGGCATCGCGGTGGGTCCGGGCCGCGGTTCGGCCGCCGGGTCGCTCGTCGCGTACGCGCTGGGCATCACCGACCTGGACCCGATCCAGCACGGCCTGATCTTCGAGCGGTTCCTCAACCCCGAGCGGGTCTCGATGCCGGATGTCGACATCGACTTCGACGAGCGTCGGCGCGGCGAAGTGATCAAGTACGTCACCGACAAGTGGGGCGAGGACAAGGTCGCCCAGATCGCGACCTTCGGCACGATCAAGGCGAAGGCCGCGATCAAGGACTCGGCCCGGGTCCTCGGCTTCCCGTACGCGGTCGGCGACCGGATCACCAAGGCCATGCCGCCGGCGGTGATGGGCAAGGACATCCCGCTCACCGGCATCTTCGACAACAAGCACCCCCGCTACGCCGAGGCGGGCGAGATCCGCGGCCTGTACGACTCCGACCCGGACGTCCGCAAGGTGATCGACACCGCCAAGGGCATCGAGGGGCTGATCCGGCAGACCGGTGTGCACGCCGCCGGCGTCATCATGTCCGCCGAGCCGATCATCGAGCACATCCCGTTGATGCGCCGCGACGCCGACGGGGCGATCATCACGCAGTTCGACTACCCGACCTGCGAGTCGCTCGGGCTGCTGAAGATGGACTTCCTCGGCCTGCGCAACCTGACGATCATCGACGACGCGGTCAAGAACATCGAGCTGAACCACGGTCTCAAGCTCGACCTGCTGGCCCTGCCGCTGGACGACAAGGCCGCGTACGAACTGCTGGCCCGCGGTGACACCCTCGGCGTGTTCCAGCTCGACGGTGGCCCGATGCGGTCTCTGCTGCGGTTGATGAAGCCGGACAACTTCGAGGACATCTCCGCCGTCCTGGCCCTGTACCGGCCCGGCCCGATGGGCGTCGACTCGCACACCAACTACGCGCTGCGCAAGAACGGCCTCCAGGAGATCACTCCGATCCACCCGGAGCTGGAGGAGCCGCTGCGGGAGATCCTGGCCCCCACCCACGGCCTGATCGTCTACCAGGAGCAGGTGCAGCGAGCCGCGCAGATCCTCGCCGGTTACAGCCTCGGTCAGGCGGACCTGCTGCGCCGGGCCATGGGTAAGAAGAAGAAGGAGATCCTCGACAAGGAGTTCATCCCGTTCCGGGACGGCTGCCGCGAACGCGGCTACTCCGACGAGGCGATCCAGGCCGTCTGGGACGTCCTGGTGCCGTTCGCCGGATACGCGTTCAACAAGGCGCACTCAGCCGCGTACGGCCTGGTCTCCTACTGGACCGCGTACCTGAAGGCGCACTACCCGGCCGAGTACATGGCCGGGCTGCTGACCAGCGTCGGCGACGACAAGGACAAGATGGCGCTCTACCTGGCCGAGTGTCGCCGGATGCGCATCCAGGTGCTGCCACCGGACGTGAACACCTCGGCCGGGCCGTTCACCCCGGTCGGCAAGGACATCCGCTTCGGCCTGGCCGCGGTGCGCAACGTCGGGGCGAACGTGGTCGCCTCGATCATGCGCTGCCGGGAGGAGAAGGGCGACTACACCGACTTCTACGACTTCCTGTCCAAGGTGGACGCGGTGGTCTGCAACAAGAAGACCATCGAATCGCTGATCAAGGCGGGCGCGTTCGACTCGATGGACCACCCGCGCAAGGGCCTGCTCGCGGTGCACGCCGACGCGATCGACGCGTACGCCGACGTCAAGCGCAAGGAGGCCGTCGGCCAGTACGACCTGTTCGGCGCCGGCTTCGGTGACGCCGACACGGGCAGCACCACGGTGATGCCGACCATCGGTGACAGCGAGTGGGACAAGCGCGACAAGCTGGCCTTCGAACGGGAGATGCTCGGCCTGTACGTGTCCGACCACCCGCTGTTCGGCCTGGAGCACATTCTCAACGCGGCGGCCGACACCACCATCGCCTCGCTGGCCGAGGAGGGCGCGGTGCCCGACGGGGCGGTCGTCACCCTCGCCGGCATTCTCTCCGGCGTGCAGCGCCGGGTCACCAAGCAGGGCCGGGCCTGGGCGTCGGCCACCCTGGAGGACCTGGCCGGCGGGGTGGAGACGCTGTTCTTCCCCAACACCTACGAGGTGATCGGGCAGTACATCGCCGAGGACGCCATCGTGGTGGTCAAGGGTCGGGTGGACCGCCGCGACGACACCCCACGGATCATGGCGATGGACATGTCCATGCCGGACGTCAGCACCAGCGCCACCAACAAGCCGGTCACCCTCACCATCCCGGTGCACCGGTGCACGCCACCGCTGGTCGAGCGGCTCAAGGAGACCCTGGTGCTGCACCCGGGCGACACCGAGGTGCACGTCAAGCTGCAGAACGGCGGGCGTACCACCACGCTGCGGCTGGGGCCGTTCCGGGTGGCGCCGACGACCGCCCTGATGGGTGACCTGAAGAGCGTCCTCGGCCCGGCCAACGTGAGCTGACCGGGCCTCGTCCCGGCCGGCCGTGAGCTGAGTGGGCCTCGGCCCGGTCGGGCGTTCGTCCGACCGGGCCGAGGACACCGCCGGGCTCAGCTCCGGTCGGGGGCGCTGATCTCCCGCAGTTGGCCGTCGGCCAGCCGCAACCAGCGCTGCACGCCGATCTCCGCGAGGAACCGTTCGTCGTGGCTGACCACCACGAACGCCCCCTGGTACGCGGCGAGCGCGCTCTCCAACTGACCGACGCTGACCAGGTCCAGGTTGTTCGTCGGCTCGTCGAGCAGCAGCAGTTGTGGTGCCGGTTCGGCGCAGAGCACACAGGCGAGGGTGGCGCGTAGCCGTTCGCCACCGGAGAGCACCCCGACGGGCAGGTTGACCCGGGCGCCCCGGAACAGGAACCGGGCGAGCAGGTTCATCCGCTTCGCGTCCGGCAGGTTCGGCGCGTACGCGGCGAAGTTCTCCGCCACCGTACGGTCGAGGTCCAGCAGGTCCAACCGCTGCGACAGGTACGCGATCCGCCCGTCGCCCCGCTTGATCTCACCGCCGGACGGTTGCAGGTCGCCCTGGACCAGGCGCAGCAGGGTCGACTTGCCGACGCCGTTCGCGCCGGTGAGCGCGATCCGCTCCGGCCCTCGGATCACCAGGTCGGCGCCGTCGCCGCCGAACAGGTCCCGGTCGTCGAAGCGGGCCCGCATGCCCTGACCGGAGAAGACCGTGCGCCCGCCCGGGACGCTGGTGTCCGGCAGGTCGACGGTGATCCGGTCCTCGTCGCGTACCGCCCGGCCGGCCTCGTCGAGTCGGGCCTTGGCCTCGCCGAGCCGGGCCGAGTGGGTCCCCTGCGCCTTGCCCGCCGACTCCTGCGCGCTGCGCTTGAGCCCGCCGGCGACGATCCGGGCCAGCCCGGCGTTCTTCAGGTTCTTCGAGGCGTTGCTGGCCCGCCGGTCGGCCCGCTCCCGGGCCTGCTGCATCTCCCGCTTCTCCCGCTTCACCTCCTGCTCGGCGTTGCGCAGGTTGCTCTCGGCGACCTCCCGCGCCGCCTGCACCGCCTCGGTGTACGCGGTGAAGTTGCCCCCGTACCAGCGGATCTCGCCGCGTTCCAGTTCGGCGATGCGGTCCATCCGGTCCAGCAGCTCCCGGTCGTGGCTGACCAGCAGCAGGCACCCGGACCAGTCGGTCAGCACGTCGTAGAGCTTGTGCCGGGCCGCCAGGTCCAGGTTGTTCGTCGGCTCGTCGAGCAGGAGCACGTCCGGGCGCCGCAGCAGTTGCGCCGCCAGGCCGAGGGAGACCACCTGACCGCCGCTGAGGGTGTGCAGCCGCCGGTCGAGTTCCAGGTCACCGAGGCCGAGCCGGTCCAGCTCGGCGCGGGTGCGCTCCTCGATGTCCCAGTCGTCGCCGATGGTGGCGAAGTGCTCTTCGCTGGCGTCGCCGGCCTCGATGGCGTGCAACGCCGCGATCCGCTCGGCGACGCCCAGCACCTGCGCCACGGTCAGGTCGCCGACCAGCGGCAGCGTCTGCGGGAGGTAGCCGAGCACGCCGTCGACGCTGACGCTGCCGCCGCTGGGCCGCAGCTCCCCGGCGATCAGCCGCAGCAGGGTGCTCTTGCCGGCGCCGTTGGGCGCGACCAGGCCGGTGCGACCGCCCGGCACGGTGAAGGACAGGTCCGAGAAGACCGGGGTGTCGTCCGGCCAGGAGAAGGACAGATTCGAGCAGACGATGAAAGCATCAGACATTGCGAGTGACCTCAGAGGGTGGGGTGGGCGTGCGTAAACCGCCCGACGACGAACGGGAACGGTGGAACGACGTCATGGCCACCGCGGCTGCGCCTCACGCGCGCCGAACCGATGGCCGAACACATCCGGTCTCACCCGGAGATGTCGTCGTCACCCGCCATGTCTGGTCTCCCTGGTCGTATCGCCAACCCAACTCCGTCGAGTCTAACAACGGATCTTCACGCCACAACCAGGTTCCTGAGCACTCTGCGGCGTGCGCTGGGCCTGGCCGGCGACGCGCTCAGCGGGGTCGGTACTCGACCTCGGGGCGGCCGGGGGTGCCGTAGCGGGGGGTGCGGGCGGCCCGGTCGACGCTGACCAGGTACTCCAGGTAGCGGCGGGCGGTCACCCGGGAGATGCCGGTCAGCGCGCTCACCTCGGTCGCGGACAGCCCGGCCGCCGCGCGGTTGCCGTCGGTGAGGGCGGCGCGTACCCGATCGAGGGTCTGCGCGTCGAGCCCCTTCGGCAGGCTGTGCCCGGCGGTGCCGCGCAGGGTGGCGAACATCTGGTCCACCTCGTGCTGGGCGGCGACCTCGCCGTCGGCGAGCGCCTGGGCGCGGTAGTCGGCGTAGCGCTCCAGCTTGTCGCGGAACGCGGCGAACGTGAACGGTTTGAGCAGGTAGTGGGTCACCCCGAGGGACACGGCGGTGCGCACCACCGCCAGGTCCCGTGCGGAGGTCACGGCGAGCACGTCCACGCTGCTGCCGGCCGCGCGCAGCGCCCGGCAGACGTCCAGGCCGTGCAGGTCGGGCAGCCGAAAATCCAGGAGTACGAGGTCCACGCCGCCGCCGTGGTCGGCGCGCAGGGCCGCCATCGCCGCCCGCGCGGTGTGCGCCACCCCGACCACCACAAAACCGGGGACCCGTTCGGTGTACGCGCTGTGCGCCTCGGCCAGCAGCGGCTCGTCCTCGACGACGAGCACGCGGATGTCGGTCACGAGCGCTCGACCCGGCTCGGCAGTCGGACGGTGAACAGGCTGCCCCCGTCGTCCGAGCGATCCACCTCGGCGCTGCCGCCGTGCCGGCGCACCACCTGCCCGACCAGCGCCAGGCCGAGGCCACGGCCGGTGCTCTTGGTGGACCAGCCGCGCCGGAACGCGTCGGCGACCCGCTCCGGTGCCAGCCCGGGGCCGCTGTCGGCGACCCGGACCACCAGTTCGTCGTCGGCCGCGCCGACGAAGACGCGCACCCGACGGGGCGCCGGGGTGCCGGCCACCGCTTCGAGCGCGTTGTCGACCAGGTTGCCGACCACGGTGAGCAGGTCACCGGTCGGCAGTGGGCTGTCGTCGAGGCGGCAGTCCGGTTCGATGATCAGGTCCACTCCGCGCTCGCCGGCCTGCGCGGACTTGCCGAGCAGCAGGGCCGCGAGCGCCGGTTCGGTCACCGCGCCGACCACCCGGTCGGTCAGTTGCTGGGCGAGGGCCAGGTCGCGGGTGCCGAGCCGGACGGCCTCCTCGGTGCGGCCCAGCTCGACCAGGGTGAGCACGGTGTGCAGCCGGTTTGCCGACTCGTGGGTCTGCGCCTGCAACGCCTCCGTCAGGGCCCGCACCGAATCCAGCTCGCTGGCCAGGGTGCGCAGCTCGGTCTGGTCGCGCAGGGTCAGGACGGTGCCGAGCGCCGCGCCCTCGAAGCGGGCGGTCCGCTGGTTGGCGACGAGCACCCGGTCACCGGCGAGGATCGGCTCGTCGCGGGCGTCACGCCCGGAGTCGAGCAACTCGGCCGCCGCGGGCGGCAGGTCGATCCCGCCCACCGGCTGATCGATCACCGGCGCGTCCGTGTCGAGCCCCAACAGTCGGCGGCCCTCGTCGTTCACCAGCGCCACCCGACGATCGGTGGTCAGCACGACGAGACCTTCGCGCACCGAGTGCAGAACGGCGTCGTAGTACTCGTACATCCGGGTCATCTGTGCCGGCCCCAGCCCGTGCGTCTGGCGACGGAGCCGGCGGCTGAGCAGCCAGGAGCCCGTCGCGGCGAGCGCCAGAGCCGGCGCGACCACCCCGAACAGCACCGGCAGCTGGCTGAGCAGCTTACGGTCGATGGCCCGGGTGGTGATGCCCACCGAGACCAGACCGACGAGGTGCCGCTGCTCGTCGTACACCGGAACGACGGCGCGCACCGACTCGCCGAGCGTGCCGACGTTCGTGGTGGTGAACGGGTGGCCGGCCAGGGCGGGTCCGATCTCGCCGACGAACGGCTGGCCGATGCGCTCCCGGGTGGGGTGGGAGAAACGGGTGCGGTCGGGGGCCATCACCACAACGAAGTCGGTGCCCGTGGCCAGCCGGGTCGATTCGGCGTACGGCTGCAGGATGCTGGCCGGGTCGGCGGTGGTGAGGGCGGCGCGGACGTCGGGGGAGCGCGCCACTGTCTGCGCCACCGCGAGCACCTCTTCCTGCGCGGCCTGGCGGGAGTCGCTGCGGGCCAGCCAGACGGCGCCCGCCGCGCCGGCCAGCACGAGCAACGTCACCACCATCGCCTGGAGGGCGAAGAGTTGCCCCGCGATGCTCCACTGGCGTCGGGCCACCTCCACCCCCTCCTCGTCGCGCCGCCGTTGGAGCCATCGCGGTGAACAGAATGACCGCAAGGCTGTCAACGGGTGAGACGCGCTTCACATTGTCGACATGGACACCACCACATCCGCCACCACCCCGGCGCCGGCGGTCCGCCGGGACCGTACCCGTTACCTGTATCTGGCCGTCATCGTGGCCGTCGTCGCCGGCATCGTGGTCGGCCTGGTCGCCCCCGATTTCGGCAAGGAACTCAAGCCGATCGGCACCGGCTTCGTCAACCTGATCAAGATGATGATCAGCCCGGTCATCTTCTGCACCATCGTGCTCGGCGTCGGCTCCGTCCGGCAGGCCGCGAAGGTCGGCAGGGTCGGCGGCCTGGCCCTCGGTTACTTCCTGACCATGTCGACGGTCGCGCTCGCCATCGGCCTGGTCGTCGGCAACCTCATCCACCCCGGCTCCGGCCTGAACCTCGGCCCGGACCTCGTCGGCTCGGGCAAGGCCGCCGCCGGTGACGAGGCCGCCGGTACTGCCGACTTCCTGCTCGGGATCATCCCGACGACGCTGCTCTCCGCGCTCACCGAGGGCAAGGTGCTCCAGACGCTGCTGGTCGCCCTGCTGGTCGGGTTCGCCGTCCAGGCCATGGGACAGCGGGGCGAGCCGGTGCTCAACGCCATCACCGTCATCCAGCGGGTCGTCTTCAAGGTCCTCGCCATGATCATGTGGCTGGCGCCGATCGGCGCGTTCGGCGCGATGGCCGCCGTGGTCGGCGCGACCGGCGTCGACGCCCTCAAGAGCCTCGCCCAGATCATGGTGGGCTTCTACGTCACCTGTCTGATCTTCGTGCTGGTCTTCCTGGGCGCGCTGCTGTGGTTCGTGGCCCGGATCTCGATCTTCTCGCTGCTGCGGTACCTGGGCCGGGAGTTCCTGCTGATCCTGTCCACCTCGTCGTCGGAGTCGGCGCTGCCGCGGCTGATCGCCAAGATGGAGCACTTCGGCGTGAGCAAGCCGGTCGTCGGCATCACGGTGCCGACGGGTTACTCGTTCAACCTGGACGGTACGGCCATCTACCTGACCATGGCGTCTTTGTTCATCGCCGACGCGCTGGGCAAGCCACTCGCCGTCGGCGAGCAGATCTCGCTGCTGCTGTTCATGATCATTGCCTCGAAGGGTGCCGCCGGGGTCACCGGCGCCGGGCTGGCCACGCTTGCCGGCGGCCTCCAGTCGCACCGACCGGACCTCGTCGACGGGGTCGGGCTGATCGTCGGCATCGACCGGTTCATGTCGGAGGCCCGGGCGCTGACCAACTTCGCCGGCAACGCGGTGGCGACAGTGCTGGTGGGAACCTGGACCGGCGAGTTCGACCGGGACCGGGCGGTCGGGGTGCTGAGCGGCAACGACCCGTTCGACGAGGCCACCATGGTCGACGAGCACGACGACGCGGCGCCGCGCCCCGACGAGAGGGAGACCGCGCCGGCCGGAGCGCCGGCCTGATGCACGGACGTGGACCGGGCTTCGCGGTGGCCTCGGCCGCCGTGATCCCGGTCCACCCCGTGACCCCGGTCCACCCCGTGACCCCGGTCCACGCCGTGATCCACTCGGCTTCCTGAATATCGGGGCATCCGATCGGCCTCGAGACCGCGCTTTCCTGAAATCCGAGTCGATCTCCGGGCGACAGGGGCGGGGGCGGGGGCGGGGGCGAGGGCTGGGCGTGGCGGCGTCAGCGTCGGCGCGCGCGCCACATCGTGTGTTCCCGGGAAATGGCCGTCTCCGTGTCGTTCACGAACCGCGACAGTTCGGCTTCCGTACTGATCCGGGTGGCCAGTGACCCCATGGCGGCAAGCTCCTGACTAGCCAGCGCGTAGGCGGTCGCCACCGCGCCGTGTTGCCGCGTCTGGGTCCAGGCCGCGCCGGCCGCGACCGCTGCGGCGGCCACCCCGAGCAGGTCGAGGTCCGTCAGTCCGGCAGCCCTCGACACGGCCAGGGTCACCCCGGCGATCTCCAGCACGAGCATGGTCACCGACCAGCCGGTCGCCCGGGCCCGGTTCGCCAGTGACCGTTCGGCGTACCAGGCCCGCTGGGCCTCGAGGCGGCCGACCAGGTACGCGGCGCGGCGCTCCTCAAGGGGGGTGGCGCGCAGCGCACGCATTCCGTCAGTGATCTGTTGCCCGGCCACCGCGGGAGCCGCCAACCCGGCGGCCGACATGTCCCCGGTCAGGCCCAACAATCGGTTGGTGAATTCCTGGACGCTGTCCGATTCGCTCTGCGATCGGGGAAAAGGTTCAGCCGCGACGGTGAATCGCCAGGTGAGTGATTTGATGGATTCGGAGAGGGCCCTGCCGACGTACCACCGTTCATTCGGACGATTGGTGAGGAGAAAGACCTCGACGAACGAGGTGGCGGCGAACGCGCCCGCCGCCAGCGCCGGGCCGAGGGCGAAATCGTCGAGCTTCCAGGTGGCGACTCCCGCGACAGCGGCCACCAGGAGCAGGGACAGCCGCAGCGCGACAAGGGTGGTGTACACGCGTTGGCCGCGCTGCGACTCATCGGACACGGCGCGCTGAAACGGGGGAAGATCCTCGGCCTTCAGCATGTCGTTGACCCTCTCGGCAGAACATCCAGGACATCGACAGTCGGACGGCAGGCGCTGTAGACAGTAGACACCCCCGTCCACCCCCACCCCACCCGCCACCCTGGTGATCAAGAGGTTTGCGTCACGACACACCGGGATGGATGACGTAAAGCTCTTGATCACGAGGGCGGTGGACGTCATTCCGGGTGAGGGCCGGGGATGATGTAAGGGTGGAGGACGGGGAGGCACTGGGGTTGGCGCGGTCGCGGTGGTGGTCGGACCGGGCCCGCGCCGGGCGTCACCTGAGCGCTGTCGTTGGACGGGAACCGGTGGATGCCGTGGTGCGGAGCCTGCTTCTCGACAGCGCGAACACCGCGGTCACCGACGCCACCGCCGAGGAGCTGTTGCGGCGTCGTGACGCAGCCGGCCTGCGTCTCGTCGCGGCGGCGTGGCATGTCGCTGAGCCGGACCAGGCGGATCATCTCACCGGCTGCCTGAGCGCCGCCTTCTTCGAGCTCGCCTGCGCGGGGCCGGAGGACCGGATGCGTTTTCGCGCCGCGCTCCGGAGTCTGCTGGACGATCCCGACCCGGATGTTCAGTCCGGTGCCCGAGACCTGCTCGATCGAGTCGCACGAGCGCTGCCGGACTGATCGGCGGCCGGCGGCGCCGGGCCGTTCGGGTTCATGAGGTGACGGGGTGTGGCGTGGCGGTCGTGTCGCAGGGGGTGCCGATGCCGAGGTTGACGCGGTCGGTCTGGCCGTCCGACGTCACGATCAGCGGTACACAGGCGGCCTGCCCGACCCAGGTGCCGCCGACGAAGGCCAGCCACTGCGCCTGCCCACCCTCGGGCGTGCAGGCGTGCACCGTGACGGTCGCCGCGGGCGCGCCCGTGCCGCCCCATCCGAGCCGGGCCCTGTCCTGCCAGCCCGGTGCCACCCGCAGGTCGACGACAGTGCCGGCGCGGACGACGAGCCCCCATTTGGCGAACAGTCGCGCCGCCGGGTCGACCTCCCCGGAATCGTCCGCCGACAGCACCGGGGTGTCGGGCACCGCGACGTCCTCGCCCACCAACCGGTAGCCGGCCGGTGGCGCCGGCAGCGCATCGACCGATGGCGTGCACGGCGATGCGGCACCGCTGGCACCGGTGGCCGGCGCCGCCCGGTCGGCCGGAGTTGTCCGGTCGACCGGTGCTGAGGTGGGCTGGTGCGGGCCACCTGCCGGCGTGCAGGCGGACAGGACCACCGCCAGGCACAGGGCGCCCAACTCGGCCGCGACGCGTCCGGCCCGGCGCTCCGCAGAATTCGAATTCATTCGATATTTATAGCAGGACGCCGATATACGCGTTGGTAACATCGCGGTGGGCGACACTGCTCGTACCCAATAGCGGAGTTATGTCTAAATGAACGATCGGTAACTAGTCGATCTTGCGTGTGACATATCCAACTGTCGCATTTCCAGCCGCCACAAGAATTGGGTACGTAAACCAGGGCAGGTACCTTCCTGTCGTGCCAGACGCCTCTCGACAGTTGATTGCCGATCGCTATCGGCTGGTCCGTCCGCTCGGTCAGGGCGGGATGGGCCGCGTGTGGCAGGCCCGTGACGAGATGCTGCAGCGCGACGTCGCCATCAAGGAGTTGGTGGCACCGCCCGGCCTGCGCGACGACGAACGTCGGGAGATGCGGGAACGGTCCATGCGCGAGGCGCGGGCCGTCGCCCGTCTGGGCCACCCCAACGTGGTACGCGTCTTCGACGTGCTGCACTCCGGTGGCGACCCCTGGATCGTGATGGAGCTCGTGCCGTCCCGGTCCCTGCAACAGGTGCTCGAAGCCGAGGGGTCGATGCCGGCGGACCGCGCCGCCCGGATCGGGCTGGGCATCCTGGGCGCGCTGCGGGCCGCCCACCGCGCCGGTGTGCTGCACCGGGACGTCAAGCCGGCCAACGTGCTGCTCGCCGACGACGGCAGGGTGGTGCTGACCGACTTCGGTCTGGCCACCCTCCCCGGCGACCCACGGATGACCCAGACCGGGATGGTGCTCGGCTCGCCGGCGTTCCTCGCACCCGAGCGGGCCACCGACGGCGACGTGGGGCCGGCGGCCGACCTGTGGTCGCTGGGCGCCACCCTCTACGCGGCGGTCGAGGGACGCACCCCGTACCACCGCTCGTCTCCGCTCGCCACGCTGGCGGCCCTGGCCACCGAGCCGCCGCCACCGGCGCGACGGGCCGGTCGGCTGACCCCGCTCCTGGACGGACTGCTGCGCCGGGAGCCGGGTCAACGGATCAGCGCCGAGGAGGCGGATCGGCTCCTGCGCCAGGCCGCCACCCCGGATGTGCCGACGACTGAGGTGAGCGGCGCCGGCGGCGGACCGCTGACCCGGATCACCACCGCCACAGCCGACCTGCCCCGTCCGACGATCGTGCCCGAGTTCGTCCCCGCCGAACCCGGCCCGCCCGCGTCGCCGGCCCTCCCCGACGCGTCCGACGCCCCCGCGGCATCGACTGTCAACGCCGTGCCGGCCGCCACCACGTCGCCCGCCGCCGCCACCACGTCACCCGCCGCCGCTGCCGTGCCCAAGTCGCCCGCCGTCGCTGCCGTGCCGGCTACGCCCATGTCGCCGGCTGTGCCCCCGTCACCCACTGCCGCCCCGGTGCCCGGGAAGGGCCGTCAGCGTCGGGCGCGGCTGATCGGGTCGGTCGGGGCCGCCGTGCTGCTGGTCGTCCTGCTGGTGGCCGCGTCCCTGCTCAAGGGCGGGCTGTTCGGTGACACCCGTGCCGGCGACGTGGCGGCGCCGGCCGTGCACCCGTCGCCGGTCGCCGAGACGCCGGTGTCCAGGGTGCTGCCACCGCCGCCGGCGGGTTGGCGCTACTACCGTGACGATCCGCGCTTCCTCGTACCGGTGCCGGACGGTTGGCAGGCCCGGCACGACGGTGAGCGCGCGGTGTTCCGCGAGCCGGACGGCAGCCGCGTGCTCGTCGTCGACGAACTCCGGTCCGTCCCCGCGGAGCCGCTCGCGCAGCTGCGGGCGCGGGAGACGACGCAACGCGGCCGGTACGCCGAGTATCGGCAGGTCCGGCTCGACGCGCTGCGCTACCAGCTGCGTGCCGCCGAGTGGGCGTGGACGTACACCGACGAGGACGGCACGCCGATGCGCACGTCGAGCCGGCTGTTCGTCGGCCACAACGGGCACGCGTACTCGATCGACTGGACCACCTCGGCCGCCGAATGGTCCGCGAGCGAGGCCGTCCTCGCGCTGATCACGGATGGTTTCCAGGGCCTACCCGTCGCGGGTGCCCCGCCGTCGCGAGCCGCCAGCGCGCCACCGTCGGCCAGTGCGCCGCCGCCGTCGCCCGGGACAGGCGGCAATACGACCACCGCTCCGGGAAATCAGGCGCCGCCGTCCGCTCCGCCACCGTCTCCGACGAAGAGCAACCCGCCCGCCGGCAAGCAGATCTCCAGCTTCGCCAGCGACCGCTGCATCGACATCCCCGAGGGCAACGCCTACGCCGGCGCGCGACCGCAGATCTGGGACTGTCGACGGACGGCAAAGCAACTGTGGACGTTCCCGTCGGACGGCACCGTCCGCTCGATGGGAATGTGCCTTGATGTCGCCGGCCACTCCACCCAGGACGGGGCGCACGTCATCCTGGCCGAATGCTCCGGCGCGTCGTCGCAGAGGTTCACCCTCAACAAGGCGTACGACCTGGTGAACACCAAGGCGGACAGGTGCGTCGACGTGGTCGACTCGAATCCGGACAACGGCGCCCGGTTGCAGATCTGGCAGTGCACCGGCAACGCCAACCAGAAGTGGCGGGCCAGCTGAGCGCTGACGGCGAGGGCGGTGATGGTTACGGTCGTGGATGCCACGCTTTCCCGACCGTCCGAGGAGTGATCGCATGCCCCCCTCTCCGTCCCGGCTCTTCGCGGAGATAGCGACCGCCGAACGACCGGCCGAGACCAGAGTCGTCATGCGACGTGCGGTGGTGTTCGGTGGCAGCATGGCCGGGTTGCTGGCGGCCCGGGTGCTGAGCGACCACGCCGAGGAGGTGCTGATCGTCGAACGGGACCCGTCCGACGTCGACGCCGGGCCACGGCCGGGGGTGCCGCAGGGCAGTCAGGTGCACGCGTTGCTGCCCGCCGGTCAGGTCCAGTTGGAGCGCTGGTTTCCCGGCATCGCCGACGAGGCGCTCGCGCTCGGCGCTCCACCGCCGCCGCGCGACCCGGGCACGGCGAAGGTCTTCGTGAACGGCATGTTGGGCCTGCCGCCCGCGGCGACCGGCACCGGGCCGGCGCTGATCACCACGCGTCCGTTCCTGGAGGCGCTGGTCCGGCGGCGCACCCTCGCCGTCGACAACATCCGGATGGTGTACGGCCGGGCGGAGGGCCTGCTCTTCGACGAGCGGCGGGTCACCGGCGCCCGATACGTGCCCGAGGGCGGTACCGAGCCCGTCGTCGAAGCGGCGGACCTGGTGGTCGACGCGATGGGGCGGTCCAGCCGGTTGAGCGACTGGCTGGCCGAGCACGGGTGGCCGCGTCCGCCCATGCAGCGCATGCCGATCAAGCTGAACTACGCAACGGCGCTCTTCAAGCGCGACGAGAAGGTCAGCGACGCGTGGGTGGCGGTCTTCCACACCATGGCGGGCAGGGGGCGTACCGCCCGGATCGGTGGCATCAACTCGGTCGAGGGGGACCGCTGGATCATGCTGGTGGCCGGCTACGACGATGATCGGCCCAGCCGCGACGTCGCCGACTTCACCGCCCGCTGCCGGGAGCACTACCCGCAGATGTTCGGTGACATCGCCGAACACGGGGAGATGCTCGGCGGGGTGGTCACGTACCACCAGGCCGACAGCCGACGCCGCGACTTCCACAAGCTCGACCGCCTCCCCGCCGGGCTGGTCGCCGCGGGCGACGCGGTAGCGTCCTTCAACCCGGTGTACGGCCAGGGCATGACCTCCGCGACGCTGCACGCCTCCTGCCTGTCCAGGTACCTGCGATCCGGGCCGAGGCCGCACGACGAGCCGGCGCGGGCGTACTTCGACCAGGTCCGGGTGGTGGTCGACGCGGCCTGGCAGATCTCCACCACCGCCGACATCGAGCTGCCGCACGTCAACGGGCCGTACCCGCCCGGCTACCGGGTCACCAAGTGGTTCGGGGACCTGCTCTTCCGGGCGTCGCTGACCGACCCGGTGCTCAACGCCCGGCTGGGTCGGGTCACCACCATGCTCGACCATCCGGCCGCCCTGAGCCGCCCCGGCACCCTGCTGCGGGCTCTCCGGCTCGGTCTGCTCGGCAGCTCCCGGCGATGATTCGTCGCTAAACCCGCCGCCCGTGGCGGGGCGCGGTGGAGAATGGTGGGCCGGGGAGGGCTGCTGCGACGAACCGGGGGAGCGGTCGTGCTCGGAACCAGCCTCCTTGGCCGGCTTCGCCGCCGTGACCCGGGTGACGTCATCATGCGACGCGCGGCACGACTGACGCTCGTCGCGTCGGTCGTCTTCTTTGGCTGCCGCTACGGTGCGGGCAACTCCACCCTCGCCACGTACGGCTTGTTCGGCACGATCGCCGCCGGGTCGTTCGCGCAGCTGCCCGGTCCGGCACCGCAGCGGGCGCGGATCCTCGTGCTGTCGCTACCGGTGGTGTGGGCGCTGATCGCGGTGGGCTCGTTCCTGGCGTGGAGCACGTGGGCGGCCGCCGGCGGCATGCTCGTCGTCGGGTTCGTGGTGGCGTTCGCCGGGGTCGGCAACCCGCGCCTGGTGGGGTTGGCGAGCGCGTTCCAGCTCTTCTACATCCTGGCGTCGTTCCCGCCGTACCAGCCGGGCACCCTGCCGGCCCGACTCGGCGGGGTGACGCTCGCCATCGTGCTGCTCGCCGCGGCGGAGGTCGTCCTCTGGCCCGACCCGGTGCCGGTCTCCTACCGGCAGCGCCTCACCGCGGCGGCGGACGGCATCGCCGCCTTCCTCGACGACACCGCCGCCACGGTGACCGGCCTGCACACCGCCGGGGCCGACCGGGACACTCGGCGCGCGCGGGCGTACGACGTGGTGGCGGCGATCGAGTTGAACCGCAGCCCTCCGGCGTGGGCGCCCACCGCGGCGGGCGCCCAGGACCGGGCGTTGCGGATCTGCGCGGCCGCGCTTCGGGAGGTGCTCACCGAGGCGGACCGGCTGGCGGCGGACGCCCCACCGGAGCCGACCCCGGATCTGGCGGCGGCACGTCTGCTGCGCTCGTGCGCGGAAACCACCCGCGCCGCCGGCCGGAGCCTGTCGCCAAAGGCCCCGGCGGTGACCCTCGCCGACCTGGACGTGGCGGTCGGACGAGCCGAGGCGGCGTACCCCGTGGGAGCGGGCAGCGCCCGCGACGGGCCGGACGTGCAGCGGTTGTGCCGGGACGCGACGGTGCTGGCCCTCGCGGACCAGGTGCGGGTCTTCGCCGTCGGTTGCCGGGTGGCCGCCGGGGCACGGCTCGACGACCCGCACGCCTCCTCGGGTCTGTTCGAGTACGCCCGGCGCAGCCCGTGGACGCTGTACTGGTGGCAGTTCCGCTCCCACCTGGCGCCGCGCTCGGCCCACCTGCACAGCTCGCTGCGGCTGGCCGTGGCCCTCGCCATCGCCCGGGTGGCCGCCGGGGTGTTGCAGCTGAACCACGGCTTCTGGGTGCTGCTGGCCACCCTCACGGTCCTGCGCACCTCGGCCGCCGACACCCGCACCGCGCTGCGGCCGGCCGTGCTGGGCACGATCATCGGAGCGGTCGTCAGCGGCGGGGTGATGCTCGTCGTCGCTGATCCGATCGTCTACGCCATCGTCCTGCCGATCACCCTGCTGCTGGCTTTCGGCGTTGGCCGCCTGCTCGGTCCGGTGTGGCAGCAGGCGCTGTTCACCGTGCTGCTGACTGTCGTCTTCGCCCAACTGAGCCCGGCAGGGTGGCGGCTCGCCGAGGCCCGCCTCGTCGACGTGCTGCTCGGCGCGGTGATCGGCGTGCTCGCCGGGGTGGCGATGTGGCCGCGCGGCGCGGGCCACGACCTGCGGTACAACGCCACCCGCTACCTGAAGGCCAGCGCCGACGCTGTCGAAGAGACGGTCCAGGCGGTGCTCGGCGACGCCCCGCCACCCGAGGGTGCCCTCAGCCGGGTCCGTCGGCGGATGGTCCTGATCGACTCGTCGTACTGCCAGTACCACTCGGAGCGGCACGATCCGCACGGTCAGCGGGTGAACTGGGATGCCGTCCTGAGCACCGGGCACCACGTCGTGCCGGGCGCTGAGGCGCTGCTGCGCCGCAACCCGCCCGGCTGCCTCGCCGGTTGGCCCGAGGCGGCGGCGCTGCTGGCGGACGCCGTCGGCCGCCTGCGCTCGGCGTACGACACCCTCGCCGACGAGGTCGCCCACGGCCGGACAGCGGGCCCGGCACCGGTCTCGATGACCTGCGTCGACCAGTTGGACCGGATCCGTCCGCTGCTGCGCGGGGCCGACCTGCGGTCCGTCCGGCACCTGGTGGAGGTCGACCGGTGGCTCGCCGGTCTCGCCGACAGCCTCACCCGGATCCAGCGGCCCACCGCCGACGAGTCGGCCGGCCGCGGCCGGTGAGGCCGCGGGTCGCCGATTGGCAGTGCCCGTCGCGCCGGGCTCGACATAGCGTCGGGGCATGGAGATCGAGCAGGCGCAGAAGCTGTGGCAGCCGGAGCCGGGCTGGTTGAACACCGCCAGCTACGGGCTGCCGCCGGAGCCGGCGTGGGCGGCGGTGCAGGAGGCCCTTACCGCCTGGCGGGTTGGTCGTACGTCGTGGGAGGGGTGGGGTGAGTCGACGCACCGGGCCCGGGAAACGTTCGCCGGCCTGATCGGGGTGCCGACCGGTGACGTGGCGGTCGGCGCGGCCGTGTCCCAGCTCCTCGCGCCGGTCGCGGCGGCGCTGCCGGCCGGTGCCACGGTGGTGGTCCCCGAGGTCGAGTTCACCTCGAATCTCTTCCCCTGGCTGGTGCAGCGGGAGCGGGGTGTCACGGTCCGGACGGTGCCGCTGGAGTCGCTGGTCGACGCCATCGACGACGATACCGACCTGGTCGCGTTCAGCCTGGTGCAGTCGGCAGACGGGGCAGTCGCGGCGTACGACGAGATCGTGGCCGCGGCCCGCGCGCACGACGCACTGGTGGCGGTGGACGCGACGCAGGCGTGCGGGTGGTTGCCGTTCGACGGCGGCCGGGCCGACGTGGTGGCGGTGGGCGGCTACAAGTGGCTGATGAATCCGCGCGGGACCGGGTTCGCCTATCTGGCCCCCGCGCTGCGTGAGCGGCTGCGCCCCGACGCCGCCGGCTGGTACGCGGGCGACGACCCGCACGCCTCCTACTACGGTCCGCCGCTGCGGTTGGCTGACGACGCCCGCCGGTTCGACATCTCACCGGCCTGGTTCAGCTGGGTCGGCGCGGCGCCCGCCCTGGAGGTGGTCGCCGAGATCGGCGTGTCGGCGATCGGGGCGCACAACGTGGCGCTGGCCAACCGGTTCCTGACCGGGCTGGGTCGGCCACCGGGGGAGAGCGCCATCGTCAGCGTGGACGTGCCCGACGCGCAGCAGCGCCTCGCGGCGGCCGGCATCCGGGCGGCGGTGCGCGCCGGCCGGGTAAGGGCCTCCTTCCACGTCTACTCCACCGAGGCCGATGTGGACGCCGCGCTGACGGCGTTGACCGGCTGAAACCCGACGTCGGGGACGACCGGGCGCGCACCCGGCCGTCCCCGATCGCGTACGGCATACGACTCAGGCCAGGTGGCCGCCGATCTTCGTGTAGCCGCGCAGCAGGTCCCGGGAAATGATCAACCGTTGCATCTCGTCGGTGCCCTCGAAGATCCGGTAGAGCCGGACCTGCCGGTACCAGCGTTCGATCGGCAGTTCCCGGGTGTAGCCCATGCCGCCGTGGATCTGGAGCACCCGGTCGACCACCCGGTTGACCATGCCGGCGCCGTAGAGCTTGCCCATCGACGAGGCGTGCCGGGGATCCAGCCCCTGGTCGACCGTCCACGCCGAGCGCAGCACCAGCCAGCGGGCCGCCTCCAGTTCGGTCTCCGAGTCGGCGATCATCCACTGGATGGCCTGGTTGGTGCCGATCGTCGCGCCGAACGTCTCCCGGGTGTTGGCGTAGTCGATGGCCATCTGCAGCACCCGCTCGGCGATGCCGATGGCGTGTGACGGGATGGTGTAACGACCCTTGCCGATCCACTCCATGCCCAGCGTGAAGCCCTGCCCGATCTCGCCGAGAATGTTGCGGTGCGGCACGCGGACGCCCTCGAAGATCAGCGACGCCGGACCGCCCTCGCCCATCGTCTGGATGAACTCCGACCGCCAGCCCATCGACCGGTCCACCAGGAACGCCGTGGCGCCGCCGTTGCGGGCCCCCTTCTCCCGGTCGGTCACTGCGACCACGATGGCGAAGTCGGCGTCGTGGCCGCCGGTGATGAAGGTCTTCTCGCCGTCGAGGATCCAGTCGTCGCCGTCGCGGCGGGCGGACAGCCGGATGTTGGCCGCATCCGAACCGGCGCCCGGTTCGGTGATCGCGAAGCAGGAGCGGCGCTCGCCCTCGATGGTCGGGATGAGGAACTCCCGCTTCTGCTCCTCGGTGGCGTGGAACAGGATGTTGTCCGCCTCGCCGCCGAAGCGGAACGGCACGAACGTGCGGCCCAGTTCGGTCCAGATCAACGACTGGAGGACGGCCGGCAGGTTCATCCCGCCGTACTCTTCCGGTGTGGCCAGGCCCCAGAAGCCGAACTTGCGCGCCTTGAGTTGCAGTTCCCGCACCTCGGAGTGGTCCAGGCCCGGCTGGTGCGCCCGTTCCCGGCGGAGCACCTCCGCTTCCAGGGGCATCACCTCGCGGGTGATGAACGCGCGCACGGTGTCTCGGACGGCGCGTTCCTCGTCGGACAGTGCGAAGTTCACGGTTCCCCCTCGGTCGGCGTGGCGGTGCGCCGCTGCGGGACGCAGCGGTCACACCTAAACTAGCGGTGTAAGTTTTCATTCGTCCAGACCCCACGACCCGAGACCCGCGAGGAGCGCAGTGCCCCGACCCCGCCAGCCCCGGCTCACCCGGCAGCTGATCGTCGAGAGCGCCACCGCGCTCATCGACGCCGAGGGCCTGCCCGCCTTCTCCACCCGCCGGCTCGCCGCCGAACTGGGCGTCCGCGGGCCGTCGCTCTACAACCACTTCGCCACCAAGGACGAGATCCTCGACGCGGTCGCCGACACGGTCACCGGTGCCGTCGACACCAGTGGCTTCGCCAGCCGGGACTGGGTCACCGCGCTGCGGGACTGGGCCTGGTCGTACCGGCGGGCGCTCACCGCGCACCCGAACATCGTGCCGTACCTCGCGCAGGGGCCGGGTCGTCGACCGGCCGCCCTCGCGATGGCCGACGCGGTCTACGGCGGCCTGGTCCGGGCCGGCTGGCCGCCGGCCCGCGCCACCCACATCGGCGCGGCGCTGCGCTACTTCGTGGCCGGGTCGGCGCTCGGCTCGTTCGCCCGCGGTTTCGTCGAGGACCCGGAGCTGTACGCGGCGCACTACCCGCACCTGCGCCAGGCGCACCGGCTCGCCGAACACCAGCAGAGCGTCGACGAGGGCGCCTTCGCCCTGGGCCTGGACGCCCTGCTGCACGGGCTGGCGGCCGAGTACGCCCGCACCGTCGACCCGGTGGAGTCCGCCCGGCCCACCGGGTAGCGTCCAAACTCCCAGCGCTAGTTTCATCGCCCCTCGCGACCCCGTCGCCATCGCCCATCGCCCACCCTCGAAGGGACGACATGGACCTCGCCGCCGCCCCGCCGTCGCAGTTGCCCGACCCCCTGCGCCTCCGGCGCCACCTGTACGTCGGCGGGGAGTGGACGTCGCCCGCCGGCACCGACCTGATCGACGTGGAGAACCCGAGCAGCGGGGAGCTGATCGGGCAGGTGCCGGCCGGTACCCCGGCCGACGTGGACCGCGCCGTCGCCGCGGCCCGCGCCGCGTTCCCCGGCTGGTCGGCCGCCACCCCCGCCGAGCGCTCCGCTCACCTCGACCGGCTGCACACGGCGCTCGCCGCCCGGGCCGACGACCTCGCCCGCACCATCGCCGGGGAGCTGGGCTCGCCGCTCAAGCTCGCCACCCGGGTGCAGGTCGGGCTTCCGTTGACAGTGCTGCGCGACCATGTGGCGCTCGCCGCCCGCGAGCCGGTCGAGGAGCACATCGGCAACTCCCTCGTCATCCGCGAGCCGATCGGCGTGGTCGGCGCGATCACGCCGTGGAACTACCCGCTGCACCAGGTGATGGCGAAGCTCGCCCCGGCCCTGGCCGCCGGTTGCACAGTGGTGCTCAAGCCCAGTGAGCTGACCCCGTTGACCGCGTACCTGCTCTTCGACGCGGTCACCGAGGCCGGTCTGCCGCCGGGGGTGCTGAACCTGGTCAGCGGCACCGGGCCGGTGGTCGGCGAAGCTCTCGCCGGGCACCCCGACGTCGACCTGGTCTCGTTCACCGGCTCCACCGCCACCGGCGCGCGGATCATGCGGCTCGCCGCCGACCGGATCGCCCGGGTCGCGCTGGAGCTGGGCGGCAAGTCCGCCAACGTGATCCTCCCGGACGCCGACCTGGCCACCGCCGTCAAGGTGGGCGTCGGCAACGCCCTGCTCAACTCGGGTCAGACCTGCACCGCGTGGACCAGGATGCTGGTGCACGCTGACCGGTACGACGAAGCCCTCCACCTGGTCGCCACGGCGGTGGCCGGCTACCGGCTCGGTGACCCGTTCGACCCGGCGACCCGGCTCGGCCCGTTGGTCTCCGCCGCGCAGGCGCAGCGGGTGCGCGGCCACATCGACCGGGCCGTCGCCGACGGCGCCCGGCTGGTCGCCGGTGGACCGGACGCGCCGGTGCCGGACCGGGGGCACTTCGTCGCCCCCACCGTCTTCGCCGACGTGCACCCCGACAGCGCGCTCGCCCAGGAGGAGGTGTTCGGCCCGGTGCTCGCCGTCATCCCGTTCGCCGACACCGACGAGGCGGTCGCCATCGCCAACAACTCGAAGTACGGGCTGGCCGGCGCGGTCTGGTCCGCCGACACCGACGCGGCACTGGCGGTGGCCCGGCGGCTGCGCACCGGCGCCGTCGACATCAACGGCGCCCCGTTCAACCCGCTCGCCCCGTTCGGTGGCTACAAGCAGTCCGGCCTGGGCCGGGAGTTGGGCGTGCACGGGCTGGCCGAGTTCTGCGAGCTGAAGGCGATCCAGCGATGACCGGCGGCGAGCTGTCCCCGGCAGCGCCGGGCGGCGGCACCGAAGCGGCGTCCGCGCCGGTCACCGTCCGCGCGCTGGTCGCGCGCGGGTCGGGTGCCGAGCTGCGGGTCGAGCGGGTACGCCTGCCCGCGCCCGGCCCCGGCGAGGTGCGGGTGACGATCACGGCGGCCGGTGTCTGCCACTCCGACCTGTCCATGGTCAACGGCACCCTCGCCGCGAGGTTCCCGCTGGTGCTCGGGCACGAGGCGACCGGCGTGGTGGCCGAGACCGGGCCGGGCGCGCAGGTGGCCGTCGGCACCCCGGTGGTGCTCAACTGGGCACCGGCGTGCCGGGCCTGCTGGTGGTGCCGGCGCGGCGAGCCGTGGCTCTGCGCCGCCACCACAGCCCCGACCGTGGCGCGTGGCGAGACCGACGACGGGGTCCCGCTGCACCTGACCCTCGGCCTTGGCGCTCTCGCCGAGGCGGTGGTGGTACCCGAGCGTGCCGTCATCCCGATCCCGGCCGGGCTGCCGCCCGAGCAGGCCGCACTGCTCGGCTGCGCGGTGCTCACCGGTGTGGGTGCGGTCCGGAACACCGCCCGGGTGACGCCCGGCGAGTCGGTGGCGGTCGTCGGTCTCGGTGGCGTCGGGCTCGCCGTGCTCAGCGCGGCCCGCCGGGCCGGTGCCACCACGATCCTGGCCGTCGACGTCGCGGAGGCGAAGCGGGATCTGGCGCTGGCCGCCGGGGCTACCGACTTCCTGCTCTCCGACGACCGGCTCTCCAAGGAGGTACGGGCGCGCACCGAGAGCCGTGGCGTCGACCACGCCTTCGAATGCGTCGGTCGGGCCGCCACCATCCGTGCCGCCTGGCGGCTCACCCGGCGCGGCGGAGCGGTGACAGTGGTCGGGATGGGCGCGAAGGACGACATGGTCAGCCTCGGCGCGCTGGACATCTTCCACTCGGCGCGCACGCTGCGCTCCTCGGTGTACGGATCGTCCGACCCGGATCGGGAGGTGCCGATGCTGGCTGCCGAGCTGGCCGGCGGCGCACTGGATCTGGGGGTGCTGGTCAGCGGCACGATCCCGTTGGACGAGGCGCCCACCGCGTTCGACCGGCTGGCCCGGGGCGAGGGCGCCCGCTGGGTGGTTACCCTCAGCTGACGTCCGTCACAGCCGGGATTTCAGGACGTCGACCTCGCAGCCGGGCGCGAACGGGTCGAAGCCGTGCTCGACGAGCCAGCGGATCGCCAGCAGGCTGCGCGCCGACCACCAGCCACGGATGACGTCGAGGTCGACGTCGGCGCGGTAGCCGGCGAGGACGTCGGCGAGGCGTTCCTCGTGCCCGAGCGTCAGGGTGGCGAGGTCGAAGAGGGCGTCGCCCTGGCCCGCCTCGGACCAGTCGATCACACCGGTGACCTCGTCGCCGTCGACGAACACGTGGGTGATCTGGAGGTCGCCGTGCGTGAACACCGGGGTCCACGGTCGGAGCGCCGCCTCGGCGACCTGGCGGTTGCGGGCGACCAGGTCGGTGGGGAGGACGCCGTCGCGCACGAGCCACTCGCACTCGGCGTCGAGCTGTGAGGTCAACTCGGCGCGGTCGCGACCGGGCCATGACGGTAGCGGCGCGTCGTGCAGCTTCCGAACGGCGGCGCCCACGGCGGTCCACGCCGCCGACGACGCGGTCGACGGCTCGCCGAGGCGGCCGAGCGCCGTACCGGGCAGGGCGGCGAGCGCGAGCACGGGCGGCTGGCGCCAGAGGACCTCGGGAGTCGGGACCGGCGCGATGGCCATCGCCTCGACCTCGACGTCGGTGCGCCTCGAATCAGCGTCGATCTTCAGGAACACGTCGCCGATGCGCAGGGTGGCGCGTTCCTGATGGGCTACCACCACCTTGACCTCCGGCACACCGGCCATTGTGGTGACCCGACCATCGGGATTCGAGCGATTTTCGCCGGGCCGGTGTTGGCGCTGAGGTTGCGCCAGGCGATATACCTAGCAGTACTATGCATCGTACTTCTAGGTTTGGGCGGGAGGTTTCATGAAGGTCGCCAAGGACCTGGTCGCCGCCTCGGCGACCCCGATGGTGCTCGGCATATTGGCCGAGGGCGAGAGCTACGGCTACGCCATCCTCCGGCGGATCAACGAGCTGTCCGGGGGTGAGCTGGACTGGACCGAAGGGCTGCTGTACCCGTTGCTGCACCGACTTGAGCGCCTCTCCTATCTGGAGTCGAGCTGGCAGTCGGTCGCCGGTGAGCGCAAGCGCAAGTACTACCGCATCACCGACAGCGGCCTGGCTGAGCTGGCCGAGCAGCGCCGGCAGTGGGACACGGTGGTGGGCGCGCTCAAGGAGATCTGGCAGCACCGCGCGCCGCTGACGGTACCCCCGTTGGAGGGCCTGGCATGACGGCACACGACGGCCCGGAGGAGTTGGAGGCGCAGTTCGCCCAGTGGCGCCAGTACGTGCTCCGTCGCCGGGAGTTGCAGGCGGTGGACGCCGACGAGTTGGAAGACCACCTACGCGGCTCCGTCGATGAACTCGTCGCCGCCGGCCTGAGCGCGGACGAGGCGTTCCTGGTCGCGGTGAAACGGATGGGTAGCCTCGACGAACTCTCCCGCGAGTTCGCCCGGGAACACTCGGAGCGGTTGTGGAAGCAGTTGGTGCTGACCGGCGACTCCGCCGGCCCGGCCGACGGCACCCGCTCCCGGCGGGACCTGTGGGTGATGCTCGCCTGCGCGGCGGGCGCGTTGGTGTCCGTCAAGGTGCCGGCGCTGTTCGGGCTGAGCTTCGCCGACGACGGCGCGTTCTACGCGCGGAACTTCACACTGTTCGCGTTGCCCTGGCTGGCGGCGTACCTGGCCTGGCGTCGGAGCGCCCGACGGCCGGTGATCGCGGCACTCGCGGTTTTCTTCGCCCTCGGCGCGGTGGCGGCCAACGCCTACCCCCTGGCGGACGACTCGCAGTCCGTGGTCGTCACCAGCGTCCACCTTCCCATCGCCCTGTGGCTGGTGGTCGGCCTGGCCTACGTCGCCGACGACTGGCGCTCGTCGCGTCGGCGCATGGACTTCATCCGGTTCACCGGCGAGTGGTTCATCTACCTGGTGCTGATGGCGCTCGGCGGCGGCGTGCTCGCCGCGTTCCTGTTCAACACGTTCGCGGCCATCGGCATCGTCCCGGAGGAGTTCGTCTCGCAGTGGCTGCTGCCCGGTGGCGCCGCGGCGGCTGTCGTGGTGGCCGGGTGGCTCGTCGAGGCCAAGCAGAGCGTCGTCGAGAACATCGCGCCGGTGCTCACCCGGCTGTTCACCCCGCTCTTCACGGCCGCCCTGCTCGCCTTCCTCGTCGCTGTCGTCTGGACCAGCCACGGCATCGACGTCGAGCGTGAGGCGCTGCTCCTCTTCGACCTCCTGCTGGTCGTGGTGCTCGGGCTGCTGCTCTACTCACTGTCGGCCCGCGATCCGTCGGCCCTGCCCGGCCCGTTCGACAAACTCCAACTCGCGCTCGTGGTCAGCGCGTTGGCCATCGACGTGCTGGTGTTGATAGAGATCACCGGGCGCATCACCGACGACTACGGCGGTACGCCCAACCGGGCGGCAGCGCTCGGCGAGAACGTGATCCTGCTGGTCAACCTCGCGTGGTCGGCGTGGCTCCTGCTGACCTTCATTCGCCGACGTACGCCGTTCGCGGCGCTCGAACGGTGGCAGACCGGTTACCTGCCGGTGTACGCGGCGTGGGCCTGGATCGTGGTGCTGGTGTTTCCGCCGCTGTTCAGCTTCGCCTAGGGCCAGCGACCAGCCGAGCACCGGGGCCGGCCCACCCGCCACCGGTGGGCCGGCCCGCTGTCACTTGCCGGTGACGATGCCCGGGTTGATACACAGGCCCGGGTTCGCGCCGTTCTTCTCCGCGATCTCCAGGCAGCGGGTCACCTTGTCCACCTTCGCGTTGGTCTCGGTGATCTGCTTGGAGATCTCGGCGTTCTTGCGGTCCTGCTCCAGGTTGCGGGTCTGTGCCAGCTTGTCCTGGAACGCCTTGATGTTGCCCTCGGTCTTGTCGTCGTGGTTGACCCGGGTGATGGTCACCGAGAGGATGTCCACGTCACTGGCGAGGCGGGTCTCCGCGCTGGTCTTGATGTTCGCGGCAAACGGCTTCAGGTCGACGTTGAGGTCACCGGTCCGGGCGTCGATCTTCTCCAGCGGGTTGTACGCGGCGAAGGCGTCGTTCACCGCGCTGTCGAGCTGCACGCCCACCCGCTGACCGCGGAAGCTGCCGAAGTCGCCCTTGTAGTCCATGAACTGCTTCGGCGCGTTCTCCGGCTTGACCTGCCATTCGACGAGCACCTCGACGCAGGCGTCGGCGAGGGTGCCGGTGCGCACGCGTACGCAGTTGTTGCCGCCGATGTGGTCGTACTTCTGCCGGCCCGCGTCCCACTCGCCGACCTTCTGCCAGGGCGCCACCCACTTCAGGCCCGATCCGGTCACCTCTCCGGTGGGCTTGCCGAAGCTGGTGACGATGCCGACCGAGCGGATGGGCACCGAGTGGGCGCTGGAGGCGATGCCGACCACCAGTGTGAGGGCGAGAAGGCCGAGCGCCGCGAGGGCGGCCATCCGCTTGAGTGGCCGGGCGGGAGCGACGAGAGCGACGACGGCGCTGACCGCCAGGGCGACGGCGAAGACGATCGCCATGGTGAAGCCGACGGGCATGGGGTGGGGACCTTCCGTTGGGCTGTGTGGATCATCAACCTAGGGGGTCCGGTCAAGTCGACGGCACGGGGAGTGGAGTTCACGCACGTCAGACGTGGGTCGAATATGGAGTCCATCGACATGGTTCGACTCTGGCGGCCCGCCGTAGGTTTCGTCCACGCGACGGGCCTGTGACCGCGGTCACCGAACCGACCGTCGCCGCGACGTGCGGAGGATGAGGCGATGGCCGGGCAAGCGCTCCTGTCGGCCCGTGGGCTGACCCGCGACTTCCGGGGCTTCCGGGCAGTCGACGACATCGACCTCGACGTGGCGTCGGGCAGCGTGCACGCGCTGGTCGGCCCCAACGGCGCGGGCAAGACCACCCTGTTCAACCTGCTCACCGGCTTCCTGCGACCCAGTGGTGGACGGATCGAGCTGGCCGGGCGGGACGTCACCGGGTTGCCCCCGGAGCAGGTGGCCCGGCTCGGTGTGGCCCGCTCGTTCCAGATCACCAGCCTCTTTCCCCAGCTGTCCGCCCGCGAGCACGTCGCGTTGGCGTTGCAGTCGTCAAGCGGGCTGGGCTGGCGGTTCTGGCGCTCGGCGAAGCTGATGGGCCGCTACGCCGAACGGGCCGACCAACTGCTGGCCATGGTGGGGCTGGCCGAACTGGCGCACGCCCCCTCCGCGGCCCTGGCGTACGGCCGGAAACGCGCCCTGGAGCTGGCCATCGCCCTGGCGTTGGACCCGAAGGTGCTGCTGCTCGACGAGCCGACTGCGGGCATGGGCCTGGAGGACGTCGACCGCACCGTCGAGTTGATCGGTCGGGTCCGCCAGGGCCGGACCGTGGTGATGGTCGAGCACAACATGAGCGTGGTCGGCCGGCTCGCCGACACCGTCACCGTCCTCCAGGCCGGCAAGGTCCTCGTCGAGGGCCCGTACGAGCAGGTCCGCACCGACGAGCGCGTGATCACCGCCTACCTGGGAGTCGCCGATGCTGCGCATTGAGAACCTGTCCGCCTTCTACGGCGAGGCGCAGGTGTTGCGCGACGTCAGCCTCGAGGTCTCCGCCGGCGAGGTGGTCACCCTGGTCGGCCGCAACGGCGCCGGCAAGTCCACCCTGCTGCGCTGCGTGATGGGACTGCATCCCGGTCAGCGCGGCACGGTGGAGTTGGACGGGCGGGACGTCACCAGGCTGCCGGCGCACAAGCGGGCACGCCTGGGGTTGGGCTGGGTGCCCGACGATCGGGGCAGCTACGCCACCTTGACCGTCACCGAGAATCTCACGCTGCCACCCACGGTCGGCCCCGACCCGTGGTCGTTGGAGCGGGTGTACGAGGCGTTCCCGGCCCTGCACACCCGACGGGACTCGGCGGCCACCATGCTCTCCGGCGGCGAGCAGCAGATGCTCGCGCTGGCCCGGGTGCTGCGGATGGGCGCCCGGCTGCTGCTCTGCGACGAGCCCACCGAAGGGCTGTCGCCACTGCTGGTGCAGCAGGTCGGCGACCTGCTGCGCGAGGCCAAGCGGCACGGGGTGACAGTGCTGCTGGTCGAACAGAACCTGCACTTCGCCACCGGTGTCGCCGACCGGCACTACCTGCTGGCCGAGGGCCGGGTCGCCGAGGCGATGGACAACTCCGAGGTGCGTTCGCGCGAGCGCGAGCTGCTCGCGTACCTCGGGATCTGAATTTTCCCAACGACGACCCGCGCGACGACGCGCGGGATGGATGGAGTGGGCATGCGCAGGACGATGGGTGTGGCCGCGGCGTCGGCCGTGGTGGTGCTGGTCGCCGGATGCGGCGGCGGCGGACCTCAGTCGAGTGGCGACCAGAAGCTGACCGGCGACAAGATCGTGCTGGGCGTGCTCAACGACCAGTCCGGGGCGTACTCGGAGTTGTCCGGGAAGAACTCGGTGGCGGCGGTGGAGATGGCCATCGCCGACTTCACCGCGAAGTACGGCGACAAGGCGGTGACCACCGACATCACCGTGGAGACCGCCGACCACCAGAACAAGCCGGACGTGGCCAACTCCAAGGCCCAGGAGATGTACGACCGCAAGGGCGTCGACCTGATCCTGGACGTGCCCACCTCGTCGGCCGCGTTGAAGGTCGCCGACGTGGCGAAGGAGAAGAAGAAGCTCTACTTCAACATCGGAGCGGCCACCACCGACCTGACCGGCAAGAGCTGCAACAAGTACACCTTCCACTACGCGTACGACACGTACATGCTGGCCAACGGCACCGGGAAGACCACCACCGAGCAGATCGGCAAGAACTGGTACATCCTCTACCCGAACTACGCCTTCGGTCAGGACATGGAGAAAAGCTTCTCCACCGCGATCACGGCGGCCGGCGGCACTGTCGTCGGCAGGGACGGGGCGCCGTTCCCGAACACCAGCGGCGACTTCTCCACCTTCCTGCTCAAGGCGCCGACCCTGAACCCGAAGCCGGACGTGCTGGGCACCATGCAGGCCGGTGCGGAACTGGTCAACGTGGTGAAGCAGTACAACGAGTTCAAGCTGCGGGACAAGGGCGTCGGCCTGGCGGTGGGGCTGATGTTCCTCACCGACATCCACTCGCTCACCCCGGCCGCGCTGGCCGGCACCACGTACACCGACGCCTGGTACTGGAACTTCGACGCCAAGAACCGGGAGTTCGCCGACCGCTTCCAGCAGAAGGCCGGCACCCGGCCGACGTTCGCGCACGCGGCCAACTACTCGGCGGCGTGGCAGTACCTGGAGGCGGTGCAGGCCGCCGGCACCGATGACGCGGACGCCGTGGTCAAGAGCCTGGAAGGCAAGACGGTCGAGGACGTCTTCCTGCGCAACGGGAAGATCCGCGCCGAGGACCACCGGGTGGTGCACGACGCGTACCTCGCCCAGGTGAAGCCGCAGTCCGAGGTAACCGAGCCGTGGGACTACGTGAAGGTGCTCAAGACGATCCCCGCCGCGGAGGCGTTCCGCGCGCCCTCGGCGGACTGCAAGCTATGAGTGGTTTTGCGCAGAACACGTTCAACGGGCTGGTGAGTGGGGCGTTCTACGCCCTGCTCGCCCTCGGGCTCGCGGTCATCTTCGGCATGCTGCGGGTGGTCAACTTTGCCCACGGCGCGTTCTACATGCTCGGCGCGTTCGGGGCGTACGTGCTGCTCAGTGAGGCGGGCGTGCCGTTCTGGGCCGCCCTGGTGATCATGCCGGTGGGGTTGGGTCTGCTGGGCGTGGCGCTGGAACGCGCGGTGATCCACCGGCTCACCAAACTGGACCCGCTCTACAACTTCCTGCTCACCTTCGGTCTCACGCTGATCCTTCAGGACCTGGTGAAGCTGCGCTACGGCGTGCAGTCCAGCCCGTACGAGACGCCGTCGGTGTTGAGCGGGTCGGTCGACTTCGGGCTGTTCGACTTCCCGACGTACCGGGTGTTCATCCTCGGCTTCACGGTGCTGCTCTGCGTCGCGGTGTGGTGGGTGCTGACCCGGACCCGGATCGGCATGGTGGTCCGCGCGTCCACCGAGCGGCCGGACCTGACCCGCGCCTTCGGCATCGACGTCGGACGGTGGGTGACCCCGGTCTTCGGCTTCGGTATCGGGCTGGCCGGCCTCGCCGGGGTGTTGGCCGCGCCGATGCGCGCGGTCAACCCGTTGATGGGCGCCGACCTGATCATCGTGGTGTTCGCCGTGGTGGTGATCGGCGGGTTGGGCTCGATCTTCGGGTCGGTCGCCGCCGGCTTCGGCATCGGGCTGGTGCAGGCGTGGGGTGAGGCGTACCTCTCCGACTTCCCGCTCGTCTCGCAGACGATCGTCTTCGTGGTGATGGCCGGCGTGCTGCTCTGGCGCCCGGCCGGCCTGTTCGGTCGGGAGGAGGCCCCCGCATGACCAACACCGTGGACACTCCTACCGACGCGTCCCGCTCGACGCCGCCGTCCGGGCTGATCGCCGTGGCCCGCGCGCCCGGCTGGGTTCGGTACGCGCTGCTCGCCGTCGGCCTGGCCGTCGCGGTGTGGCTGCCCAACGGCCTCTACCCGGCGGTCGCGGTCGACATCCTCTGCTGGGCGCTGTTCGCCGTGGCCGTGGACCTGCTACTGGGTTTCACCGGGCTGATGTCCTTCGGTCACGCCGCGTTCTGGGGCACCTCCGCGTACGTCACCGGGCTGGTGGCCATCCACGCCGGTCTGCCGTTTCCGCTGGCGGTGCTGGCCGGGGCCCTCGCCGCGGCCGTGCTGGCGGTGCCGATCGGGTACCTGGCGGTCAAGCGGACCGGCATCTACTTCGCCATGGTGACCCTCGCGTTCGCGCAGATGGTCTACTACGTGGCGAACGAGTTGCGTTCGGTGACCCAGGGCGAGAACGGTTTGCAGGGGGTGCCCCGCGAGCTGTTCGGCATCGACCTCACCGACGACTACTTCTTCTACTACGCGATCCTGCCGATCGTGCTGCTCGGGCTCGCCGCCGCCTGGCGGATCGTGCACTCACCGTTCGGTCGGGTGCTGGTCGGCATCCGGGACAATCCGGCCCGGGCGCGGGCACTGGGCTACCCGGTGCACCGTTACAAGCTCACCGCGTTCGTGCTGTCCGGGTTCATCGCCGGCCTCGGTGGCGGGTTGTTCGCGGTCGGCCACCGGTTCGTCTCCCTGGACGTGCTGCACTGGACCACCTCCGGCAAGGCGGTCATCGTGGTGGTGCTCGGCGGGATCGGGACCCTCTGGGGTGGGGTGCTCGGCGCCGCCCTCGTGGTCCGGCTGGAGGACTGGTTGTCGTTCTCCGGGTTCGAGGCGATCGGCCTGGTGACCGGCGGCATATTCGTCCTCGTCGTGGTGCTGTTCCGGCGCGGCATCTGGGGAAGTGTCGCCGCGTTGGCCCACCGGCTGGCGGCCCGTCGCCGCTGAGATTGCGCGACGGCGCATCCGCCACGCGCCCTCCGAGCGAACCCCCGGGTAGAGACCGTCTACCCGGGGGTACGTGTGGTGCTGAGCGCTTCGATGCCGGCGGATGCCGTGGAGGTCGCGTACAAGCGCGTCTGTCTCGCGGCTGAGGACCTGGACAGTAACCGTGTCGCCACTGTCCTGCTGGAGATGGCGCACGCGTGGGGAGTCGAGGCGCTCTGGGAGCAGGTCTGCGGGCCGCTGCTGGCCCGGGTGCCGGGGCGGACCGCCGCTGAGATCGCCGTCGAGCACGCCCTGAGCGAGGGTGTCCGGGTCGGGATGGACGTGTACCGCCGGGAGCCCGGCCGGGCCCTGCCCGCGGGCGGGGTGTTGCTGGCCGGCGCCGAGCAGGAGGCGCACTGCCTCGGGCTGCACGCCCTCGCCGCCGCGCTGCGCGAGCGGGGCCGCGGCTGTCTGTATCTCGGCCCGGCGCTGCCCTGGGGCGCGCTGGCCAGTGCGGCGCACCGGGCCCGACCCCGCACCGTCGTGCTCTGGTCGCAGACGCCGCTCACCGGCCGCGCGTACCGCCTGGTGCGCTTCGCCCGGGACTTCCCGCGCCTTCGGGTGTACGGCGCGGGGCCGGGGTGGATCGAGCCGCTCGGCGAGCCGGCCGTGCGGCTCGGCACGTTGGCGGACGCCGTCGCGGCCTGCCTGGCGGTACCGCCGGGGCGTGACGCCCACCACATACGATACGGATCGGTACCGTATCGTTAATGCGCGTCGTACGCTGACTCGCGTTACGAGTCTGACCCGTATCGTATTTCGTCGCGGGTGATCATGGGGGGAAAGCCAGGAATGGAACTGCAGAACAACACGGGACACCCGAGGCGGTGGGCGATCCTGGGGGTGCTGGTGATCAGCCTCCTCGTGGTCGTCCTCGACAACACGATCCTCAACGTCGCCCTGCGCACCCTGGCCGACCCGGTGCACGGCCTCGGTGCCAGCCAGGGCGAGCTGGAGTGGTCCATCAACTCCTACACCCTCGTCTTCGCCGGGCTGCTGTTCACCTTCGGCGTGCTCGGCGACCGCGCCGGCCGCAAGCGCTTCCTGATGATCGGTCTGCTGGTGTTCGGCCTGGCGTCGCTGCTCTCCGCGTACGCCCAGAGCCCCGGACAGCTCATCGCGGCCCGCGCCCTGATGGGGGTCGGCGGCGCGGCCATCATGCCGGTGACGCTGTCGATCATCTCCAACGTCTTCGACCCGCGCGAGCGCGGTCGGGCCATCGGGGTCTGGGCCGGCGCTGTCGGCCTCGCCGTGGCGATCGGCCCGATCCTCGGCGGCGCGCTGCTGGAGCACTTCTGGTGGGGCTCGGTCTTCCTGATCAACGTGCCGGTGGTCGCCGCGGGCGTGGTGCTGGTGGCGCTGCTGGTCCCCGAGTCGCGTGACCCGCGCCCGGGCCGCATCGACGTGCTCGGCGTCCTGCTCTCCGTGGTCGGCCTGGTCGCCCTCTCCTACGGCATCATCGATGGCGGCGAGCACGGATTCGGCCGCCCGCTGGCCTGGGGCTCGATCCTGGTCGGCGTCGCGGTGCTGGCCTGGTTCGTGCAGCACGAGCGGCGCAGCGACCACCCGTCGCTGGACGTCCGGCTGTTCAAGGTGCCCCGGTTCGCCGCTCCGGTCGCCATCGTCGGCCTGGTGTTCTTCGCCGCGATGGGCTCGATGTTCTTCGGGTCGTTCTACCTGCAACTCGTGCGTGACTACAGCCCGTTGCAGACCGGTCTGCTCTTCCTGCCCTTCGCCGGCGCCCAGCTGGTCTTCGCGCCGCGCAGCGCCACGATGGTCCGCCGCTACGGCGGTAAGGCCGTCGCCGCCGTCGGGTTGGTGCTGACCGCTGTGTCACTCGGCGCCTTCGTCTTCATCGGCGCCTCCACCCCGATCTGGATCGTGCTGCTCGTCTTCCTCATCCAGGGCGCCGGGATGGCCAACATCATGCCGCCGGCCACCGAGTCGATCATGTCGGCGCTGCCCCGGGAGAAGGCCGGGGTGGGCTCCGCGGTCAGCAACACCATCCGCCAGGTGGCCGGCGCGCTCGGCGTTGCCGTCCTCGGCTCGGTGCTCTCCGCTGTCTACCGCAGTGACATCGGTGACGCGCTGACCGGCCTGCCCACGCAGGCCCAGGACGCGGCCAACGAGTCGATCTCCGGGGCGTACGCGGCGGCGGGCCAGCTCGGCCCGGCGGCACCGGGGCTGATCTCGGCGGCCAACGACGCCTTCGTCACCGCCATGCACTGGGCGGCCGGGCTCTCCGCAGTGATCGCCGCGCTCGGGATCATCGTGGTGCTGCGCTGGATGCCGGGCAAGGAGGAGACCAGCGTCGCCCCGGTGGCGCCGGTCGCCGAGCCCGAGTTGGCCGGCACGGCCTAGGTGCGGGAAGAATGTCGGACATGACGTCCACTGCTGATGCTCCGCGGTCGCCCGGGCGACCGCGGAGCATCCGTGCCGACGAGGCGATCATCGAGGCCACCCTCGACCTGCTCGCCGAGGGCAGCACCACCGAGGCGCTCTCGATCGAGGCCATCGCTGCCCGCGCGGGGGTCGGCAAGGCCACCATCTACCGCCGCTGGGCCGGCAAGGACGCGTTGCTGCTGGACGCGCTGCGCCGGCTCAAGGGCATCATGGCTCAGCCGGTCGGCACCTCCGTCCGCGACGACCTGGTGCTGCTGGTCGGCGCGGTCGGCACCAACGTCGACCCGCGAGCGGCGAAGATCATGCCCTGCCTGGTGCCCGCCGTGAACCGCACCCCGGACCAGTACCAGCTCTACCAGAACATCATCGAGCCCCGGCGGCAGCTGATGCGCGAGGTGCTGCGGCGCGGCATCGACGAGGGCGTGCTGCGCGCCGACATCGACGTCGAGGTGACCATGGCGCTGCTCACCGGGCCGATGCTGATCCAGCGGGTGTTGCAGTGGAATCCTGACCTGGACGACAAGGACCTGCCCGAACGCGTGGTCGACGCGGTGCTGGAGGGCATCCGGGCCCGCTGACGGCGGCGGTCAGGGTGCCCGCTGACCGGGTGTCGGTCAGCGGGGTGCCCGCCGACCAGGCGTCCACGGCACGATGCCGTCGGCACGGGCGGCCCGGAGTCGGTCAGCCGACCGGCGCGCGCAGCCGGTGCAGACGCAGCGCGAGCTGCACCTCCAGCGCCCGCTCGGGCCGCTGCCAGTCGACGCCGAGCAACTGCCCGACCCGCTCCAACCGCTGGGTCACCGTGTTGACGTGCACGTGCAGTTGCTCGGCGGCCCGGGCCAGGCTGCCACCCACCCCGAAGTACGCCTCCAGCGTCTTCACCAGCGCCGTGCCGCGGCGGGCGTCGTAGTCGAGCACCGGGCCGACCGTGGCGCTGAGGAACTCCGTCACGTCCCTCTCACCGCGGTCACCGACAGTGCCCAGCAACAACCCGACGAAGCCCAACTCCACGGTGCTCGCGCCCTCCCCGGCACGCCCCAACGCGCCCAACGCCGTCAGGCACCGGTCCGCCTCCTGAAACGTCACTGCCAGCGCCGCCGGGGTGTTCGCCGGACCACTCGCCCCGGCGGTCACCGGGCGGCCGGTCACCCGGGACAGGTCCCGGGCCACCGCGCGGGCACTGCCGCCGGCGTCCGAGCCCGGCAGCATCAGCACCACCCGGCCATCGCGCGCCGCTGCCAGTCCGCCGCGCGCCGAGGCGTACGTGGTGGCCCAGGAGAGCACCCGCTGCCGAGCCGAACCGGTCGCGGCGATCGCGTCGTCACCCACCGCCACCAGCACGTGCGGGGCGTCCAGGTCCACGCCGAGCCGACGGGCCCGGCTGCGCAACGCGTCGGTGTCGCGCAGCGGGCGGGCGATCAGGTCGTCCAGCAGCTCGCCCCGCACCCGCCCCTCCGCCTCCGCGACCGTCCGGCGGAACAACAGCAGCAACGCGGTCACCAACGCGGCCCGCTCCAGGATGCGCTGGTCGGCGTCGACCAACTCGTCGTCCGGGCGCAGCACCAGGGCGCCCAGGTTCTCCGCGCCGGCCACCACGGCGGCGTACCAGAGCGGACCCCGGCGGACGCTGCGCCCCTCGGTCCGGGACGCGGCCACCGCCTCGACGATGTCCGCGCGGTCCGGCTCCTCGATCTCACCCACCCGGGCCAGCAGACGGCCCTCGGCGTCCAACGCCAGCAGCGCGCCGCCCAGCACCTCGGTCACCGCCGCCGCCACGTCCTCCACCCCACCGCCGCGCAGCACCAACGCGGTCATCCGGTCGTGGGCCGCCGCCGCCCGCTCCACCGAACTGCTGTGCGCCCGGATGGTGGTGTTCGCCGCCGACAACTCGGCCAACGCCGAACGGGTCTCGGCCAGCAGCCGGGCGGTGTCGATCGCCACGGCGGCGTGCGCGGCCAACGACACCAGCAGCGCCACCTCCTCCCGGACGAACGGCCGGGCCGAACGGTTGGCCGCGTAGAGCACCCCGATCGAGGTGGAGCCGAGCCGCAGCGGCACCCCGAGGATCGCCACCAGACCCTCCTCACCCACCCCCGCGTCGATCTCGCCGGTGTGGTGGAAGCGGGCGTCCTCGCCGTAGTTCGCGGTGACGTACGGGGCGCCCGACTGGGCCACCAGGCCACCGAGGCCGGCACCCATCGGCAGGCGCAGCCGCTGGAAACGGGCCGAGACCGACCCGTCGGTCACCCGCATGTAGGTGTCGCCGCGTTCGTCGTCGTTGAGCGTCATGTACGCCACGTCCGCGCCGAGCAGGTGGCGGGCCCGGTGCACGATCGCCCGCAACACGTCGTCCAGGTCGCGCAGCCCGGCCAGGTCGCTGACCGTGTCGTAGAGGCCGGACAGCTCGCTCTCCCGGCGGCGGCGACGCTCCAGCAGCGCGCGGACCCGCAACGCCACCGCCCTGGCCTGCTCCAGCTCGGCCAGCCGCTCCGGCGGCAGCCCGGCGGCCCGCGCGGCCACCAGTGGTCCCTCGAACTCGACGGCCGCGGCCTCTCGGGCGAGCAGCTCCAGGAACTCCACCGGCGATGACATGGTCGACATTGTGCTCAGCCCCACTAGTTGGCCGTCCAGCCCCCGTCGAGGGCGATCGACGCTCCGCTGATGAACGCCGCCGGCGGCGAGCAGAGGTACGCCAGCAGTTCGGCCACCTCCTCCGGCTCGATCAACCGCTTGATCGCGGCGCGGGCCAGCATGATCTTCTCGACAACCTCGGTCTCGTCGATGCCGTGACTGGCCGCCTGGTCGGCGATCTGGCTCTCCACCAGGGCGGTGCGCACGTACGCCGGGTTGATGCAGTTGGCGGTGACCCCGTGCGCGGCGCCCTCCAGCGCGACCACCTTCGACAGCCCTTCGAGGGCGTGCTTGGCCGAGACGTACGCGGCCTTGTAGGGCGAGGCGCGCAGCCCGTGCACCGAGGAGATGTTGATGACCCGCCCCCAGCCGCGGGCGTACATGTGCGGCAGCGCCCGGCGGATCAGCAGGAACGGTGCCTCCACCATCACCCGCTGGATGTACTCGAAGCGCTCGACGGGGAAGTCCTGCAACGGCGCGACGTGCTGGAGCCCGGCGTTGTTCACCACGATGTCCACGTCCGCGTCGAGGGAGTCCACCGCCGCGGCGTCGGACAGGTCGACCCCCTCCGCCCGCCCCCCGGCCTCGGCGGCCACCGCCTTGGCCGCCTCCAGGTTGCGGTCCACCACGAGCACCGTGGCGCCGGCCGCGCCGAGCCGCAGGGCACACGCCCGCCCGATGCCGCCGCCGCCCCCGGTGACCAGGGCGGTCCGACCGGTGAGGTCGACCTGTACGACGTGGGGGAGCACCACGGGTTCTGCCGTCATGGCGCAAGAAGTTACGAGCTGTGTGCTCCCCGGCACATGGGCCGGCGACACATACTCCGTGCCGAAGCTGTGTGGCCCGCCCGCCCCCGCCATCCACTCACCCGCCCGCTCCCGTCCGCAGTCAGGCCCACTCCCATCCCCGCGCCCCGCCCCGCCCCGCCCCGCCCCGCCCCGCCCCGCCCCGCCCCGCCCCGCCCCGCGTCGCCCCGCCCCGCGTCGCCCCGCCCCGCGTCGCGTCGCCCCGCGTCGCGCCGTCTCGGCTCGCGCAGTGATCCACTCGGCTTTCAGGAAGTCGGGGCGTCGGGGCGCCTCTGACAGCGCGACTTCCTGAAAATCGAGTCGATCAACGGGCGAGGTCGGGATGACGTGGCGATCCGTGCCGTGCCGCGCCCGCAAGATCGCGCTCGACCAGGAAGTAGTGGCATCCCGCTGTTGTGTGACCACTCGATCCTGGTTCGAGCGCGATCTTGGCGGCTGTGGGTGTTCGAACCCACGCACCTGCGGGTCGGTAGGGGTGTGGGTCCACCAAGATCCGCGCAGATTCGGGGATGTTGCTGCCTCCGGCGTATCGGAGACAGCAACATCGGGGAAGTTGCTCGGATCTTGGGCGCGGGGCGCGGGGCGCGGGGCGCGGGGCGCGGGGCGCGGGGCGCGGGGGCGTGTCCCGTGGGGTGTGGGCCGCGGGGGCGTGTCCCGTGGGGCTGGTGGGAAGGGCGCCGGTTAGGGTGTCGAACACACGTACTGCTGACGGTTGGGGAGGGGGCGGCGTGCGCGTGCTCGGTGTCGACCCGGGTCTGACCCGGTGTGGGGTGGGAGTGGTCGAGGGTGTGCCCGGCCGGCCCTGCACCCTGGTCGCCTACTACGTGGTCTACACCGACCCGGCCGACGACCTGGCGTTGCGCCTGCTGCACCTGGACCGGTCGCTGAGCGAGCTGGTGGCCGAGCACCAACCGGAGAGCGTCGCCGTCGAGCGGGTGTTCAGCCAGCACAACGTCCGCACGGTGATGGGCACCGCGCAGGCCAGCGGCATCGCGGTGCTGGCCGGGGCGCGGGCCGGGCTGCCGGTGCAGACGTACACCCCGAGCGAGGTGAAGGCGGCCGTGACCGGGTCCGGTCAGGCCGACAAGGCGCAGATGACCGCGATGGTGACCCGCCTTTTGCGGTTGGCCGAGCCGCCGAAGCCGGCCGACGCCGCCGACGCGTTGGCCCTGGCCATCTGCCACGTGTGGCGCGGCGGGACCCGCTCCAAGCTGGCCGCTGCGGCCGACCGGGCACGACGAGGAGGAGCACGATGATCGCCAGCGTGCGCGGCACGGTGACCGCGACGGGTCCGGACCAGGCCGTGATCGAGGTCGGTGGGGTCGGGCTCGCCGTGCACTGCGCCCCGGGGACCCTCGCGGAACTGCGGGTCGGCCAGGTCGCCCGGCTCGCCACCAGCCTGATCGTGCGGGAAGATTCGCTGACCCTCTACGGCTTCGCCGACGACGACGCCAAGTCGCTGTTCGAGCTGTTGCAGACCGCCAGTGGGGTCGGCCCGCGGCTGGCCCAGGCGGTGCTGGCGGTGCACACCCCGGACGCGGTCCGCAAGGCGATCGCCAACGCCGACACCGCCGCCCTGACCCGGGTGCCCGGTATCGGCAAGAAGGGTGCGGAACGCCTGGTGCTGGAGCTGCGCGACCGGATCGGCCCGGTGCCGATCGGTGCCGACGGGTCGGCCGGGGTGACCCGCGGCAGCTGGCCGGAGCAGGTCCGGCAGGCACTGGTGGGGTTGGGTTGGACAACCAGTCAGGCCGATCAGGCGGTGGCCGCGGTGGCGGAGTCGATCGAGGGCGAGACCCCGCCGGTGCCGGTGCTGCTCAAGCAGGCCATCCGGTTGCTGGGTCGGACCCGATGAGCGCGAGGAGTGAGCCGGGTTTGCGAGCCCCGCAGTCGCGAATGACGACGGCCCGATGAGCGAGACCGAAGGGCTCGTCTCGGCGTACGTCAGCGACGCCGACCGGGACGCGGAGGCCACGGTTCGGCCGAGGCGGTTGGCCGAGTTCATCGCCCAGGACCGGGTCCGCGACCAACTGGACCTGTTGTTGCAGGGCGCCATGCGGCGGGGGTCGCCGCCGGACCACATTCTGCTCTCCGGCCCACCCGGGTTGGGTAAGACGAGTCTGGCCAACATCGTCGCCGCCGAGTTGGGCGCGGGTATCCGGGTGACCAGCGGCCCGGCGATCGAGCGGTCGGGTGATCTGGCGGCGATCCTGACCAGCCTCGCCGAGGGCGACGTGCTCTTCATCGACGAGATCCACCGGATCGCGCGGCCGGCGGAGGAGTTGCTGTACAGCGCGATGGAGGACTTCCGGGTCGACGTGGTGGTGGGCAAGGGTCCGGGGGCGACGGCGATCCCGCTGGACGTCGAGCCGTTCACCCTGGTCGGTGCCACGACCCGGTCGGGCCTGTTGACCGGGCCGATGCGGGACCGGTTCGGTTTCGTCGCGCACCTCGACTTCTACTCCCCGGCGGATCTGGAGACGCTGCTGCACCGTTCGGCGCGGATCCTGGGGGTGCCGATCACCCCGGAGGGCGCGACCGAGATCGCCGGCCGGTCCCGGGGTACGCCGCGGATCGCCAACCGGCTGCTGCGCCGGGTCCGCGACTACGCCGAGGTCCGCGCGGACGGGGTGGTCGATCTCGATACCGCCCGCGCCGCCCTGATCGTGTACGACGTGGACGCGCTGGGCCTGGACCGGCTGGACCGGGCGGTGCTGACCTCGTTGGTCGACTCGTTCCGGGGTGGCCCGGTCGGGTTGTCCACCCTGGCGGTGGCGGTGGGGGAGCAGCCGGACACGGTCGAGGAGGTCTGCGAGCCGTTTCTGGTGCGAGCCGGGCTGTTGGCGCGTACGCCTAGGGGGCGGGTGGCGACCGAGGCTGCCTGGCGGCATCTGGGGCGGACGCCACCGAATGGTACATTTGGTGTAGATAGTCCACCTGTGCCCGATCTGTTCTCGTCGGATGCCGAACAGCCGTGATGTGAACGTGATCTGTGCCGCATTCGGCGTTCTCAGGTGCAGGGTTTAGACTTCGCCGCGGTCTGTACAGGACGTGAGAATCCGCCTCCGCTCCGGCACCCACGGTGCCGGGCAGGCGGCCAATGGGAAGGTCAGTAACCGTGCAATTGGCAGCAGCGGGTGGCGGGGCCGGCGGTTTCACGCCGATCCTGATGATCGCCCTGCTCTTCGGCGTCATGTACTTCATGATGATCCGGCCCCAGCAGAAGCGCCGCAAAGAGGCGGAGGCGATGCAGTCCAATCTCGGCCCCGGCGACGAGGTCGTGACCATCGGCGGGCTCTACGGCACGGTCACCGGCATCGAGGACGACACCGTCCTGATCGAGGTCGCCCCGGGCGTGCAGACCCGCTACGCCCGCCCGGCCATCGCGCGGGTGGTCACCCGTGCGGAGCTGCCGAGCGAGCCGGTCACCGAGGACGCGGACACCGCCAAGGACTGACCCCTCCCCCCGGGAGCGGCGAGTCCGGCGTACGGCCGGTCGACCCGGCTTCCGGGGTCGTCGCGCCCCGACGGGGCAGCGGGCGAAGCGTGAAAACTGGATAGTTGGGTCGACGTCGGGCGTCGACACGTTCCGGTGGCCGTCGGCGTTCCGCGCCGGGGGGCCCGGTCCTCGTGTCGGCATCTCGTCGACTCAAGGCAGACCCGTCGGGCGGGACCCCCGGCCCGACACCGCCGCCGCTGCGACAGCGGCGCGACCGTACAGGGAGACAGGACAGCCGTGGCACCACCTCAGGGACAGATGCGCCCCGGGCGGCAGCTCGCCGTGCTCGGGTTCATCTTCGTGGTCCTCTATCTTTTGGTGTTCTTCGCCGGCGCCAGCGGCAGTTGGAAGGACCGGCTCGAGCCCAAGCTCGGTCTGGACCTCATCGGCGGCACGCGGGTGACACTGGAGGCGACCAACAGCGTCGACGGCAAGCCCCCGACGGCGGAGAACCTCGAGGAGGCCCGCGAGATCATCGAGAGCCGGGTCAACGCGTTCGGCGTGGCCGAGGCCGAGGTGGTCACCGAGGGCAACCGCAACATCGTCATCTCCCTGCCCGGTGAGAACCGCAACCTCGACGACGTGGGCGAAGCCGCCGAGCTGCGCTTCCGCAAGGTGCTCAAGGCCGCCTCCGGCAGCGGTGTGGCCGAGGCGCCGCCCGCCGCCACGCCGACCCCGTCCGGCAGTGCCGCCCCGACCGGCAGCGCGACCCCGTCCGGCGCCGCGACCCCGACCCCCACGGGCAGCGCCTCGCCGAAGGTGACCTCGTCGCCCAGCGGTGGTCAGGGCGGGATGGCCCCGGCGTCGCCCAGTGCCACGCCCTCCGCGTCCGCCTCGGCCTCGCCGAGCGCCGCCGCGCCCACCGCCAGCTCGGAGCCGGTGCCGGCCAGCATCGAGGAGCAGCGCAAGCTCGTCGAGCAGAAGGTCGGCGCCGCCGCGTGGCAGGCCGCCAACGGGCTGCAGGCCCCGGCCGACCTGACCGCCGACCCGTCGCTGGCCGAGAAGCTCAAGCCGTTCGGCACGCTGTCTCCGCAGGAAGTCGCGGTGCTGCCGGCGCAGATGCAGTTCAACGTGCCGACGATCGGCTGCGCGCAGCTTGACCAGCGCCCCCCGGCGTCGATCTCCGACCCGAAGCAGCAGGTGGTCTCCTGCGAGGACGGTGCTTCGAAGTACCTGCTCGACCAGGCCAAGGTGCTGGGCACCGACGTGTCCGACGCCGATGCGGTGCTCGACCAGACCAACGCCTGGGTGGTCAGCCTGGACTTCACCGGTGACGGTCAGGGCAAGTGGACCTCGCTGACCCGTGAGGCGTTCAACAACGAGGGCCAGGCCTGTGACGCGACCGCGCTGGGCCAGGACGGCAAGTGCCGGGTCGCCGTGGTGCTGGACAACGAGATCGTGTCCTCCCCGGAGATCCAGGGCGTGCTGACCGGCAACTCGCAGATCACCGGCCAGTTCACCCAGAAGGACGCCAGCACCCTCGCCGGCCAGCTGCGCTACGGCGCGCTGCCGGTGACCTTCGAGCAGCAGGAGGCGCAGAACGTCACCGCCACCCTGGGCGCCAGCCACCTGCGCGCTGGTCTGCTCGCGGCCGGCATCGGCATGCTGCTGGTCATCATCTACGCGTTCTTCTACTACCGGCTGCTCGGCTCGGTCATCTTCCTGAGCCTGATCCTCTCCGCGCTGCTGGTCTTCGGCGCGCTGGTGGTGCTCGGCCGGCAGATCGGCTTCACGCTCACCCTCGCCGGCATCGCCGGCATGATCGTCTCGCTCGGTGTGGCGGCGGACTCGTTCGTCATCTACTTCGAACGACTGAAAGACGAGATCCGGGAGGGGCGCAGCCCGCGTAGCGCGGTTCCGCGCGCCTGGATCCGGGCCCGTCGCACGATCATCTCGGCCAACGCGATCACCCTGCTCTCCGCGGTGGTGCTCTACGTGGTCTCGGTCGGCACGGTCAAGGGCTTCGCGTTCGCGCTCGGCCTGGCCACCGTGCTGGACCTGGTGGTGGTGTTCCTCTTCCGTCACCCGATCATGACGATGTTCGCCCGGACCCGGGCGTTCCTGTCCCCGCGGGTCAGCGGTCTGGGCCGGGCGCTCCCGGCCCGCAACCAGCCGACTCAGCCCCGCAACCCGCGCGCCAAGGAGGCCTGAGATGGCTGAAAACGGTCTGGCGAGCCGCCTCTACAACGGCGAGGCCGGTCTCAACATCGTCGGCCGGCGCAAGCTCTGGTTCGGCGTCGCCGGGGTTCTGATCCTGATCGCGATCCTCAGCTTCTCGATCCGCGGGTTCAGCCTGGGCATCGAGTTCGCCGGCGGCAACTCGTTCCAGGTGCCGGCCAGTGTCGGCACCCTGGACGACGCCGAGCGGGAGGTCAACTCGGCCCTGGCCGCCGAGAACACCGGTGTCACGGTGGCGACCACGCAGAAGGTCGGCGGCCCGGGCGGCGACTCGTACGAGCTGCGCACGCCGCAGCTCACCGTGGAGCAGGCCACCGCGGTCAAGGCCCAGATCGCCGAGGACCTCGGCATCAACGCCGACCAGATCAGCAGCAACCAGGTCAGTGAGGCGTGGGGCAGCCAGGTCACCGAGCGGGCCGTGCTCGGTCTGGTCATCTTCATCGCGCTGGTGATGGTCTACCTGATCCTGCGCTTCGAGTGGCGGATGGCCGTGGCCGCGGTCGTCTCGCTGATCACGAACCTGATCCTCACCGCCGGCATCTACTCGCTGGTCGGGTTCGAGGTCACCCCGTCGACGATCATCGGTTTCCTCACCATCCTGGGCTTCGCGCTCTACGACGTGGTGGTGGTCTTCGACAAGGTCCAGGAGAACACCCGGGGCATCACCGCCAACAACAACCAGACGTACGGCGAGGCGTCCAACCTGGCTATCAACCAGAGCCTGATGCGGTCGTTGAACACCTCCGTCGTCGCTCTGCTGCCGGTCGGCGGTCTGCTCTTCATCGGTGCCGGCCTGCTCGGCGCCGGCACGTTGAAGGACCTCGGTCTGGTGCTGTTCGTCGGTATGGCGGTGGCGTTCCTGACCTCCATCCTGGTGGCCACCCCGCTGCTGGCGCTGCTGAAGAACTACGACCCGCGGATCCAGGCGCACAACAAGCGCGTCCTGAGCCGGCGGGGCGCTGTCGCCCGCGGCGAGGTCCCCGGTAAGGGCGCCGCGCGCCCGGCCGCCCAGGCTGTCGCGTCCGACGAGCCGGTCGACCAGGACGCCGCCGCGCTGGCCGGTGCCGCCCCCAAGGTGGGCGCTCGGCCGGCGGGCAAGCGCCCGACCGGTGCCCGGGGCGGTCGCCCGGGTGGTGGCGGCAACCGGCCGGGTGGCGCCAAGCGGCGCTGACCCGACAGGAAACACCCGAACGGCGTCCGGCATGCTGTTGCCGGACGCCGTTCGTCGTCGAAGGAGAGCGAAACAGCCGTGACGGAGACCCACAGCACCGCAGCGCGCGGGGACAGTGGCCCGGAGGCCGCCCGACTGGTCGCCAGTCGGGTGCTGGACGTGCCCGACTTTCCCAAGCCGGGCGTCTTGTTCAAGGATCTGATGCCACTGTTCGCCGACGGCAAGGTCTTCCGTGAGGTGATCGACGGGATCATCTCGTACCACGGGCGGGAGGCCTTCGACGTGGTGGTCGGCATCGAGGCGCGTGGGTTCGTCGTCGCGGCGGCCATCGCGTACGCGACGGGGGTGGGCGTGGTGCCGGTGCGCAAGGCCGGCAAGCTGCCCCGCCCGGCGCACTCGGTCTCCTACGCGTTGGAGTACGGCGAGGCGACGCTGGAAGTGCACGAGGACGCCTTCACCGCCGGGCACCGGGTGCTGGTGGTCGACGACGTGCTGGCCACCGGTGGCACCGCCGAGGCGACGCTGGACCTGGTCGAGCGGGCCGGTGGGACCGTCGCCGGCTTCACCGTGCTGCTGGAGCTCGGCTTCCTGGGTGGGCGTGAGCGACTGGCGCCGCGTCCCGTCCACGCCCTGCTGACTGTTTGAGCCGGTCGATACCCGGATGACTGTTTGATCCCGGACCTGTCGGATGGACCCGGCGCCGACCGTCCGGCGGAGCGGCAGGGGACCGTCCGTGCGGGTAGCATTGCCCTTTGCTGACGCCGGCGGTACCCCGTCCGGCGGGCGAGACCAGGTCGGCCGATCTTCGGCCGGCGTGTTTCCGGCGAGCGGTGAGGAGGCCGGTGTCCCACGATGTCGTCCCTCCGGCGGAGGGCACGGTGCACCCGACAGGCGACGCTGACGGCTCGGTGACTGACCGGACAGGCGACGCGCCGGCCCGGGTGACGGGCAACGGCTCCGGCAGGGCTTCCGGCGAGAGCCCGGTGCGTCCGACCAGCGGCCCGCCGAGCGCCGAGGCGTCTCCCGGCGCCGACGGTGTGGTGGTGCCGTTCCCGAGCGACGCCGGCGTCGAGCCATCGCCCAGCGGTGGCTTCGGGCTGTCCAACGCGCCCACCGGCCGGCGGGTCCGGGCCCGGCTGGCCCGGTTCAACGCGCCCTGGCAGACCTCTCAGGTCAGCGAGGTGCTGGAGCCGCTCATCGCGAGCCACCGGGACAACCACCCCAAGGCGGACGCCCGGCTGCTCCAGCGCGCCTTCGACACGGCCGCCCGGTGGCACTCCGGGCAGTACCGCAAGTCCGGTGACCCCTACATCACGCACCCTCTCGCCGTCGCGACGATCCTCGGCAACCTGGGGATGGACACCACCACCCTGGTCGCCGCGCTGCTGCACGACACCATCGAGGACACCGAGTACACCCTGGACCAGATGCGCGCCGACTTCGGCGGCGAGGTCGCCCTGCTGGTCGACGGCGTCACCAAGCTCGACAAGGTCAAGCTGGGCGACGCGGCCAAGGCCGAGACGATCCGCAAGATGGTCGTGGCGATGGCCAAGGACCCGCGGGTGCTGGTGATCAAGCTGGCCGACCGGCTGCACAACATGCGCACCCTGACCTTCCTGCCCCGCCCCAAGCAGGAGCAGAAGGCCAAGGAGACGCTGGAGATCCTCGCGCCGCTGGCGCACCGGCTCGGTATGAACACGATCAAGTGGGAGCTGGAGGATCTCTCCTTCGGCACGCTCTTCCCGAAGCGCTACGAGGAGATCAACCGGCTGATCGGGGAGCACCAGCCGCAGCGCGAGGCGCTGCTGCGGCAGGTGACGCAGAAGGTGCAGACCGACCTGAAGGCCGCCAAGATCAAGGCGGAGACGACCGGTCGGCCGAAGCACCTCTACTCGATCTACCAGAAGATGATCGTGCGGGGTCGCGACTTCAACGACATCTACGACCTGGTCGGTGTGCGCATCCTGGTCGACACGGTTCGCGACTGCTACGCGGCGCTGGGTGTGATCCACGCCAACTGGCAGCCGGTGCCGGGCCGGTTCAAGGACTACATCGCAATGCCCAAGTTCAACATGTACCAGTCGTTGCACACGACTGTCATCGGGCCCACCGGCAAACCGGTGGAGATGCAGATCCGCACGTACGCGATGCACCGCACCGCCGAGTTCGGCATCGCCGCGCACTGGAAGTACAAGGAGCACAAGGGCACCCAGATCGTCGGCCCGCCGGCGCACATCGACGAGATGACCTGGCTGCGGCAGTTGCTGGACTGGCAGCGGGAGGCGGCCGACCCGAGCGAGTTCCTGGACGCGCTGCGCTTCGACCTGTCCAGCCAGGAGGTGTACGTCTTCACCCCCAAGGGTGACGTCATCCCGCTGCCGACGGGTTCGACGCCGGTGGACTTCGCGTACGCGGTGCACACCGAGGTGGGGCACAAGTGCATCGGGGCGCGGGTCAACGGCAAGTTGGTGCCGCTGGAGTCGACGCTGTCCAACGGCGACGTGATCGAGATCTTCACGTCGAAGTCCGAGACGGCCGGCCCCACGCAGGACTGGCTGGGCTTCGTCAAGAGCCCGCGCGCCCGCACGAAGATCCGCCAGTACTTCAACAAGGAGCGGCGCGAGGAGGCGATCGAGGCCGGCAAGGACGCGATCGTCAAGGCGATGCGCAAGCAGGGCATGCCGTTGCAGCGGATGCTCACCTCCGACGCGCTGATGTCGATCGCCCGCGACCTGCACCTGGCCGACGTGGCGTCGCTGTACGCGGCGGTCGGCGACAGCCAGGTCTCCGCGCAGTCGGTGGTGCAGAAGCTGATGGCCGCGTACGGGGGCGAGGAGGGCGCGGCGGAGGACATCGCCGAGACCGCCGTCGCGACCCGGCCGCCGCGCAGCCGGCAGAGCAGCAGCGACCCGGGCGTGGTGGTCCGGGGCGTCAGCGACGTCTGGATCAAGTTGGCCCGCTGCTGCACCCCCGTCCCACCGGACTCGGTGTTCGGCTTCGTCACCCGCTCCGGCGGGGTGAGCGTGCACCGTGACGACTGCGCCAACGCCGAGGACCTGCGCGCGCAGAGCGAGCGGGTCGTCGAGGTGAGTTGGAAGCTCACCTCCGCCTCGACGTTCCTGGTCGCCATACAGGTCGAGGCGTTGGACCGGCACAAGTTGCTGGCCGACGTCACCCGGGTACTCTCCGACGAGCGGGTCAACATTCTGTCCGCCACCGTCACCACCACCCGTGACCGGGTGGCGGTGAGCCGGTTCAGCTTCGAGATGGCCGACCCGAAGCACCTGGGCCACCTGCTGGCCACGGTCCGCAAGGTCGACGGCGTGTTCGACGCCTACCGGGTCACCTCGGGCGCCTGACGCCGTACCCCGAACACGACAGCGCCCGCCGGTTCAGCCGGCGGGCGCTGTGTCGTCTGCGCGGGTGTCAGCCCTGCGGATTGCTCATCGTGAGGTCCTTGATGATGACCTCCTTCTTCGGGTGGCCGCCGCCGGCCTGCTGGGCGAACGCCCCGTCGTCGCCGGCCTTGGCCACGTCCTTGACCAGGTCCAGGCCGCCGGTGATGGTGCCCAGCACCGTGTACGCCGGGTCCAGCGGGGAGTCGCCGTAGACGATGAAGAACTGGCTGCCGGTGCTGCCCGGCTGGCCGGAGTTGGCCATCGCGATGACACCCTCCGGGTACGGCGGGCGCTTGTCGGTGGGCAGGTTCTCCTCGGCCATGCGGTAGCTCGGGCCGCCCTGGCCGTCGGTGTCCCGCCAGCCGTTGCCGGTGGCGCTGGGGTCACCGCACTGCAACACCTTGATGCCCTCGGTCACCAGACGGTGGCACTTGGTGTTGTCGAAGAAGTTCTTTTCCGCGAGGTAGGTGAAGCTGCCCGCCGTGCACGGCACCAGCGACCGGTCGACCTTGGCGGTGATCGGGCCGAGGTTGGTGTCGATCGTCATGGTCTGGACGCCCTTGGCGGACTGCTCGTTGCTCGGCAACCCCACGTCCTTGATCTGCGGTGGCCGCTGTTCGGTGGGCACCGCGTTGAACGCGCACTCGGCCGCGCCCGCCGCTGGCGTGGCGGTGTCGCTCTTGTTGTCGTCGCCGCCGAGGCTCACCGCCAGCCAGACGGTGCCGGCGACCACGAGCACCAGCGCGGCACCCGCGCTGACGATCGCCGTCGTCTGCCGGCGCTTGCGGGCCTTGGCCGCGCGCTCGGCCATCTCCTTCTCGAGCCGGGCGCGGGCCGCCGCGCGCTGCCGCTCTCTGGTGGACGTCACGCCTGGATCCTCCTGGCTGTCTGCTGCTGAGTGCCGCTTGGGTGGGTGGTGGCGCCCGGTCAGCCGGCGCTCGGGCTGCTGGCCGGGGTGCCGGAGGCCGACGGCGCCGGTGCCGCGGCGGAGACCGGCTCACCGACCGTGAGGCTCTGGATCGTCACATCGGTGCTGGGCTTGACCTTCGCCCCGGTCCCATTGTCCACGGTCGGGAGGGCGCCGATTTTCTCGACCACGTCCAGCCCGCCGGTCACCCGGCCAATGACCGGGTACTTCGGGTCGGTGGTGGTGAAGTCCTTGAAGAAGATCAGGAACTGGCTGCCGTTGCTGCCCGGCGGGTTGGAGACCATCGCCACAGTGCCCTTCGGGTACGTCGGCGGCTGGTCGGGGGCCGGGGTGGCCGACGGTGACGCCGACGGCACGGTCGGCAGTTCCTCGTCGTAGAACGAGTAGGTCGGCCCACCGAGACCGGTGCCGGACGGGTCGCCGCAGCGCAGCGCGCCCTCGGTGGTGATCTCGTGGCACTTGGTGTTGTCGTAGAACGACCGGCTCGCCAGGTGGGCGATGCTCGCCGCCGCGCACGGGGAGTTGGTGAGGTTCAGTTCCGCGGTGATCGGCGCGCCCTGGTTGGTGGTCACGGTCATCGGCCGGGTGCCGTCTGTGGGCAGGTCCTTGGTGGCCGGCGTGCCGACGTCCTTGAGGTTGGTGTTGGCCGTCGCGTCCTGCGGCGTCCACAGGCAGGTTTCGGCCGCGGCCGTGTTCTGCTTCGGGTCGGAGTCGAACGCCCCGAGCGCCCAGGCCGAGCCGGCCACTACCAACACGAGGATCAGAGCGGCGCCGACTCCGGCCTGGATCTGCCGTCGGCGCCGCGTAGCGGCCGCCCGGCGAGCCAACTGCCGGTCGAGCTTGGCCCGTGCCAGTTTGCGCTGCCGGTCCCTGCTGGAAGCCACCAGTGCTCCCCTTTCCTCTACCTGGTCGTCGCCGGCGGCCGGTCGCCCCGGCCCGTCCGGGCGTCACGTGTGCCGCGCCACACGCCCGCCAGAGTGTACGGCTAGTGACTGGGAATGTGGTGTACGAGGTCCGCCCCGTCCCGAGCAGCGCTTATCGGAGATCGTCACTGTGCCCTGCGGGGTGCCTGGGACGGACGCGGCAAACTCTCTGGGCGCGCCCGATAGGCTGCGGGGCAGGACGACAGCTGCTCGACGGAAAGGACAGCGCCAGTGCTCGTGGCCGGCTTTCCCGCGGACGCCTTCGGCACCAACTGCTACGTGGTTGCCACCGCGCCGGGGGAGCAGTGCGTGGTGGTCGACCCCGGCATCGGGGTGCTCGGCCGCCTCGACGCGCTGCTCGCCGAGCACCGCCTGCATCCGGCCGCCGTGCTGCTCACCCACGGCCACCTCGACCACACCTTCTCGGTCGCGCCGGTCTGCGGTGCGCGTGGCATCACCGCCTACGTGCACCCGGGTGACCGGGAAATGCTGGCCGACCCGGCCAAGGGCCTCTCGACCGACCTGACGTCGCTCTTCGGCGGCCGGCTGAGCTACACCGAGCCGGAGGACGTGGCGGAGCTGACCGACGGCGCCACCCTCACCCTCGCCGGCCTGGAGATCGCCGTCGACCATGCCCCGGGCCATACCGGCGGGTCGGTGCTGTTCCGGCTGCCGGGCGCCGGGTCGAGCTGGGAGGCGGACGAGTTGTGCCTCTCCGGTGACGTCCTCTTCGCCGGGTCGATCGGCCGCACCGACCTGCCGGGCGGGAGCATGCCGGCCATGCTCACCAGCCTGCGCGACAAGATCCTCCCCCTGGCCGACGACACCGTCGTGCTGCCCGGCCACGGCCCCAGCACCACCATCGGCCGCGAGCGCGCCAGCAACCCGTACCTCATCGAGGTGGCCGGCACGTCGCCGGCCGCTCCCACCCGGGGCCTCTAGATCTTCGTCCGCGCCGCGCGCGGACCCACGACACCACCGCGCCACCGGCGCGGAACCGCAAGGAGTACGCCGATGAGCAAGCCCACGCCCATCTCCGGCTTCCCGGAGTGGACCCCCGGTCAGCGGATGATCGAGCAGTTCGTGCTCGACAAGATCCGGGCCACCTTCGAGCTGTACGGCTTCGCGCCGCTGGAGACCCGGGCCGTTGAGCCACTGGACCAGCTGCTGCGCAAGGGCGAGACCTCGAAGGAGGTCTACGTGATCCGGCGGTTGCACGCCGACGCAGAGGGCCCGACCGGTGACGACCAGCTCGGCCTGCACTTCGACCTGACCGTCCCGTTCGCCCGGTACGTGCTGGAGAACGCCGGCAAGCTGAGCTTCCCGTTCCGCCGCTACCAGATCCAGAAGGTGTGGCGGGGCGAGCGGCCGCAGGAGGGCCGCTACCGGGAGTTCGTCCAAGCCGACATCGACATCGTCGACCGGGACACCCTGGCCCCGCACCACGAGGCGGAGATGCCGCTGGTCATCGGGGACGCGCTGCGTTCGCTGCCGATCCCACCGGTGACGATCCAGGTCAACAACCGCAAGATCAGCGAGGGTTTCTACCGGGGCGTCGGGCTGACCGACCCGGAGGCCGCGCTGCGCGCCGTCGACAAGCTCGACAAGATCGGCCCGGCGAAGGTGGCCGACCTGCTCGCCGAGACCGCCGGGGCGAGCGAGGCGCAGGCCAAGGCGTGCCTGGCGCTGGCCGAGATCTCCGCCCCGGACGCGTCGTTCGCCGACGCCGTCCGGGCGCTCGGGGTGAGCGACCCGCTGCTCGACGAGGGCATCGAGGAGCTGATCCGGGTGGTGGAGACCGCCGCCGCGCACTCACCCGGGCTCTGCGTGGCGGACCTGCGCATCGCCCGTGGGCTGGATTACTACACCGGCACCGTCTACGAGACCCAGCTGCGCGGATACGAGCGCTTCGGCTCGATCTGCTCCGGCGGCCGGTACGACAACCTGGCCAGCGCCGGCACTGTCTCGTACCCGGGGGTGGGGATCTCGATCGGGGTGACCCGGCTGCTCGGGCTGCTCTTCGGCGCAGGGGCGCTGTCGGTCTCCCGGGAGGTGCCGACCGCCGTGCTCGTCGCGGTGACCAACGAGGAGCAGCGGACGGCCAGCAACCGGGTGGCGGAGGCGTTGCGGCGGCGTGGGGTGCCGACCGAGGTGTCGCCGAGCGCGGCGAAGTTCGGCAAGCAGATCCGCTACGCCGAGCGGCGCGGCATCCCGTACGTCTGGTTCCCCGGTGCCGAGGGAGCGCCGGACGAGGTGAAGGACATCCGTTCCGGTGAGCAGGTCACGGCGGCCGCCGAGGAGTGGATGCCACCCCTGGTGGACCTCACTCCGACGGTCGGTTGAGTGTCCCCACTGGCGCTAACGGCCACGGGGACCTACGGTAGCGTAAGTTACGCCACCGTAGGGAGTTTCTCGTGACCGTCAGCACCACATTGAGTCAGACCGCGCTGCTCGTCGAGTTGGAGCCGGTGGTCGCGCGCAACCTCGACCGCCACCTCTCGCTCGCCAAGGAGTGGTTCCCGCACGAGTACGTGCCGTGGAGCGAAGGGCGGACCTTCGACGGGCCGCTCGGCGGCGAGGCGTGGTCGCCGACCGACTCCACCATCCCCGACGTGGCCCGCACCGCGCTGATCGTGAACCTGCTGACCGAGGACAACCTGCCCTCGTACCACCACGAGATCGCCACGCTGTTCGGCCGGGACGGCGCGTGGGGCACCTGGGTGCACCGGTGGACCGCCGAGGAGGGGCGGCACGGCGTCGCGATCCGCGACTACCTGACCGTCACCCGGGCGGTCGACCCGGTGGCGTTGGAGCGGGCCCGGATGACGCACATGTCGGAGGGCTACACCAACGCCCACGGCGACGAGGTGCTGCACTCGCTGGCGTACGTCTCGTTCCAGGAGTTGGCCACCCGCATCTCGCACCGCAACACCGGCAAGGCCACCGGCGACCCTGCGTGCGAGGCGCTGCTGGCCCGGGTGGCCGCCGACGAGAACCTGCACATGGTCTTCTACCGCAACCTGCTCGCGGCCGCGTTCGAGCTGGCTCCGAGTCAGGCCATGCGGGCGGTCGCCGACGTGGTGGCCGACTTCCAGATGCCGGGCAACGGCATCGACGGCTTCGCCCGCAAGTCGGTGGCGATCGCCCTGGCCGGCATCTACGACCTGCGCCAGCACCGCGACGAGGTGCTGCAGCCGGTCCTGCGCCAGTGGGACGTCTTCAACGTGACCGGCCTCAACGCCGACGGCGAGGCCGCCCGCGAGCAGCTCGCCACCCAGCTGGCGGACCTGGACCGCGCCGCGAGCCGCTTCGAGGAGAAGCGCGACGCCCGAGCCGCCCGCCTAGCCCTCCGCTAACCCCCACCCACCCCACCCGCCCACCCCACCCGCCCGCCCCACCCCGCCCAGCCCACCCAAGCCGTCGATCATGAAGTTGTTGCCACCCGCGTCGGCGTGTCGGGGCAACAACTTCCTGATCAACTCGGCGGGGGTGGGTGGGAGTGGGGGGGGTTGGGGGGTGGGGGGTTCTGGGGTTAGGGGGGGGGGGGGGGGAGGGGGGTGCTTGGGGGGTGGGGGGGCGGGGGGCC
>NZ_BSTU01000002.1:0-138922 GCF_030269705.1 Micromonospora sp. NBRC 107095
CAACAAACAAATTGTTGCCAAAGGAATCCCAACCAGCCAGCAAAAACTGACCAGTCCGGGGTATAAATCATCATTGGCACTGGCTTTACAAGCACCCTGTTGAGTTCTCAAAGAACAACCACACACCGATCAAAGCACCACACTCAGTGGAACCCATCCCGGGGCTTTACCGCTCCACAACCCCGACGCTTTCAGCGCCAGGCACTTTTACTACGTTACCCGCTCGTTTCCGCCGTGTCAAACCGACATTTCCCGGTTCGTCGTGCTTCAGCGATATTGCGGATACTCTTGCTGCTTCGAGTCCACGATGACGCGCGTCGTTTCCGACGTTCGTTTCTGTCGTGGGAAGCCGCAGACCGGCCGATCGCCGCTTCGCGGCTCTCCGCCCGGCTCCTGCCGGCTTCAGAACTCTACCCGGTCGGCTTCGCGTTCGCAACCCCGTATCCGGAGTGTTCCGCACCGCCCGATCCTCAGTCTCGCTCGGCGTTCCCGCCACGAGCCTGGCGCCCGTTCTCGGCCGGTTTGTCCGGCCTCCCCCGTGCAGAGAGAAAGTTACGCGGACGGCCCGGAGAAGGCAAATCAGGGTTCATCACTGGTTCGGACGAGGCGCGCGGCAGACTCCTCGGTGCGGCCGAGGACGCGGACCGCCTCGACGTGCCAGAGTGTCAGTCATGGATGAGTCCGGGCACGGTGCCAGGGTGGTCGCCGAGGAGGCACTGCTCGGCCTCATCGGGCCGTTCTGGCAGGTGGTGATCGGTGCGGTCGTGCTGGTCGTACTCGTGCTCTCGGTGGGACGACTGGCCCGCCGGGGGCGGTCCCGGATGACCACGGCGCTGCTGGTCACCGCAGCGGCCATCGCCGGGTTCGCGGTGATCGGCGTCCTGCTGGAGGGCTGAGGCTCAGAGCCGGCGGTTGGCGAGGCTGGGCAGCTCCGCGCGGATCGCGTCGAGCCGGTCGAGGTCCAGATCGACGACGGAAACTCCCGGCCCGTCCGGCACCTGGCCGATGACCGTCCCCCACGGGTCGACCACCATGCTGCGCCCGAAGCAGGTGCGACCGGGCTCATGGTCGCCGGTCTGGCCGGCAGCCGCCACGAAACACTGGTTCTCGATCGCCCTGGCCCGCAACAGAACCTCCCAGTGGTCCCGGCCGGTGTGCATCATGAATGCGGCCGGAACCACCAGCAGCTGAGCGCCACCATCGGACGCGAGCCGTCGGTACAGCTCCGGGAAGCGGAGGTCGTAACAGATCGACAGGCCGACCCGAAGCCCTTCGACGTCGACCACCACCGGCTGGACCCCGGGCGCGACACTCGCCGACTCCCGGTACGAGACCCGACCGGGGATCTCCACGTCGTACAGGTGAATCTTGCGGTAGCTCGCGGCCAGGCTGCCGGAACGGTCGAAGACCAGCGACGTGTTCCAGGTGTGCTCCGGGTCCGGGCCGGCCTCGTGGAACGAGCCGGCCACCAACCAGATCCCGAGCCGCCGGGCGACCCCGGCGAAGAAGCTGCCCACCTCCCCGTCGACCGGCTCCGGTTCGGGCAGCCCTGCGGCGGGACCCAGGTAGTCGACGTACTCCGGGAGGACGGCGAGATCGGCGCCGCCGGCGGCAGCGCGCTCCAGCAGGGCCTCCGCGGCCGCCAGATTGGCCTTACGGTCGTCCCGGGCGTTCAGCTGGCAGACGGCGACACGCATGGGCAAAGGGTACGGCTGGAAGACCGCTCACGGACAGGGTCACGGCCCAGCCGGCGCGGGTGGTCAGCGGCCGGCGCCCGAACGCGATCACGCCGGCCGTCTCAGAACTCGACGGCCGGCGTGATGCGGGGAGGATCAGGCGGACTTCTCTTCGCGATCGCGCCGGGCGCGACGGCCGGTGAACTCACGCGGCACGATCGTCGGGTTGACGTTCTCCAGGACAACCTCGCGGGTGATCAGCACGCGGGCGGCGTCCGGGTTGCTCGGCACCTCGTACATCGCAGAGAGCAGGACCTCCTCGATGATCGCCCGCAGGCCACGAGCACCAGTGCCCCGCAGCATCGCCTGATCGGCGATGGCTTCCAGCGCCGCCTCGTCGAACTCCAGCTCGACGCCGTCCAGCTCGAACAGGCGCTGGTACTGCCGGACCAGGGCGTTGCGCGGCTCGGTGAGGATCCGGACCAGGGCGCTGCGGTCCAGGCTGCGCACGTTGGTGATCACCGGCAGCCGGCCGACGAACTCGGGGATCAGCCCAAACTTGAGCATGTCCTCCGGCATGACCTGGCTGAAGATGTCGTCGGTCGACCGCTCGGACACCGACCGGAGCCGGGCGCCGAAGCCCGTGCCACCCTGCCCGGTGCGGGACTCGATGATCTGGTCGAGGCCCGCGAACGCGCCACCGCAGATGAACAGCACGTTGGTGGTGTCGATCTGGATGAACTCCTGGTGCGGGTGCTTGCGCCCGCCCTGCGGCGGCACGTTGGCCACCGTGCCCTCCAGCATCTTGAGCAGGGCCTGCTGCACGCCCTCGCCGGAGACGTCCCGGGTGATCGAGGGGTTTTCCGACTTGCGGGCGATCTTGTCGACCTCGTCGATGTAGATGATGCCGGTCTCGGCGCGCTTGATGTCGTAGTCGGCGGCTTGGATCAGCTTGAGGAGGATGTTCTCCACGTCCTCGCCGACGTAGCCCGCCTCGGTCAGCGCTGTGGCGTCGGCGATGGCGAACGGGACGTTCAACATCCGGGCCAGGGTCTGCGCCAGGTGGGTCTTGCCGCACCCCGTCGGACCGAGCAGCAGGATGTTGGACTTGGCCAGCTCGACTGCGTCACTGCCGGAGCCCGGCGCGCCAGCCGCCTCGGCCTGGATCCGCTTGTAGTGGTTGTAGACCGCGACGGCGAGTGCCTTCTTCGCCTGATCCTGACCCACGACGTAGGTGTCGAGGAACTGGCAGATCTCCATCGGCTTGGGAAGCTCTTCCCACTTCACCTCGCCGGACTCGGCCAGCTCCTCTTCGATGATCTCGTTACAGAGATCGATGCACTCGTCGCAGATGTAGACCCCTGGGCCCGCGATGAGCTTCTTGACCTGCTTCTGCGACTTGCCGCAGAAGGAGCATTTCAGTAGGTCGCCGCCGTCACCGATCCGTGCCACCTACGTTCTCCCTGCACTCATCGGCCGGAGACCCGGCCCTGACCTGCGGACGTTGCGCTCCGCCCGGCTTCGTTCGCGCCGCCGGCCCAACCGGCGAAGCGGTACGGACCCGACGTTACCCGCTGGCGGGGCATTCTCCGACCCCCAAAACGGGTGTGTCAGAGGTCGGCCGGGAACGAAGCCCCGGCCAACCTCTGACCCGATGCTGCTCAGCGAGCGGCGTTAGCCGCCAGCAGACCCTTCTTGCGACTGGTCAGGATCGTGTCGACCAGCCCGTACTCCTTGGACTCCTCGGCCGTCATGATCTTGTCACGGTCGATGTCCTTGCGAACCTGCTCGATCGGGCGGTTGCAGTGGCGGGACAGCATGTCCTCCAGCTGCGTACGCATCCGCAGGATCTCCCGGGCCTGGATCTCGATGTCCGAGCCCTGCCCGTAGCCGCCCTCGGTGGCCGGCTGGTGGATAATGATCCGCGAGTTCGGCAGGGCCATCCGCTTACCCGGAGTGCCCGCCGAGAGCAGCACCGCCGCCGCGCTCGCCGCCTGCCCGAGGCAGACCGTCGAGATGTCCGGACGGACGTACTGCATGGTGTCGTAGATCGCCGTCATGGCGGTGAACGACCCACCCGGCGAGTTGATGTACATGATGATGTCGCGGTCCGGGTCGGTGCCCTCGAGCGTCAGCAGCTGGGCCATCACGTCGTTCGCCGACGCGTCGTCCACCTGGACGCCGAGGAAGATGATCCGGTCCTCGAAGAGCTTGTTGTACGGGTTCGACTCCTTGACCCCGTACGACGTGCGCTCAACGAACGACGGCAGCACGTAGCGGTTGTGCACGGCCGCGAACTGGGGCGGCAGGCTCAGATCGGTCATCGTCAGCTCCTCAGCTCAGGGTCCCGGCGCCATCGGGAACCTGTGCGGCCCCGATGATCACCTTGTCGATGAAGCCGTAGTCCATGGCCTCCTGGGCGGTGAACCAACGGTCCCGGTCCGAGTCGGCCTCGATCTGCGACTGGCTCTGGCCGGTGTGGTGTGCGACCCGCTCCTGGAACATCCGCTTCGTGTAGAGCATCTGCTCCGCCTGGATGGCGATGTCGGACGCCGTGCCGCCCAGGCCACCGGACGGCTGGTGCATCATGATCCGCGCGTGGGGCAGGGCGTACCGCTTGCCCTTGGTGCCCGCGCAGAGCAGCAGCTGGCCCATCGAGGCAGCCATGCCCATCGCCACGGTCGACACGTCGTTGTCGATGAACTGCATGGTGTCGTAGATCGCCATGCCGGAGTAGACCGAGCCACCCGGCGAGTTGATCCACAGGTTGATGTCGCGGTCCGGGTCCTCCGCGGCGAGCAGCAGCAGCTGCGCGCAGATGCGGTTGGCGACCTGGTCGGTCACCTCACTGCCCAGGAAGATGATGCGTTCCTTGAGCAACCGGTTGTAGACCGAGTCGTCGAGGTTGCCAATGGAGTCGCCACCGCGCGCGTCAATCGCCCGGAGCGACTTCTTGGGGATGTGCATGTCGGTCATGGCAGCCCTTCGCTCTCCGTACCGTCTTTCCCGACACTAACCGCTGTGCGGGGCGGCAGAGTCCCGGTCGGGGCAGTGTTCGCTCTCAGCGCAGCTGTGTCGGGCGTACCCGCGGCGCGGGCTTCCGGGCGTACCCGGCAGTGCTTTGCGGCTGCCCGGCGTACCGGGCAGTGCTTGCTGCCCGGGACTACCCGGGAAGGAAACGGCCGTCGTCCGCCGCTGAGCGGCGGACGACGGCCGCAACCCGACGATCAGTGTTCGTGGTTGTGCTCCGCCTCGTTGGCGGCGCGCAGCGCGTCGAGCGTGATCCCGTTGCCGGCCGAGTCCTTGATCGTGATCCGCTCCATGACGGCCGCGAGCGCCTTGCCCCGCCGCACGTCGCCGAAGACCGCGGCGGCCGCGCCGGAGCGCACCAGCTGGTCGTAGTACTGCTGCGGGGCCATCCCGGCGCGCTGCGCCCGGTGCACGATCTCGTGCCCGAACTCGTCGTCGGAGACCTGCACGTCCTCCGCGTCGGCCAGCGTGTCCAGCAGGAGCTGGACCTTGACGCCCTCGGTCGCCGCCTCGGTCAGCTCGGCGTCGATCTGCTCCTCGGTCTTGTCCTCGGCCGCGAGGTACTCCTCCATCGAGGCGCCGATCCGCTCCAGCTGGTCGATCATCGCCTGCTTGCGGCTCGCGACCTCCTCGCGGACGACACCCTCCGGGGCCGGGATCTCGGCGGCCTCGACCAGCTGGGCCAGGGCCTTGTCCCGAGCGGCGTAGATCTGCTCGACCTGCTTGCCCTGGGTGACCCGCGCCCGCAGGTCGCCGCGCAGCTCCTCGATCGTGTCGAACTCGCTGGCCATCTGGGCGAACTCGTCGTTCAGCTCGGGCAGCTCCTTCTCCTTGACCGTGCGCACGGTCACCGCCACGTCGGCGTCGCGACCGGCGAAGTCGCCGCCGACCAGCTGGGTGGTGAAGGTGGTGTCCTCGCCGGCGGCCAGGCCGACAACTGCCTCGTCCAGGCCCGGCAGGAGCTGCTTGCTGCCCACCTCGTGGGAGATGTTGCTCGCCTGACCGCCCGGCACGTCCTCGCCGTCGACGGTGGCGTTCAGGTCGATCTGGACGTAGTCACCCTCGGCGGCGGCCCGCTCGACGGTCTTGAGGGTCGCGAAACGCTCCCGCAGGTTCTTCACCTGCTCGTCGATCTCGCTCTCGTCGATCTGCAGCTCGTCGACGGTCACCTCGATGGTGCTCGCGTCCGGGATGGTGATCTCCGGACGGACGTCGACCTCAGCCGTGAAGTTCAGCGAGTCACCGTCATTGAACTCGGTGATCTCGACCTCCGGGCGCCCCAGCGTCTTCAGGTCGTGCTCGCGCACCGCGGCGAGGATGTTCTCCGGGATGGCCTCCTGGACCGCCTCGTTGAGGACGGTGCCCCGGCCCACCCGCTGGTCGATCACCGCGGTCGGCACCTTGCCCCGGCGGAAGCCCGGAACCTGGACCTGCGAACCGATCTCCCGGTACGCCTTCTTGAGGCTCGGCTCGAGCTCGACGAACGGCACCTCGATGGCGAGCCGCACGCGCGTCGGGCTCAGAGTCTCGACGGTGCTCTTCACAGGCGTACTCCTTGACGGATCTCAGTTGAGTCTGGGCGTGATTCAGCCCATCGAGTGTAGGCGAGCCGGCCTGACGCTCCGGCATCGCCCGGGGACCGCACTGGGCGGCACCCGGGGCGGCCCGGCCGCGGACGACAGTCGGGGTGGCGGGATTTGAACCCACGGCCCCTCGCTCCCAAAGCGAGTGCGCTACCAAGCTGCGCCACACCCCGTGGCGACGTGCAGTCTATGCCGTCGCCACGCCTCCGGTGGTGCCGGGGCGTCCCCCACCCGGACACATCGCCCGAAAATTACCATTCCACCCACCCGCGTGCCACCAAGGTCCGCTGACGAATCTTGATGGCGTCATGCCGCGACGTGGAGGCGTAGCGCCGCGGGTCGGGACGCCTCGGCATCGCGGGCCGGTGGCGCGGTTACGGGCGGGGCACCGGCATTGGGTACGCTATGGGCGCGTTCCGTTCCGACGGACGCACGCGGGCGTAGCTCAATGGTAGAGCTTCAGTCTTCCAAACTGACTACGCGGGTTCGATTCCCGTCGCCCGCTCCACCACCTCCGACCCAGGTCAGAGGCCGCCGCAAGGGCACGTCGACCGTGAGCGGGACGCGGCGCAGCCGGCACGGGTCATCGGGGCGGGGAGAGACGACAAGGCCCAGGTGAACCGCTGGCTCGCGGCACCTGGACCCACTCGGCGAAGCCGAGTTGCCGTGTCACTTCAGGTGGAACCTCTCGTCGACGGCGAGCGCCGCCAACCGCGGCACGGAGAACGGCAGCTTCGTCAACGCCGGCCGGCTCTCGTCAAGCCGTACGCCCTGCGCCACGAAGACCACCACGCCGTCCGGATGCCGGTACGCCGACCACTGGTCCAGTCGGTCGTCGCCGTCCGGTCGGACCACCACGCCGACCCGCGCCGCGCCGACGGTCTCGACCTGGCACTCGCCCCGCATGCCCCAGAACGTCTGGGCCAGGTCGCACGGCTCAGTCGGCATCGGATTGCCGGCATCGTGCACCTCGACGACAACGCGCCCGGTGCCGTTGCCCTGCGCGACGGCCACCGAAGAGGAGTAGCTCCACACGTCGGTGTCGTCCACCCTGGCCTCGAACTGCGCCTGGTGGGTGCGCAGCGTCCGCTGATCGGCGGACTGACCCGGTGGGTCGTCGGGCGTGGTGAAACCGGCGGGTACGACAGCGACAGCCTCGCCGAGCAGGTGGGCCCCCTGGTCGTACTTGGAGCCGGCCCGCGCGGTCCGGTCCTCCTGCGGTTGACCGTTCGGCCCGGTCGGCCACGGCTTCTTGGTGTCCGGAGCAACCATCGGCCCACGGCCCGCCGGTTCGTAGACGTGACCGCCCGGACTGGCGACGGCCGCGAAGCCGCTGACCGCCAGCACGACAGCCGCCGAGCCGAGCGACGCCCACACCACGCGCCGGCGGACGTGCGCCCGTCGTGCCGCGCCGAGCGCGGCAGTCGTACTCAATGGTGGTGGCGGGGTGATGCCCGCCATCTCGCTACGCAACCCCGCGCGCAGCTCTTCCTCGTTCATCGCTCCCCCATACCGATCTCGCTATAGGTGGGTGCCAGGAGGCCACGCAACGTGTCGAGCCCGCGTGCCGCCTGGCTCTTCACCGTCCCTGGAGAACACTCCAGCAGCGCCGCGACGTCCTCGACGGACAGGTCCTCCCAGTAGCGCAGGACCAGCACGGCCCGCTGCCGCGGTGCCACCCGGGCCAGCGCCTGGAGCAGCACCAGTCGACTTTCCGGCGAGTCGGACGGGGCCACCTTCTCGGTGTCCTCGCCACCCACCCGTTCGCGCCGCCACCAGCCACGCCGTCGCTCGTCGAGGAATGTGCGGATCAGGATCTGGCGTACGTAGCTGTCGAGCACTTCGTGCCGGGAGATCCGGTTCCAGACCCGGTAGAGCTTGACGAACGTGGTCTGGACCAGGTCTTCGGCCCGGTGCCAGTCGCCGCACAGCAGGTACGCGGTGCCGCGCATGGCTCCGGACCGTGCCGCGAAGTACTCGGCGAACGCCTCGTCGCGGTCGCTCATTAGGCCTCCGATCCCCGTTTCGAGATAGTCACGCGGGGTCCGGCTCGGCGGGTTGCTCCGAAACTCGCGCAGTTGTCAACGGATCAACGGAGCACCGAACGGGGAGGATGTTGACCGGCACGAGCCGGCAGGGCGTGCCAAGCAGTTCTATGTGTTCGCCAACTTCGACTGCGCCGAGGCATAAGCCTCATGCCCGAGCGGCGGCCGGCCCGGTGGCGACTGGCCCGCTGGGTGAGGGAGGAGAGCGCGGCAGCAGGCGCAGGCGAGAACCAACCAGGCATCAGCAACCCCCGTGACCAAGCCCGGATAGTGGGCCAGACATTAGAGATCGAATAGCGGCACCGTCGAGAGCCGTCACAACGTGCGAGAACAAGCAGGACATCGGACCTAATTGTTTGATCGCGACCACGTTCCGTGAACTTCGCCCCGGCGGGTCCGCGCCACCCCTTCTCTTGACAGTTGTCGATCTGTGCACTGGTGTAAGGACCACGCACATCTATGTCCGTCACAGGAGGGCACATGATCGTCCGACGACGGTGGACAGCTGCCGCCACCACAGCGATCCTGATCAGCGCGGTGCTGTCCCATCCCGGTTCCGCAGCGGCGGCACCCGCCGCCCCGGCCAGCCCGATCACCCTGACCGCCACCGAGACCGCCCTGGTCCGGGTCCAACTCCGCGATCAGGCCCAACTGGACCGGCTCGTCGCCACCGGCGCGGACCTGGCCAACCGACCCCGCGCCCGCGACGGGAAGATCCTCGCCGACCTGGTGCTCACCGGCACGCAGCTCGCCGCACTGACCGCGCAGGGCGCGACCGCCGTGCAGATCGTGCAACGTGCCGGGGACGGCACCCGGAACTACGCGGACAGCGTCCGCGCGGCCCAGGCCCGCACCGCCGCCGGGCTGCGCGCTCCGGCCGCCGGCCAACGGACCACCGCCGCCGCCACGGCCGTGGACACCCTTCAGGTGCAGCAGGCGTACTGGTGGACCACCGGTGGGCAGACCTTCCTGCAGGCCCAGGTGGCCACCACCGCCACCGACGACCCGGACGTGGAGATCACGGTCAGCTGGCGGACAGCGGACGGCACGACCGGGTCGTTCCCGCTGTACCGGTTCGAGGACTCGGGCGAGTACCAGTACCACTACAACCTTCCCCAGCCGGTGCCGAACCGGCCGGTTCAGTTGACCGCCACCTCCAGCCTCGGCGGGGTCAGCCGCGCGGTCACGCCGGCGCTCTGGCCGAACGCCTCCCCGCCCCCGCTGCCGGCCGGCTACCAGAAGGACTTCATCGACGCGTACCTCACGCCGATCGACATCCAGGCGCGGATCAAGCGCCTGGCCCGCCAGTACCGGGACCTGGTCGAGGTGATCGACCTGCCGAACAAGACCCAGGGGTACCGACGCAACGCCGCCGGTTACCTGGGCGACCCGGCGGTGGCCGCAGTGGTGGTCGAGTCGGTCCGCTTCGGCGACCAGAACATGAACGGCGTACAGGTGCGGACAGTCGACCCGGGCCGGTCGAACCGACCGCTGACCGTCAACTACCGCGACCGTGTCCTCACCGTCTCGCTGGCCACCGACACCGCGGGGAAGACGGTGAGCACCACCGACGAGGTAGCGGCGGCGATCAACGCCCGCCAACCGGAGCGGTTCCGGGCCACCGTCGAGGACGGCTCGGCCGGGCTGCCGATGCCCGTCGCCGGCCCCACCCGGCTCGACGACGGCCTCCAGGGCACCGAGGTGCCCGCCCGACCGTGGACGGTGCAGGCGCTGCGCCTCGGCGTACACCGGGACGGCTCCCGGGTCGGGGTGCTCGCGTACTCCCAGGAACACGCCCGGGAGTGGGCCACCCCACTGGTGACGCTGGAGTTCGCCGAGCGGATGCTGGCCAACGCCCGCACCGACCCGGCCACCCGTGAACTGCTGGAACAGGTCGACATCTTCGTCATCCCGACGGTCAACCCGGACGGCGCGAACTACTCGTTCAACGACTTCAACTTCCAGCGCAAGAACCTGGTCAACCACTGCACCGGGGCGGCCCGGGACCCGAAGAACCGCACCTCGTGGGGCGTCGACATCAACCGCAACTACACCGTCGGGTCGTACTTCGACGGCTACGTGGGCGCCAGCGCCAACTGCCTGTCCGGCAACTACGCGGGCACCGCCGAGCTGTCCGAGGCGGAGAGCAGCAACGTGATCGCGCTCGCCGAGGACCACCCGAACATCAAGTTCGCGATGAACGTGCACTCCTACGGCGGGTACTTCATGTGGCCGCCCGGGGCGTACCGGGCCGATGGGCGGATCACCCTGCCCCGGCCGTCGATCGACGAGTCGACGCTGTTCCTCAACAGCGCCCGGCGGATCGTCGGCGCCATCGCACAGGAGCGCGGCACCGTGACCTGGCCGTCGCAGACCGGACCGGTCGCCGACGTGCTCTACTCTGCCGCCGGTAACTCGGCCGACCAGCTCTACTACGAGCTGGGCATCTTCGCCTGGGACTTCGAGGTCGGCAACGACCGGTGGAACCCGGCGACCAACCAGTGGGAGGGCGTCGGCTTCCAGCCGCCGTTCGACGAGGCGCACGGTGAATCCCAGGAGTACGCCGGCGGACTGGTGGAGCTGGTCCGGGTGGCCCGCGACTACGCCGCCGCCGAATCGGCCGGCTGATCCCTCAGCGGTGCCGTGCCCGCACCGGGCGCGGCACCGCCGGCCGGATCCCACCCAGAGCCCTCGACTCAGGTCGGAGCGACCGGCCACGGATGAACCGCGACCGGCCGGGTAAGCAGCGACAGTGCCTGGTGGGGAGACGACCGGGTGCACGGGTGGGCGGGCATCGACCGGCCCGCCCGTGCACGCTCCGGGTCAGTTCGAGGAGATCCAGTTCCAGGCCGAGACGACCCACTCGGTCTGCTGGAGCCACGCCACCCCCAGGCCGGCGAGGAAGACCGCCGTCGCCAGGTGGGCACCTCGGGCGCTGCGCCGGACCCGGCCCAGCTGCCGCTCCAGCACCACCCTGCCGACCAGTCGGGACAGGGCGAACAGGCCGACCGCCACCAGCAGGCTGAGCACCAACACCAGCAGCGGTCCGCTCAGATCACCCTGGCCGGACAGCGCCCAGATCCCCCAACACACGAACGCGAAGAGGCCAGCCGCCGCGCTCCACTCACCGCCGCGCCGCAGTTGCGCCATTCGCGAGCTCAGCGAGCGGCGTGGCACCGGCCCGTCGGGCCAGCCCGTGCCGGTCGGCTCCTCGGCGACCACCGGGAACGGCTCCGTCCGCGGGGTGCGCGGCTGACCCACCGGGGCGACCCCCCGGCGGAACGCGTCGCGCTGCGGCGGCACCCCGACGCCGGCCTGCGGTGGCACCTCCACGGTCCGCTCCGCCCACGGCTGCGTCTGGTCTGCCATCTCGTCCTCCCCCTGACCGACGGCAACGACACCGCCTGGATTCGAGGGTAGCCAGCCGGCAAATCGGTCGCCGACCCCGGCCGGGACAGGCGATCCACGACGGTGCCGGATCACACCAGGGCGGGGTACGGTCGGTTGATGGGTGACCCCGACCGACGACGGCGACGGCTACGCCCCCCCGCCGACAGCGAGACGGCCAGACCAGGTGCCGACGGCCCGACGGCCAGCACCGCCGGCGTGCACGACGGTGACGACCCGCCCGCGCGGCGCAGGGGCGCGGGCGGCGACGAGCGCGACGGCGAGCGGGGGCTGCGGGGGTTGGTCGGTTCCGGCTCGTCCCAGGTGGGGCTGAGCGCCGCGCTACGGGCCCGGGATGCGGCCCGCCCCAACGACGACGACCTGGCCGAGGCGGAGGCCCGGGTGGTGGTGGTCCGCCGCAACTGGGTGCCCCGCGAGGAGTTGCCCCGCTCGCCGCGCTGAGCGCCTGCCGTCAGGGCAGGTCGGGCAGCTTGCGGGTCTGCTCGTACTCGGCCACCTGGGCGATCCGGCGAGCGTGCCGCTCGTTGCCGGAGAACGGCGTGTTCAGGAACGCCTCGACGATGGCGGTCGCCTCGTCCAGCGTGTGCTGGCGGGCACCCACGGCGACCACGTTCGCGTCGTTGTGCTGGCGGGCCAGCTGAGCGGTCTCCACGCTCCAGGCCAGCGCGGCGCGGACGCCGGCGATCTTGTTCGCGGCGATCTGCTCACCGTTGCCGGAGCCACCGATGACCACTCCGAGGCCCGTCTCGTCGGCCACCACCCGGTCGCCGGTGTGCAGGCAGAACGTGGGGTAGTCGTCGTCCGGGTCGTAGGCGTGCGGGCCGACGTCGACCACGTCGTACCCCTGCATGGCCAGGTGGTTGGCCAGGTGCACCTTCAACTCGAAACCGGCGTGATCGGATCCCAGGTAGACGCGCATACCGGAAGTCTGTCAGGCCGCGCCCGGGAACGTCACACGGGCGTCCCCGGGCGCGGGTTCGTCACACGGTCGTGGGCACGGCGCTCAACGCGGCAGCTCGGCGACGACCAGACCGCCGCGCGCCTTCGGGGTGAACCAGGTGCTCTTGCGGGGCATCTTCTCCCTGGCCAGGTTGACGGCGACGAAATCCGCCACGGTCACCGGGGCGATCAGGATGGCCAACTCGGCCCGCCCGGCGTCGACCTCACCGGTGAGCCAGCTCGCCGGGTAGTCACCGCCAACGTAGGTGATCCGCTTGTCGCCCGGGTCCAGACCGAGCGCGTCGCGCAGCACCAGACGCTCGACCAGGGCGTGGTCCAGGTTCTCCAGGCGGGCGGAGGCCGTGGCGGGCAGGCGCACCGCGTACCCCTGGCCGTCAAGGCGGAGGTGCACGGTGCCGCCGACCTCCGGGACCTCGACCGGGCCGTCGATCGGCTCGACCTCGGCGCCGGCGGCCCGCAGCCGGTCGAGCAGCTCGGCGGGGGTGGTGGTCAGCTCGCTGACCAGGCGGTTGTACGGCTGGATGGCCACCGACGCGGGAGTGGTGACCACGGCCAGGAAGCGCGGCAGCCCTCCGGTCTGGGCGGCCAGGCTGCGGTGGTTGCCGTCCGCGACGACCAGGTCGCCGCCACCGGCGAGGGCGGTCAACGTGGCCTGCTCCGGGCCGGGGCCGAGCAGCCAGATCGCGTGCGTGCGCCCCGCCTGGTCGGTGTCCGTGGCGGCGGGCACGCCGGCCGCGTCGGTCGCCGCCGCGAGCGCCGCGTGCAGCTCATCGCCACGCCCGGTCTGCAGCAGGAGTACGGGTGAGAGCAGGTGGCCCAGCGCGTCGGCCAGCGCCACCCGCTCGCGGACCTTGGCGATGAAGACGTCCTCGTTGCGGATGACCAGGCCCGGCTCGTCCGCCCGGGTGGAGATCTGGTCGGTGTCCACCATCGCGAACATCCCGTACGCCGGCTCCTCGCCGGGTGCGCTGATCCGGTAGAGCACCACCACCTGCTCGGCGGGGGTGTAACTGCCGTCGGCCTTGGCTTCGGCGAGACGGGCCACCGCGTCCGGCAGCGCGTCGAGGAACGACTTGCCCAGGCTCTGCGGGGCGCGATGCGGCATCTCGATGCCGAGAGCACTGTGCGGGTTCGACTCGATGATCGCGGTAATCTCCGCGTCGTCGGCGAACTCGTCGTAGTTCTGCGCGCCGGTGCCGCCAGTGGTGACCCAGGCCCGGGTGATCGGATGCACGACCGTCATACCCACTGACGCTACCGGCGACGGTGTCGCCGCCGACGGGGACCCGCAGGGCGTCCACCAGATGAAAGCGCCCGGTCGTGCCCGAGTGGTCAGCCGGCGCGGTCGGACGTGCCCCGGCGGTGTCGACCCGCGCTCACCGGCCCACCGTTGCCGCGTCGACCGCTCCCGATCGGTCCGGTGTTCACGCCACGGCGGGGCGACGTGGGCGGCCCCGGCACGGGGCGGTCCGGGGGCGGCGTCGGAACGGGCCTCGGGCTCAGCGGCGGCGTTGGCACCGGACGCGGCGGAGCCGGCGGCGGGGGCGCGGGTTCGGCCGGCGCCGCCCCCGACGGCACCAGCGCCGGTACGTCGGCCGGCACGGCGTCGGCGGGCGACGGGAGCGGGTCGACCACCGCGGGCGGGGTGAGCCGGGAGGTCACCGGGACCCGCGCCACGCCCACCACGATGGGCGGCGCGAGCAGATCCACCAGATGGGCGGGGAGATCCGGGCGGACTGTCGGCCAGCGGGAGTCGTCCACGGACCAGTAGTCCGCGCCGGGAGTTTCGATCACCCCCTGCCGGGTCGACTGTTCGTCACCGGACGCACGGTGCTTGGCCATCGGGAATGCCTCCACGAGCTGCGGCGTGCGGCCCTACGGGTCGCTGCGGCGGACACCGAGGGAAACGACGCCGCCCGCCTCCCGGTGACGCCACGACCGCCCGCCGACCTCGGCACCCGACCCGAAACGCCCCCGTCCGCGCAGCTGACGCAGCACGGACGGGGGCGTGGTGGCCGTCGCTCAGTCGAAGATCGGGTCCTGCTCCCGAGTGCGCTTGAGCTCGTAGAAGCCCGGGGTACCGGCGACCAGCAGCACGCCGTCCCAGAGTCGGCCGGCGGCCTCCCCCTTCGGAGCCGGGGTGATCACCGGGCCGAAGAACGCGACCGGAGCGCCGTCCGGGCCGGGCGCGTGCACGACCGGAGTGCCCACGTCCTGTCCGACCGGGCGCATTCCCGCCTCGTGGCTGGCCCGCAGCGCCTCGTCGTAGTCGGTGCTGTCGGCGGCCGCGGCCAGCGCCGGGTCCAGGCCGGCGTCGGTGAGCGCGGCCACGTACAGCTCCGTGTTCCGCTCCTGCTTCTGCAGGTGGATCCGGGTGCCGAGCGCGGTGTAGAGCGGGCGCAGCACCTCGTTGCCGTGGCGCTGCTCGGCGGCGATGCAGACCCGCACCGGGCCCCACGCCGTCTTCAGGAACTCCTTGTACTCCTCGGGCAGTTCGTCGCGGCCGTCGTTGAGCACGGCGAGGCTCATCACGTGGAACCGGATATCCACATCCCGGACCTGCTCGACCTCGAGCAGCCAGCGTGAGGTGATCCATGCCCACGGGCAGGCCGGGTCGAACCACATGTCGGCGGTGACACGTTCGGTCACGGTGAGATCCCTTCACAACGGGTGGCGCCGGGAGTCGGCGTCTCAGAGGAATCTTCACCCCGCAGCACATCGACCGGCACCCGAATGAGAGCGTGACCTCGGCCACCGCGGGCTGCCCGTACATGGAAGACTCGAATCGGGCCGGCCGTCACGAGCGGTAGGCGAACGGGCGCCGCCGGGCGTACGGCGACACGTGGGATGGAGACGAACAGTGCCGGGAGTGCGCAACCTGACGCAGGTCGAGGCGACCGAGCGGGCACGCCTGCTCAACGTGACGGGGTACGACATCAGTCTGGACCTGTCCACCGCCGTGCTGGCGGCCGACGGCCGCACGTTCAGGTCGACGACCGAGGTTCGGTTCCGCTGCTCCGAACCGGGGGCGAGCACGTTCATCGAGTTGGCCGCCGAGTCGGTGCGGTCCGCGACGCTGAACGGCACACCCGTCGACCTCTCCGACTGGTCCGCCGAGAAGGGTCTGACCCTGTCCGGTTTGGACAGTGACAACGTCCTGGTGGTCGACGCCGACTTCGGTTACTCCAACAGCGGTCAGGGCCTGCACCGGACGGTCGACCCGGTGGACGGCGAGACGTACCTCTACAGCCAGTTCGAGACGGCCGACGCGCAGCGGGTGTACGCCTGCTTCGACCAGCCCGACCTGAAGAGCGTCTATACCTGGCACGTCACCGTGCCGGCGCACTGGCGGGCGGTGTCCAACATGCCGGTGCAGCGCGAGGAGCCCGCGGGTGAGGCGCTCAAGACGCTGCACTTCGCCGAGTCGCCCCGGATGAGCACCTACATCACGGCGATGTGCGCCGGGCCGTACCACGAGGTGCGCGACGCTCACGACGGCATCGACCTGGGGGTGTTCTGCCGGGCGTCGATGGCACGGTACCTGGACTCCGACGACCTGTTCCTGATCACCAAGCAGGGCTTCGACTTCTTCCACGAGAAGTTCGGGGTGCGCTACCCGCTGCCGAAGTACGACCAGCTCTGGGTGCCCGACTTCAACGCCGGCGCGATGGAGAACTTCGGCTGCGTGACGCACGCCGAGTCGCACTACCTGTTCCGCTCGCAGGTCACCGACTTCGAGTACGAGCAGCGGGCCAACACGATCCTGCACGAACTGGCCCACATGTGGTTCGGTGATCTGGTCACCATGCGCTGGTGGAACGACCTGTGGCTGAACGAGTCGTTCGCCGAGTGGGCCAGCCACTGGTGCAACACCAACGCGACCCGGTTCACCGAGGCGTGGACGACCTTCCTGTCCATCCGGAAGAACTGGGGCTACCGGCAGGACCAGCTCTCCTCCACCCACCCGGTCTACACCGAGATGCCGGACATGGAGGCCGTGGAGGTCAACTTCGACGGCATCACCTACGCCAAGGGCGCGAGCGTGCTCAAGCAGCTCGTCGCCTACGTGGGTGAGGAGCCGTTCGTGGCCGGGCTGCGGGCCTACTTCGGCAAGCACGCCTGGGGCAACGCCACCTTCGACGACCTGCTCACCGAGCTGGAGGCCGCATCCGGTCGGGAGCTGCGCAAGTTCGCCGCGCAGTGGTTGGAGACCGCGCAGGTCAACACGCTGCGGCCGGAGGTGACCATCGGGGCGGACGGCACGTACGAGCAGGTGCTGGTGCGACAGGAGGCGCCGGCGGCGTACCCGACGCTGCGTACGCACCGGATCGGCGTGGGCCTGTACGACCTGACCGACGGGCGGCTGGTCCGTCGGGAGCGGTACGAGGTGGACGTGACCGGCGAGCACACAGATCTCGCCCCGCTGCGGGGCGTCCGGGCGGCCGACGTGCTGCTGCTCAACGACGACGACCTCAGCTACACCAAGCTGCGCCTCGACGAGCGCTCGATGGCGACAGTGGTGCAGCACATCGGTGGCTTCGACTCGTCGCTGGCCCGCGCGCTCTGCTGGACCGCCGCGTGGGACATGATCCGCGACGCCGAGCTGTCCGCCCGCGACTACGTGGCGCTGACGCTGAGCGGGCTGCCCGCGGAGACCGACATCAACCTGGTCACCGCCACCCTGCGGCAGGCGACCACCACGCTCACCCTGTACGCCGACCCGGCCTGGGCGCCCACCGGCTGGGCCGACCTGGCCCGTACCGCCCGCGACGCGCTCGCCGCCGCCGAGCCCGGCAGCGGGTTCCAGTTGGCCTGGGCCCGCGCGTTCACCTCGGCGGTCCGCTCCGAGGAGGACCTGGCGACGCTGCGGGGCTGGTTGGACGGCACCGGCGTGCCGGCCGGGCTGACCGTCGACACCGAGCTGCGCTGGTCGGTCCTCGCCGCGCTGGTGGCCAACGGTGCCGCCGGCGCCGCCGAGATCGAGGCGGAGCTGAGCGGTGACCGTACGGCCAGTGGTGAGCGGGAGGCCGCGTACGCGCACGCGTTGATCCCGACGGCGGAGAACAAGGCCGCCGTGTGGGCCCTGCTCACCGGCCCGGAGGCGCTGCCCAACTGGCGGCACCGGGCGCTGTTGCAGGGCTTCGCCCACCCGACGCAGGTGGAGCTGGTCGCCCCGTACCGGGAGCGCTACTTCACGGCGGTCGGGCAGGTGTGGGCCACCCGGGACAGCGAGCCGGCGCAGGAGTTCGCCCAGTTGGCGTACCCCACCTACCTGGTGGCGGACGACACGGTGGCGGCCACCGACGCGTGGCTGGCCGGTGACGGACACCCCGCCCCGCTGCGTCGGCTGGTGGCCGAGGGCCGCGACGGTGTGGTGCGGGCGTTGAAGGCCCGCGCGAAGGACGCCGCGCAGAGCTGACCGACGAGTACCCGGCCCGGGCCGGCGTGGGTGCGAACCGACGCCGGCCCGGGCCATTATGGTGGCGAGAGGAGGTGAACGTGATGGCGCAGCCGACCTACCAATGGCAGCCCCCGGAGCGGGGCTGGCGCGAGCAGGACCTGTCCGACCTGCCTGAGGACGGGAACCGCTACGAGATCATCGACGGGAGCCTGCACGTGACGCCACCCCCGGGTTACGGGCATCAAGAGCTGGCGGATGAACTGCGGGCTGCCCTTCGAGCGGCGGTGCCCGCTGGATGGCGGGTCATCCGGGAGGCAGGGCTTCGAATGGCCGGGGGAAACCTCATCCCCGACGTCACGGTGCTGAAGCCGACAGCCCCCGCCGACGGCACCTGGGTCGAGGCAGAGGATGTGGCGCTCGTCGTCGAGGTGGAATCACCGGGTAGCCGTCGGCATGACCGGTTCACCAAGCCAGCGCTCTACGCCGAGGCCGGCATCCCCGCCTACTGGCGCGTAGAACGTGGCGATTTCGGTCCGGTGATCTACCGGTACGAGTTGGTGAAGGGGGTGCACTACAACCTGCTCGGCACGGTCGGCCCCGACGATGTAGTGCAGGTCGACGAGCCGTGGCCGATGCGCCTCGATCCCTCGGCCTGGCCCCGCTGAAGCAAGCCCTGACACGACGAAGCCCCGGCCCGCTGCGAGCTGGCCGGGGCTTCGTCGTACGAGTGGGTCAGCCCTTGCCGGCGTGGCTGGCGAGCTGGTCGAGGCCGTTGATGATGCCGCCGGCCAGGTCGCCGCCGCTGAACGCGCCGACCATGGAGAGCGCGGCCAACTTGGCGTACGTGTCGGGGATGCGCTTGCGGGCGTACCGCCCGGTGACGATCTCCAGCTGCCGTTGGTTGGGCGACACGGCGATCAGCACCGACTTGTCGGGCTCGGCGAGCTGACGGTGCAGCCGCTGGGCGTGCTCGCGGATCGGCTCGTCGAGACCGCCGACGAACACCGAGAACACCAGGCCGGTGCCCTTGTCGGCCAGGCGCAGCGCCTCGTCGATGCGCAGCAACTGGCGGGTCGAGAACGGCCCGTCCAGCACCTCGGGCGGATTCTCCGACCCGGCCTGCTTCTCACCAACGGTCACTTGCGCCTCCGGTTCCACCGGCCGGCGCCTCGACGCTGGCCTGCTCAAGCTTGTGGCTGGTCAGCGCGGGCGCCTGCGCCCCCGCCGTCAGCGCGGTGCCGGCCGAGTCGGCCAGCTGCTCCGGCCGGCCCAGGAACCAGACCGGAGTGAAGTCGAAGGGCCGGCCCGGCCGGTAGCGCTTGGCGCCACCGCCACCGCCGGTGGTGGCACCCCCACGGCTACCGGCGTACGACAGGCCGGCGATGACCAGGACCGCGGCCAACGGGATGCCGACGAAGACCAGCAACGTCTCGGTAACAGACAATCCCAACGCCCCCAGGCGGAAGAAGGACGACCTTGAACAACCGGGTCGGATGGACGATCATGCTGCCGACCGCCCGACTCCGTCGCCATTCACGTTAGCGGAGTCGACGGCCCGCCAGATTGCGGGGTGCCGATCCCATCCGTCACTGGAGTTCTCCAGTTGCGCAGCGGTGGCGATAAGCCGCGCGTCGTCGCCGTACCGGCCGGTGAGCAGCACCCCGACGGGCAGTCCGTCGGTGGTGGTGCCCAGCGGCAGGGAGACGGAGGGATCACCGGTGACGTTGAAAATGGCGCAGTAGGGCGAGAACCGACGTTGCCGGTCGAAGTCGGCGGCCGGGTCCGCGTCGGCGCTGAACCAACCGACGGGCGCCTGCGGGGTGGCCAGGGTGGGGCAGAGGAGCAGGTCGCAGCCGGCGGTGCGGCGGGTGCCGAGGCGGACCTGCGCCTGCAGCTCCCCGAGGGTGGCGGCCAGGGTTCCGGCGGAGAGTTCGGCGCCCCGGGCCCGGAGCAGCCGGGTCAACGGCAGTAGCTCCGCCTCCCGCTGTGGCGGTACCGGGGCCAGCGCCAGCACGTACCAGAGGATCTCGAACAGCGGCCACGCCGCCGGCCCGAGCGGCGGCGGCACCTCGACCACCTCGTGGCCGGCCGCCGTGAGCAACGCGGCGGCCCGGTCCACGGCGGCCACGCAGGCGGGGTGCACCGGCTCGTCGGCGAGCATCGGTGTGGTGAACCGGCCGATCCGCAGCGGGCCGGGTTCGGCCCGGCGCGCGACGGCCAGGTAGCCGCCGGGCGGCGTGACCGGCGGCAGGTAGGGCTCGCCGGGGACCGGGACGGCCATGACGTCGAGCAGCGCGGCGACGTCGGTGACCGTCCGCCCGAGCGGACCGCTGGTGGGTAGGCCGAACGCGCCGGAGCCGACCGGCCCGCCGGAGACGAGGCCCCGGCTGGGCTTGTAGCCGACCAGTCCGCAGAGCGACGCCGGGATGCGCAGCGACCCGCCGCCGTCGGACCCCTGGGCGACCGGAACCAGCCCGGCCGCGACCGCCGCCGCCGCGCCGCCACTGGACCCACCCGCCGTGTACGCCAGCTGCCACGGGTTGCGGGCCGGCGGCGCGACCCGGCCCTCCGAGTAGAGCGAACAGCCCAGCTCGGAGGTGGTCGTCTTGCCCAGGCTGACCAGACCGGCGGCCTTGATGAACCGGACCACGTCGGCGTCGACCGGCGGGACGAAGTCGAAGAAGGCGGCCGAACCGAAGGTGGTGCGGACACCGGCGGTGAGCGTCAGGTCCTTGATCGCGGTCGGCACGCCGTGCAGCGGGCCACGCCGGTCGGCGGGCGCGGCGTCTGCGGCGCTGGCGGCCGCACGGGCCAGCTCCGGGGTGACGGTGACGAACGCGCCCACCGTGTCGCCCAACGCGTCGACCCGGCGCAGGTGGTGCTCGACCAGGTCGACGCTGGACAGCTCGCCGCGCGCGATGGCGGCGGCCTGCTCCAACGCGGTCAAGTCGTGCGGTTCGGCCATCCCGCCATCCTGCCCCTCGGCAGGGCTGCGCACAGCCGACACACGCCGACAACCCGAAAACGGACCAATCCGACATGACGCTGCGGGGAAGGCATGTCGCGTGAAGAGCGTGATGCCACAGTGGAATCACGATGCCGCTGTGACATCGCGCTCCCGACCACTTGCGGCCCGGTCGGGAGCAGGGAACCGGGAGCCGGAAGCCGGGAGGTCTCAGCCGGACAGGAAGCGGCGGGCGTTGGCGGATCGGAGCTTGTCGCGCTGGGCGTCGGTGAGGAAGTCGGCCGCGTCGACAACCGCCCCGGCCGGCCGCTCACCCAGCGGGTACGGGTAGTCGCTGCCGACCAGCACCCGGTCCTCCCCCATGGTGTCCACCAACAGCCGCAACGCGGGCGGCGTGAAGACCACCGAGTCGACGCTGAACCGGTCGACGTAGCTGCTGGGCGGGGCGACGGACGCGCCCCGGACCAGGTCGCCCCGGCGGTGCCAGGCGTTGTCGGCGCGACCCAGCCAGAACGGGAAGCTGCCACCACCGTGCGCGAAGCAGATCCGCAGCGTCTGCGGCACCCGGTCGAAGACCCCGCCGAGGATCATCGCCAGCACCGACAGGTGCGTCTCGGCGGGCATCCCGGTGAGCCACCGGGCCATCCAGCGGTCCAGTCGCGGCCCGCCCGGCATGTCCCACGGGTGGACGAAGACCGGTGCGCCCACCTCGGCGCAGTGCGTCAGGAAGGTGACCACGCCGGCGTCGTCCAGGTCGCGGTCGCCGACGTGGTTGCCGATCTCCACGCCGACGTGCCCGGCCGCCAGACTGCGATCCAACTCCGCGCAGGCGGCGTCCGGGTCCTGCAACGGCACCTGGCAGAACGGCACCAGCCGGTCACCGCCGGCCGCGGTGACCTCCAGGGTCAGGTCGTTGAAGATCCGGGCGACCTTGACCGCCTGGTCGGCCGGGCGGTCGTAGCTGAAGAAGACCGGGGTGGGCGAGACCACCTGCACGGCCACTCCGTCGGCGTCCATGTCGGCCAGTCGCGTCGACGCGTCCCAGCACGCGGCGCCGACCGGGCGGAACTCCGTCTCCCCCACCATGATCATGGCGGCCCGCTCGGAGTCCACCCGCAACCACGGCCAGCCGGACCCGCCGCACGCCGCGCCGAGGTCCGGCCACCCCTTCGGTACGACGTGCGTGTGCACGTCGACAACGCCTGCGGGCATCAGCCCTTGCCCGGGTGCAGGGTGCCGCAGTTGGCGCAGGTGCGCGCCGCCTCGTCGGCGTAGAACGCCTGGAACACCGGGGGCAGGTCGGCGGCGATGTCGCGGACCTGCAACTCCACCTCGTGCACCTTGTTGCCGCACTCCGGGCAGTACCACTGGAACCTCTCCAGCGTGCCCTCCTCACGAACCCGTTCCACGACCACACCGATCGAGCCGGCCTCCGGGCGCTGCGGCGAGTGCGGGGTGTTGCGCGGCAGCATCCACATCTGACCCTCGCGCACGTGCACCGTACGCGGCCCCTCGGGAGTGACCAGATTGATGTGCATGTTGCCCTTGACCTGGTAGAAGAACTCCTCGTACGGGTCCACGTGGAAGTCGGTGCGCTGATTCGGACCGCCCACCACCATCACGATGAAGTCGTCCCCGCCGGGGAACATCTCCTTGTTGCCCACCGGGGGCTTCAACAGGTGCTGGTTGTCGGCGATCCAGCCCGGAAAGCTGAACGGCTCGGCGATCTCACTCACGACTGACCTCCCGAGGGAAGAAGGGCCACGGCCTGGATTTCGATCAGCAGGTGCGGGTGCGGCAGCTGGTGCACCGCCACCGTGGTACGGGTCGGTCCGGACGCGTCGAAGAACTCCGCCCACACCTCGTTGTAGCCACCGAAGTCATTCATGTTGACCAGGTACGTCGTCACCTGGACGAGGTCGGTGAGATCCGCGCCGACCGAGCGCAGCAGATCGCCGATGTTCTCGATCACGGCCCGCGTCTGCACCCGGATGTCGAGGTTCGTGGTGCCGAACTCGTCCACCGAGACGCCCGCGAAGCTGTTGTCCGGCCGCCGGGACGACGTACCGGAGACGAAGACGAACCCACCCGCCACCTTGACGTGCGGAAACGCCCCCCGAGGAACCGCCTTCCCCGCGACGACCCGAGCGGTCACGACGACGCCCGCAAGGACGCCGTGCCGAGCTTCTCCACGACCGCGCGGACATGGGCACCGGGACGCAACGGCACCGCGGCGGTCGCGGCACCGGCCAGGAAGACCCACCCCGACTCCAGCCGCACCCCGTGCCCGCCCGCCAGCCGGATGCCCTCGTCGAGCGCCCGACGCGGGTCACCGAGGATCGCGGCCGTCGAGCCGACCTGCGCCACCCGTCCGTCGACCTCCAGCAGCACGCCGAGGTTGTCCAGCCCCGCCGGTACCGGCGACCACGGCCCGATCACGAAGGCGGCGGCGGAGGTGTTGTCAGCGATCACGTCCGGCAGGGAGAAGCGGAAGTCCGCGTACCGGGAGTCGATCAACTCGATGGCCGGGGCGACAGCGCGGACCGCCGTGGCGAAGTCGCCGACCGGCTCGCCCGGCTCGGGCAGCCGGTCCAGCAGGAACGCCACCTCCGGCTCGACGCGGGGATGGATGTACGCGGCCGGGTCCACGGCGCCGCCGTCGGGCACCCGCATCGCGTTGGTGAGCCGCCCCCAGATCACCTCGTCCACGCCGACCTGCGCCATCTTCGCCCTGCTGGTCAGCCCCATCTTCAACCCGACCAACCGCTCACCGGCGTTCAGCCGGCGGTGCAGCAGCGCGGCCTGCACGGCGTACGCGGTGTCCACGTCGAGGCCGGTCTCGGCGGCGAGCTGCGGGATCGGGGTGGCCGTGTCGGCCGCCGCACCCAGCTTCTCGGCGATCCCGGCGATGTCCGGTCCGATCATGCTGCGCCACCCTTCGTTTGCGGCTGCGGGCCTCGCAGACCCGGCTCGCTCCTCGTGCTCACAGCCTCCTGGCCGGCCAGGTCGAGTGCGACGTCGACGATCATGTCCTCCTGGCCGCCGACCATCCGGCGGCGGCCCAGCTCGACCAGGATCGACCGGACGTCCACGCCGTACTTCGCCGACGCCCGTTCGGCGTGCCGCAGGAAGCTGGAATAGACCCCCGCGTACCCCAGGGAGAGCGTTTCCCGGTCCACCTGGACCGGCCGGTCCTGCAGCGGGCGGACGATGTCGTCGGCCGCGTCCATCAGCGCGAACACGTCGCAGCCGTGCTTCCAGCCGTGCAGCTCGGCGACCGCGACGAAGACCTCCAACGGGGCGTTTCCGGCGCCCGCGCCCATGCCGGCGAGGGAGGCGTCGACCCGGACGGTCCGACCGTGAGCCGCGTCGGGGCCGATCGGCGCGGAGCCGGTGACCCGCCCGTGCTCGACGGCGAGCACGCTGTTGGCCACCCCGAGCGACAGGTTGTGGTGGGCGTGGATGCCGATCTGCGTGTCCGGGGCGAGGACCTGCCGGTACGCGTCGACCCGCTGCGCCACGTCGGACATCAGCAGCCGGCCGCCGGAGTCGGTGACGTAGACGCAGTGCGCCCCGTACGACTCCATCAGCTTCGCCTGACCGGCCAACCCGGCCGGATCGTTCATGTGCGACATCATCAGGAACCCGGCCACGTCCATGCCGTTCTCCCGGGCCCAGGAGATGTGCTGGGCGGAGATGTCCGCCTCGGTGCAGTGGGTGGCGATCCGCACGCTGGTCACGCCCAGCGCCTTCGCCGCCTTCAGATCGGCGATCGTGCCGATGCCGGGCAGCAGCAGCGTGGTCAGCTTCGCGGTGGTCAGCACCTCGGCGGCGGCGGAGATCCACTCGGCGTCGCTGGCGGCACCGTGGCCGTAGTTGACGCTGGAACCGGCGAGCCCGTCACCGTGCGCCACCTCGATGGCGGCCACCCCGGCGGCGTCCAGCGCGGCGGCGATGGTGCGAACCTGGTCGACCGTGTACCGGTGGGCGATGGCGTGCATGCCGTCGCGCAATGTCACGTCCTGGATGTACAGGTCGGTCATGCCACCGCTCCCGTCGAACGCAGGGCGACCAGCCGCTCCGCCGTACGAAGCGCGGCGGAGGTCATGATGTCCAGGTTCCCGGCGTACGTGGGCAGGTAGTGCCCGGCACCCGCGACCTCCAGGAAGACCGACACCTGCAACGCGGTGATCTGTCGCCCGAGCGTCGGCACGTACGTCTCGACCCGGTCGAACTGCACGTCCTGCTTGAGCCGGTAGCCGGGGACGTACTCCTGCACCGCCGCCACCATCTCCGTCACCGAGGCGGCGATGGCGTCGGTGTCGGCGTCGGCGTCCGGGCAGAGGCAGTAGACGGTGTCGCGCATCAGCAGCGGTGGGTCCGCCGGGTTCAGCACGATGATCGCCTTGCCCCGTTCGGCCCCGCCCACCACCTCGATGGCCCGGGCCGTGGTCTCGGTGAACTCGTCGATGTTGGCGCGGGTGCCCGGCCCGGCGGACTTCGACGCGATCGAGGCGACGATCTCCCCGTACGCCACCGGCGTGACCCGGCGTACCGCGGCGACGATCGGCACCGTGGCCTGCCCGCCGCAGGTCACCATGTTGACGTTCGGTTCGTGCAGGTGCTCGTCGAGGTTGACCGGCGGCACCACGTACGGGCCGAGCGCGGCCGGGGTCAGGTCGACCACCGTGCGCCCGTGCGCGCGCAGCACCTCGTCGTGGTGTCGGTGCGCGCCGGCCGAGGTGGCGTCGAACACCACCTCGACGTCGGCGAACTCGGGCATCGCGACCAGCCCGTCCACCCCGTCGGCGGTGGTGGCCACGCCCAGTCGACGGGCGCGCGCCAGGCCGTCGGAGGCCGGGTCGATCCCGGCCATCGCCACCATCCGCAGGCTCGCCGGGGAGGGCGGGGAACCCAGCGGGGCGGTGTCCCGCAGCGACCCGTCAGCCGCACTGCCGCGCCGCAACACCTTGATCATCAGGTCGGTTCCGATGTTGCCGGAACCGAGCACCGCCACACCGACGCTCATGCCGAACCTTCCCTGCTGAAAGAGGTACGCACCGAGCCGAGCCCGGAGATGCGGGCCTCGTACGCGGCCCCCGGGGTGACCGGCACCATCGGACCGAGCGCCCCGGAGAGCACCACGTCCCCGGCGCGCAGCGGGTCGCCGGCGCGGGCGAGGGTGCCGGCCAGCCACTGCAGGGCGTGCAACGGATTGCCCAGGCAGGCCGCGCCCGCACCGACCGAGACCGGCTCACCGGCGTGTTCCAGCACCATTCCGCACAGCCGCAGGTCGACGTCGGCGAGCCGGCGCGGCGTGGTGCCGAGCACGAAGAGCCCGCTGGAGGCGTTGTCGGCGACGGTGTCCACGATGGAGATGTCCCAGGCGGCGATCCGTGAGTCGACGATCTCGATCGCCGGCAGCACGTGGTCGACCGCGCGGATCAGGTCGACGGTGGTGAGCTGCGGGTTCGGGAGGTCCTTGTCGAGCACGAAGGCGATCTCCGCCTCGACGCGGGGCTGGAGCAGCCGGTCGATGGGCACCTCGACCCCGTCGCCGACCGCCATCGCGTCGGTCAGCATGCCGAAGTCCGGCTGGAACACCCCGAAGGTCTCCTGCACCGCCCGGGAGGTCAACCCGATCTTCGCGCCGACCCGGCGTTCTCCGCGACCCTGCCAGGCCCGCGCCTGCAACTGCTGCACCCGGTACGCGGACTCCACGTCGCCCTCCGGCAGCAGCCGGCCCCGCAACGGCGCGCACGGCTTGCCGGTGCTGCGGGCGTCGGCCAACTCCCGGTTGGCCGCCTCGATGTCAGCTTCCATGCCCGCTCCCTCGCTTCGGCTCACGACAGGTCCACGCAGACGTTGGTGAGTTCGGAGTAGAAGTTCAGCGAGTGCACCCCGCCCTCCCGACCGATACCGGACGCCTTCACCCCGCCGAACGGGGTGCGCAGATCCCGCAGGAACCAGGTGTTCACCCAGACGATGCCGGCGTCCAGCCGGGCCCCGGCCCGGTGCGCCACGCCCACGTCCCGGGTCCACACGGTCGCCGCCAGGCCGTACTCGGTGCCGTTGGCGAGGGCGTACGCCTCGTCCTCGGTGTCGAACGGCGCGACGTGCACCACCGGGCCGAAGATCTCCTCCCGGTTGGTGCGGGCGTCCGGGGCGAGCCCGGTGAGCACCGTCGGCTGCACGTACGACCCGCCGTCGCGGGCGTCGCCGAAGGTGGGCGTGCCGCCACCGGTGAGCACCTCGGCGCCCTCGGCGCGGGCCAGCTCGTACGCGCCGAGCACCTTCGCCCGGTGCTGGTGGGAGATCAGCGGCATGGTGGCGGTGGCCTCGTCGGTCGGCCAGCCGTACGCCAGCTCGCCGGCCCGCTTCGCCAGCCGGGCGGTGAACTCCTCGAAGACCGGGCGCTGCACGTAGATGCGCTCGGTGCAGAGGCACACCTGCCCGCCGTTGGTGAAGCTGGACCGCACCGAGCCGGCCACCGCGGCGTCCAGGTCGGCGTCGGCGAAGACCAGGCCGGCGTTCTTGCCACCCAGCTCGAAGCTGACCGCCTTCACACCGTCGGCAGCGGCCCGCATGATCGCGCCGCCGGTGGCCGACTCGCCGGTGAAGGTGATCGCGTCGACCCCCGGGTGGCGGGTGAGATGTTCACCGGCCGAACCCGGCCCGAAGCCGTGCACCAGGTTGAACACCCCGGCCGGCACCCCGGCCGCGGCCATCACCTCGGCGAGCAGCGTCGCCGAGGCGGGAGTCTCCTCGCTGGGCTTGACCACCACCGCGTTGCCGCAGGCCAGCGCCGGAGCCACCTTCCAGGTGAGCAGCAGCAGCGGCAGGTTCCACGGCACGATGACCGCGACCACACCGACCGGCTTGCGCAGCGCGTAGTTGAGCGCCCGGCCGCCGGTCGGGGTGACGGTGGTGAACGACTCGGTGGGCGCGGTCGCCACGATCTCCGCGAACGCCCGGAAGTTCGCCGCACCGCGCGGAATGTCCAACGTGCGGGCCTGGGCTATGGACTTGCCGGTGTCGGCGACCTCGGCGGTGACCAGGTCGTCGAAGCGGCGCTCCAGCTCGTCGGCGACGCGGCGCAGCACCTCGGCGCGTTCACGCTCCCCCATCCGACCCCACGGCCCCCGCAGTGCGGCCCGAGCAGCGGCCACCGCGTCGTCCACGGTGGATGCCGACGCCTCGTCGACCTCGAAGACCTGCTCCCCGGTGACCGGACTGGCCTTGGCAAACGTCGTTGCGCCGTCGACGAACTCGCCGGCGACGAAGTTGCGCAACCGGTGCGGGCCACTTGGCGCGTGGCCGGCCATCAGTCGTGGATCCCAGGTGCCGGTCATGCGCGCCTCCCTCGGTTCAGTGCCGCACCGATCGCGCCGACCAGCAGCAGCGCGGCCCCGCCGACGACCGCCCCGAGCACCCGGTGCTGTCGGCGCACCCGGCGGCGCACCTCGGCGTACGGGGTGGTGGAGAACGACACCAGCTCGTACTGGGAAACGTACCGGCCGGGCAGGACCCGTTCCAGTGCGTGCTCCACCCGCCGCCGGGTCTGGAACACCGGGGAAGCGACCTTGTCCCGCATCTCCACGAAGTTGGTGAGCGCCATCGTCGCGATGGCCTCGGCGTTCTCCTGCCGGCGCCGCTGGAACAGCGGCAACGCCGCCAACCAGTCGTCGGCGCACTCGTCCAGGCAGCGGTCCAGCTCCACCACGTCCTCGAAGGCGCAGTTGGCGCCCTGGCCGTAGAACGGCACGATGGCGTGCGCCGCGTCGCCGAGCAGGCCGACCTTCCCGTTGACCTGCCAGGGGGTGCAGCGCACCGTGCCGAGCACGCCCACCGGGTTGTGCTGGTAGTCGTCGACGAGGTTCGGGGCCAACGGGACCACGTCCGGGTAGTGCTCGGTGAAGTGCCGTTCGATCTCCGCCGGGCTGGTCAGCGAGGCGAAGCTGCCGGCACCGTCGTTGGGCCAGAACAGCGTGCAGGTGAAGGAGCGGTCCGGATTCGGCAGCGCGATCATCATCGAGGTGCCGCGCGGCCAGATGTGCAACGCGTCCGGGTCCAGGGCGAAGTCCCCGCCCAGCGGCGGGATCGTCAGCTCCTTGTAGCCGTAGTCGAGGAAGTCGACGCTCTCATCGAGCAACCCGTACGCCAGCAGTTGCCCGCGCACCGCGGAGCCGGCGCCGTCGGCACCCAGCACCACCGACGCCTTCGCCGCGACCGGACCCTGCGGGGTCTCGAAGCTCAGGGTGCCGTCGACCGGGTCGAGCCCGACCAGCCGGTGGTCGAAGACGACCCGTACCCCGGGCAGCGCGGCGGCCTCGTCCAGCAGGGCGTTGTTCAGCGCGCCCCGGCTGATCGAGTTGATCGCCCGGTCGCCGGCCGCGCTGTAGGACTGGAACTGCTGCTCACCCTCGACCGGGTGGATCATCCGGCCGCGCATCGGCAGCGCGTCGGTCATCACCTGCTCGGCCAGCCCGATCCGGCGCAACGCGTCCAGGCCGCGCTCGGAGAGCGCCAGGTTGATCGAGCGACCCCGCTCGGCGACACCGGCCCGCGGGTCGGGGCGACGCTCGTAGAGGGCCACCGGGTAGCCCCGCCGGGCCAGGAAGCAGGCCGCCAGACAGCCGGCCAGGCCGGCACCGATGATCGCGACCTCGTCGCGCCGCGCGGTCACGGGTTCACCTGCCCGACCGTCGCGGCCAGCGCGGACGCGGCCCGCCAACAGTCCAGGTACGTGGAGTAGAGCGGCACCGGGGCGAACCGGACGACGTCCGGTTCACGGGCGTCGGCGATGACCCCGTGCTCGTACCGGAGGCGTTTCGTCAGCTCGGCGGCGCTGCCGGAACCGATGCGCACGGAGAGCTGGCAGCCCCGGCGGGCCGGGTCGCGGGGGGTGACCACCCGCAGCGGCCGGCCCACGGTCACCTGGTCGAACAGCGACTCCAGCCAGCCGGTGAGGCGCTGGCTGCGCGCGCGCAACGCGGTCATCCCCACCGCGTCGAACAGCTCCAGCGAGGTACGCACCGGACCCATCGCGAAGATCGGCGGGTTGGAGATCTGCCAGGCCTCCACAGTGGCCGGTGGCCGGGACACCGGCGTCATCTCGAACCGGGTCGCCGCCGCGGTGCTCCACCACCCCTCGAAGCGGGGCAGGCTGTCGTCGCCGAGGTTCCGCTCGTGCACGAAGACACCAGCCAGGGCACCCGGGCCGGAGTTCAGGTACTTGTAGGAGCACCACGCGGCGAAGTCGACATCCCAGTCGTGCAGGGCCAGCGGCACGTTCCCGACGGCGTGGGCCAGATCCCAACCGACCACCGCGCCGGCGGCCCGGCCGGCGGCCGTGATCGCCGGGATGTCCAGCAGTTCGCCGGTGAGGTAGTTGACGCCGCCGAGCAGCACCAGCGCCACCCGGTCACCCTCGGCGGCCAGGTAGTCGGTCACATCCTCGGTGCGCAGGGCGTCCTCACCGTCGCGCGGACGCAACCGGACCACCGTGTCGTCCGGGTCCAGGCCGTGGAACCGGGCCTGGCTGCGCACCGCGTAGCTGTCCGAGGGGAAGGCCGCGTCCTCGATGACGATGCGGGTGCGCGCGCCGGCCGGGCGGTAGAAACTCACCATCAGCAGGTGCAGGTTGACGGTGAGCGAGTTCATCACCACGGCCTCCGCCGGGCGGGCGCCGACCAGTCGGGCGGCCGGGCCGGTCAACAACTCGTGGTACGGCAGCCAGGCGCGCTCCGCCTCCAGGTGCCCCTCCACGCCGAGCCGCCCCCAGGCGTCCAGGTCGGCCAGGAGTTCGTCACGGGTGGCCCGAGGCTGCAGGCCGAGCGAGTTGCCGGCCAGGTACGCCGACTCGGGGTGCTCGCCCCCGTCGGCCGGCGGCACGTGGAACAGGTGCCGGTGGCCGGGGTCGGCCTCGTCGCGGCGATGCGCTTCCGCCTCGCCAGCGGCGAGGCCCAACGCTCCCGCCTCGCCAGCGGCGAGGCCCAGCGGCTCAACGTCAGGGGTCGTCATTGTCTGTTCTCGCTCTCCGGTCACATCGCGGTGCGGGCCGACCACAGCTCCGGGAAGACCACCCGGGCCATACTGCGTTGCAACCACGCCAGGCCGGCGGAGCCTCCGCTGCCGACCTTGGCGCCCATTGTCCGCTGCACCGCCTTGACGTGATTCCAGCGCCAGTCGCCGAACTCCTCGGCGACCGCGCTCAGCGCCTCACCGAGCAGCCGCAGGTGGTTGTCCGGGCCGGCGTCGTCGTAGATCCGTACCCAGGCCGCCTCGACCGACGGCTGCGGGTCGTGCTCGACGGCCACGTCCCGGTCGAGCAGGTCGGCGGGGAGGTCGAAACCGTGGCGGGCGAGCAGCGCGAGCACGTCGTCCCAGAGGCTGGGGGCGGCCAGCGCGGCGCTCAGCGCGGCGTGCACCTCGGCCTGCCGGCGGAACGGGCGGATCAGCGTCGGGTCGCGCAACCCGAGCAGGAACTCCAACTGCCGGTACATCGCCGACTGGAAGCCGGAGGCTTCGCCGAGCAGGTTGCGGAACCGGTTGAAGTCGGCCGGGCTCATCCAGCGCAGACCCTGCCAGGCGGCGTTGAGCCCTTCCAGGTGCAGCTTGGCTCGGCCCAGCGGGGCCAACGCCTCCCAGACCTGGTCGGCGCGGATCAGCCGCTGGGTCTCTCGCAGTTCGTGGCAGGTCAGCCCGAAGTACAGCTCCATGATCTGACTGACCATCAGGAAGGACATTTCGCCGGGGTCGTCGCTGAGCGGGTGCTGCATCTTGTGCAGGGCGCTGGCCTGCACGTACGCGTCGTACGGCACCATGTCGGCGAACTCCAACGTCGGCTCGCCACCGGTGCGCTCCGCCTGCGCGGCACGCTGCCCGGGGGTCACCGGCTGCACCGCGGCACGGCGGTTCGTCGCCCGCCGCTCCGTCTGATCCACCATCTCGTCTCCCTCCCCCGGACTAGCCGACGCCATGATCTCGCGGTCGGATCGGCCTGCGGAATGCCAAATCAACGGCTCTCGCCGCCTTCTCCTGGCGAACCAAAGGCAACTAGGCGAAGTCAGTTCACGAAAGTAAGGTCTGAGCGTGGACGACATGGACTGGGCGCTGCTGCGCGAGTTGCAGGCCGACGCGCGGCTCTCCTTCAGCGAGTTGTCCCGGCGGGTGCACCTGTCGCCGCCGTCGGTAGCGGAGCGGGTCCGCCGGCTGGAGGAGTCCGGGGTCATCACCGGCTACCACGCCCATGTCGACCTGACCCGCGCCGGGCGAACAGTGGTGGCGTTGATCCGGATGTCCTGTTACGGAACGCGGTGCATCCTGCACGACCCGGCGGTGGCCGGCTGGCCGGAGATCCTGGAGATCCACCGGATCACCGGGGACGCGTGCAGCGTGCTGAAGGTGGCGGCCGGCTCGATCGGCGCGTTCGAGGGGGTCATCGACCGTCTCGCCCCGTACGGCCAACCGTCGAGCACGATGGTCCTTTCCTCCCCGCTGAACTGGCAGCCCGTGGCCCCCCTGGCCACCCCCAACCCCACCCCCCGCCCGCGCTGACCCCCTGCACCCCGCCCGCCTGCGGGTTTGCACCTGCGCCAACGGGAAAGCAGCGCGCGTGCCCAGGGGAGGGTTCCGGCGGTCGTCGCCGGTTGGGGGGAAATCATGCAGGGAATCCGCACGATCAACCGCACGCTCTCGTCGGTACTGACACTGGTGGGGCTGGTCGGGGCGTTCGTCCTGTTGTCGGTCGCACCGGCTCGGGCCGGCGAGAACGTCTTCGTCGAGGTGACACCGAACAGCGCCCAGGCCGGTAGCCGGGTCAGCATCAAGGCAAGCTGCGACAACGACAACAACAACCGCCAGTCCAATGTGCACTCGGACGCGTTCGGAAACGTGATGCTCAAACCGGACAGGGGTTTCCTGACCGGACAGGTGACCATTCCGCGTGACAAGGCGGCCGGTGACTACCCGGTCGACCTGCGCTGCGAGAACGGCCAGACCTCGTCGACCACGCTGACCGTGCTGAACATGGCCTCACCCAGCAAGGGGCCGGCGACCGGAGGCGGCGGAATGGCCGGCGGTCGCGGCACGGGCTCGTTGCTGGTGCTCGGTGGCGTCGCCTTGGTGGCCACCGCGATCGGGCTCGGGATGGCCGGCGGCCGACGTCGATCGGGAGCCGGCTCCTGAGCCGGATCACCAATGACCCGCAGATCCGCGCGTGCGCGGCCGGACCGCCGCGCCCGCCTCCGGGCCGGGCCGGCGCTGCGCGCGTCCGGTCGGCTGGTGGCGCGCGTCTCCGGGCGGCTGCGTCGGGTCGCCGGGCAGGCCGTCTCGGCAAGTGTCGCCACCACCGATCCGGCCGCCCGCCCGCTGCCGCCACGGCGTCCGGTCGGGCCGCCGTCGGCCCGACACCGTTTCGGTACGAGCCCCGGGTTGCCGGTGCTGGCCATCGGAGCGCTGATGGTGCTGATCGTGGCGATGCTCGGCGTCGAGCAGGTGACCGGGATAAGCCTGCTGCCGGACCGGCTCAGCGCCGGCCTGCGACCACCGCCGAAGAAGTTCCCGGTGCTGCCGGCCAGCCAGCCGACCAGCCTCGCCATCGAGGAGATCGGTGTGCAGGCGCCGGTGCACGCCGTGGGCATCGCCCCGGACGGCACGATCGCCGTGCCGGACGCGGGCCGCGCCCAGGAGGCCGGGTGGTACGACCAGGGGCCCACCCCGGGCCAGTACGGTCCCGCCGTGATCGTCGGGCACGTCGACACCACCAGCGGCCCGGCGGTCTTCCACAAACTCCGCGAGCTGCGTTCCGGTGACGAAATCGAGGTCACCCGCACCGATCAGCGGGTGGCGGTGTTCGAGGTGAACTCGGTGGAGAAGTTCGACAAGGGCCGACTGCCGGTGGACGAGGTGTACGGGGACTTCAGCCGCCCGAGCCTGCGACTGATCACCTGTGGCGGGCAGTGGGTCGGCGGCGAGACCGGCTACGCGGACAACGTGGTTGTCTTCGCCTCGCTGGTCAAGGCACGTTCCGGCGGCTGAGCAGCGTCGAGGTAGTCGGCCAGCCGGGCGGCAGCGGTGAGCATGGCCCGGCCCCGCTCGGTGAGCCGCTGCCGCCACTGGCCCAACGACGCGGCGAGCGGTTCCGCGCCGCCCGCGTCGCGCACCCGACGCAGCACGTCGGCGATGTGGTCGAGCCGGTACCCGCCCCGGCGCAGCAGGTGAGCCAGTTCGGCGTCGCGGACGTCGTCAGCCGAGTAGACGCGGTAGCCGGTCGCCGGGTCACGCACCGGCCGCAGAATCCCGGCCCGCTCCCACTTGCGGAGCGTGGCCGGTCGTACGCCGAGCCGGTGTGCCAGCACGCTGATCGGCAGAGCCTTGCGGCTCTGCGGCTGCGGCCGCGCTCCGGTGAGCGTCGCCACCGCCGCCTCGACCGCGTCCAGGGTTTCCCGATCGCGCTGGAGCAGGGCATGACCCTGGTCGATGCCGCGCAACGCCGTGTCGATCTCACCCCGGTTGGCGGCCCGCATGATCTCGCCGCTGACCGGATAGCCGTGGCCCACGATCAACGCGAGGTAGGCGCTGAGGGCCTTGGCGTGCAGCTCGGTGAAGCGACGGTAGCCGTTCGGGGTGCGCTGGGCCGGCGGAAGGACCCCGTCGCGTTCGTAGTTGCGCACGGCCTGCGTGGAGAGGCCGTGGGCACGCGCGAGATCCACCGGTCGGCGTACACCCGGATTTGAAGGTTTTGTGGCTGTCACCGTGCCCTGCCGCTCGTAGGTCTCAATCGCTGGTTCAACGATACGGTTCATGGAATGGCATCTTTTCTCGACCTGCTGGCGGCATCCCCGGACCTGCTCGCGCTCGGTGAACCGACGCACGGTGAATCCGCCTTCCTGCAACTGCGCAACGAGGCCTTCCTGTCGCTGGCGGAGCACGGCTACCGCTCGATCGCCCTGGAGAGCGACCGGGCGGCCGGGCTGATCGCCGACGAGTTCGTGCGGGGCGTCGCCGACGTGACGCTCGACCGTGCGCTCGCCGAAGGGTTCAGCCACGGGTTCGGCGCGTACCCGGCCAACCGCGACCTGCTGCTGCGGATGCGGGAGTGGAACGCCGGACGGCCGGACGCGGAGCGCCTGACGTTCCACGGCTTCGACGCCCCGGTCGAGCTGGGGAGCGCGCCGAGCCCACGCCACCACCTCCACCAGGTCTGCCACTTCGTCGGCGTGGACCGGTCCGCCGAGATCGACGACCTGATCGGGGACGAGGCGCGGTGGAGTGACCCGGCCGCAATCTGGGAGCCGGGCCGTTCGATCGGGCGCTCGGTCGACGCGCAGCGTCTGCGGGTTGTCGCCGACGACCTGCTGACCGAGTTGTACCTACGGGCACCGGGCAGGTCCGAGGGCTGGCCGGCGGCGTACGTGCACGCCACAGCGGCAGTGGGGTTGCTGCGCTACCACGCCGCAGCCGCCACCCCGGTGGCGCAGGAGGAACGTTTCAACCGCCTGGCCGCGGTCCGGGACGCGCTGATGGCCGAGAACCTGCTGGCGATCCGGGCCGTCGAGGCCCATCGCGGACCCACACTGGCCTTCGCGCACAACGCGCACCTGCAACGCCACCAGAGCACGATGAGGCTCGCCGAGAAGCAGGTGACGTGGGCCGGCGCCGGTGCGATCGTCGCGGCGCTGCTGGGTGACCGGTACGCGGTGATCGCCGGCAGCCTCGGCGCGAGCCCGGCGCTCGGCATCGGAGCGCCCGCCGCCTCGACCTACGAGGGCAGACTCCAGCAGCAGAGCGGCGTGCCCCGGTACCTGCCGGCGGCCGACATCGGCCCGGCCGAGCGGCGGACGCACGACTACCGCTACTTCCCGCTGGACCAGGCCACGATCGACCACGCCGACGTGGTCCTGCACATCCCGACCGGTGTCGACGCGGCCACGCTCGCCGATCGGATCGTCGCGCTGCCCGACGTCGAGCAGGTCGTGGCGAGTGAGGAGAACGGATCACCCGAGGCGGCGTGGGGCGACCGGTTCTTCCACGTGGGCACCGACCGCCGCCAGCCGTTCGCCACCATCGTCGAGCACGACGTGCCCGGCTTCGACGAGGCCGCACAGCTCGACCGCCCCGGCGTCTTCCGCCTCAACCTGGACCTCGGCCGGGCCGAGTTCGAGCGGCTGTTCGGCTTCCCGCCCAAGGAGTTCGAGGAGCACCGGCACGAGTTCGACTTCGCCCGTCTGGACACCCTCGCGCCGCACCCGGGCTACGCACTGTACGGGTTCGCCAGCGTCGTCATGCCCGGCCCGCACCTGCTGCCCGAGATCGACAGGCTGCTCGCGGTCGCGCACCGCCGCGCTGTCGACCGCCACGAACGCGCCACCCGCCGGGCAACCCACCCGCAGTCCGGAGCCTGACCACGCCCCTCGACGTCAGGCGGCGGCCTCGGGCTCCCGCAGGTCCAGCCAGTCGGCCCAGCGGGGGTCGGGGGCGCGGTGCCCGAGGACCCGCCAGGCGGTGCCCTTCGGGGCGGCCGGCAACGCGTGTAACCGCCACCCCATCTCGGCCGGGGTCTTGTCGCCCTTGGTGTGGTTGCACCTGGCGCACGCGGCGACCACGTTCTCCCAGGCGTGCCGGCCGCCCCGGCTGCGCGGGAAGACGTGGTCGATGGTCTCGGCCGGACCCCGGCAGTAGGCGCACCGCCACCCGTCCCGGGCGAAGATCGCCCGCCGGGACAGCCCGACATGCGTGCGGTACGGCACCCGGACGAAGCGCGTCAGTCGGACCACCGATGGCACCGGGAGCGCGTCCCGGGCGCTGTGCAGGATGCCGTCACCATCGGCGACGCAGACCGCCTTGGCGGAGAGGACGAGGATCGCGGCGCGACGCACCGACACGACACACAGCGGCTCGTAGGTGGCGTTGAGGACCAGCGCGCCGGAGCCCACCGTGGGTCGTATGTCAGGCATCGCGCTCACCCTCCCGGTTCAGCGGCTGCTGGGGACCGCCGTCGACCGGGGCCGGGCACAACGGCCCACACGGTCGACGCCGGGCCGATCACCGACGTCCGTTGCGCCAATAGTCCCTGATCGGACCCCGGATTGCACGTACTAATCTCTCTTCTGGTAAGCGGATCACCCACGCCGGGACGGGTGGCTCGGTTTACGGCGCTTCGGAGCCCTGTCTCGACCGATCGGCCAGCAGCTCCAGTTGCCATCGACTCCTATGGTCACTGGCATGATCGACAAGCTTTCCGCTGCGACAGTGCGCCACCGGCACGTACTCCTGGCGCTCGGGCTTGTCCTTGCCTGCGTGAACGCCGTCGCCCCGGGTTCCACCGTGGGGACCCGTCTCTTGCTGCTGCTGTCCCTGGCGGCGCTGGTCCTGTCGGTGGTCCTCATGGGGGTCCGTCCGGCCTACTTCGTGGTGCGGCCGCAGGTTCCGGCCTTCGCCGCCCCTGGTCCCGCCTGGATGGTGTTCTTCGCCCTGGGCTACCTCGGGCCCGCGTCGCTCTGCCTCAGCGCGCTGATGCGCTCGACCAGGCAGGGCACGCTGTCGGCGTTCGACCTGGTCTTCAATCTTCTCTGGTTGGTCCTGGCCGCGTTGGTGATCACGCGGGCGTGGCGGGGTCAGGGGGTACGACTGCATCCGTCCGGGGTACGGCAGACCTGGGCCCTGGGCTCGCTCACCGTGCCGTGGGATGCCCTGGTGGCCCCGCAGATCCCATCGGCCGCCGACCGCCGCCAGTGGCTCCCGATGCGGATCACGGACCCGCACCTGGTCCGGCGACGCGGCATCCCGCGCAGCCGGGGGGGCGTTGCGGACGGACACCGTCGACGCGGCATTCCTCGCCGCGGCGATCGGGCACTACGTCGCGCACCCCGAACACCGGGCGGCGATCGGCAGTCACGCCGAGTACGAACGGCTGCGCGCCGAGTTGCCAGCGAGAGGGTGAGCAACGACCGGCAGGCAAGCCTGCCGGTGGGGTCACCGGCCGGTGGGTCGGCGGCGGGCGCTCGGGCTCCTTACGGTACGAAGACAGGGTGAGTGCCGCCAGCGTGACGCCCCTAGCCCTGTCCGACGCCGTCTCGGTGAGCTGCCAGGGCAGCACCTCCTGCGAGTGGATCTACCGGATCACCGGGTCCGGCTGGTTCGCCGAGGGGAGCTACTGGATCCTGCTCAAACCGCTTCGGGTGCTGCTGATCCTGGCGCTGGCGATGGTGGCCCGGTGGGCGCTGCACCGGACGATCAACCGCCTGGTCCGGACGACCACCGACGGCGCGGTGCCGACCATGCTGCGGCCCCTGCGCGAGCGGGTGCCCACCGCAGCGGCCGACCCGGCCGAGTTCGTCCCCGAGCGACGACGGCAGCGGGCCGAGGCGATCGGGTCGGTGCTGCGCAGCCTGACCACCGCGTTCGTCTTCGGCATCGCGCTGCTGATGATCCTGCGCGAGTTCAGCTTCGACCTGGCTCCGCTGCTGGCCAGCGCGGGGATCGCCGGCGTCGCGCTGGGCTTCGGCGCGCAGAGTCTGGTGAAGGATCTGATAGCCGGCCTCTTCATGCTGATCGAGGACCAGTACGGCGTGGGCGACAACGTCGACCTGGGCGAGGCGATGGGTGTGGTCGAGTCGGTCGGCCTGCGGGTCACCACAGTGCGCGACGGCCGTGGCGTGCTCTGGTACATCCGCAACGGCGAGATCATCCGGGTGGGCAACAAGAGCCAGGGCTGGGCCCTCGTGGTGGTGGACCTGCCGATCGGCTTCAACAGCACCGAGGAGGCCACCGCGGTGCTGCGGACCGCTGCCGCCTCGGTCGCGATGGACCCGGAGCTGTCGCCGGAGATCGTGGAGGCACCCGAGGTGCTGGGGGTCGAGCAGGTGACGGTGGATGGCGCGGTCATCCGCACAGTGGTGAAGACGACCGCGGACGGGCAGTTCGCCGTGGGTCGGGAGTTGCGTCGGCGGCTCGCGGAGGCGCTGGAGAATTCGGGGATCACCGCGCAGATCGCGGCGGCCCGCATCTACCCCGGTCTCTCGACCCGGCCGCTTTCGGACGGTGAGACTGGTCAGGGCGGCGCCACCTGATCCGGCGACATCGTCCTGCGATTCAGGGGTCGCGAGCCGGCCGGCCCCTCGGGTATCGTCCGTTCGTTCAGTCGGGGAGGCGACGAACGACCCGTTCGACCTAGCCAGTTGTCAGACGATCGGGCAGAATCCGGAACACGCGTTCCCACCAAAGCGTGATCACATCCTCGCTGATCCGTAGATCTGACGAGAGCTTCCGGCCGTGCTGCCACGAGCGGCCAAGCCGGGGCCGATGGAGGCGACGGTGCCTAACGAGCGACCTTCCGTGGAAGGCCCGGCAACCTTTCGCGAAGTGTTCTCCCAGCGCGAGTTCCGGGCCGTGTTCGTGGCGAGCGCGCTCTCCTGGGTCGGCGACTACGTAGCGAAGGCCGCCGTCACCCTGCTCGTCTTCCAGCAGACCCGGTCCGTCGCGCTCTCCGCGGCCGCCTTCGCCGTCAGCTTCCTGCCCTGGCTGCTCGGCGGCCCGGTGCTCGCCGCACTCGCGGAGCGGTACCCGTACCGGCGGGTGATGGTGGCGTGCGACCTCATCCGGATGGCGCTGATGCTGCTCATCGCCATTCCCGGCCTGCCGTACCAGGCGGTGCTGGTGCTCATCTTCGCCGCCACGTTGGCCAACCCACCGAGCCAGGCGGCGAAGTCCGCGCTGATCCCGCAGTTGCTCACCGGGGACCGACTGGTGCTGGGGCTGTCGCTGAACAGCAGCGTCGGGCAGGCCGCCCAGGTGGTGGGGTACGCCTTCGGCGCCGCTCTCGCCGCGATCACCCCGGAGGTGGCGCTGCTGTTCAACGCGGCCACGTTCGGTCTCTCGGCGCTGCTGGTGCGCCTGGGTGTGCGCGACCGCCCGGCGGTGATGAACCCGGCGCACCGCAGTCACCTGCTGCGCGAGACCCGCCAGGGGTTCGGCATCGTGTTCGGCACACCGGTGCTGCGGGCCATCGCGGTGCTGGTGTTCAGCGCGATGCTCTTCTCGATCGTTCCCGAGGGACTGGCTGCGGCCTGGGCCAACGACGAGAGTCGCGGCGCCGTCAGTGCGGGCACCGCCCAGGCAGCGATCATGATGGCGAACCCGATCGGTTTCATCCTCGGCGGGTTGCTGGTGAGTCGCCTGTTCGGGCCGGCCCGCCGGCTGAAGCTGATGCGGCCGCTCGCGGTGGTCGCCCCCTTGATGCTCGTGCCGGCCCTCCTCGACCCCCCGCCGTTGATGGTCGCGCTGCTCGCCGCGCTGTGCGGGTTCGCGGTCGCCGGCATGATGCCGATGGCCAACGGGTTGTTCGTGCAGGCGCTGCCGGACGGGTTCCGGGCCCGCGCCTTCGGCGTGATGGCCACCGGTGTGCAGGTCATCCAGGGTTTCGCGGTGCTGGTCACCGGGGTGCTCGCCGACCGGTTCCCGATCCCGATCGTGGTCGGGGTGTGGAGCGCGGCCGGGGTGGTGCTCATGGCGGTGGCCACGCTGCGCTGGCCGGACCGGCAGACGGTGGACGACGCGATCACCGCCGCCGCGAAGGCCAACGTGGAGCCGCCGGCCGCCGGGCCTGACGGCCCTCCCGGTGACCGCTTGCCGGGAGGCGCCACCGCTGACCCGCACGCCGGTGACGGCCACCGCCGGCACGCCGTCACCTGACCCGTCGCGCCGACGTCGACACGAGCGGGTCGGACGCGGCATCGGGGGCGTCGACCCGGCGTGATCCGACGCACGCCGTGCGGGTCAGGTCGGCCTGGGGCGCACCTGGCAGGATGGAACTGTGACTTCCGCAGGCGAATCCGACCGTCCCGGTGCGTCGATGACCCTCTTCGAGGCGGTCGGCGGCGAACCCACCTTCCGCAGGCTGGTCGACGAGTTCTACGCCGGTATCGCCACCGATCCCCTGCTGCGCCCCATGTACCCGGAGGAGGACCTGGGCCCGGCCGCGGACCGGATGACCCTGTTCCTGATGCAGTACTGGGGCGGGCCGAACACCTACTCCGCCCAGCGTGGGCACCCTCGGCTGCGGATGCGGCACGCGCCGTTCCGGATCGGCGCGGCCGAACGGGACGCCTGGCTGCGGAACATGCGCCGGGCCGTGGATCGACTCGACCTGGAGCCGGAGATCGCCACGACCCTCTGGGACTACCTGGAGCGGGCCGCGTACTTCATGGTCAACGTCGAGGACGACCCCGCCCACGGCGTCTGACCCGCCCGGCCCGCCGCACCGTCAGAGCAGCGCGCCCTCGTCGTGCAGCCAGTCCACGAAGCTGGTGGCGACCGCCGCGCCGCAGTCGAGCATCTCGACCAACAGCGCGTCGTGGGTGCCGGCACCGAGCGGCACCTGAAGCTCCGCGTAGATCGGCAGCTGACCGCGCTCGGTCGGGTCACCGATGTACGCCTTGCAGAACCGGCGGGTGTGGTTCCACTCGTTGACCACCCGGTACGCCCGGTCGGCCCAGTCCGGCGGGACCGTGGCGTGCGGACGTGCCCGCATGACGAGGATTTCGTCCTCGGGCCCTTCCAGGGTGACCAGCACGGCGTGCCGCTCCCACATCGCCAGCAGGTTGCCGTCGCCGTCGGCCAGGTAGCGCACGTCCAGCAGATCGAGCGCGTCACAGACCCGGCGCAGGCTCACCGGCTCGACGGTGGCGGGCATCTCGGTCAGCACTGGCCGCTCGTTGGACGGGCAGTCGTCCCCCGGCTGGCGAGGGCTGGGCGGACCAATCCGGACCGCACTGTCGACTGTGATCCCGCTTCGGGTTTCCGGATCGCCGCCGTCGGCGGGACCGGGGCGCCATGACCACCACGGCATCGCTCGCGCACCTCACTCCCCAGCGGATCCAGTCGCCTACGGTGCGTTGGATCCGAGGATGGACGGTACCCGGACAGCCGGGTTGAAGCACCCCCCCAACGACCGCCCCTGACCAGAAGAATGAACCGGGGTCATCCGTTCGGACGAGTGCTCAGGGGTGTCACGGCAAGATCCGTGGCCTTCTGCAACCACGCCGCTCCGTGCGGTCCCACCAGGCCGACCCAACGACCGGCCACCCGCACCTGAACGGTGTCCCCGCCCTCGCCGGCCGGCGAGCCGTCGGCGGCGCCGAGGAAGCCCATCCGGACCACCCCCTGCACCAGCCGCTGCGGCACCTCGACCGGCGCGGCGGGCGTCCCGTCCGGGGTGATCAGCACCGCCACGTGGTCGAGCAACGCGTCGCGCAGCGCCCGCTGGCCCACAGCCCGACCGGCGACACCCTGCTCGCTCGCCGTCCGCAGGGTGCCCGCCGCCGCGGCCGCGATCCGTCGCAGCTCGGCGACGGGCAGCACCTCCACCTGCTGGCTCCGCGCCGGCGGCAGCGGCCACCGCCACTGGGCGTCCCGCCGGGCCGGCAGGGCCGTACCACCGCGCTCCAGCTCGGCGAGCAGCTCCGCGGCGGCCACCGTGACGTCCTCGGCGGCACCGTCGGCCGGCCCGCCGGCAACGGTGCGGACAACCAGAACCTGCCACGGCAGCCGGGCCCACAGCGCGACCCGGCCGGGTGCGCCGGCCGGCCGCAGCCGGACCGGCGCGGCCGGGTCCAGTCGGACGAGCCGGGCCAGGAAGGCGCCCGCGTCGGCCACCCCGGCGACACCGTGCGTCGACGCCGCCACCCGGCCCGGCTCAGCGGTGCCCGGCCGGGTCACCCCACACCGCCCTGCGGTGCGTACGTGAGCAGGAAGTCCCGTTCCTCGGTGGTGATCCGCCGGGGCACCTGACGGGTCAGGTCGAACGGCACCAGCACGGAACGGGCCCGGCTGGCCAGCACGTCGCCGTCGTACAGCTCGTAGGCGACGGTGAACCGGGAGGCCCGGATCTCCTCCACCCACAACTCGATCCGTACGGTGGGCGCCGCCTCCGCGGTGGCCCGGCCGAGCGCGTAGTCGACCGGGCGCAGGTAGTCGACCTCGTGACGGCGGATCACCACCCCGTCGGCGAACGAGCCGACACCCCAGGCCCGCCCGCCGGCGAACATCAACGCCACCCGCGCCTCCTCGTACAGCGTGAGGAAGCGCGAGTTGTTGACGTGGCCGTACGCGTCCAGGTCGGACCAGCGCAGGGTGCAGTGGTAGACGAAGCGATCAGACACCGTCTCGGCCGGTCAGTCGCGGGTCAGCTTGCGGTAGGTCACCCGGTGCGGCCGGGCGGCCTCCGCGCCGAGGCGATCGATCTTGTTCTTCTCGTACGCCTCGAAGTTGCCCTCGAACCAGAACCACTTCGCCGGATTCTGGTCGTCGCCCTCCCAGGCGAGGATGTGCGTGGCGACGCGGTCCAGGAACATCCGGTCGTGGGAGATGACCACGGCGCAGCCGGGGAACTCCAGCAGCGCGTTCTCCAGGCTGGACAGCGTCTCCACGTCCAGGTCGTTCGTCGGCTCGTCGAGCAGGATGACGTTGCCGCCGATCTTCAGCGTCAGCGCCAGGTTGAGCCGGTTGCGCTCCCCGCCGGAGAGCACCTTGGTCGGCTTCTGCTGGTCCGGGCCCTTGAAGCCGAACGCGGCGATGTACGCCCGCGACGGCATCTCAACCTTGCCCACCATCAGGTAGTCCAGTCCGTCGGAGACGACCTCCCAGACGGTCTTGTCGCCGTTGAGGCCCTCCCGGTTCTGGTCGACGTACGACAGCGAGACCGTCTCGCCGACCCGGACCGACCCGCCGGTCGGCTGCTCCAGCCCGACGATGGTCTTGAACAGGGTGGTCTTGCCGACACCGTTCGGACCGATGATGCCGACGATGCCGTTGCGGGGCAGCGAGAACGACAGGTTGTCGATCAGCAGCCGGTCACCGAAGCCCTTGCTGAGGTTGTTCGCCTCGATCACCGTGCTGCCCAGGCGCGGGCCCGGCGGGATCTGGATCTCCTCGAAGTCCAGCTTGCGGGTCTTCTCCGCCTCGCTGGCCATCTCGTCGTAGCGGTCCAGGCGGGCCTTGGACTTGGTCTGCCGGGCCTTGGCGTTGGAGCGGACCCAGTCCAGCTCCTCGGTGAGGCGCTTCTTCATCTTGGCGTCGCGGCGGCCCTCGACGGCCAGCCGGGCGGCCTTCTTCTCCAGGTAGGTGGAGTAGTTGCCCTCGTACCCGATGGCCCGGCCACGGTCCAGCTCCAGGATCCAGCCGGCCACGTTGTCGAGGAAGTACCGGTCGTGGGTGATCGCCATGACGGTGCCGGCGTACTTCGCCAGGTGCTGCTCCAGCCAGGAGACGCTCTCCGCGTCCAGGTGGTTGGTGGGCTCGTCGAGCAGCAGCAGGTCGGGCGCCTCCAGCAGCAGCTTGCAGAGCGCGACCCGGCGGCGTTCACCGCCGGAGAGCTGGGTCACGTCGGCGTCCGGCGGCGGGCACCGCAGCGCGTCCATGGCCAGTTCGAGCTTGGAGTCGATGTCCCAGGCGTCGAGGTGGTCGAGCTCCTCCTGGAGCTTGCCCATCTCCTCCATCAGCTCGTCGGAGTAGTCGGTCGCCATCTGCTCGGCGATCTTGTTGAACCGCTCCAGCTTGGCCTTGGTCTCGGCGACCGCCTCCTCGACATTGCCGAGCACGGTCTTGGCCTCGTTGAGCGGGGGCTCCTGGGCGAGCATGCCGACGGTGTAGCCGGGCATCAGCCGGGCCTCGCCGTTGCTCGGCTTGTCCAGCCCTGCCATGATCTTGAGAAGGCTGGACTTACCGGCGCCGTTGGGGCCGAGCACACCGATCTTGGCCCCCGGCAGGAAGCTCAACGTGACGTTGTCGAGCACGACCTTGTCGCCGTGCGCCTTGCGCGCCTTTTCCAGGACGTAGATGTACTGGGCCACGGTGCGGGCTACCTCCGTCGGTTGCTGTCGCTGATCGGCGGCGCGGCGCGGGCTGCGAGGACCGCCCGCCGCCGCCGGCCGGGAGCCGGCCGCGCGCACGCCATCGTCAATCCTGACAGGTACGACGCGCTTCGCCCACATCACCCCGCCCCAGGAGTACGCGGGCGAGCCTTCTTGCCCAGCGCCGGTAGGGCAAATTACGGTTTCGGTATGACCAAGAAGATCACCATCAGCCTGCCCGATGAGCTTGCCGACAGGCTGGCCGACGAGCCGAACGCCTCCGCCTATGTCGCCGAGTCTCTGCGACGGAGGGTGGCCGGTGAGAAAACGCGGGAGATCCTCCGGCGGGTTGGTTTTGAGATCACCGACGAGGGCGTAGCGCGGGTACACGCCGAGATGGAGCAGTTGCGGGCGAGCATCACCCCCGAACTGCGCGAACAGGCGGCCCAGCTCCAGGCAGAGGTCTTGGCAGCACGCGCGAGAGCGCGCCGGTGACGGGCTACGGCTTGGCGCTGGATGCGACCGCCCTGCTGGCCTACTCGTCGTCGGAACGGGATGTCGGTCACCGCATCGCGGAAGCCGCTGACTATGGCGTGCACGTGCTGGTGCCGGCACTCTGTCTCGTTCGTGCGCACCAGGAGGCCACTCCCGGTCAGTGGGAGATGCTCGAAGTGCTCGCCGCGTTGCCGCACATCCGGGTGACCCCGGTCGAGCCGGACATGTGCTCGTTTCTCGGCGGATGGTCGCGCCGAATGGCCGGGCACACGGACCTGGCCCAGTTGGCGATGGACGCCGCCGCCCACCCCCTCACACCGATCATCACGGATCGGCGGGAACTGCTGGGTGAGGTGTTGCCCAAGGAATGGCCCATCATCGACCTCTGACCAGCACTGCTGTCGAGAAGATCACCTTCAGGGTTCGGTCAGACCGAGGCGGGTAGGAGACTCCGGCACTAGGCACAAGACGCCGCAGCTACGCTCAGTACGCTCATCGCGGTGGACCCGTCAGTACCCGGAGGTGGCCGATCGTGACCGTCCGTAGCTCCTTTGTCGTAGTGGCGAACCGTCTGCCGGTCGACGAGGTGAGCACACCCGAGGGCCGGCAGTGGCGACGTAGCCCTGGCGGGCTGGTCACCGCGCTGCATCCCGTCCTCGCCGAACACCAGGGCACCTGGGTCGGCTGGGCCGGTGGCACCGGCGCCGCCCCCGAGCCGTTCGACCTGGAGGGGATCCGGCTGCACCCGGTCCCGCTCAGCGCCGAGGAGCTGGAGCGCTACTACGAGGGCCAGTCCAACGCGACGATCTGGCCGCTCTACCACGACGCCGTGGAGACGCCGGCCTACAAGCGCCGGTGGCGCGAGGCGTACCGCCTGGTCAACGCCCGGTTCGCGGAGGCCGCGGCCGACGTGGCGGCCGAGGGCGCGACGGTCTGGGTGCAGGACTACCAGCTCCAGTTGGTCCCGGCGATGCTCCGTGAGCTCCGCCCGGACCTGCGGATCGGGTTCTTCCTGCACATCCCGTTCCCGCCGATCGAGCTGTTCATGCAGATGCCGTTCCGCACCGAGATCCTGCGCGGCCTGCTCGGTGCCGACCTGGTCGGCTTCCAGCAGCGGCTGGCCGCGCAGAACTTCGTCCGGCTGGCCCGGCACCTGCTCGGGCTGCGCTACGAGGGGCAGATGATCCAGGTCGACGGTCGGCAGGTGAAGGCGGGCGCCTTCCCCATCTCGATCGACACCCAGGAGATGGAGCGGATGGCCGCCGACCCGGCGATCCAGGCCCGGGCCAAGCAGATCCGCGCCGAACTGGGCGACCCGAAGACGATAATCCTGGGCGTGGACCGACTGGACTACACCAAGGGCATCGAGTTGCGGCTCAAGGCCTTCCGGGAACTGCTGGCTGACGGAAAGTTGACAGTTCCCGACGCGGTCATGGTTCAGGTCGCCACGCCCAGCCGTGAGCGCGTGGAGCACTACCAGGCACTACGGGTCAAGGTGGAGCGCGAGGTCGGCCGGATCAACGGCGAGTTCGGTCGGGTCGGCGTGCCGGCGGTCCATTACCTCCATCAGTCGTACAGTCGCAGTGAGCTGGCGGCGATGTACGTTGCTGCCGACGTGATGATGGTGACCCCGCTGCGAGACGGAATGAACCTCGTGGCGAAGGAATACGTAGCATCACGTGCCGACCAGGGTGGCGCGCTCGTACTCAGTGAGTTCGCCGGTGCCGCCACCGAGCTTCGCCAGGCATTTTTGTGTAACCCGCACGACCCGGACGCGGTCAAGGACGCCCTCCTCCGGGCCGTGCACGTGGAGAAAACCGAGGCACGCCGCCGGATGCGGACAATGCAACGTCACCTGCGTACCCACGACGTGGGCCACTGGGCCAAGTCTTTCCTCTCGGAGCTGGGAGTTCCCGAGGCGGAGGCCGAGTGAACACGTCCGTCAACGATGGGGCGGCAATCGCCACCGGGGTCATGGACCCTGAGTTGCGCGCCGCCATCGGCCGGATCGCCCGGGTCCCCCAGCTCCTGGTCGCCTGCGACTACGACGGCACGCTCGCGCCGATCGTGGAGGATCCGAGCACGGCCGTCCCGCTGCCCGAGTCGGTGGCCGCGGTCCGCGCACTCGCCGCGCTGCCGCAGACCACCGTCGCGGTGGTCTCCGGTCGGGCGCTACGCGACCTGGCCGCCCTCTCCCGGCTGCCCAGCGAGGTGCACCTCGTCGGCAGCCACGGCTCCGAGTTCGACATCGGCTTCGTCGAGCGGCTCTCGCCCGAGCTGGTCGCCGTCCGCACCCAGGTCCGCAACGCGCTGCGCGAGATCGCCGCCGAGCACCCCGGCATCCGGCTGGAACGCAAACCGGCAAGCGTCGCCATGCACACCCGGGGAATCGATCCGCAGGTAGCGGCCTCGGCCATCGAGGCGGTGCTCAACGGTCCGGCCACCTTCGACGGCGTCACGGTGACCCAGGGCAAGGAGGTCATCGAGCTCTCCGTGGTGGCCACCCACAAGGGCACCGCTGTCGACCAGCTCCGGACCCAGCTCGCCGCCAGCGCGGTGCTGTTCATCGGTGACGACATCACCGATGAGAACGCGTTCGGCAACCTGCACGGTCCCGACCTCGGCATCAAGATCGGCCCCGGTGACACCCAGGCCGGCTACCGGGTGGCCGACCCGCTGGAGGCGGCGCGGGCACTCGCGCTGCTGCTGGAGACCCGCCGGCACTGGCTGTTCGGCGAGCGGGCGGTGCCGATCGAGCGGCACTCCATGCTGGCCAACGGTCGTACCGTCGCGTTGCTCACCCCCGAGGCCAAGGTGAGCTGGCTCTGCCACCCCAAGCCGGACTCGGCGGCGATCTTCGCCGATCTGGTCGGTGGCAGCCCGGCCGGCCACTTCAGCATCGTCCCGGAACGTGGCGGCATCCCGCTGGGTCAGCGCTACCGCTCCGGCACGATGACCGTGGAGACCCGTTGGTCCGGGCTCACCGTCACCGACTGGTTGGACAAGCCGGCCCGGGAGACCACCCCGGACGGCCCGGCGGTCGTCACCGGGGACTCGACCCTGGTCCGGGTGCTGACCGGCGGCGGCAAGGCCCGGGTGGAGTTCGCGCCTCGACCGGAGTTCGGCCAGGTGGCCGTGCAGTTGCAGCCGCTCGGCGACGGCCTGCTGGTGCTCGGCTCCAACGAGCCGGTCGCGCTCTACTCCCCCGGCGTGCAGTGGGAGGTCGGCAACGACGGTGGGTACGAGACCGCCAAGGCGATCGTCGACCTTTCCGCGGCCGGCGGGCAGGTCGTGCTGGAGCTGCGCTTCGGCACGCACAGCCTGGAGCACCACCGGGTGCCGATCCACGAGCGTCAGGCCGCCGCCGAGCAGCCGTGGAAGGACTGGGTGGCCTCGCTGCGGCTGCCCTCCACCGCTCGTGACCTGGTCGCGCGCAGCGCCCTCACCCTGCGCGGGCTCTGCCACGAGGCCACCGGCTCGATCCTGGCCGCGGCGACCACCTCGCTCCCCGAAGAGCTGGGCGGCGTCCGCAACTGGGACTACCGCTACTGCTGGCTGCGCGACGCCGCGCTGACCGCCCGCGCCCTGGTCGACCTGGGCTCCGTCGAGGAGGCTGAGGCGCTGCTGCGCTGGGTGGACGGCTGCATCGAGCGCACCGGCGGGCACCCGGAGCGGCTGCACCCGCTCTACACCATCGACGGTTACGAGCTGGGCGCCGAGGCGGTCATCGACACGCTGCCCGGGTACGCCGGCTCCCGGCCGGTCCGGGTCGGCAACCTCGCCAACCACCAGTTGCAGCTGGACGTCTTCGGCCCGATCGCCGACCTGATCGCGGCCGTCGCCGATGCTCGCGGCTCGGTCCGCGACGACGAGTGGCGCGTTCTGGAGAACATGGTCGAGGCGGTCCGCCGCCGCTGGCACGAGCCCGACCACGGCATCTGGGAGGCCCGGCTGCCACCCCGGCACCACGTGTTCTCCAAGGTGATGTGCTGGATGACGGTCGACCGGGCGCTGCACGTGATGCGCCAGCACGGCGGCGAGGACCGGCCCGAGTGGAAGGACCTGCGGGACCGGATCGGCGCCAATGTGCTGGAGCACGGCTGGCACTCGGACGTCGAGGCGTACAGCGTCGCGTACGGGGACGAGGACATGGACGCCTCGTCGCTCTGGATCGGGCTCTCCGGCCTGCTCCCGGGCGACGACCCGCGCTTCCTGTCCACAGTCCTGCGGATCGAGGCGGACCTGCGCAGCGGCCCGGTCGTCTACCGCTACCACTGGGACGACGGCCTGCCCGGCCGCGAGGGCGGTTTCCACATCTGCACGGCGTGGCTGATCGAGGCGTACCTGCGCACCGGCCGCCGCACCGACGCCGAGGAGCTGTTCGCGCAGATGGTGCTGACCGCCGGCCCGACCGGCCTGCTCCCCGAGCAGTACGACCCGCTGGCCGAGCGCGGCCTGGGCAACCACCCGCAGGCGTACAGCCACCTCGGGCTGATCCGCTGCGCCCTGCTGCTGGACAACATGCTCAAGCAGTAGTTCGACAGCTCGTACGACGGGCCGGAGGCGCAAGCGCCTCCGGCCCGTTCCACGTCCGTGCCCCGCGCCAAGATCCGGACAACTTCCCTGATACTGCTGCCTCCGGCGCGCGGGAGGCAGCAAGATCCCCGATGTTGCGCAGATCTTGCGGGAGTGCGCCGGCGCGGATCGGGGTGCCTTGTTCTCAGACGGCCAGGGCGTCCACCACGTCGCCCACCACGACGACAGCCGGTGGGCGCAGGTCGGCCGCGAGGGCGTCGGCGGCCACCTCGCCCAGCGTGGAGCGCAGGACCCGTTGGGTGCCGGTGGTGGCTTCCTGGACCACGGCGGCCGGCGTCTGCGGCGACCGACCGTGGGCGATCAGGGTGGCCGTGATGGCGGCGAGGTTCTTCAGCCCCATCAGGATCACCAGGGTGCCGTGCAGACCGGCGAGGGCGTCCCAACGCACCAGCGAGGCCGGCGAGTCGGGTGCCAGGTGCCCGGAGACCACTGTGAACTCGTGCGCCACCCCCCGATGGGTGACCGGAATCCCGGCCGCCGCCGGGGCGGCGATCGAACTGGTCACCCCGGGGACCACTGTCACCGGCACACCGGCCGCCGCGCAGGCCAGCAACTCCTCACCACCCCGCCCGAAGACGTACGGGTCGCCGCCCTTGAGCCGGACCACGACGGCGCCGGCCAGGGCCCGGTCGACCAGGATCTGATTGATCTCCTCCTGGGCCCGGGACGGGCCGTAGGGGATCTTCGAGGCGTCCACCAGCTCGACGTCCGGGCGCAGCTCGTCCAGGAGCAGGCCGGGCACCAGCCGGTCGGCGACCACCACGTCCGCCTCGGTGAGCAGCCGCCAGCCCTTGACCGTGATCAGCTCGGGGTCACCAGGCCCCGCCCCGACCAGCGCCACCCGCCCGGCCCGCCGCCCACCGCCCGCACCGTGTGCGTCGGTCGCGCCGGTTGCACCGTCCGCGCTGTCCGCGCCGGCTGTGCCGACCACGTCGGTCCCACCTGTCGCACCGGCCGGAGGGCCGGGTTGGCCCCGCGTCGAAGCGATCCCGTCCGTTCCCAGACGGACCGCGAGCAGCTCACGGATCGCGTCGCGGACGGTCATCGCCCGTCGGGGGTCGCCACCGCCGAGCACCGCCACGGTGACCGGGCCATGCCGGGTCACCGCCGGGGTCCAGGCGGTGGCGGCCGTGCGGTCGTCGGCCCGGACGCAGAAGATCCGTCGCTCGGCGGCGACGGCGCTCACCGAGGCCGCCGCCATCGGGTCGTCGATGGCGACCTGGACCAGCCAGGCACCGTCCAGGTCCTCGGGCTGGAACCGGCGCGGCACCCAGTGCAGCCGCCCCGCGTCGACCCGGGCGCGCAGCGCCGGGGTCAGCTCCGGGGCCACCAGCAGGACGTCCGCACCGGCGTCCAGCAGCGCGGGCACCCGCCGGGTGGCGACCGCGCCGCCGCCCACCACCACCACCCGTCGCCCGTGCAGCCGCAGGCCGAGCGGGTACGGGTTGGCGGTCATGCCGCACCGCCGGGGCGGACGGCTCGTTCGTCGCGCGCTGTCACTTCTCGGCCACCCCGGCGGAGTCGAAGGTGGCCACCTCGTGCAGCACCCGGACCGCGCCGGTGACCACCGGCAACGCCAGTAGCGCGCCGGTGCCCTCGCCGAGGCGCAGCCCCAGGTCGATCAGCGGGTCGAGCCCGAGGTGCCGCAGCGCCACGGTGGCACCTGGCTCGGCCGAGCGGTGGCCGGCGACCATCGCGCAGACCGCGGCCGGGGCGAACGCGGCGGCGGCGAGGGCGGCCGAGACCCCGATCACGCCGTCCAGCAGCACCGGCGTGCGGCGCGCCGCGGCACCCAGGATCAGCCCGGCCAGGGCGGCGTGCTCCAGGCCACCGACGGCGGCCAGCACCCCCAGCGGGTCGGCCGGGTCGGGGGTGTGCCGGGCCAGCGCGGCCCGCACCACCGCCACCTTGTGGGCGTACGTCGGGTCGTCGACACCGGTGCCCCGACCGGTGGCGTCGAGCGCGTCGACGCCGGTGAACGCGGCGATCAGCGCGGCGGCCGGGGTGGTGTTGCCGATGCCCATGTCCCCGGTGAGCAGGATGCCGGCGCCGGCGTCGATCAGCTCGTCGGCGATCCGGATGCCGGTCTGTACCGCCGCCAGCGCCTCGTCCCGGGTCAGCGCGGTGGTCACTGTGAGATCACGGGTGCCCGGGCGGACCGACGCGACGACCAGCCGGGGCACTGCCGGGTCGAGCACGGCCGGACCTGTGACCGCCGGGTCGAGCACGGCCGGACCTGTGACCGCCGGGTCGAGCGCAGCTGGATCGGAGCCGGCCGGCGCGGCCGCCGGGTCGGTGGGCAGCGGGGTGGCCACGCCGACGTCGACGACGGTGACCGAGGCACCGGCCTGCCGGGCGAACGCGTTGACCACCGCACCGCCGGCCAGGAAGTTGCCGATCATCTGCGCGGTGACCTCCTGCGGCCAGGGGCTGACCCCCTGGGCGTGCACTCCGTGGTCGCCAGCGAAGATCGCCACCGCGGCCGGCTCGGGCAGCGGCGGTGGGCACGCCCCGGCCAGACCGGCGAGGCGTACCGAAAGCTCCTCCAGCGCGCCCAGCGAGCCCACCGGCTTGGTCAGCCGTCCGTGCAGCTCGCGGGCGGCGGCCATGGCCGCCTCGTCGGCCGGGCGGATCGCCGCGATCGTGGTCTCCAGCATCATGCCTCCATGGTCTCGCGCAGCACGTCGATGAACGCGTCGGTGGTGTTTCGGTCGCGTACCGCCGCCCGCAGCCAGTCCGGCCCGAGGCCGGGGAAGGTGTCGCCTCGGCGTACCGCCCAGCCGCGCTCCCGCAGTGCCGCCCGGATGCGGGTGGCGCCCGGCAGATGCAGCAACACGAACGCGCTGGCGGGCGGGCCGACGACGCGTACACCGGGCAGGTCGGCGAGTCGCGCGACCAGGTGGTCGCGGTCGGCGGCGAGGTCGGCGGCGATCGCGCGTTCGGCCTGGACCGCGACGGCGCTGGCGCACGCCGACGCGGCCGCCAGCGCGGGCGTGGAGACGGCCCAGAGCGGCTGGACGGCGGCCAGCCGGGACAGCAACTCCGCATCGCCCAGCAGGTAGCCGATCCGCAGGCCGGCCAGTCCCCACGTCTTGGTGAGGCTGCGCACCACGAGCAACCCGGGCAGGTCGCGGCGTTCGGCCAGCGACTCCGGCTCGCCGGGGTGCCCGGGGGCGGTGGTGGTGTCGGCGAACGCCTCGTCAACCACCAGCACCCGGCCGGGGCGGGCCAGCGCGGCCACCGTCCGGGCGGGGTGCAGCACCGAGGTCGGGTTCGTCGGGTTGCCGATCATCACGAGGTCGGCGTCAACGGGCACCCGGGACGGGTCGAGCCGGAAGTCGTCGGCGGCGTCGAGCAGCACCCGCTCGACCTGGTGTCCGGCGGCCCGCAACGCGGCCTCCGGCTCGGTGAACTGCGGGTGCACCACCACGGGGCGGCGGACGCCGCGCAGCGCCTGTGCGATCAGCACGAAGCCTTCGGCGGCGCCGGCGGTGAGCAGCACCTCGTTCGGGTGACGGCGGTGTCGGGCGGCGACCGCCGCCCGGGCCGGCGCCGGGTCCGGATAGCGGGCGAGGTCGGTGAGGGTCGCGGCGATCGGGTCGGCGAGCCAGGCGGGAGGCCGCGCCCGACGGACGTTGACGGCGAGGTCGATCAGGCCGGCGGTGGCCTCCGCGTCGCCGTGGTGCCCGAGGTCCGGCTCGAACCCGGTAGCTGGGGCGAGCGTGCTCGGCTGATCAGACATGTCCGCGATCCTGCCGGGAAGGTGGCCGGTGGGACAGCCGATCTCGACGTAAGCCGCGTCACCACTCGGCGGTTTAAGAGTTCTTCTCATGTACGAATCGGAAATGTCATAACTTGACCAGGTGAGCAATCGACCCCTTGCCGCCGCCGGTCGTCTCGTCCCTCTCCTGCGTGCCGGGCTGATCGCCGGAATCGTGATCGCCGCCGTCGCGTACCCACTTGTCGCCCTCACCGGGCTCGGCGCGAAGGCCACCGCGCACGCCGTGGACCAGAAGACCCGGGTGCTGAAGACCGCCCTGCCCGCCGAGACCTCGTACCTCTACGCCCCCGACGGCAAGACCGTCCTGACCATGTTCTACGAGGAGTACCGGCAGTACACCAAGCTGTCGGACATGTCGCCGAACATCCAGCAGGCGATCGTCGCGGCCGAGGACTCCCGCTTCTACCAGCACCACGGCGTCGACCCGAAGGGCGTGGCCCGGGCCTTCGTCTCCAACGCCCGCTCCGGCGGCTCCCAGGGCGCCTCGACGCTGACCATGCAGTACGTCCGGATGGCCCTGCGGGACAGCGCGACCACGCCCAAACAGGTCCAGGAAGCCACCCAGCAGACCAGCCTGCGCAAGATCAAGGAAATGCGGATGGCGTTGGACCTGGAGAAGGAGCTGAGCAAGGAACAGATCATGGAGCGCTACCTGAACTCGGCGTACTTCGGGCACCGCGCGTACGGCATCTACGCGGCCAGCGAGATCTTCTTCTCCAAGACCCCCAAGGACCTCACCCCGGTCGAGGCCGCCACCCTCGCCGGACTGGTCAAGTCCCCGTCCGAGTACGACCCGGCCGACTCCGACCAGAAGGAGGCCACCGGCCGGCGCAACTACGTGCTGGACCGGATGAGCCAACTCGGCTACCTCTCCCCCGACTCGGCCGCCGCCGCCAAGTCCGAGCCGATCCGGCTCAAGCTGACCACCCCACCGCACGACTGCGCGGCCATCCCAGAGAAGTACAACAGCTGGGGCTTCGCCTGCGACTACCTGAAGAACTGGTGGAGCGCGCAGCCCGCGTTCGGCGCGAACCGGCTGGAACGGATGGACAACCTGCGCCGGGGCGGCTACCGGATCGTGCTCAGCCTCGACCCGAAGATCCAGGAGGCGGCGGAGAAGAGCGTCGGCGCAAAGGAGGCCACCGGCAGCCCGTTCGCCAACGGCATCGTGGTCTCCGAGCCGGGCACCGGGCGGGTGAAGGCGATGGCGGTCAACCGGACGTACTCGCTGGACCTGGCCGAGAATCCACAGAGCTCCAACCCCGAGGCCGGGCCGAAGGTGAAGGCCAACTACCCGAACACGGTCGCGCCGCTGCTCGGAGGCGGTGACCTGGCCGGCTACCAGGCCGGGTCGACGTTCAAGATGTTCCCGATGCTGGCCGCGCTGGACTCGGGGATGACCCTCTCCACCTCGTTCAACGCGCCCTACCGCTACAAGTCGTCCGTGTACGACGGCTGGGCCCCGTCCAACGCCAGCGCGGCCATGACCGGTCAGCAGACCATGTGGTCCGGCTTCGGCAAATCGGTCAACACGTACTTCGTGTGGCTGGAGGAGAAGGTCGGCGCGGACCGGGCGGTCCGGTTGGCCGAACAGCTCGGGCTGCGCTGGCGCACCGACGTCGACCGGGAACAGGCGTCCCCGGCCAAGGCGAAGAAGTGGGGCGCGTTCACACTGGGCGTCTCCGACGCCACCCCACTGGAGATGGCGAACGCCTACGCCGCCATCGCCGCCGATGGCCGCTACTGCGAGGCCATCCCCGTTCAAGCGATCATGAACCGCGACGGCACGCCCGCCACGTACGCCACCCCGGGCGGCCTGCACCGCGAAGTGGCCAAGCCACGGTGCCGGCAGGTCGTCAGCGCCGACGCCGCGCGGGCAGCCACCGACGCGGCCCGCTGCCCCACCGGCGACACCCCGGCGCGCGGCAGTTGCGGCGGCTGGTCCACCGCCGACAGCGTGCGGGGCACCGTCGGACGCCCGGTGGCCGGCAAGACGGGTACGACCGACAGCACCAGGTCGGCCTGGTTCGTGGGCTACACCCCGGAGTTGGCGGCGGCGAGCTTCATCTCCGACCCGGACAATCCGTTCAATGCGGTCGGTGACGGGCAGTCCCAGATCCCCATCAAGGCGGTCTCGGAGACCCTGCGTGACGGCCTGAAGGGCAGCCCGACCCGCCAGTTCACCCCACCGTCCGACGCTATCGTCGGCTGACCGGCGCGCTGGTCAGCGCAGGTCAACGGTGACTCAACGCAGGTCGGCGGCGACTCAGCGCAGGTCGGCGGCGACTCAGCGCAGGTCGGCGGCGACTCAGCGCAGGTCGGCGGCGACGAACGACCACAGCTCCAGATCCACCCGGCCGCCGCTGACGAACCCGGCATTTCGCAGCAGACCCTCGTAGCTGAACCCGGCCTTCTCGGCGACCCGGCGCGAGGCCAGGTTGCCGGGCGCCACCCGCAGCTCGACCCGTTGGAAGCCGTGCTCCAGGATCAGCGCGATGGCCACCGCGTCGACCGCCTCGGCGGCGAAGCCGAAGCCCCGCGCGGGTGCCGCCATCGCGTAGGAGATCTCGGTGAGGCGGGCGCCCCAGTCGGTACGCCGGGTCCACAGCGAGCCCACCACCTGGTCGTCCTCGCGCCGCACCACCGCGTAGTGGTCGCCCTCCCCGCTGTCGCGCCGCTGCCGGGCCAGATCGGTGCACCAGGCCAGGCCGTCGATCGGGCCGGAGTCGTCGGGCAGCGGCAGCCAACGCCGGGTCAGCTTGTCGGCGAAGATCTCCCCGGCCGCCGCCGCGTCGGCCGCCGTGAGCTGACGCACCTCGGTACGCGGGGTGGAGACGGTCAACGCCGGGAATCGGCGCACCGCCACCTGACCGATCACACCGGCACCCCGCCGGACTGCGCGGCTACCACCTCGCCCGTCGGGTCGGCCGCCGCCGCGGCGACCAGCCGGGTGGCCGTCGCCGGATGGCTGGCCCAGTGCACGGTGAGCTGCGAAGCGTGCACGTTACGCCAGACGAAACCCTCCGGCGCACCGCCCTCCCAGCTCCAGGCCGGGCGCTGGCCGGCGCGCGGGGTGAGCACCGCACGGTGCGCCTTGTGCCCGACCAGCACCGTGCCGCTGGCGGCGACCACACTGTCGGTCTGGGCGGTCGCCTCCCGGTAGCCGGCCACCACCCCGTCCCGGCTGACGCCGACCGCGTCCAGGACACCGCACATCGGCAGCCCGTCCAACTCCCGGGCCAGCCACAGCAGCCCGGCGCCCTCGGCGATCACCGGACGCCCGGTCCGCGCCAACTCGGCCACCGCGATGCAGAGCCGCCGGTTGGCCGACAACTGCCCGGCGTACGCCTCGGGCAGCGCGCCGCCGACGACCAACGCGCGGGTGCCGACCGGCAGCGCCTCGTCGCGCAGCGGGTCCAGGACGACGACCTCGGCGCCGGCGGCCCGGAGCAACTCCGCCGTCTCCGGGTGGCTGAAGCTGCCGCCCGGCCCACCGGCCACCGCCACCAGCGGACGGTTCGCCGGGGGTGTGAACGCGCCGATGGCCTCCTCGGGAGACCAGGCCGGCGCCGGCAGCGGCGGGGCGGAGCGGGCCAGCCCGAGCAGCCGTTCCAGGTCGACAGTGGCGGCGACGGCCTCGCCCAGCCGGCGGACCGCCCGGACGGCGTCGGCCGAGTCGTCGACCACCGGCGCCACACCGTGCCGCCGCGACGGCAGCACCGCCGGCAGGTCCTGGCGACGCAGCGCGCCGTAGACCGGCACCCCCACGTCGTCCAACGCCTCGCGCAGCATCCCCTCGTGCCGCGACGACGCCACCCGGTTGAGGATCACCCCGCCGAGCCACAACTGCTCGTCGTACGAGCGGAACCCGTGCACCAGGGCGGCCACCGACTGACCCATCGCGGCCACGTCGACAACGAGCACCACCGGGCTGCGCAGCGCGGCGGCCGCGGCGGCGGTGGACTCCTGCTCGGGACGGCCACCGACCGAGTCGTACAACCCCATGCTGCCCTGCACCACGGCGAGCCCGGCACCGGTGGCGCCGTGCGCCACCAGCGGGGCGAGGCGGTCGACGCCGACGAGCCGGGGGTCGATCACCCGACCCGGCCGGCCGGAGGCGAGACCGAGGTAGGCGGCGTCGACGTGATCCGGCCCGAGCTTGAACCCGGCGACGTCGACCCCGCGCTCGGCCAGGGCGGCGAGCAGCCCGATCGCCAGCGCGTTCTTACCGTGCCCGGAGGACGGCGCGCTGAGCACCAGGCGCGGCACGACGGTCATCATCGACTCCTCGCGAGCGGCGGCGGGTACGCGACGGGACGACCGGGGCCGATCCGTCGGCGTGACGATACCCGCCCGGCTGGAGGCGCGAGCACCGCCAACCGGGGCGGACGGTCCGGCCCTGGCAGGGGCCCCGGGCGACGATCCCGGCCCGGTCCGGCCCGGTCCAGGTCAGTGGCGCCGGTCATACGAGTAGCCTCGGTGCCGTGTACCGGTTCCTGCTGAGCCCACGCTGGCTGGGCGCTCTCGCGCTGACCCTGGTCGCCGCCGCCGTCATGGTGTTCCTGGGCAACTGGCAGCTGGACCGTTACCGGGGACGCACCGAGGTCAACGAGCGGATCGACGCGGGCCAGCGGATGGCCCCCGCGCCGCTCGCCGACGCGCTGCGCGCCCCCAGCGGCGGCCCCGGGACGGTGGGTCCGGCCCCCGCCGAGGACAAGGTCTGGACCCGGGTCACCGTCACCGGCCGGTACGACCCCGCGAACACCGTGCTGGTCCGCGGCCGCACGGTGGACAGCCGGGTCGGCTTCGAGGTGCTCACCCCGCTGGTGCTCACCGACGGCACGGCGCTGCTGGTGGACCGGGGTTGGATCCCGCCGGCACCCGGTGGGGCGACCGCCCAGCCGTCGGTGCCGGCCGCGCCGACCGGCGACGTGACGGTGGTCGGACGGGTGCACGAGACCGAGAGCGGCGCCGGCGCGGTGGCCCGACGTGACGGGCTGCTGGAGATCCGGCGGATCGGGGTGTCCCGGCTGGCCGGCGAGCTTCCCTACCCGGTCTACGGCGCCTACCTGCTGCTCGACGAGCAGACCCCGGCAGCCGATCCGGTGTTCAAGGCGGTGCCGGTCGGGCACGCCAACAACTGGCAGAACTTCGGCTACGTCGTGCAGTGGTGGCTGTTCGCGGTGATGGCCCTGTTCGGCTACGGCTGGGTGGCCCGCCGTGAGGCCCGCCGGGCCGCCGGCATCGGCGTCACCGAGGCTCCCCTGGACCGGGCGGCCGAGCCGACACCGACCGCGTCCGCCTGACCTCGCCCCGTCAGCCGCTCACCCGGCCGGCGTGGATGGCGCGGACCGCGTCGATGGTGTCCGCCTCGGCGGCGGACTTGTCGTCGCGGTAACGCACCACCCGGGCGAACCGCAGCGCCATCCCGCCGGGATAGCGCGAACTCGTCTGCACCCCGTCGAAGGCGATCTCCACCACCTGCTCGGGCCGGACCCGGACGACCCAGTCGCCGCGCTCGACCGCGAGGTCGAGGAACCGCTCGGTCTGCCAGCGCAGCAGCTCGTCGGTGAGCCCCTTGAACGTCTTGCCGAGCATGACGAAGTCGCCGGTGCGCGCGTCACGCGCACCGAGATGCAGGTTGGACAGCCAGCCCTTGCGTCGGCCGCTGCCCCACTCGACGGCGAGGACCACCAGGTCGAGCGTGTGTCGCGGTTTCACCTTGACCCAGGCGGAACCGCGCCGGCCGGCGTCGTAGGGGGCGTCCGGGGCCTTGACCACCACGCCCTCCTGCCCGGCGTCGAGCGCTGCGGCGAACGCGGTGGCGGCCTGCTCCGGATCGTCGACCTCCATCCGGCCGACCAGCAGCGACGAATCCACCGCACCGGCGAGGGCGGCCCACCGCTCCCGGCCGGGGAGGTCGATCAGATCCTCTCCGTCGAGGTGCAGCAGGTCGAAGAAGTACGGGGTGAGCACCGTCGCACCCGTGCTGGCAGCCGCCGCGAGCACCGCCGGGGCGACCGGGCTGCGCCCGGTGGTGCTGGGGGTGGTGCGTCGGGCGGCCCGGCTCGACGTCTGTTGGAACGGCAGCGGGCGGCCGGTCTCGTCCAGGCCGATCGCTTCGCCGTCGAGGACCATCTCCCGGCCGGGCAGGGCGCGGACCGCGGCGACCACCTCGGGCACCCGGGTGGTGATCTCGTCGAGGCTGCGGGTGAAGACCGCGATGTCGGTGCCGGAGCGGTGCACCTGGATGCGGATGCCGTCGAGCTTCACGTCGACCACCGCCGGCGTGCCGGTCGCGGCGAGCGCCTCGTCGACCGAGGGGGCGCTCTGCGCGAGCATCGGCGCCAGTGGCCGGCCGACCCGCAGACCGAACCCGGCCAGCTCGGCGGCCCCGCCGGCCAGCGCGGCCACCGCCACGGCCCGCAGATCACCGGCGAGCAGCAGCGCCCGGCGGACCGCGGCCACCGGCACCTCGGCGGCCCGGGCCACCGCGTCCGCGAGGAGCCCGGCCTGGGCGCCCTGACGTAGCTCGCCGCTGAACAGACCGGTGAGCAGGCGCTGCTCATCGGCCGTCGCCGCCGCGTAGAGGGCGCCGAGCAGCGCCCGACGTCGAGCCTGCGAGCCCGAGCCGTGCACGGCGGCGATCTGCGCGATGGCGGCGTCAACGGCGGCCACCGTCAACGTCGGCTCGGCGGCCGGCGGCGGCAGGTCACGCAGGCTCGCGTAGCCGACCCCGGTCTGCCGTTGGCGCAGCTCACCGGCGAGATAGCCGGCGCCGGGCTCGACCTCGTCGGGATCCAGTCGGCGCAGCGCGTCAGCGAGCAGCTCCACCTTGGCGCGTCGGCCGCTGGTGGCACCGACGGCGGCGGAGGTGGCTGCCAGATCGAGGAACCGCACGCAGCTCATCCTGCCAGTCACCTCCGACACCGCCCGGGCATTGCCGTGCCCGGGCGGTGTCGGCAGGGTGCCGCCCGCTCACGCGGACGACGGATCAGGCGGAAGGCGGATCAGGCGGAGACGGGCTCCTCGATGCGCAGCCCCCGGGCCCGGACCTCGCCGGCCACGCGGGAGAGCACCGAGTCGAGGGCGACCAGTGCGGCGGAGAGCTCACCGAGCTGTTCGTTGAGCGTGTCCTCGGACCACGCGGAGACGTCGACATCTCCCAGCGCGCTGACAGCGGCCCCCAACCGGGCCATCACCTCGTTCGTACTCATGTACGAAAGGCTATAACAGACAGCGGACCGACACGCCGTAAACCCCCAGATCAGACCCAAACTTGCCGGGCCGCCCGCAGCCGCGTGCCCCGACGCCAAGATCCGCGCAACATCACTGTTGTTGGTGCCTCCCGCGTCGCGGAGGCAGCAACATCCGGGAAGTTGCGCGGATCTTGGGCGTGGGGTGGGGGCACAGCGCTAGCTGGCGGCGGCGCCCACCTTGCCCAGCAGGAGCGCCTCGGCGAGGCAGACCCGGGCGAACTCCCCCAGGTGCAGGCTCTCGTTCGGGCCGTGCGCACGGGCGTGCGGGTCCTCCACACCGGTCACCAGGATCGCCGCCTTCGGGAACATCTCCTGGAAGGTGGCGATGAACGGAATCGAGCCGCCGACGCCGATGTCCACCGGGTCGGTGCCGTCCCAGGCGTCCCGGAAAGCCGCCCGGGCGGCGTCGAACATCGGCCCGGACGCGTCGATCACACACGGGTCACCGTCGTGCTCGAAGGTCACGGTCACCTGCGCACCCCACGGCGCGTGCTGCTCCAGGTGCGCGCGCACCGCCGCGTACGCCCGCTTGCTGTCGTCGCCCGGGGCGAGCCGGATGCTGAGCTTCGCCTTCGCGGTCGGGACCAGGGCGTTCGGCGCCTCGCCCGTGGACGGCGCGTCGACGCCGAGGATGGCCAGCGCCGGCTTGGTCCAGAGCCGGTCGGTGATCCGGCCGGTGCCGATGAACCCCACGCCGTCGGCCAACCCCGCCTCGGCCCGGATCCGGTCCTCCGGGTAGTCGACGGTGGCGCCCTCCCGGCCGACCAGCCCTTCCACCGCCACGTCACCGGCGTCGTCGTGCAGCGTCGCCAACAACCGGACCAGCGCGGTGAGCGCGTCCGGCACGGCGCCGCCGAACATGCCGCTGTGCACCGCCTGGTCGAGCGTGCGCACCTCGACGAAGCAGTTGACGATGCCCCGCAGCGAGGTGGTCAACGCCGGTACGCCGATGTCCCAGTTACCGGAGTCGGCGATCACGATGACGTCGGAGGCGAGCTTGTCACGGTGCTCGACCAGCAACTGCTCCAGCGAGTCGGAGCCGTACTCCTCCTCGCCCTCGATGAACAGGACCACGCCGACCGGCAGCGCGTCACCGTACGCGCGCAGCGCCGCGACGTGCGCCATGATGCCGGCCTTGTCGTCGGCCGCGCCCCGGGCGTAGAGCCGGCCGTCCCGTTCCACCGGCTCGAACGGGTCGGACTCCCACAGCGACAGGTCGCCGACCGGCTGGACGTCGTGGTGGGCGTAGAGCAGCACGGTGGGCGCACCGGGCGGCGCGGCCCGACGGCCGATCACCGCCGGCTGGCCGCCGGATCGCACGATCTCGACGTCCAGGCCGCAACCGCGCAGCAGCTCGGCCACCGCCTCGGCGGAGCGTTCCACGTGTGAGTGGTCGAAGCCCTCGAAGGCGATGCCGGGGATGCGGACGAGGCGCTCCAGGTCGGCCCGGACGCCGGGCATCTCCCGCTCGACGGCGGCTCGCACCTCGGACTCGGACATGATCGGTGAGGTCATGACCGGCATCGTATGCCGGCCTTACCTGGGCGTGCCGGCGGAGCCCGTACCGTCACCGCTGTCCGTGGGGCCGGCGCCCGCCCGCGCGCCGGGGGCGGCCCGCCCGGCGCGCTGGGCGCGGGCTGCCGCCTCGGTGGCCGCGTCCATCCAGGAACGGGCCCGACCGGCGGTGCCGCCCACCCACTCGCCGACGTCGCTCGCACCGTCGCCGAGCCGGCGCAGCAACCCGACCAGCGGGTCACTGGACCTGCTGAACTCCTCCCGGTACGACTCGGCAGCCGCCTTGATCTCCTCCGTGACGCTGGTCGAGCTGTCGTCCTCGCGGCGTGGGTAGTCCCCGGCCAGCACCCGCCCGTACGCCCCGGAGTCGATCCACTGGCGCAGCTGCGCCGCCCGCGCCACCGGCACCGGGTGGGTGCTCCACGCGGTCATCCGGATCTTGTGCAGGCTGTCGCGCAGGTCGCCGCCGCCGGCGTACTCGGCGGCCTGCTCCAGGAACGCGGTGGTGTCGACCTGGGACAGGTCACCGCCACCGGCCAGCTTCATCAACAGTCGCAACGCTGCGGCCGGGTCCTGCCCGGCGAGCAGGCCCGCCCGGTCGGCGGACAGCTCCGCCTTGCGCCACCACTCCAGCATCGCCGCGATGATGGCCCGCAGCGCGATCGCGCCGACCGGCAACCAGCTCAGGTTGGCAGCCCAGCGGGTGAGGATCATGAGCATGGTCTTGTAGACCGCGTGCCCGCTGCCCACGTGCCCCAGCTCGTGGCCGAGCAGACAGCGCAGCTCGTCCTCGTCGAGTTGTTGCACGCACGCGGAGTTGAGCACGATGAACGGACGCTCCAGCCCGACCGCCTCGGCACCCAACCAGGGCGACTGGGTCACGTACAACTCGGGCAGCTCGGCCACGTCGAGCGCCGCCGCGGCCTCGGTGTAGCGCTGCCACACCGCCGGGTACTGCCGGTGGTCGACCCGGATGCCGGAGGCCAGCACGGACAGCCGGAAACCCCGCTCGTTCCACATGCCGAAGAACGACCGCACCACGTCGTCGAAACCGCGCAGCTCCCGCAGCGCGACCAGGGCGCCCCGGTCGGCGGGATGCTCCCAGGCCCGTGAGCTGATGCCGGTGAGGGTGATCCGACGCCGCGCTGGCGCGTCCGCTGCCGTCATGGTGGCTCCCCGTTCGCCGTAGCTCCCCGCATCGTGCCGTAGTCGGTGGCCGACGTCCATGCCCCGCTCAGCGCAGCCGCACGTAGTACCGGTCCGCGTCGTGCGGCAGGCTGGGCGCGCCGTCGACCACCAGGTCGGCGTGGGTCGCGGTCTCGTCGACGGCGAAGTGCGCCCGCTCCCCGTCGTGCCAGCGGCGCAGCTCGGGCAGGATCTCCGGCCCGTCCCGGGCGACCGCGCGTGCCAGCCGCAGCGACGCGGGTGCGGTGACGAACACGGCCAGCGTCAGCTCCGGCCGCACCACCGCGCGGGCGGCGCTGACCCCCTCGACCAGCAGCACCGGAGCCGCCGGCACCGGCACCGGCCGCGGCAGGAAACGGTGCCGGACCCAGCTGTACCGCCGGTAGGCACCCGGCTTCCCGACGCGCAGCGGGGCGAGCACCCAGTCGTCGAGCCGGGGCCAGAAGGTGATCTGGTCGCCCCATCCGTCGAGCAGGTCGTCGGTGTGCACCACCGGCGGTCGGTCGCCGAGCGGCCCCGCCAGGGCATCCGCGAGCTGCGCGGCGAACCGGCTCTTGCCCGCGCCGCTCGGCCCGTCGACGGCGACCAGCCGGGTCCGCCCCAACCGCGCCGGGCCCGCGAGCACCCGACGGGCCAGTTCGGCGTACGCCTCGACGACCGCCACGGTCGGCCCGGCAGTCTCCGGGTTCAGCACAACCTCGTGTGGTGCATGACCGAAGTATGCCGTCCCCACCGGCGGGCATGGTGATCGCTCCGGTCCGGTGCGGTCACGGTGTTCCTGCCGAGGGGACGCCACGCTATCGGGTGCCCGGCCATGTCGATCATGCTGGCTGAGGGGCCAGGGTGCGCCATGACCCGTCCGGCTGGTCGCCCTGGCCGGCCACCGTCACGTCCGGGGGAATTGGGGCGACGACGGGTGACGGGCGGCCCGTTCGCCGCCCGGGGTGCCACCGAATCGGGATGATCGGGTGGTGCTCCGAGACGTGATGAGCCCCGGCATAGACGCCCTGCTCGAACAGGCCCGCGCCGGGCTGCACCGACTGACGCCGCAGCAGACCGTCGAGGCGGTCCGCGGCGGCGCGTTGCTGGTCGACACCCGTACCGACCTGCAACGCCGCGAACAGGGCGACCTGCCGGGCGCGGTCGTCATCGACCGGACCGTACTGGAGTGGCGCCTCGATCCGGCCAGCGCCTGGCGGATCCCGGAGGCCACCGGATACGACCGGGAGATCGTGCTGGTGTGCCGGCAGGGCTACAGCTCCAGCCTGGCCGCCGCCAGTTTGCAGACCCTCGGGCTGCGCCGGGCCACCGACATGATCGGCGGTGTGGACGCCTGGCTCGCCGCCGGCCTGCCCACCACCGACCGTCCCGCCGACGTCCGCCCCTGACTCCCACCACCCTGCGCCCACCTCGGGCGGGCAGCCGGCTCACGATCGCTGCTCGATCCAGGAAACTGGCCCCTCCTCGCGCGGACGAGGCCCCTGGAACAACGATCGAGCACGATCATGGGCGGCCCCCCGCCTGCACGGTCCCCAGGGGACGGTGTGCCGGTCAGGAGGGTGGCGCGCCGGGTGGGATGAAGGGGAGGCCGGCGGGTGGGCCGGCTTCGATGAGCCGCCAGAGGGCATCGGTGTCCAGGTGTTCCTCGACCAGGTCGCCGAGCAGATCAAGCGAGCGTTCCCGGGCGGCGGCGAAGCTGGTGGCCGGTGCGACCCGGAACCCGCTGCGGCCGGCCAGGCGAGCCGCCTCGGTGAGGAACCATCGGCGGAAGCCGTCGGACTCGAACGCCCCGTGCCAGTGCGTGCCGTGCACCGCGCCGAGCACGGCCCCCTCTCCGACACCGTCGTCGCCGGTCAGCAGCGGCGGCAGGCTGGGGTCGGCCTGGGACACGTACCCGTGGTGGATCTCGTAGCCGTGCACCGGAAGGCCACCGTGGCCGGTGCCCACCGACTGCCGCACGGTCTTGCGCGGATCGAAGGTGATCTCGATGGGCAGCAGACCGAGCCCCGGCACGCTGCCCTGCCGACTCTCCACCGGGTCGTGGATGGCGCGGCCGAGCATCTGGAAGCCGCCGCAGAGGCCGAGCAGAGGTTTGCCGGCCGCCACATGGGTGGCCACCGCGTCGGCGAGGCCGGTCTCGCGCAGCCAGGCGAGGTCGGCGACGGTGGACTTGGAGCCGGGCAGGACGACCAGGTCGGCGGCGGCCAGCTCGGCCGGTTCGATGGTGAGGCGTACCCGGACACCCGGCTCGGTGGCGAGCGCCTCCACGTCGGTGGCATTGCTGACCCGGGGCAGGCGGACGACGGCCACATCCAGCCATTCGGTGCCGTGCGGGGCGGCGGGGCGCCCGAGCACCCGGCCGTAGGCGAGAGAGTCCTCCGCGTCGAGCCACAGGTCCAGTGCCCAGGGCAGCACCCCGTACGTGGGGCGGCCGGTGACCTGACGCAGCATGTCCAGGCCCGGCTGGAGCAGCCCCCGGTCACCCCGGAACTTGTTGATCACGAAGCCGGCGATCAGCGCCTGGTCGGCCGGGTCGAGCAGGGCCACGGTGCCGAACATCGAGGCGAACACACCGCCCCGGTCGATGTCGCCGACGACGATGGTGGGCAGGTTGGCGTGCCGGGCCAGCCCCATGTTGACGTAGTCACCGGCCCGCAGGTTGATCTCGGCGGGGCTGCCGGCGCCCTCGCAGATCACCACGTCGTACGTCTCGCGCAGCTCGGCGAGCGCGGCGTACGCGGTCTCGGCGAGCCGGGGACGCAACTGCCGGAAGGTGCCGGCGGTGATCGTGTCGACCGCCTCGCCCAGCAGCACCACCTGACTGGCCAGGTCACTGCCCGGCTTGAGCAGCACCGGGTTGAACCGCAGGTCGGGTGCGAGCCCGCACGCGGCAGCCTGCATGGCCTGGGCGCGCCCGATCTCGCCGCCGCGCCCGTCCGGCCCGACGACCACCGCCGAGTTGTTCGACATGTTCTGCGCCTTGTACGGCGCCACCTTCACGCCCTGGCGGTGCAGCCAGCGACAGATGCCGGCGGTGAGCACGCTCTTGCCCGCGTCGGACGTCGTGCCGGCCACCAGCAGCCCACCACTCACCGCCCGCTCCGCCCGGCCAGTCCGCGCGTTCCGGTCACGGCGGTCAACCCGCGCCTGCTCACCGCGCCAACCAACCGGCCGAGGGTCACCGGGTACGCGGCGGACAGCCCCACCGCGGCCAGCCCCACCGCGCCGGAGATCCGTGCGGCCCGCTTCAGGTGCCGCGCCTCCGGGCGGGGTCCGTCGCCGAGGAACGGCCGCACCTCGGAGCGCCCGAAGTAGACGTTGCGGCCGCCGAGGCGGACCCCGAGCGCACCGGCCATCGCCGCCTCGCACTGGCCGGCGTTGGGGCTCGGGTGGTCGTTGCGGTCGCGCAACCACACCTGCCAGGCGCGCTGGCGGTCCCCGTGCGCGACCGGCGCGACGGCGACGGTGAGCAGCCCGGTCAGCCGGGACGGCACGAGGTTGAGCGCGTCGTCCAGCCGAGCGGCCGGGGTGCCGAACCGCGCGTAGCGCGCCGACCGGTGCCCGACCATCGCGTCGAGGGTGTTCGCCGCGCGGTAGCCCAGCAGCCCGGGCAGGCCGGCGACCGCACCCCAGAGCAGCGGAGCGACGACCGCGTCGGAGGTGTTCTCGGCGACCGATTCGACTGTGGCACGGGCCAGTTCCGACTCGCCGAGCGTCGACGGGTCCCGCCCGCAGAGATTGCCGAGGCGTCGCCGGGCAGCGGGCAGGTCACCGTCACGCAGCGTCCGACCCATGACGGTCGCCTCGCGCCGCAACGTGCGGCCGCCCAGCACGCTCCACGTGCCGGCCGCCACGAGCACCGCCCGGGTCACCGGCCGGTGCCGGGTAGCCGCCGCGGCGACAGCTCCGAGCAGCACCGGCCCGCCGACGGCCAGCGCGGTGAAGGCCGTACCCGCCGTTCGGTCCGGGCGGTAGAGGCGGCGCTCCAGCGCGCCTGCGGCCTGCCCGAAGCCGGCCACCGGATGCCAGCGGCGGGGGTCGCCGAGCAGCCTGTCCAGCGCGTAACCGGCCAGCAGCCCCACCGCGTTCGCCATCGGCGCTGTCCGTCGCACCCGCACCACCTCCGGCCGGCCAGCCTAGACGAGCACCCCGGGAACCAGCCCAACCCACGGTGCCGCACCGGCAACGAGAACCACTGAAGCGACCGGGCGGCCCCCGCCGATGCCCGTCACGCGGGGTGACGACGCTGATCACGCCGCCACCCCGCCCCCGTCGTGCCGCACCGCACCACACGGAGCCTCAGACCTCCGCGCCCGAACGCAGTGCCTCCCGGAACAGCCGACCTGACCGCCGCCAACCCCGCGACGGCCGAGCCGACCGGTCAGGCGGGCTGCGGGACCCGGCCCCGACCACGCCGCCCGCGACCGGGCTGCGTCGGCTCCAGCTGCCCCTCGTCGGGCACCGGCCCCAACTCGAGGTCGAGGTCGCCGTCGGCGTTGTCGTCGTCCGCCCCGGGCGGAGGCGCCACCTCGTCGTCGAGGCCCGGCGGGACCTTGAGCTGCCCGCCGCTCGGGGAGCTGTCGTCGTCCTCCGGGACGTTGCCGAACGGACTGGTGCGCAGCTCGGCGTAGTCGGGCAGCTCGAAGTCGTCGTCCAGCGGCCGGTCGTCGGGCAGCACGGGGGCCTGCCCGGCCGGCACCGGCTCGGTGGGCTCGCCGTGCACCCGGCTCTCGGCCTCCGCGTCCTCCACGGTGCTGGTGGTCACGCTCGGCCGGTTGCGCAGGAACCGGGCCCGGCCACGCGACAGATCGTGGCCGACGGCGACCGCCTCCAACTCGTAGAGCGTGCGGTGGTTGCCCGCGTCGTCGGTCCAGTCGCGGGTGTAGAGCCGCCCGCAGACCACCACCGGATCGCCGACCATGACGGAGGCCGCCACCCCCTCGGCGAGCTTGCGCCAACAGTTGACGCGGACGCGGAGCGAGTTGCCGTCCACCCACCGGCCGCTGTCCCGGTCGAGTCGGCGGGCGGTGGAGGCGACCTTGAAGTTGGCCACCAGGGTGTTGCTCTGGGTCGTACGCCGCCACTCGGGCGTCGTCAGCACATTGCCGACGATTGTCACGTAAGTGTCGAACATCGTCCCTCCAGGGGGATCGGGGCCTGCCAGCGCGAGTCGACTCGCCACCGAGCCTCGACACCGAGGCCGCCCACCGCCACCGCCGACCGCCGGCCTGTGGACGACGAACCCACCTGTGGACAACGCCCTGATCACGTCCCGATGTGGTACGCCCGACCCGCCCAACCCGCCGTCGACGGTTTCCCGGGCCGCTCGAACTGGGTAAGGACTTGATCAACGCAACACCGACAGTTGCACGTCGACGAGAGGTCAGCGCCATGACGATCACTACCATCGGCTCCGCGAACGCTTCCGAGGCGCGGCGATGAGCGCCGTGGCGAACCCGGCCACCGTGGCTGAGTGCCTGCGGGTGGGCGCGGGGTTCTCGCAGGGCGACCGCAACTGGATCGCCGAGCAGTTCGCCACCCTCGACGCCCGGCTCGCCAGCTTCCACGCCGACGCCACCGAGCTGGAGGTGTCGGTGAAGGACCGGGAGGCCCGCGGGCAGAAGGTCACCCTCGAGTGCTGGATCGCCGGCCGGCAGAAGATCGTCACCACCTCCGCCGAGGAGGACCTGCACGCCGCCCTCAACGACGTCCGCGACGACCTGCGCCGCCGTCTCAATGACGCCAAGACCCGCCAGGAACCCCGGCACAACAAGCACCTGCGCGACCTCCCCCAGCCGCAGAACGAGCTGGACCAGGCCGACGATCAGGAGCGGATCCCCGCCGCCGACCCGAGCCGGGCTGACGCGGAGACCGTCTGACCAACGCCTGTCCGCCGCGATCCTGCCCGTCCCGCTGTGGCACGGGCAGGATCGCGGCGCAGGCCGACGCGTGGGCTACCGCTGGGTAGGTCGGCGGCGTAGCGTCGCGTTCGTGGAACCGGACGTGTTGGGACCGCCGTACGAGCGGCAGACGATCGACCTGGGCGCCGACGACGAAGGCCCCGTTGTCGCGACGCTGGTCCGGAGGCGGGCCGAACGCCCCACCGGGCGGGCCGTGCTCTACGTGCACGGCTTCGTCGACTACTTCTTCCAGACCCACCTGGCCGACTTCTTCGCCGAGAGAGGCTGGGACTTCTACGCGCTCGACCTGCGCAAATACGGTCGCAGTCTGCTCCCGGGCCAGACCCCGAACTTCTGCCACGACATCAGCGACTACTTCCCCGAGCTGGACGCCGCCGCCGAGATCATCCGCAAGGACGACGGTCACGACACCCTGCTGGCGATGGGCCACTCCACCGGCGGTCTGATCATCTCGCTCTGGGCGGACGCCCGCCGCGACACCGGCACCATCGACGGCCTGGTGCTCAACAGCCCCTTCTTCGACCTGAACGCCCCCTGGGCGGTCCGTCGACCCCTCGCGGCCGCCGCGTCCCGGCTGGGCCGCAGGGCGCCGCACCGCATCCTGCCGTTCGGGTTGGGCACGGTGTACGGCGAGAGCATCCACTCCGACCACCGCGGCGAGTGGACCTACGACCTGGCGTGGAAGCCGCTGGCCGGGTTCCCGGTCCGGGCCGGCTGGCTGAACGCGATCCGCACCGGGCAGCGGCGACTCCGGGCGGGGTTGGACATCCAGGTGCCGGTGCTGCTGGCCTGTTCGACCCGGTCCTTCCGGGGCACCAAGTGGCACGACAGCGCCACGCTGGCCGACGCCGTACTGGACGTCGAGCACATGGTCCGTTACGCGCCCCGCCTCGGTCGCCACGTCACACTGGCCCGCTTCGACGGCGGACTGCACGACCTCACGCTCTCCGGCCCCGCCGTACGGAAGAAGGTCTTCGACGAGGTGGGCCGCTGGGCCGAGGCGTTCCTCGCCGCCGGCCCCACCGCCCCGGCCGACGCGGACCCGGGCGATGCCGCACCGGGTGACGCGGCACCGGCCGACACGCAAACGCCGGACGCGGCAAGGGCGGCCACGTCCGGCGGCTGACCCGGCCGGACAGCGTGGCTCAGACGTCGCCGGGCGCCGCCGGGAGGACAGCACGGATCCGGTCGAAGGTCGCCACCGGGTGCGCGCCGACACCGGGCAGGACCAGGCCCAGACAGTACGGCGCGACGTCGCCGGTGTCGCCGGCCTGGACGATGAAGACCGGCGCCCCGACGTACCCCGGCGGCAGCTCAGTGGTGATCAGCACGGTGTCCCCGTCGCGGACCACCCGCTCGATCGCGACCTCCAGCGGGCGCGACCCGTCCTCGCGTACCCCGTGGGCCAGCACGAAAGCGGAACCGGCGTCGGCGCCGAGGCGGGCGACCACCTCGGGCCCGGCGGCGATCCCCGCAGGCACCGGCTGGACGCGCCACCGCCAACCGCCGTCACCGGCGAACCGGTGCAGGCCAGCCGTCGGCAACACCGCCACCCCGTCGCCCCCGAAGCGAGCCCAACCAGGCACGATCTCGGCCTCGGACATGACCTCCGGGGCCACCCCCGCCGGCTCGGTGACGCTCGACCGCAGGCCCAACTCGCCCCCGGAAACGCCCACCAGGTCGGCCGCCGTCAACAACGACTCCCCCACCGGGTCGTCACCGCTGCGAAAGAAGAACGCGGTACCGAAACCGCCCGAGGACCGGTACGGCAGGATGGCGCGACCGACGACCTGGCACAGCTCGTAGGCGACGTCGCTCTCGGCGTCGGAATCCAGCAACACCAGCCAACGGTACGGTCCAGTCCAGGGCCGGTCCGCGGTAACCCGGATGCCCGCTGCGAGGCGGACATGAGACTCTGCTCGGCAACGTGGACGCGGGCACCCTTTTCGCCGTCGGGCAGTGGCACGGCGGTACCCTCTGGGCGCGACATCCACGCCACACGCGCCCGTAGCTCAGCGGATAGAGCAGGGGACTTCTAATCCCAAGGCCGCAGGTTCGAATCCTGCCGGGCGCGCCTTCACACAGCAGGGGTTGACCTGCTCTCTCTGCCCGGCGACGGAGTATCGCGGGCATGGCGAGGGGCGACTTCGTTGATAGCGTCGCCAGGTGTCGTCGAACTCACGGCGGCCGACGCGCCTGCCCTTGCCGCGCCGCACCGGTGGCTCGATCGCCCGCTGATCGCCTGGAGGCCGACCCGGACGGCAACCCGATCCAGATCGTCCGGCGATGGGAGATCGGGCGACGCGATCCGTGAAGCGCCCCGCCGACTCCGTCCGAGGCGGCGGGGCGCTGTGAACAGCTACTTCTCGTCAGCAGGGATCAATGTAGTAAACGGGCGCCCAGGAGTAGTTCGGATTGCGACTGGAAGCGGGTGCGGAGTATTGGTAAAGGCCCTGGGTGGCGGTCAGGAAACGCGCCCTTGTGCCAGTGGTCTGGGCATTCTTCCAGGACCCGGCCCACGACCAGGGAATCGAAATCAGCTGCGAGCAGCTGTCCTCGTATCGCATGTCCCCGTAGTAGTTCTGTGCACTGTAGGCGCAGAAGTAGAGGTACCAGCAGTCGGCCATGGTGCCGATGGGCTGGCCGAGTTCACGTGCGGCCTTTTCACCGGGCAGAGCGAGCAGCAGACCGCCCCCGCTCCCGTACTCGATCCTGTTCGCGGCGACCTGCCTCCCGCCGGCTTGAACCAGGTAGGCGTCAACCCGCCCCTGAAGTTCCTCTGCTTCACCGAGGGTGAGCCCGGCAGCCCGAGCCTGGGCGGTGAAGCTCCGGTGTGCGGCTCCGGTTTCTCCGGCCGCTGCGCTGACCGCTCCGGCTGGTGTCAACAGGGCGGTGAACGCGAGCACGAGGGCCGCGACGGCCGCCATTGACCTTTGATAGCGCATAGAGCATAGAGCATTCCTGCTTTCGACAGCACGACGCCTCCCCGATGTGCGTCGTGTTCGGGATCGATGATGTCGCATCAGCGGATGCCGACCCCTCTCACTGTCCAAGAACTTACAGCCTTCCATGCATTGTTGACCGAGCCGATATTGCTGCCGTTTGCTTTCATCCGGGCGGCCGGCGCGTGGAAGCCAGAGAATTGCTGATGTTCCGCCCGCGCGCGATCTTTGTATGACCTCGCCGAAAGGATCTCCGCAGTGAGCCTCGCCGCTGCACCTCAGGTCCCGTGTCCGCTGGAAGCAGGCTGACACCTGCACCGCAGGCCTGGTGCGCACGATGTGCCCGGCAGGTGTCTACGGGTTGGCCGGTCCACGGCGTTAATAGGGCGTGACGTTCGAGGAGTACGCGTTCGCCCGCACGTCGGCCCTGGTGCGGCTCGCCCGGTTGCTGACCGGTGACGAGCACCGGGCCGAGGACCTGGTGCAGGAGGTCCTGGCCCAGGCGTACGCGAGGTGGGGGCGGATCGCCCGGACGGATCGTCCTGACGCCTACGTCCGCCGGATGCTGGTCAACGCCCACAGATCCTGGTGGCGTCGGCGCAGCAGCCGGGAGATCACCGTCGCCGCCGTACTCGATCAGGCGGGTGACGTGGACGAGGCAGCCGGGGTCGCTGAGCGCGACGCGCTGTGGCGGTTGGTCTGTGCACTGCCGGCGCGTCAGCGCACGGTGATCGTCCTGCGCTACTACGAGGATCTTGACGACGCGTCGATCGCGGAGATCCTCGACTGTTCGACTGGGACGGTACGCACCCACGCGAAGCGGGCCCTGGCGGCGCTGCGTCAACGACAGGCTGCGGCATCCCCCGCACGGGCAGGAGAGTTCTGATGTTCAGCGACCTTGATGAGCAGCTCGCCAGCACGCTGAGGCATCGTGCCGGCGGCGACGTCGATCCGACGCCGATCGTGCACCGGGCGCGTATTCGCGGTCGGCGACTTCGACTGCGTCGGCGAGGGCTGATCGGAGCGGGCGTGGTGGCGGCGTGTGTGGCGCTCACGTCGGTGGTGCTGGTGCTGCCGGGCGACCGGGGCGGCGACGACCCGATCATGCCGGCCTCGGCTCTGATGTTGCCGGAGGCACGAAGCGCTGCGACCGTACGCCCGGAGGAGGTGGGTGCGGATCCCGCGACCGTGCACTTCTCGCCCGGCGCCCTGGTGAGCGGTGCGGAGTACGCGACGTGGCGTGCCGGGCGCGGCGTCGAGAGCGTCGAGTTCCGGGGCCAGGGCGGGCAGGCCCGGTTCGCGCTGGCCCGCACCGAGGTGTTGCTGGACGAACTTCAGCAGACGTTGTCGTCGGCGGGACGACCGCAGCCACGCTCCGACGTACGGATCGGTGACCGCCCGGGTGTCGCCTGGTTCGACCCGTCCGGTGACCGGCAGTTGTGGTTCGTTCGCTGGCAACCCGCCGACGGGCTCTGGGCCCAACTGGACACCTACGCGACCACCCGGGACGAGGCGGCGGGCACGGCCGGCCGGGTCCGGTTCGATGGCGCGCACCGTTGTGTCGTGCCGTTCCGCCTGGAGTCGGTGCCGCCCGGCGGACGGTTGCTCGAATGCTCGGTCACGTTCGGCCGGTCGGCGCGGGGGTCGTTCGTCGAGGGCGCTCTCGTGGTCGGTGACGCATCCGGTCGCTGGCTGACTGTTCGGGCGCAACCCGCCCGGGCCGGCGGGGCCCGGGCCGGGGATCTCACCGCCGGCCCCTACCGGGCCCGCCGGCAGGGCAGTGACGTGTTGGAGATGACCGTCAAGCCGTTCGTCGTGGAGGCGTTCCGCAAGGGGTGGGGGGACGGCTACACCGAGGCGGAGGGCTTGGCGGTCCTCGCGGGGTACCGGCCGGCCGCCGACCCCGACCGCCCGGACACCTGGTGACCGGGCGGCCGGATCAGATCGGCCCCAGCAGATCGGCCAGCGCGTCGTCACCCTGGCCGAGCTGGGCTGCACCGATCGGTGGCGTGACGAGGAACCGTCGGCAGCCGTCGAGTTCCACGTACCAGTCGGGGCGATCCCCGTCGAGCGGTCGCAGCACCGCGAAGCGGGTCGCCGGGGTGGCACAGTCGACCACCGCCCGGCGGTTGTTCAGCGCCCGGAGCACACCCGCCTGGCGCTCGGTTGGCAGTGGCCCGCCGTACACGAAATCGCCGGCCGGCTTTTCGCCCTCCTGGAGCGACTCGGGCACCTGGTAGACGCAGAGGCGCAGCGGCCCGGCGGCCGGTCGGGCGACCGGCCCGGCCGGCCCGGGGCGACGGCTCCTGGTTTCCACCCACACCATGTCCGTCCACTGCTGGGCGCATCCGGCGGCCTCGGCCGCCGCGGATTCGACCTGCCCGATGGTACGGGTGTCCACCGTGCTCCACTGCGGCCCGGCCAGGGCCGCGATGACCTCGCGGCGCGGCTTGCCGCAGGCGTCGGTCGGGATCTGGGGTCGCAGCCAACGCCCCCGGTCGTCCAGCAGGGCCAGCCACGGCGGGACGACCATGTCGAGGGTGCAGGCGACCTTCCCGCCGGTCGGCTCGCTGGGCAGGCGCAGCGCGGCGAGCAGCGGTGCGATCTCGTCGGCGCGCCGCTCGGTGGCCATCTGCTGCTGGCCGCCCCGGCGGCCCGGCCGGGTCTCCCGGCCGCAGATCACGGCCGCCACCGGGGTGAACGTGGGGTCGATCCGACCGGCCGCCGGTTCTTTCGAGGCTGGTGGTGGCGTCTGCGTGCGCGGCAACGTGATCGTCTCGCCGGCTCCGGGGGCATCCTTGGCACAGGAGGTCCACGTGTCGACGATCTGGGCCGGGGCGGGCTCGGCGGCCTCGCCCGGCCCGTTGTCCGTGCCACCGCAACCACTCAGTGCCAAGCCGAGCAGTGCCACCGCCAGTACCGTCCGGGACGAGCGCATCCGGCTCACCATCCTTTCACCCGAGGATGAGACGGACGGCGGGTGTGCTCGGTTCCGACCGGTCGCGGCACCCGGGGCGGACTCCCCCAGTCGCGGCACAGAGTGACACATTAGCGATACTCCGTACACTAGGGGTCATCAGATGTCAGCCGACATGCTATTGTCCGATGTCGATCTGCACCGTGTGGACCCGGACCGGGTCGTTGTCGGAGGGGCACTTCCCGATGCCGGCCGTTGCCACTCCAGCCGTGCCACCGCCCACGTTGGACAATCCGGCCGGCGGGGCCTTGGGGCTCATCTTCACCACGTTGCCGGCGTTGCTGCGGCTGACCTGCGGGCTGTTCGGCGCGGCGGTGGCCGTGTCCGTGCAGACCCCGCCGGTCGAGCAGGCGGTGTTGCTGCCCGCTGTCGGCGTGCTGACCGGCTGGTCCCTCTGGTACGCCCACCGCGCGTTGCGCCACGGCATCGGCCCCGCCCTCGTCGCTGGTGACGTCGCGGTCACCGCGTCGGCCTGCCTCCTCATCCCCGTGCTGGTGGCACCCGAGGTGTTGCCCGGCGAGGGCAGTTGGATCGCCGTGCTGGCCAGCACCACGGTGATCAACACACAGGCCACCGCCCTGGCGCGCTGGTCGATCCCCGCCGGACTGCTCGTGATCGTCACCTACGTGACCGGCGCCCAGGCGGCCGGCAACCCCACCGAGGCGCGGGCGCACGCGGCCACGCTGCTGGCCCAGACCGCCTGCACGGCGATGATGGCGGGGGTCATGCGGCGACGCATCGGCCGGGCGGACCGCGCCTTCGCCGCACACCAGCGGCTGACCCGGGAGGCGTTGGTCGCCCGCGCCGCCCGCGAGGCCGAACGCCAGCAGAACCGCGACCTGCACGACACCGTGCTCGGAACGTTGACCATGGTGGGGCTGGGCGCGGTGGCCGGTCCCTCGGCCGTCTTCCGGGACCGGTGCGCGGCCGACCTGCGTACCCTCGTCTCGCTCAGCGACGTCGGCCCGGTGGCCGGCGACGGCCCGGTCCCGCTCGACGGACGGTTGCGGTCGGTGGTCGAACGGCTACCCGAGCTCGCGGTACGGCTGGACCTGACGTCCTGCGCCGTCCCGCTCGGGGTGGCCGACGCGATCAGCGACAGCGCCTACGCGGCGCTGTCCAACGTGGTCCGCCACGCGCCCGGTGCCGAGGCCACGCTGCGTCTGGCCCGCGACGCGATCGGCGTGGTGGTCGAGGTCGCCGACGACGGTCCCGGCTTCGACCTGGCCACCGTCCCACCGCACCGGTACGGGCTGCGCGAGTCCATCCGGGGCCGGATGGCAACCGTCGGTGGGCGTGCCGAGGTGCACTCGGTGGTCGGGATGGGCACCCGGATTCGACTGGAGTGGCCCGGTGTCGGCTGACCTGAACGCCCCTGCGTACCTCACCGACGCTCCCGAGGCACCGACCCGGGCCGGCGTTCCGACGCCCCGGGAGCCGGTCTCCCCCGAGGCACTCGCCGCGCCGGCCGCCGTCGCGCACGCCTCCGACCGGGGCGCCCGGATCGCCGCTGTCGTCATCGCGCTGGCCTGGCACGTCGCGATCGCGCTGCCGGCGGTGCTGGCCGCCCGCGCGGAGTTCGCCGCGCCCGCAGTGGTGATCGGTGCCTGGATACTGGTCGCCGTGACCGGCGCGGTGGCCGGGGTACGGCTGCTGCGGGGCTCGCCGCTGCCGCCGTGGCCGCTGGCCGTGTTGCTGCTGGTCGTCGACGCGGCCGTCTTCGCCGCGGCCGGCGAGCGGCAGCTGTTCACGGCCGCCAACTGGGTGTGGGGCACGCTCGGCTGGTTCTTCGTGCTGGCGGTGTGGGGCCAGCGCGTGTTGGGGCTGATCGCGCTGCTGAGCACGCACGCCTTGATCGCCCTGGTGGCCGTGCTGGGGCACGGCGCCGACCCGGCCGACGTGGCCCGCTACGTGATGTACGTCTACGGCACGTTCTCGCTGCCGGTGGCGGTCTTCGTGGGCAGCGCCGTCATCGTCGGCCTGGCTCGGGAGCGGGCCGCCGTCTCGGCCGCCGGTCACGCGATGGCCGCCGAGCGGGATGCCGCCGAACATGGCCGCCAGGAACGCCGCGACCGGCTCACCCTGGTCAGTTCGGCGGCCGGGCGGGTCCTCGGTGACCTCGCCGCCGGGCAGGCCGACCCGGGCGACCCGGAGGTGCAGCGCCGGTGCATGTTGGCCGCCGCCCGGCTACGCCGGCTGATCGCCGAGTCCGACGATGTGCCCGACCCGTTGCTGCACGAGTTGCGCGCCGCCGCCGACCTGGCGGAACGCAGCGGCCTGCCGATCGACCTGGTCACCATCGGCACCCCGCCGCCGCTGCCGGTGGAGGTCCGCCGCCGGCTGGCCGACCCGCTCACCGGCACCCTCGCTGACGCCCGGGAATGGGCGCGGCTGACAGTGGTCTCCGGCCCGGACGAGGTGGTGGTCAGCCTGGTCACTCCGGACCGGGAAGGCCCGGAGGCGACCGGCCCACCGCCCGGGGACCGTGACGACGGGCTGGTGCAGTACCTCTACGAACGGGACGGGAACATCAGATGGGCGCAGACCCGATGGCGGCGGTGAGCGGCGATCAGCCGGTCGGGGTGGCGATCGTCGACGACCACCCGGTGGTGGTCGAGGGAGTCCGCGCCTGGCTCGCCACCGAGCCGCGCCTCACGGTGCTCGCCACCGGCGACGACCCGGACGAGGTGCTGCGGGCCGCCCCGGACGCCGCCGTCGTCCTGCTCGACCTGCGGTTGCACGGGCGGATGGCGTTGGACAAGTTGGCCGAGCTGAGCGCCGCCGGGCGGCGGGTGGTGGTCTATTCGGAGCACACCGACCCGCAGACGATGCTGGCCGCGCTGGACGCCGGGGCGGTGGCGTTCCTGGCCAAGCACGAGGGCCGGGAACACTGCGTGGAGACGGTGCTGGCCGCCGCGAGCGACCGCCCGTACGTGCCGCCGGCGCTGGCCGGTGCGATGGTCGGAGACCCGCGACCGGACCGGCCGATGCTGTCCGACAAGGAGCGTGAGGCGCTGCTGCTCTGGTTCCAGTCGATGTCCAAGGCGTCGGTGGCTCGGCGGATGCAGATCAGCGAGCACACCGTGAAGCAGTACGTCGACCGTGCGCGCATCAAGTACACCCGGGCGGGGCGGCCAGCCGCCACAAAGGCGGCACTACTCGCCCGTGCGATCGAGGACGGTCTCGTCCGCCCGGAGGAGATCGGCATCTACCGGTCACAGGCGACACACGACCGGCCGACCCCCTAACAGGCGTCATGACAGGGGCGCTCCGGTCCGCGAGGCTTCTCTTCACAGCCAGCTGACCGGAAGGTCGTGACGATGCACTCCGATGCGTCCCCGTTCTTCATCGGTCCCCACCGGTTCGACGCCCCGGACGACGACGTGGGCCCGACCCTGGACCGCCGTTATCACCTGCGACCGAGGCCCGGTGAACGATTGCTCGGGCGACATCGGCTGCTGGTCGCGGGCTACCTGCTCGGGCCGAGCGAGGTGCGACGCCGCTGGGAGCTTCCCGAGCCGGTCGAGGTGACCGTCACCGACCAGCGGATCTGCTGGGTGGGCAGTGGCTCGCAGCTGTCGCTCGTCGCCGACGGCACGCACCGCGCCCGGCCGCCCGCTCGGCTCAACGGCCTGATGAGCGGGCAGATCCGTTGGCAGTGGCCGTCCCGGTTGGAGTTGTCGGCGACCACCCCTGACGCACCGCTGCAACTGCTGATCGTCTGCGACGCGCTGCGCACCATCCAGCAACCGGCGTTGGCGCTCAGCGGAGCCGCCGCCGAGGTCGTGGCCCTGGCCCGTCAGGTTCGCCGGGCGGTGGCCCTGTTCCGGCTCAACCGTCCGCAACTGGTCGACCTCTCGGCCCAGGAACGCGACGTGCTGCTGCTGCGGGCCGGCCCCGGTCTGCTCGCCGGCGACACCCGGATCACGCTGCCCGGCTCGTTGCCGGTGGAGTTCCACTCCCGGGACGACTACTACCGGTCAAGACCGGAGCCGACCTCGTGGGGCGGGCTCGCAGACGGCGCAGCATCCGGGCATCGCTGAAGCCGACGGCCCGCGCGGCGGCCTCCACGGTGCTGCCGTGCCCGATCAGGTGCTCGGCCCGTTCCACCCGGAGCAGCTGCTGGTAGCCCAGCGGGGTGAGGCCGGTGCTCGCCCGGAACAGCCGGGTCAGCGTTCGTTCGGCAACGCCGCCGGCGGCGGCCAACTCGGCCAGCGGCAGGGGCTCGGCGTATCGACCGTCGATCAGGTCCTGCACCCGGTGCACCGAGTCGGACAGGTGTGAACGGTGCCGCATCAGGGCGCTGGCCTGCGGCTCGTGTCCGTTGCGGCGGGCGTAGACGACCAGCGTGCGGGCGATCTTCGCGGCGGTCGCCGGGCCGTGCCGGGTCGCCACCAGGTGCAACGCCACGTCGATGCCACTGGCGATGCCCGCCGAGGTGACCACCCTGTCGTCCACCACGTACAGCACATCGCGGACGACCTGGGCCGCCGGGTGCCGGCGCGCCAGGTCGTCCTGCACCTCGTGGTGGGTGGTGCAGCGGCGGCCGTCGAGCAGCCCGGCCCGGCCGAGCGCGTACGCCCCGGCGCAGACGCTGGCCACCGTGCCCCCGGCCGTGTGGTGCGCGGCGAGCCGCCGCAGGTCGCCGGGGGACACCGGCCCCTGCGGCCCGTGCGCCGCCGGCCGCCAGCCGGGCACTATCACCAGGTCGTCCGGGGCCAGTTCGGGCCACCGGGTGTCGGCGACCAGCGGTACGCCCTGCACCGTCGGCACCTGTTCGCGTTCCGCGACGTAGTGCAGCTGGTAGTCGTACCCGAGGTCGGCGGCGCTGGAGAAGACCTGGGCCGGCCCGGCGAGGTCCAGCAGGTGCAACTGTGGGACCAGCAGGAAGACGACCCGGGTCATCACGTCAGCCCCCGCTGCCGACGAGGGTCGCGCCGACCAGTTCGTCCACGGTCCGGATGGTCGCGAAGCGGCCGGCGAGCGCGTACTCGGTACGGGTCACGATCTCCTCGTTGGTCAGGGTGCGTGGGTCGGCGAGGATCTCCGCGACGGTGGCGGTGTCCGGCAGGTCCCGGTGCGGGATGGGGAAGGTCAGCGTGGCGTCGGTGACGAAGGTCATCCGGTAGCCGAGGTCGGCGCCGACCCTGGTGGTGGTCTCCACGCACTGCTCGGTGCGGATGCCGCAGACGGTGATGTCGGTGATGCCCGCCTGGGTGAGCAGCTGCTGGAGGTTCGTCGTGGTGAAGGCGTTGTGCGCCGTCTTGACCATTGTCGGCTCACCATCGGCGGGGACCAGCCCGTCGATCAGCCGCACGTACCCGAGGGCGGGGTCGAACAACCCGCCCGTGCCGGGCTCCGAGTGCAGGACCCAGACCACCAGGTCGCCGCGCTGCCGGGCGGCAGCCACCAGCCGGTCGACCTGGCGGATCATGTCGGGGTTGGAGCCGTACGCCCAGATCGGGCGCTGGCGGAATGATTCCTGTACGTCGATCACGACGAGTGCTGCTCTGCTCATGACCTCGATACTGGTCCGACGACGTTCACAACGGCAGACACCATCCTGACCGGGTGCGGAACGATCCGGCCAACCCGGTGTCAGACGCTGGGGGTGCGCTCTTCGGCAGCGGCGTCCAGCGCGGCGGCCTCCTCCGGCGTGGGCGCGCTGCCGCCCAGGTGCGCGGGCTGCCACCAGGTGTCATCCGGGCCGGCCGGAGTGTCCGGGTAGTCCCGCTGCGCCCGGTCGACGAGGGCACTGAGCCGGGTGGTCAGCTCTGCGGCCAACACGTTCGGGTCCGGGAAGTCCGCCGGATTGATCGGCTCGCCGATCAGGATGGTGATCGGCGTGTGCCGGCGGGTCAGGGTGCGTGGGCGGCCCTTGGTCCAGAGGCGCTGGGTGCCCCACAACGCGACGGGCAGCACCGGCACCTTCGCCGAGCGGGCCATCCGGACCGTGCCGCTCTTGAGCTCCTTGACGGTGAACGACCGGCTGATCGTCGCCTCGGGGAAGACACCGACGACCTCGCCCTGCTTGAGCGCGCTCACGGCGGCGCGGAACGAGGCCGCGCCGGCCTGCCGGTCCACCGGGATGTGCCGCATGCCGCGCATCAGCGGGCCGGAGATCCGGTGCGCGAAGACCGACTCCTTGGCCATGAACCGAACCAGCCGACCCGACGCGTTCGCGCCCAGACCGGCGAAGATGAAGTCGAGGTAGCTCACGTGGTTGCTGGCCAGCACCGCCCCACCAGTGCGGGGTACGTGGTGGGCGCCCTCGATGGTGATCTTCAGGTCGAGGACCCGGAACAGCGTCTTGGCGGTGGCGATAACGGGCGGGTACACGAGCTCCGGCATTCGCAGAATCTACCCTGACCGGCTGGAGATCGGCTGGGTGGCGAACCGGCGGCGGCACGGGTGGTGGGCGCCGCCGCCGGTTCGGCGGTCGGGTCGGTCAGTCGGTGAGGGCGTTCAGGTCCAGTCGACCCCGGGCGAACGCGTCCACCCGACCCCACCGACCCGGGATGTCCAACACCTCGATGCGGCCCATCCCGACCGGCAGCCGGGGCTCGACCGCCAGGTGACCCTCGTGCGGTTCCAGACCGAGCATGGTGCGCAGCAACAACAGCGGCGTGCCCGTCGACCACGCCTGCGGGCTGCACGCCGTCGGGTACTCCACCGGGAACTTGGTGAGCTCCCGCGGGTAGCCGCCGAACGCCTCCGGCAACCGGCCGTCGAAGTACGTTGCCGCGTCCAGGATGCCGTTGGCGATGGTCGCGGCTTCCTCGGCGAAGCCGTAGCGGCGCAGACCCCAGGCGATGAACGAGTTGTCGAACGGCCAGATCGTGCCGTTGTGGTAGCCGATGGGGTTGTACCGCGCCTCCCCGTCGGCGAGCGTCCGCACCCCCCAGCCGGAGAACAGGCGCGGCCCGACCAGGTGTGCGGCCAGCTTCTCCGCCCGCTCGGGCTCGACGATCCCACTCCACAGCAGGTGACCGATGTTGGAGCTGAGGATGTCGCACTGGCGGCCGTCCGGGTCCAGGGCCAGGGCGAAATACTCGCCGTCGTCCACCCACCAGTCCCGGTTGAACCGCTCCTTGAGCTGCGCAGCCTCCCGCTCCAACTGATCGGCGAACTCCGGGTCACCCCAGAATTCGCGAGCCAACCGGGCCGCCCTGATCTTCGCGTCGTACGCGTACCCCTGCACCTCGCAGGTGGCCCGTGGGAACGGCGGCAGCGTGCCGTCGGAGTAGGAGATCGAGTCCCAGGAGTCCTTCCAGCACTGGTTCTCCAGGCCGGTGTCGGTGTTGCGGCGCTCGTACCAGATGTAGCCGTTGCCGATCAGGTCGGCGTAGTTGTCGATCCACCTCAGCGCCGCCCGGGATTCCTGTTCCAGCTCCTTGACCAGCTCGACGTCCCCGCTCCACCGCTCGTACTCGTCGAGCAGCACGATGAACAGCGGTGTCGCGTCCACCGAGCCGTAGTACGGCGAGTGTGGCTGCTCCTCGAAGGCGGCGGTTTCGCCGTAGCGCATCTCGTGCAGGATGCGCCCCGGGTCCTCGTCCCGGAAGTCGTCGAACCGGCTGCCCTGCAGGGACGCCAGGATGCGCAGCGTCGTCTTCGACAACTGCGGGGTGAACGGCAGCGTCTGCAGGCAGGTGAGGATGCTGTCCCGGCCGAACATGGTCATGAACCAGGGCAGACCGGCAGCCGGCAGGGTGGCGCCGCCCAGCGACAGCGGCGAGAAGCGCAGCGCCGCCAGGTCGATCAGGCTCCGCCGGTACGTGCTGGCCACCCGGCCGTGCTCACTGTTGACCTTCGGCGCGTCGGCGATCCACTGCTCCAGGTCGTGCTGCAGAGCGAGCCGCTCGGTGTCGTGCTTGCGCAGCCCCAGGCGAAGGTCCCGGCCGGTGGGCCCGACCGCGTTGGTCTCGACCTCGATCGAGGCCTCCCACTGCTCGTTCGGCTCCAGGTGGACGGTGTACGCGAAGCCCTTGCTGTCGTACCGGGCCGACATCGACGACGAGATCACCGTCTCCCGCCGAAAGTTTCCCCGCCGGTAGCCCAGCCGCAGCCGGTCCGGCTCCACCTCGGTGTAGATCTCGCCCTTCTTGTTCAGGATCTCGTCCTTGACCTGGAACAGATCGGCGAAGTCAGACGCCGCGTCCATCCGGACTTCCAGGTCGACCGGCTTCTCGTCGTGGTTGAGAATGGTCAGTTGCTCCCGGAAGCTGCCGCCCACCGCGCGCTCCCGGATGATCGACAGCTTCGCGTCCACGTAGTGCGTGGCCATCCCGGGGACCAGGAAGAAGCGCGACTCGAAGTACTGCAGGTCGTCGAAGGAGAGCGAGTTGAGTCGCTCACCGTTGACGGTCAGCACCCAGGTCGACAGGAACCGGGTGTCGATGGAGAAGAGCCCGGTGGGCTCGCTCGGCGTCGCCTCGATGTCACCGGTGTCCTCGCAGACGACGAACGTGTTGCCGTCCAGGATCCGGATCGTGTTGCTCTGCCCCATCAGTGCACCTCCCCGGCGAAACGTCGACGTGGCCCACGGGCGTCCGGTGACCCCGGGAAGATCCGCTCCACCTGTACGACCAGCCGAAGGTCGCCCGACGCCGTCATGTCGCCGCGCAGCAGCGCGGCCAGGCCGTGCTCGCGCCCCGAGGCGATGTCGTCGAAGAGGACCGGGCTCGCGCCGATCACCGTGTCGGCCTCCTGGTCCTCCTGGCTGACATTGAGCCGGCCGCGATCGATCTTCAGCAGCCAGTGCCTGGTCTGCGCCCCCTCGTGCAGGTCGATCCGCAGCGTCCCGGAGGTCTTGGCCAGCAGGGGTTCGTACCCCCGCCGGTCCAGGTCCTCGAAGAACCTCGTGGTCGCGTCCACCATCGGGTCCACTCCTCCCAGTTGCCGGGCCGGGGATCCCACCCACCGCGCTCGCGTCGCGCGGACGGCCGGCGTTGCACGTCCCCGCACGGGTCCCCGCCGCCCCCCTGGCCCAACCTCACCCAAATCAGGTGACCCCCTTGCTTCGGTGATTGAGACGTTTGCGTCAGCACCGGGGCGTGTCGTGACGCAAACTTCTTGATCACGCGGGGAGGGGTGGGGGACAGAACGCGCGCCGGCCCTCCCTGGAGGAGAGCCGGCGCACGTCTGCCGCGGCGGACGGTCAGTTGTTCGGGTCGTCGGCGCTGATGTCGGCCAGGACCGACTGCGGTTCACGCTCGACCGCGAGGTCACCCATCGAGACCAGGCCAACCAGGCGTCCGTCGTCGATCACCGGCAACCGGCGTACGGCGTACGTCCGCATCAGGTCGGCGGCGGCCACGGCATCGTCGTACTGACTCACCGTGATCACGTCGCGAGTGGTGACCTGATTCAACCGGGTCGAGCCCGGGTCCATGTTCTCCGCGACACCTCGGACCGTGATGTCCCGGTCCGTGACGATGCCGACCACACTGTCGCCGTCGGTCACCACCACATCTCCGATCGCGCTGTCACGCATCTCCTGCGCGGCCGCGATGAGCGTGTCGTTGCCGTCCATCGTCACCAACCGGGTCGTCATGAACTCTCCGACCGTTGTCATGGTGCTCCCCTCTCGGTGTCGGCACGGCCCGTCTACCCGCCGTCCGGCACCGGGTAACGCCCGGCCGCCGGTGGCTACCGGCGCTCGCACGCGCCGCACCTCGTACCCGCCATCCGCCAACCCGCTCGGGGGCAGCGCGCCCCGGGGTGGCCGCCTACGGTGGGCCGATGGTGGCGGACGAGTCGGAGCTGCGGGAGCTGGTCGCCGGCAACCGATGGTTGACGCGGGCGCTGACAGTGGTGCGCGACTCAGGGCTCCCGGACGCCTGGATCGGCGCGGGCGTCCTGCGTGACCTGGTCTGGGGCGAACGGTACGGACACGGGTTCGATCCGGCGACGGTCCGGGACGTGGACGTGGTCTTCTTCGACCCGACCCGGCTGACCCGCGAGGACGACGACCGGGCCACCGCCCGGCTGACGGCGGCGTGGCCGCAACCGCCGTGGGAGGCGCGCAACCAGGCGGCAGTGCACACCTGGTACGCGGCGAAGTTCGGCGGCGAACCGATCACGCCGTACCGCGATGTGGCCGAGGCGGTCGCCACCTGGCCGGAGTACGCGACGGCGGTGGCCGTCCGCCTGGACTCGGCCGACCGGCTGGAGGTCTGCGCGCCGTACGGCCTCGCGGACCTGCTGGGTGGGGTGTGGCGACACAACCCGGCCCGGGTGGGTGTGGCATTGTCCCGGCGACGGCTGGCCCGGCACCGGCCGGCGCAGCGGTGGCCCGGCGTGACCGTGATCGAACCGGGCTGACCGGTCGGGTTCAGCCCTGCGGCGGCATCCCGTAGAGCCGCTCCACGTGCAGCCGCAACACGATCCGCCCCTCGTCGACCATGGCCTGGCGGTACTCGTCCCAGTCGGGGTGTTCGCCGCTCAGCGCCCGGTAGAGCGCCACCAACTCCTCGACCGTGTCGTCGCCGAGTTCGGCGGACGGCGGGGTCAGCTCGGCGCGCCCCTCGGCCACCGCGTACGCCCAGCCGTCCTGACTGCTGACGTGGAAGCTGGCCCGGGGGTCGCGGCGCAGGTTGGCGGTCTTCGCCCGAGAGTCGGTGACCGAGACCCGGATCAGGCCGGCGTCCCGGTCGAAGGAGTAGAGCACCGTGGACAGCTGCGGACGCCCGTCCCGCTTGATGGTGGCGAGCACGCCCATCGAGTGGCCGGCCACCAGGTCGGTCAACGCCTGCTGGGTGCGGTCGTCGGGCATGGTGTCCTCCAGGTTGGACGATCGTCTCCGACCCATCCAAGCACGACCCGCCGGCCCTCGCGGGCGACCACCCGCAACGGCGCTGGCTTCCGTCCAGAGCTTTCGGGCGACCGAGGTCGAGCGCGCACGACGACAGTGCGACCACCCGGAACGCGGCGAGCCCTCGCCGACGGGCGGCGAGGGCTCGGTGCTTGTCGGGTTTCGAGGGCCTGTGGTGTGGCGACCGGTGCCGGTCAGCGGCGCTCGGCGGCGACCAGCTCGGCGAGCTGCACCGCGTTGAGCGCGGCGCCCTTGCGCAGGTTGTCGTTGGAGCAGAAGAGGGCCAGCCCGTGTTCCACCGTCTCGTCGGCGCGGATCCGGCCCACGTAGGTCGGGTCCTGGCCGGCGGCCTGCAACGGCGTCGGGACGTCGGTCAACGCCACCCCGGGTGCGTCGGCCAGCAGCTCGTGGGCGCGCTGCGGGGTGAGCGGCCGGGCGAACCGGGCGTTGATCTGGAGCGAGTGCCCGGTGAAGACGGGGACCCGGACGCAGGTGCCGGAGACCAACAGGTCGGGGATCTCCAGGATCTTGCGGCTCTCGTTGCGGAGCTTCTGCTCCTCGTCGGTCTCGAACGAGCCGTCGTCGACGATCGAGCCGGCGAGCGGGAGCACGTTGAAGGCGATCGGCTGGGCGAATGAACGCGGCGCGGGGAACTCCACGGCCGACCCGTCGAAGGCCAGCCCGGTGGCGTGCTCGGCCACCTTGCGGACCTGCTCGTCCAGCTCGGCGACGCCGGCCAGCCCGGCACCGGAGACCGCCTGGTACGTCGACACGACCAGGCCGACCAGGCCGGCTTCGGCGTGCAGCGGACGCAGCACCGGCATCGCGGCCATCGTGGTGCAGTTGGGGTTGGCGATGATGCCCTTCGGCCGGTCCGCCGCGGCGTGCGGGTTGACCTCGGCGACCACCAGCGGCACCTGGGGGTCCATCCGGAACGCCGAGGAGTTGTCGATCACGACGGCGCCGGCCTCGGCGACCCGGGGGGCCATCTCCCGGGCGGTGCCCTTACCGGCCGAGAAGAGCACGATGTCCAGCCCGGAGTAGTCGGCGCTGGCCGCGTCCTCGACGATCACCTCGCCGTCGCGCCACGGCAGCGTACGCCCGGCTGACCGCGCCGAGGCGAACAACCGCACCTGCTCCGCCGGGAACTCCCGCTCCGCCAGCACCTGCCGCATCACGCCACCGACCTGGCCGGTGGCCCCCACAATGCCGATCCTCATGCCCGCGAGGCTACCGACCCGACCCCCGGAACCGGGAGCCCTTTCCCACCCCCCGGGTCCCACCTCACACCCAACCCTCCCCCACCCTGACCCCCGTCGATCATGAAGTTGTTGTCGCGACACGCCGTCGGAGGTGACAACAACTTCATGGTCAACGAAGCGGAGGGCGGGGAGGGCCGGAGGCGGCGGGTGGGTGGATGGGATTAGGGGAGGAGGTCGCCCAGGGCGGTGGCCTGGAGATCGTCGCGGATGGCTGCGGCGTCGCCCTCGATGACCAGGGTCAGGGCCTCCGGGTGCAGGTGGGTGGCCGCCGCCGCGGAGACCTGCGCCACGTCGGCGGAGAGCAGCGACTCCCGCAACCGCGCGTGGTAGTCGTCCGGCAGATCGTGCACCACCAGGGTGGTCAGCGCGGAGGCGATCGCCCGAGGGCTCTGCAACTCGACCGAGAGCTGCCCGGCCCGCCAGGAGCGGGCCACCTCCAGCTCGTCCTCGGTCACCCCACTGGCCTGGGTACGGGTGATCTCGCCCACCGCCTCGACCAGGGCCGGCGCGGTGACCGCCGTCTGCACCCCGGAGCTGACCGCGAACCGACCGAACCGCCGCGACGCGGCGAAGTCAGCCCGGATGCCGTAGGTGTAGCCGCGGACCTCGCGCAGCAGGTGGTTGAGTCGGGACGTGAACGCACCGCCGAGCACCGTGCCGGCGAGCGTCATCGGCACATGGTCGGGGTGCGCCCGGTGTGGTGCCGGGTGGCCCAGCCGCAGCGTCGACTGCACCGACCCGGGTCGGTCCACCAGGATGATCCGACGACCCTCGTGCATCGGCACCTCAAGGGGGCCGCCGCGCTCGGCGGGGCCACCACCGGTGCCGGCGAACGCCGCGGCGGCCAGCGCGTCCAGGTCGATCCGGTCCAGGTCACCGGCGACGATCAGGGTGCCGGGGCGCAGGAACCACTCGGAGTGGAAGACGGTGACGTCCTCCACGTCCAACCCGGCGACCGACTCCGGGTCGCCGTGCATCGGCCGCCCCCAGCGGTTCTGCGCGCCGAACAGGTCGGCCCGCAGCGCGGCGTCGGCACGCGGGCCGGGGTTGGCCCAGTCCATGCGGAGGGCTGTCGCCTCGTCGTCGCGGACCCGGCGCACGTCGGCGGGGTCCAGCCTGGGCGTGCGGACCGCCTCGGCCAGCAACTCCACTGCCGCGTTCAGCCGGTCCACCGGGATCACCACGCTGGCCTGGAACGAGTCCCAGTCCAGGCCGGTCGACAACGCGGTGCCGAGCCCTTCGACGGCGAGCGCGTACGCGGCGGCGTCCCGCTGCGCGGTCCCCTCCTCCAACGCCTTGGCCAGCACACCGGACAGGCCCTCCTTGCCGACCGGCTCCTGGCCCGCACCCACGTCGAGCAGCAGCAGGGCCACCGCGAGGTTCTGCCCCGGCAGGTGCGCGGCGACGACCTGACCACCGGCCACGGCGCGGCGGACCACCGGCGGGAACCGGTACGGGCGGGCGGCACCCGGGCCGGGACGGTCGGCGATCAGCGTCATGAGGTCTCCTCGGGCAGGTAGGTCAAGGTCACCCGGTCGGTGGCGAGCACGTCGGCGGCGGCCTCGGCGATCTGCTCGGCGGTGACCGCGAGCAGCGCCGGCAGGTGGTCGGCGACGCGGGCCGGGTCACCGAACTGCGTGGCGTACCGGCCGAGCAGGTCGGCGCGGCCGTCGACGGTGGACAGTTGACGCCACCACCCGGTGCTGAGCAACGCCTTGGCCCGGTCCAGTTCGGCGGCGGTGACCGGTACGGTGGCCAGCTCGTCGACGACCTCGGCCAGCCCTTCGGCCAGCCGCTCGGCGCTCACTCCGGGACGGGCGGTGGCGGTGGCGATCAGTGGTGCCGGGCCGTGCGCGAGGTCCACCCCGTACGCCCCGACCAGGTCCGGTTGCGCGATCCTCTCGCCGTCGGCGAGGCGCTGGTAGAGCCGGCTGCCCCGGCCGCTGCCGAGGACCGTGGCGAGCACGGTGATCACGTCGTACCCCGGGCTGCCGAACGGGTAGCTGCGGTGGGCGATGTACACCCTCGGCGCCGGCACGTCGGCGCTGACCGCCTCCACGGCCGTCTGCCCGGTGGCGGGGACGCTGCGGCCGTCCGGTGCCGGCGGGATGTCGTCGCGGGCGGGCAGCGCGCCGAAGTACTTGTCGGCGAGCGCGAACACGTCGGTGGCGGTGGCGTCGCCGACCACGGTGAGCACCGCGTTGTTCGGCGCGTAGTAGGTCTGGTGGAACGCCTGGAAGGTGGCGAGGTCGGCGGCGTTCAGGTCGGCCATCGAACCGATCGTGGCGTGGTGATAGGGGTGCCCCGGCGGGTAGAGCATCGGCAGCAGTCGCAGCCAGGCGTCCCCGTACGGCACGTTCTCGTAGCGCTGCCGGCGCTCGTTCTTGACCACGTCCCGTTGGTTGTCCAGCGTCTCCTGGGTGAGGGCGGGGACCAGGCCACCCATCCGGTCTGCTTCCAACCAGAGCGCCAGCTCCAGGTGCTCGGCCGGGACCGTCTCGAAGTAGTTGGTCCGGTCCGGGTTGGTGGTGGCGTTGAGCGAGCCGCCAGAGCCCTGGATCAGCTTCATGTGCTCGGTCTTCGCCACGTTCACCGAGCCTTCGAACATCAGGTGCTCGAAGAGGTGGGCGAAACCGGTCTGCCCGGCCGGCTCGTGCCGGGAGCCGACGTCGTACCAGAGGTTGACGGCCACGGCGGGCGCGGTGCGGTCCTCACTCACCACCACGCGCAGGCCGTTGTCCAGTCGGGACGTCTGAATGGGCCAGGGGTAACCGCTGTCGGGCATGCCCCCGACGCTATCCGATCTCGGGGGCGGAAAGGTGACGCGCTGTCGGTCGGCGAGCCGACCGGGGCGGCATCGGTGCGGCCGTGCGGGGTACCGGAGGGGAATGACCGTCACCCCGCCCCCGTCCCGGGCCGCCACCGCCGTCGAAGGCGCCAGCACCGCACTCGGCCGGCTGCGCCGCGGCCGGTTGCTGCATCCGGCCGGTCGCTCGTTCGTCGGCGAGACGGTGATCTGGGGTACGCCGGGGCCTCCCACCGGGGTCGCGCTGCTCGACGACCCCGGCCGGTACCGGACCACCGTCCGGCTCTCCAAGGGCACGCCCACGCCGGGCAGTTGGCCCGACGTACTGGGCCTCGCGTTGCGCCTGCACCGCGACGGCGGCCGGCCGTTCGACCTGTTGGTCAGCTCCAGCGGCGCGGCCCCGGTGCTGCGGAACCTGCCGCTGCCCCGACGCCGCTTCACCGGCACGTACAGCACGATCACGTGCTACCGCGCGGGTCGGCGACGCCTCTGGTTGGCCGCGTTGGCCGACCCCGACGCGGCCGACCTGGGCCGCAGCCTGGCCACGGTGGCCGCCGCGACGCGGACGGACACCCCGCGCCTGGTGCTCGCGGTCGCGTCGGCGGTGGGGCCGTGGCGGCTGGTCGGGCAGGTCAGCCTCGGTGCTCAGCTCAGCGCCGAGCAGGACGCGGCGCTCGCGTTCGACCCGACGCGCAACCTGCCAGCCGAACTGCGGATGGCAGGTCCGCTGGCCTGGCTGCGCGACCAGACCTACCGGGGGTCGCGCCGGGCGCGCGGGGCGACCGCTCAGTCCGGCGGTTCGACGGCGACCACGGTCTGATCCGAGGTACGACGTTCCAGCACCGTGTCGGGGGCGGCGTTCTGGTCCGCCGTGCGAATGTCCGACTCGCTGAGGATGGCCTCCGCCTGCGCCTCGGGGTCGTCGCTGCCCACCGCCGTCTCCTCGGGCAGGAGGTGGTGTGCCCGGGACTCCACGCGGTCCTGATCGCTCTGTTCGTGTGTCATGGGACCCCTGTTACCCCGACCGCGCCCCTGGCACGCGATGTTCGCTCCGCATCTTGGGACGACAGGCCGGGTGACCGCGTCCGGTCGGGTACGCTGGCCGGGTGACGCGTTCCTATCGATGGTTTAGGCAGCCGGCTCGCACGCCGGTGACTTCACCATGAACTGACGTCACCACGGACCGAGCCGGCTGGGCAGGAGCTATCGTTCCTGCCCTTTTGCGTACGAGCAGCCGGCTCGTCCCGGGCACCGGCCCCGGGCACGGTCGGCGGAAGGATGCCCACCGTGACGACCCCGGAGACCGATCGGGTCAGCGATCAGCGGATCGACCGTGTCGTGCCGCTGACCACCCCCGCCCTGCTGCACCACGAGTTACCCCTTGATCCCCCGCTCGCGTCGGCCGTACTGACCGGCCGCCGCGCGGTGGGGCGCGTGCTCGACCGCGAGGACGACCGCCTGCTGGTGGTGGTCGGCCCCTGCTCGGTGCATGACCCGGCTGCCGCCCTCGACTACGCACAGCGGCTGCGGACGGCGGCCGACCGGCTCGCCGACGACCTGCTGATCGTCATGCGGGTCTACTTCGAGAAGCCACGCTCCACGGTCGGCTGGAAGGGCCTGATCAACGACCCGGGGCTGGACGGCAGCGGGGACGTCAACACCGGGCTGCGGTTGGCGCGGGCGCTCCTGCTCGACGTGCTGCGCCTCGGCCTGCCGGTGGGTTGCGAGTTCCTCGACCCGATCACCCCGCAGTACATCGCGGACACGGTGGCCTGGGGCGCGATCGGCGCCCGCACCGTGGAGAGCCAGGTGCACCGGCAGCTGGCTTCCGGCCTGTCCATGCCGATCGGCATGAAGAACCGCCCGGACGGCAGCATCGGCACGGCGGTGGACGCGATCCGCGCCGCCGGGGTTCCGCACGTCTTCCCCGGCATCGACTTCTCCGGCACCCCGGCGATCATGCACACCCGGGGCAACACCGACGGGCACCTGGTGCTGCGCGGCGGGGGCGGCCGGCCCAACTACGACGCCGCGTCGGTCGCCGGGGCGCTTGACCTGCTCCGCGCCGCCGACCTGCCGGAGCGGCTGGTGATCGACGCCAGTCACGCCAACAGCGGCAAGGATCACCGCAACCAGCCGCTGGTGGCGGCGGACGTGGCAGCGCAACTGGCCGCCGGCCAGCGCGGGATCACCGGTGTGATGCTGGAGTCGTTCCTGCTGCCCGGCCGACAGGAGCTCGACCCGACCCGGCAGCTGGAGTACGGCCGGTCGGTCACCGACGCCTGCCTAGGCTGGGACGACACCGCCGAGGTGCTCGACCACCTCGCCTCGGCCGTGCGGGCCCGGCGGGCCACAGTGCCGACGACGGTGTGACCGCCGACACCGGGCCGCACGGAACACGAGCGGGGGTCGGCTCGTTGTCTGGGGTGTCGGTGTGTCCAGTGTCCCCGGGCCTCACCTAAATAGCCTTCGCGGAATACCGTCCGGCTGGAGCCGCGTAGCGCCACTCGCCGAGAGGCGACCTGCACACCGACACCAGCGCCGCCCCCGGCCCACAAGGCCGGGGGCGGCGCTGTCTGTATTGGCGAACCCGGCGGACCCGGCTCGACCGAGAGGGCCGGGCAACATCACCCTCGCCCCCACTACCTCTTTGCCTTCCTTTGCTCTGCACCCGTCCGCGCACCACCTACCGAGCGTGACTGTCGCCTGGGCGGGTGCAGAGCAAAGGAAGGTTCGCGAGGCCATCGACCGGAGCCCAGGCCGCCACCGGTCCGGGGTGACGTTTGACCGATTCCGCCCGGGGTAGCTGATCGACGTGACCGACGACGCATCAGTGGCCGGCGAGCCGGACACCCGGGCCCTCGACGACCTGCTCGACGACGTCTACCGGGGGCAGGAACGGGTCACCCAGGCGGACATCTACCGCCGGGCCGTGGCCGCCGAACTCCCACCGGACCTGCTCGCCCGGATCGACGCGCTGCCCGAGGGCGAGTACGCGGTGGACGAGGCCAGCGACCTGCTGGGCGGGTCCATCGGCTGAACGCCGGTGCCAGCTCCGCCGCCCGAGCGACAGCAGAAGGGACACCACATGACGCACCACGACGAGGAGCACGACGAGAAGATGCCGGCGCTGGGTCAACCGCCGAAGGGCACTGACACCACGCCTGAGCCGGACTTCGCGAACGAGCACGACCGCACGGCGGTGGACCGGGACATCATCACCGGGGCGGACGAGCACGAACGGGAGCCGGAGTCGCCGCACGGTTGGTCCGGCATGCAGCGGTGAGGGGTACGAGAAAGGGGGGTCGGTTTCCGCCGGCCCCCCTTTCTCGTGCGTGCTGATCAGTCGTCGTCGTGCCCGCCCTCGGCTGCCTGCTGGGCCGTCGCGTACGCCATCTGGAGGAAGTCGGACGCGGCGACCGCGGTCAGCGCGGTGGCCACCAGTCGGGTGAGCCGAGGCGCGAGGACCAGGCCACCGGTCAGCCCGGTTGCCACCCAGACGGCCAGGCAGAACGGGCAGCTCAGCAACTCGCCGATGGCGTGCCGGGTCGGGCTGCCCGAGTCACGGACCTGCTCCATCACCTCGCCGCTGCCGATCGGGCGGTCGTAGCGGGTGAACGGCGCCCGCAGCGGGCTCGTCACCGCGTCCTTGGACAGCAGCCGGCTCAGCTTGTGCGTGGCGATGGAGAGCAGCACCACGTCGGACGGCGCGGGGCGCTCCGGCACCGGCCGACCGGTCGCCTTGACCAGGCCGGCGAGCGCACCGGTCACCCCGGCGTAGGCGCCCATCGCCACCAGGTAGCCGCCGAGCGGCCGGTGTTCGTGCGGCGCGTACGCCCGGCGCAGCCGGGCCGCCTTCTGTCGCAGGCCAGTGTCGCTCACCCGATCTCCTCACGTGTCGTGGTGGTGGCGGGAACGGCGTCCCGCTCGGCCGGCTCAGCCGGCCTGGAGGTTGTCGGCGACCTCGCGTGCCAGGTTGGTGAGCGCCTGGTCGGCCAGCTGGTCCGGCCCGGGCCCGCCCGACCCGTCGGCCAGGTCGAGCTCGATCCGGGCGCCACCGGAATCCGCCGGCTCGACCCGGATCTCGGCGGACCAGTCGTCGGTGTCGCCCCACCGGGCACGCAGCTCGTCGCCGTTGATCTCCGCGGCCGGGCTGCCGTCGCCACGCAGTGGTTCCGGCAGCCAGGCCGAGGCACGGTCGGGGTCGGTGGCCGTGCTGAAGACCACCTCGGGTGGCGCGGACATGCCGCGTACGGCGCGCGCCGGCATCAGGCGTCCCGCAGGCGGCTGGGATCGACCTCGCGGCCCGGGTGGCGGGCCAGGTACTCGGTCTCCAGCTCCGCCGTGCGTCGCAGGTGGTTGGCGAGTGCGGAGTCCGCAGCGTGCCGCAGGGTGTCCAGGCGGGTGCGGTGCAGGCTGTGCATCTCGCGGATCAGGTCCTCGTCGGTCAGCTCCGTCGGGTCGATGCCGAGCAGATCGCCGTCGAGACCGGGAGCGCCGGCCGGGTCGGCCAGCTCGTCGCCGCCCCACTCGGGCACCCGCTGCTCCGGGCTCATATCCGCGCCGCCGCTGGACGCGAAGCCGTCCTCACGTACCGATCCGGTCATGATCGCCCCCCTTGATCTCGTTTGGGCTGGCGTCTAGACGATTGCCCAGGCGAGGTGCTGCCAAACCACGCCGACGAGGCGACAACTACGACACGGTGTCGGAGACCGGCGGCGTCCCCGGTACCCTCGATGTCATGAGGCGGCTCTGGACTCCGGCGTGGATCGCGCGCCACGTGGCCATGGTCGTGCTGGTCGTGGGCTTCCTCGGGCTGGGCTGGTGGCAGATCAGCCGGGCCACCGCCGGCAACAGCCTGAGCTGGGGGTACGCGGTCGAGTGGCCGATCTTCGCCGGCTTCGTGGTGTACGTCTGGTGGCGTGAGGTGAAGCTGGCCCGCCGCAGGGCGACGGAGGCCGACGCAGCGCCCGTGGACCCGGCCGTCGAGCCGGCGCCGATGGTCACCACCGGGTCCCGACCGGCGGTACGTCGACCGGTGCGGGTGTCCCGGGTGCCGGCCACCGGTGACGTCGGCGAGGACACCGACCTGGCCGCCTACAACCACTACCTGTCATGGTTGAACGCCAATCCGGGTGCCCGGCCCGGTGACTATCCCGGCTGAGCCGGGCTCGGAAGGACGGACAACGGTGGGCGCTGCCCTTACCCGGTACCGCGTGATCGCCTGGATCGTGGGCGTGGTGCTGATCCTGCTGGTCGTGATCGGCATGCCGCTGAAGTACGCGTTCGACAACCCGGTCGTCGTGGAGACGGTGGGGCCGGCGCACGGCTTCCTCTACATGATCTACCTGGTGGCCGCGTTCGACCTGAGCCGGCGGGCCGACTGGCCGTTGAAGCGGATGCTCCTGGTGATGCTGGCCGGCACCGTGCCGTTCGTCTCGTTCTACGCCGAGCGCCGGGTCAGCGGATGGTTGACCCGACCGGTGGAGCGCACCCCGGAGACGGTCGCCGGCTGACCTACCGTCGGGGAGCTACGGCAGTTGCGGGAACCGGCTGTGGTCAGGAAGCGGGTGGGTTGAGCCCGTCGCAGGATCACCCGGGCGGGTCGGGGCGTCAGCGGTTGGGCCGCCACGGGTCCGCCGCGGCGAGCGGATCGACCCAGCTGCCGTAGCGGTTGACCTCCCGGGCCCGCAGCAGCGACCGGGTGACCTGGCCGAACTGCCGTTCGTCGTCGGCGCTGAACAGCAGCACCTCCGTTCCCCGGTACCACCCCCACAGCTCGTGCGGCGGCGGCCGCCAGCGGTCACCGACCACTGCGAGCGCGGCCGGGAGCAGGAACACCGCGCCGAGGATCAGGTACGCCTCGGCGGTGAGACGTTGCAGACCGCCGGTGAAGCCGAGGAGCACCCCCACACCGCCGAGCATGCTGGCGGTGAGGACGACGGCCCGGACGGCGATCCGGTCGTGCGGGCCCCGGGTGGTACGCAGATGGGTCAGGTCGGCGACCCGGTAGCTGTTCCGACCGACGGTGAACCGGTCGACGGTCACGATGATGCCGGGCCGCGCGTACAGCAGGGTCGACCGGGCGCCCGGCACCGTTCGCGGCGGTCGCGTCTTTGCGCCTTCACGATTCACGGTTCCTCCCGCAGGGGACGGTTGGCCGGCTGGACCGCCAGTGGCAGTCATCGCTACCTGCCGACGGGATTCCCGGCTCCGGACTTCATTGTGTTTCGCCATTGCCAGTCGACCTGGGCATTTGCGGGCTCCCGACAGCCCGCCCCGGCGGGTGACATCGCCGAGAAACAGCATCCATTTCAGGTTTTATCGGTTATGGCGACCAGGAATCCGGCGGCATACGCCGGGAACGACGAAAGTCGCATATCCGTCAGTGGCCCTCGAAAAGGGCGATGTTCGCCTGTTCTGAGTTGTCATCAGCCACGATGACGCCACCCAACACACCGGCCACGACCGGCAACTCTGCCAACTTTCGCCACTGCTTCAACTGCGAGCGACATCCGTCCCGGGTTAGGTTGGGCGAGCCGGTCCGGCCCAGTGCCGTCCGCCCGGATGGCCCCGGCCGGTGTCGTCGAGGGCGTCAGCAGCCCCGGCGGCCGTGGGAGAGGGGCCTTTCGCTCTTGTCATCCCTGAGGAATCTGCTGCGCACCGTGGCGCTGGTCGGCATGTCCGCCGCGCTGATCGCCCCGACGGCGGTGGCCCGGGCCGAGCCGTCCCCCGCCGAGCTGACCCGCCGGATCGAGACGTCCTCGGCGGAGCTGGAGCGGGTCGTCGAGTCGTACAACAAGCTGCGTGAGGAGATCAAGACGAACGAGGCCGCAGTGGCCCGATTACAGGCCCGCATCGGCCCGCTCGAACAGCAGGTCGAGCAGAGTCGGGCCGACGTTGCCAAGATCGCCTCCACCGCGTACAAGAGTGGCAGCCTGCGCACCGCCGACGCGCTGCTGCGTCCCGGTGGTGCGGCGACGCTGCTGGACCGGCTCGGCACCGTCGAGCAGTTGACCCGCCAACGGCAGGCGAGCATCTCCGGCTTCACCGTCAATCAGCAGCGACTGCTCGACGAGAAGGCCAGCCTGGACGCCACGCTGGCCCGGCAGGCCGCGCAGGCTCGCCAGCTCGCGGCGGGCAAGAAGCAGATCGAGCAGGACCTGGCCAGGCTGTACGAGCTGCGCCGGCAGGCGTACGGGGCCGCCACCGAACGACCCGAGCCCACGGCGGCGAAGAACGAGGCGAAGAACGTGCCCGCCGTGTCGGGTGCCGCCGGCACAGCGGTGCGCTACGCGTTCGGCGCGATCGGCAAGCCGTACGTGTGGGCAGGCGACGGGCCGAACGGGTACGACTGTTCCGGGCTGACCTCGGCGGCCTGGCGGGCGGCCGGGAAGTCCCTGCCGCACAACACCCGGATGCAGTGGAGCGCGGTCACCCACATCGGGCGAAGCGACCTGAGCCCCGGCGACCTGGTCTTCTACAGCGGGCTCGGGCACGTCGCCCTCTACGTGGGCGGCGGCCAGGTGATCGACGCGCCCAGCGCCGGTCGCAACGTGCTCAAGCGCGGCATGAACATGATGCCCATCCAGGGTTACGGTCGGGTTCGCTGACCACGCTCGGCCAACGGCGAACGGCCGGCGTCCCCCTATCGGACGCCGGCCGTTCGCCGTCATTACTACCAGGTCAGGCTGCCTGCAGCCCCTCTGCCCGGGCCAGCTCACGGAGCCGGCCGAGGGCCTGGATCTCCAACTGCCGGATCCGCTCGCGGGACAGCGAGAACCGGGACGCGACCTCGGTGAGCGAGTGCTCCCGGCCGTCCTCCAGCCCGTAGCGGGCCCGCATGATGCCGGCGGACCGGTCGTCGAGGTGGTTGAGCAGCCCTTCGATGCGCTGCCGCTCCAGGCCGCTGAGCACGATGTCCTCGGGCGACGGCGCGTCACTGTCGGCGACCAGGTCGCCGAGGTTCGTGTCGCCGTCGTCACCCACCGGGGTGTCCAGCGAAACGGTGTCCTGCGACCAGCGGCGCAGCTCGTTCACCCGCTCGACGGTGACGCCGAGGGCGGCGGCGATCTGCTCCGGCTCCGGGTCGCTGCCCAACTCGCGGGTCAGCTGCCGCGCCACGTTGCGCATCCGGTTGACGTCCTCCACCAGGTGCACCGGGAGTCGGACGGTGCGCTCCTGCTGGGCGATCGCCCGGCTGATCGCCTGCCGAATCCACCAGGTGGCGTAGGTGGAGAACTTGTATCCACGTTCGTAGTCGAACTTCTCGACCGCCCGGACGAGGCCGGTGTTGCCCTCCTGGATCAGGTCCAGCATGGGCATCCCGGAGCGTACGTAGCGCCGGGCGATCGACACGACCAGCCGGAGGTTGGCGCGGATGAAGAGGTCCTTCGCCCGCTCCCCCTCGACGACCAGCCACTGCAAGTCGGCCCGGTCGACACCGGCGGGAACGGCTTCCTCACCGAGCAGGTGCTCGGCGTAGAGGCCGGCCTCGATCGCCTTGGAGAGATCGACCTCCTTGGCGGCGTCCAGCAGTGGCGTCCGGGAGATCTCGTGCAGGTAGACGCCGACCAGGTCGCGCTCCTCGGCAACCTCGTCGGTTCGCATGCCGATGTTCTTGTCCACGTTGCCCACGGTCCCCTCGCTCGCGCCGGTTGCCCGGTTCCTTGCCATTTCCCACGCCTGTCAGCCCCTGGTAACTTCTGCTGTGCCCATCGGTGCTGACACCTACACAACAGATGAGACGTGTCGGGGATTCCTCGCCGTGAGTCGAAAGTGTCACGAATGCCTGAGTAGTAGCTGAGAGCACGGTCCATGTTTGCTGTCAGCACCCCATCGGGTGGGCTCACCATTGGGCACCACGTACGGGTTACCGCACCATGGCAACACCGCCCGCCGCGGGGGGACAGCGACCCGGGTCACCACCACGATGCGATCCTGCTCACTGCCAGATACGCACCGGTGAACCGGTCGGTTCATCCACGGGAGTGTTATTACCCCCCGGCCAGATGAACAATCCGAAGCCCCGTTCGCTTCCCGGGGTGGGCGGCGCTAGGAGGCGAGCAGGGCGAGGGCGCCGCGTACCTGGTCCGCCGAGCGGGCCAACGCGGCCCGGGCGGCGTCGATCTCGGCGCCCGAGACGAGGGAGACGAGCGCCGTCTTCAGGTCACCGTCGGCCTCGGTGAGGGCCTGCCGGGAGATCTCCTCCGAGCAGCCGGTCGCCTCGACCAGAATCGAGATCATTCGTCCGCGGAGTTTCGCGTTGGTGGCCACCATGTCGATCATGAGGTTCGAGTAGACCCGCCCCAGGCGCACCATGACGGCGGTCGAGAACGTGTTGAGCACCAACTTCTGCGCGGTGCCCGCCTTCATCCGGGTCGACCCGGTGACCACCTCGGGTCCGGTGTCCACCCCGATGAACACGTCGACCGACCGGGCGGCCTCCGCCTCCGGATTGGCGCAGAGCAGCACGGTGGAAGCGTCGATGGCGCCGGCTGCGGCGAGCGCCCCGAGGACGTACGGGGTGCGTCCGCTGGCCGCCAGACCAACCACCAGGTCCCCGGCACGGACGCAACTGGCCGCTTCGACCGCTCCGCCCCGGTCATCGTCCTCGGCGTCCTCCACGGCCCGCCACATGGCGTCCGGGCCGCCCGCGAGGTGTGCGCAGAACCAGTGCCGGGGCGAGTTGAAGGTGGGGGCCAGCTCGGCCGCGTCGATCACGCCCAGTCGGCCGGAGGTGCCGGCACCGAAGTAGTGCACCCGGTGGCCGCCGCGAAGCGCCTCGACCGCCAGGTCGACGGTGGTGGCGATCTCGTCGAGCACCGCGGCGACAGCGGCGGGCACCCGCCGGTCCGCGTCGTTGATCACGGTGAGCACGTCCCGGGTCGACATCAGGTCCAGGTCGACGCTGAGCGGGTTACGCCGTTCGGTCGGAGCACCCACCCGGACCGTCGGGCGAGCGGGCGGTGCGGGCATCTCCGCACCGGCCGTCATGCCCGCCTCCGGTTGGCACCCACCCGGTGCGACTGGACCGCCTCGGCGGTCGCCTCCAGGGCCTTGCGGGCCCGGGCACGGTTGCGGGCGGCCACCCCGACGAAGAGGCAGTCGACCACGGTGAGCTGGGCCAGCCGGCTGGCCGTCGCGCCCGAGCGGTAGGTGGTCTCCCGGGCCGCCGTGGTCAACACGAAGTCCGCCACGTCGGCGATCGGCGAGCGCGGGAAGTTGGTCAGGGCCACTGTCGCGGCGCCGCGGGTGCGGGCTTGCTCCAGCACTTCGATCACGTCGGAGGTGGTGCCGGTGTGCGAGATGCCGATCGCCACGTCGCCCCGGCCCAGGAGGGCGGCCGAGGTCAGCGCGGTGTGCACGTCCGGAAAGTAGAACGCGATCCGCCCGATGCGGTGCAGCTTCTGCTGGAAGTCCGAGGCGACGAAGCCGCTGGCACCGGCGCCGTAGATGTCGATCCGACCGGCGCCGCTGATCGCCTCGACCACCTGCTCGCAGACGGCAGGGTCGAGTTGCTCGGCGGTCTCCTCGACGGCGCGGGCGTCGTTGAACGCGATGGTGGCGATGATCTGGGCGAGGTCGGCACCGGGCGGAATGTCACCGCCGACCACCCGGGCGTCCGGTGGCTCGATCCGCCGGGCGGCCTCGGCGGCGAGGCGGATGCGCAGCTGGGGGTAACCGTCCATGCCGACCGAACGGCAGAACCGGATGACTGTCGCCTCCGACGTCTCGGCTGCGGTGGCGAGGTCGGTGATTGTCCGCCGGGCGGCGGCCGCCGGGTCGGAGACGACCAGCCGGGCGACCCGCTGCTCGGCGGGCGACAGCGATGGCAGCAACCCACTGATGTGGACGATCAGTCCACCGGGCTCGTGACTCGCAGAAATCTTCGGACTCTTCGCCACGGGTGAAACTTACTTTCACCAGGCGTGAGCGTCAACTATGACTGTCCGGTAGGGAAAAGTGTCGGCGGCCGGGATCACCGGTCCCGCACAGCCTGCCACTCCCCCAGGACCACCGCCTCATCCGCCGGGTCGAGACCACCCTGCCGTACGGCGGCCGGATGCGCTGCCATCCAGGACGCGGTCGCCCGAACGGTGTCCGGCAGCGGACGGATCGCCAACCCGGCGTGCAGAGAAGGTCGGGCGTCGCGGTCCATCAGGCCGCCGTACTCCGGCAGTCTCGCCCCCGGCACCCGACCAGCCCAACCACTCTGCCCACGGCAGACGGTGATCATGAAGTTGTTGCCACCCGGATCGGCGTGTCACGGCAACAACTTCATGATCGACGCAGGGGGTGGGTGGGGGCTAGCGTGAGGGTATGGCGGAGCGCAGCGTGGTGGTGACCGGAGGTACCGGTGGGCTCGGCGGGGCGGTCGTCACCGCGTTCGTCGAGGCGGGCTGGCGGGTGGTCGTACCGCAGCGGGAAGCGCGACCCGGGTCGGAGCCGGCGGCAGCCGGGGTGGTCCCGGTGGTCGCGGACCTGGCCGACCCGGCGGGGGTGGCGCAGGCGGTCGAGGCCGCGCTCGGCGACCCGGCGGCACCGCTGCGCGCGGTGGTCAACCTGGTCGGGGGGTACGCCAGCGGCGGGCTGGTGCACGAGACCCCGGTCGAGGAGTTCGAACGGATGCTCACCGTCAACCTGCGGCCGACCTACCTGGTCACCCAGGCCGCGCTGCCGCACCTGGTGGCGGCCGGCGGCGGCGCGGTGGTCTGCGTCTCGGCCCGCGCGGCGGTCGCCCCGTTCCGGGGCGCGGCCGGCTACTCGACGGCCAAGGCGGCGGTGCTGGCCTTCGCCAACGCGGTAGCGGTGGAGTACCGGTCGCAGCACGTGCGCTGCAACACCGTGCTGCCCAGCGTCATCGACACCCCGGCGAACCGGGCCGCGCAGCCCAACGCCGACCATTCCCGCTGGGTGACCCCGGCCGAGATCGCGCCGGTGATCCGGTTCCTCGCGTCGGACGAGTCGGCCCCGACCAGCGGTGCCACCGTTCCGGTCTACGGACGGGCCTGAGCCGCCACCGGCCCCAGGTCGTCCCCGGCCGACGCGGACGACGGCAGCCAGGTCTCCAGGTGCGCCTGGATCTGCTCGGTCACCTCCTCGGCCGGGCGGCCCGCGTCCACCAACACGAAGGTGGGGTATTCGGGCAGCGTCCGGTAGGCGGTGTCGGCGGCGGTCAGCCACCCCATCGTCTCGTGATCGGTGCCGCGTTCCTCGATGCGCCGGTACGCCTCTGCCGGGTCGACGGAGAGCAGGAAGGTCACCTGCGGCGTCGGGAACAGCCGGTAGCCGGCCCGGGCGAGCCGCTCCCAACGCTGCCCGCCGTGCGCCCGGATGCTCGCGTACTGGCAGGCCGAGTAGCGGTCCATCACCGCCGTCCGGCCGGTGAGCAGGCAGCTGATCAGGGCGATCGCAATGGCGAGCCAGCGCAGCACCGATTCCACGGCCAGCACGCCGTCGCGCCCGACGAGCCGTTGTGCGTCGGCCCGGCCGAGTCGGCGGGCGAGCCGGCCGAGCCAGCGCCGGCCACTGGCGTTGCGCCGGTACCTGGCGGGACGCCCGGCGGCGGTCAGCGCGTCGGCCAGCCGGTGCGCCTGGGTGGTCTTGCCCGAACCGTCGATGCCGATCAGGGCGACAGTGCGCAACCGGGCCTTGCGTCGTCGCATCCCCGATGATCTGGCCACTCTCCACAGATTATCCGACCGACGCACTGGCCCCGCGAGGTTTGTCATGCTTCATCCCTGTTGACGCCCGACCGCGACACCGGCAGGTGTGGCCGACCGGAATGCCGGGTACCGGACTTTGAAATCCAACCGCCGGTCCACCAACACGACGACGGAGGAACCAGATGGCTGAGCGCGGGGACGAGAGTCTTGTGCACACCCTCAAGAAGGTCGCCGCCGTGCTCAAGCAGTCCGAGATTCCGTTCGCCCTGGGCGGCAGCTTCGCCGTCTACGCCCACGGAGGCCACTCCAGCGATCACGACGTCGACTTCCTGATCCGGGAAGTGGACGTGGAACAGGCGCTGGAGGCCCTGGTGGCCGCCGGTTTCGTCGCCGAACGCCCACCGGAGGACTGGCTGGTCAAGGTCTTCGACGACGGCCGGATGGTGGACCTGATCCACCGGCCGATCGAGACGCCGGTGACCGAGGAGACGTTCGCCGACACCGTCATCCGGCCGGTGGACGCGATTCACATGCCGGTGCTGTCCGCCACCCAGCTGATGGTGCACAAACTGCTCAGCTTCTCCCAGCACTACTGCGACTTCGCCCGTGGCCTGCCACTGGCCCGCTCGCTGCGGGAGCAGATCGACTGGGAACGGGTACGCAAGGAGACGCAGCACTCGCCGTACGCCGAGGCGTTCCTGGTGCTGCTGGACCGGCTGGAGGTGGTGCCGGCCGCCGGCACCCAACCAGGAGAGGGGACATCGTGACCCACCATCGCGACATCGACGCCGGGCCACCGGACGAGTACGTCGAAGCGGAGATCCAACGGTTGCTCGTCGAGGACCCCGCCGTCGCCGAACAGGGGATCACCGTGATCCGGCGGGAACGCGCCCTCGTGCTCTACGGCGAGGTGGAGAGCCCGCACCGGCGGGAGGAGATCCTGCGTCTGGTGTCGGAGCGCTTCCCGGACGTGCCGGTCACCAGCGACATCGGGGTGATCCGCGCGCAGGCGCCCACGGAGATCGAGCAACTGCCCTGAGGGAGGTTCCATGGTGATCCGGATCGCCGCCGTGGGCGACGTGCATCTGGACGAGGACGTCGTCGGTCGGTTCCGACCGGCGTTGGAGGAGCTGCCGGAGTGCGCCGACGTGCTGCTGCTGGCCGGGGACCTGACCCGGCACGGCACCGAGGCCGAGGCGCGCTGCGTGGCAGAGGAGTTTGGTGGGTTGGCCGTACCGGTGGTGACCGTGCTGGGCAACCACGACCACCAGTGTGACCAGGTGCCGCAGGTGGTCAAGGTGCTGGAGGACGCGGGCATCACCGTGCTGGAGGGCAACGGCGTCGTGCTGGACTGCGCTGGTGGTCGGCTCGGCATCGCCGGCGTGAAGGGCTTCGGCGGCGGGTTCGCCGGCCGGTGCGCGAGTGACTTCGGCGAGCCGGAGATGAAGGCGTTCGTCCGCACCACCACCGACAGCGCGGACCGGCTCGGTGCGGCGCTGCGCTCGTTGGACTGCGACATGCTGGTGGCGCTCACCCACTACTCGCCGGTGCCGGACACGCTGGCCGGCGAACCGTTGGAGATCTACCCGTTCCTTGGGTCGTACCAGCTGGGGCAGGCGATCGACTCGGCGCCCACGGCGCTGGCCGTGCACGGGCACGCGCACGCCGGCACCGAGCGCGGCACGACCCCAGGCGGGGTACGCGTCCGCAACGTCGCACACCCGGTGATCAAGCAGGCGTACAGCGTCTTCCACGTCGGCGATCAACTCGACACCGACCAGGTTTCCCCGATCGGCCAGTCGGGTAGTCAGAGGTCATGGAGCTGATTCTCTGGATTCTCGCAGTCGTACTCGTGGTCGCCGGCATCCTCGCGCTGTTCCGCCGGCAGATCCTGTGGGGCATCGTCCTCATCGTCGTCGGGCTGTTGGTCGGCCCGGGTGGTGTCAGCATCTTCAATTAGCGCTCATCAGTGGTAACACCGGGACCCGCCGGGGTCGCCGCGACCGGAGCTTCGTCCTCCCGACAGAGGCACCGGTCGCAGCGATCCCGGCGCTTTCGTGTCCGGCGGTTTGCCACCGCCGATCCGCGGAAACATCTTGACTATGGAGACATCTCAGGACGCCCCGAGGACCTCCGGTCGCCGCCAGTGGTGGGCCCTCATCGGTTTCGGGGTGGCGGTCTTCATCGCTGCCGCCATCGGCGGGCTGGGCGTGCAGGGCACCACCGACGAGTACGCGAGCCTGCGGCAGCCCGACTGGGCCCCGCCGTCCTGGCTGTTCGGCCCGGTCTGGTCGCTGCTGTACGCGCTGATCGCGGTGGCCGGCTGGCTGGTGTGGCGACGGGTCGGCTTCTCCCCCGCACTCTGGGCCTGGACCGCCCAACTGCTCCTCAACGCCATCTGGACCCCGCTGTTCTTCGGCGCGGGGCAGTACGGACTGGCGTTCGCCGAGATCGTGGTGATGTGGTTGGCGATCGGCCTCACCGTGGTGCTGTTCGCCCGGGTGTCCCGGGTCGCCACCGCGCTGATGCTGCCCTACTGGGCCTGGGTCACCTTCGCCGCCGCGTTGAACCTGTCGATCTGGCGGCTGAACGCCTGACCGGCGGATCTTCGGCGGGCGTCCGCCCGCCGAAGACCGGCCTTTCGCCGCCTCAGCAGCGAGGGACGTTCGGGATGTAACCGTCGTAACCGGTGTAGACGTACGCGTCGGCGATGAACCGCCCGGCGCCGATGCGATCCCAGATCGTGCTGGTGCCGTAGGTGCCGGTGACGCTCGTGCCACTGGTCTGGCAGGCGATGGTCACCCGGGTGCCGTCGGCGACCGTGCCCACCGAGGCGTACCCGGTGCCGGGGCCGGAGCGGACGGTCAGCGGCGTGCCGCTGGTGTCGACGGTGCCGTTGCCGCTGCCCGAAGAGCACCCGTTGCCACTGGTGTAGCTCTTGGTGCCCCAGTAGAGCGCGAGGCTGCCGTTGAAACGGACCTGGATGTCGGCACCGTTGAGGCGCTGCTCGTAGTGCAGGTGCGGGCCGGTCGATCCGCCGGTGCTGCCGACCCAGCCGATCACCTTGCCGTATCCGACCGTCTGCCCGACCGAGACGTTGAAACCGCTGAGGTGCGCGTAGTAGGTGCTGTAACCGCCCCCGTGGTTGATTCGGACGTATTTGCCGTAGCTGGTGCCGCCGAGGTCGGTGACCCTGTCGACGGTGCCGGGGGCGCTGGCGACCACCGGGTCGCCGGAGTCGTCGGTGCGGTTGAAGTCGATGGCGTACGCCGGGCTGTGATCCGACCGGGTCTGCCCGGACCAGGTCTGCCCGCACGGGAACGGCACCCTGAAGGTCGGCGCGGCCAGCGCGGGTGCCGCTGGCGCCAGCGCTCCTCCGACCAAGAGACCCGTCACCAGCAGGCTGATCCACCGCTTTCGCATACAGCTCCTCCTATGTCGAAAACCTTCGATGCGTACGCACCAGCCTGACAGATATCGCCAATCTTCGAAAGAGTCCGAAGCGTGCCCCGGGAGCGCGCCCACCAGGCAGCCGGCAGGTTTCCGGATTGTTACTCGGTCGTGTCTGACAGGGGGTGGACCCGGCCGGATGCAAGCGCTTACATGTGTGCACGCCCAATCGGACCGGCGACGGGTCACCAGCGAGACCGCGCCGGCTAGGAAGGAGGACGGCATGGCGGTCTTCACCAGACCACGCCAGGCCTTCGTGATCGCCGGCGTACTCGGGCTGGCGCTCAGCGCCACCGCCTGCGGTACCGGCGACGACAAGAAGAGCAGCAACGCGGGCTCCGCGGAGTGCGCCGCATACGAGAAGTACGACGGCCACGACGGCAAGAAGGTCTCCATCTACGCGTCCATCCGTGACGCCGAGGCCGACCTGCTCAGGAACTCCTGGAAGACGTTCGAGGACTGCACCGGCATCGAGATCGACTACGAGGGCAACGCCGAGTTCGAGGCGCAGCTCCCGGTCCGGGTCGACGGCGGCAACGCGCCCGACCTGGCCTTCGTGCCTCAGCCGGGCCTGGTCAAGCGGTTCGCCGACGCCAGCAAGCTGAAGTCCCTCGGTGCCGACACCAAGACGATGGCCGAGCAGAACATGCCGGCCGACTGGCTGAAGTACGGCACCGTCAACGGCACCCTCTACGGTGTGCCGCTCGGCGCCAACGTGAAGTCCTTCGTCTGGTACTCGCCGAAGCTCTTCAAGGAGAAGGGCTGGACGGTCCCCACTAGCTGGGACGACATGATCAAGCTCAGCGACACGATCGCGGCGAGCGGAATCAAGCCGTGGTGCGCCGGCATCGAGTCCGGTGACGCCACCGGCTGGCCGGCCACCGACTGGATCGAGGACGTGATCCTGCGTACGCAGGGCCCCGAGGTCTACGACCAGTGGACCACCCACGCCATCCCGTTCAACGACCCGCGGATCGTCGACGCCGTCAACCGGGCCGGCACGATCCTGAAGAACGAGAAGTACATGAACGGCGGCTTCGGCGGGGTGAAGAGCATCGGCACCACCGCCTTCGGTGAGGCCGGCCTGCCGGTCACCACCGGCAAGTGCGCCATGCACCGCCAGGCGTCGTTCTACGCCAACCAGTTCCCCGAGGGCACCAAGGTGGCCGAGGACGGCGACGCGTTCGCGTTCTACTTCCCGGCCATCGACACGGCCAAGGGCAAGCCGGTGCTCGGCGCGGGCGAGTTCGTCGTCGGCTTCGCCGACCGCCCTGAGGTGCAGGCGGTGCAGACCTACCTCGCCTCGGCCGAGTACGTCAACAGCCGCGCGAAGCTCGGCAACTGGGTCACGGCGAACAACAAGCTGGACATCGCCAACGTCGCCAGCCCGATCGACAAGCTCTCCGTCCAGATCCTGCAGGACAAGACCGGCGTCTTCCGCTTCGACGGATCCGACCTGATGCCGGCCGCGGTCGGCGCGGGGACGTTCTGGAAGGGCATGGTCGAGTGGATCAACGGCAAGGACACCGCGTCGGTGCTCCAGGGCATCGAGAGCAGCTGGAAGTGATCTGAGCGGTGGGCCGGTCCGCACCCGCGGGCCGGCCCACCGACGGATCTGGACCTGGGAGGGTCGATGGAGTTCGACTTCGCTGAGGAGCAGCCGAAGTTCCTCATGCTGATGTACGGGCTGATCGCTTTCGTCGCGGTGGTGGGCGGTCTGCTCCTGCTTCTCGACGTGGTGCCGGCCTGGTTCGCCCGCCGTCGGGAGGCGCAGCTGGTCGCCGCGTCCGCCAGCGGCGCCCCGCTCCCACGGCGCTCGAAGCAACGGGAAGGGCTCTTCGCGCTCTTCTTCATGCTGCCGACGGTGCTGCTGCTCACCATCGGGCTGGTCGTGCCCGCCATCCGCACCACGTTGCTCTCCCTGATGGACAAGGACAGCAACGATTGGGTGGGCCTGGCCAACTACCGCTGGATGTTCTCCGACGACTCGATCGTCCGGGTGCTGACCAACAGCCTGATCTGGGTGATCCTGGTCCCGCTGGTGGCGACGGGCTTCGGCCTGATCTACGCCGTGCTGGTGGACAAGGCCCGGTTCGAGGCGGTCGCCAAGTCACTGATCTTCCTGCCGATGGCCATCTCGTTCGTCGGCGCGAGCATCATCTGGAAGTTCGTCTACGCCTACCGAGGCGACGGCGACCAGATCGGCCTGCTCAACCACATCGTGGTCAGCCTCGGCGGCGAGCCCAAGCAGTGGTTGCTGGAATCACCGCTGAACACGCTGCTGCTGATCGTCATCATGGTCTGGATCCAGGCCGGCTTCGCCATGGTGGTGCTCTCCGCCGCGATCAAGGCCATCCCCGCGGACATCGTCGAGGCCGCCCGGCTCGACGGCGTCAGCCCCTGGCAGATGTTCTGGCAGATCACCATGCCGACCATCCGCCCGGCGCTGATCGTGGTGGTGGTGACCCTCTCGATCGCCACGCTCAAGGTCTTCGACATCGTCCGGACCGCTACCAACGGCAACTACGACACCAGCGTGATCGCCAACGAGATGTACAACCAGGCGTTCCGGTACGGCGAGAACGGGCAGGGTTCCGCGCTCGCGGTCTTCCTCTTCATCCTGGTCATCCCGATCGTGATCTACCAGATCCGCAACCTCCGTCAGCAGCGGGAGGGCTGAGATGACGACCGCAACGCCCACCGTCGCCGCCGGCACCCAGAAGACCGACGGCACCCCGACCACCACGGCCGGGCGGGTCCGCAAGCGGCTGAACAGCCGCACCGCGACACTCGTCTCGATCGTCATCGCGGTGCTCTGGACCATCCCGACCTTCGGCCTGTTCATCTCATCGCTCCGGCCCGAAGACGAGATCAAGACCACCGGCTGGTGGACGGCCTTCACCAACCCGCAGTTCACCTTCGAGAACTACCAGCAGGTCCTGTTCGGCCGGTCATCGTCGTCCGGGCAGCTGGCCAGCTACTTCATCAACTCCCTGGCGATCACCATCCCGTCGGTGCTCTTCCCGCTCGCCTTCGCCTCCCTGGCGGCGTACGCGCTGGCCTGGATCAACTTCCGGGGTCGGGACTGGGCCTACATCGCGATCTTCGCGTTGCAGATCGTGCCGTTGCAGATGGCCCTGGTGCCGTTGCTGAAGTTCTTCTCCACCGGCGTCAGCCTCGGCGGCGTCACCCTGATGCCCGCCTGGGACCTGGTCGACGAACAGAAGTTCGCCCAGGTGTGGTTCGCGCACACCTGCTTCGCGCTGCCGTTCGCCGTCTACCTGCTGCACAACTTCATCTCGCAACTGCCGGGGGACCTGATGGAGGCGGCCCGGGTCGACGGGGCCACCCACCCGAAGATCTTCCGGACCATCGTGCTGCCGCTGATCACCCCGGCGCTGGCCGCGATCGGCATCTTCCAGTTCCTCTGGGTCTGGAACGACCTGCTGGTGGCGCTGATCTTCGCCGGCGGTGGCGACGAGACCGCCCCGCTCACCGTCCGGCTGGCCGAGATGGCCGGCACCCGGGGCAACGAGTGGCAACGGCTGACCGCCGGCGCGTTCGTGTCGATCGTCGTACCGCTCATCGTGTTCCTGTCCCTGCAGCGCTTCTTCGTGCGAGGTCTGCTCGCCGGCAGCGTCAAGGGCTGACCGCGCGCCCGCCGTCGCCTGGCCCCTCGGGCGGCGGCGGGCACCGGGCACCGAGCGGGGGTAACCGTGACGAGGATCGATGATGTGGCCCGGCTGGCCGGGGTCTCCACGGCCACCGTCTCGCGGGCCCTGCGAGGGCTGCCGACGGTCTCGGCCGCCACCCGGCGCCGGGTACTGGCCGCCGCCGAACAGCTCGACTACGAGGTCTCACCGAGCGCCTCCCGGCTCGCCGGTGGCCGCACCGGCACTGTCGCGGTGGTCGTCCCCCGCATCACCCGGTGGTTCTTCAGCACCGTCGTCGAAGCGGTCGAGGAGTACCTGCACCAGGCCGGCTACGACCTGCTGCTCTACAACCTGGGCGGCCGGGAGCAGGTCCGCCAGCGGGTCCTGCGCACCGCCAACCTGCACAAGCGGGTGGACGCCATCATGCTGGTCGCCACGCCCCTGCGTCCGGCCGACCTGACCGCGCTCGCCAGCCTGGAACTGCCCGGAGTCACCATCAGCTCGGGCAGCAGGGTGCCCAACTGGCCGTGCGTACGCATCGACGACGTGGCCGCCGCGCGGGTCGCCACCAAGCATCTGATCGACCTCGGCCACCACCGGATCGCCCACATCTCCGGCGACCCGGACGACGAGTTGGCCTTCACCACCCACCTCGACCGGCGGCGGGGTTACCAGGCGGCGCTGCGCTCCGCCGGCCTGCGACCCGACCCGACCCTGGACATCGAGTCCACCTTCACCATCGACGGCGGCAACCGGGCCACCGCCGAACTACTGGCCCGCGGAGAGCCGCCGACAGCGATCGTCGCCGCCTGCGACGAGATGGCGATGGGCGCGATGACCGCCCTGCGCGACGTCGGGCTGCGGGTGCCGCAGGACGTCAGCGTGGTCGGCATCGACGACCACTACCTGGCCGGTGTGCTCGGGCTCAGCACCGTCGCCCAGCCCGCCGCCGAGCAGGGCCGGCTCGCCGCACAGATGCTGCTCGACCCGCTCGGGGCCCGACCGCCGAACCCTGTCGTCAGTCAACGGGGCACCGGTTGCGACACTCCGGTGGTCCTGCCCACCCGGTTGGTGGTGCGGGATTCGACAGCACCGCCCCGGGCAAACTGAAATCCACACACACCGCAACACGGGAGACGACCCTGAACACCGACCCGACGCAGCAGACCTCCTCCGACCAACCGGCCACCGGCTGGTGGACCGAGGCCGCCATCTACCAGATCTACCCCCGCTCGTTCGCCGACTCGGACGGGGACGGGATCGGTGACCTGCCCGGCATCACCGCCCGCCTCGACCACCTGGTCGAGCTGGGCGTGGACGCGGTGTGGCTCTCTCCCTTCTACCCGTCGCCGCAGGCCGACGCCGGCTACGACGTGGCCGACTACCGCGACATCGACCCGCTGTTCGGCACCCTCGCCGACGCGGACAAGCTGATCGCCGAGGCCCGGTCCCGCAACCTGCGGGTGATCGTCGACCTGGTCCCGAACCACACCTCGTCGGCGCACCGCTGGTTCCAGGCCGCGCTGCCGGCCACGCCCGGCAGCCCGGAACGGTCGCGGTACATCTTCCGGGACGGCCGGGGCCCGGGCGGCGACCAGCCGCCGAACGACTGGCAGAGCGTCTTCGGTGGTCCGGCCTGGACCCGCACTGTCGACGCCGACGGGCAGCCCGGCCAGTGGTACCTGCACCTGTTCGACACCGGGCAGCCGGACCTCAACTGGGACAACCCGGAGGTGCACGCGGAGTTCCTTGACGTGCTGCGGTTCTGGCTGGACCGCGGGGTGGACGGCTTCCGCGTCGACGTGGCGCACGGCCTCATCAAGCAGGCCGACCTGGCCGACTGGCAGGAGCCGCAGGAGATCCTCTCCGGCAACGAGATCGACAAGCCCCGCCCGCCGATGTGGGACCAGGACGGCGTGCACGAGATCTACCGGCAGTGGCGGCAGGTTCTGGACAGCTACCCCGGCGAGCGGGTGCTGGTCGCCGAGGCCTGGGTGGAACCGGCCGAGCGGTTGGCCCGCTACGTCCGCCCGGACGAGATGCACCAGGCGTTCAACTTCGAATACCTGCTCGCGGAGTGGACCGCACCGGCCCAGTACGCGGTGATCACCCGCTCGCTCGAGGCGACCGACTCGGTCGGCGCGCCGACCACCTGGGTGCTGTCCAACCACGACGTGGTGCGGCACGCCTCCCGGCTCGGCCTGCCGGTCGGCACCGTACGCCCCAACGGCATCGGCATCGGTGACCCGCAGCCCGACGCCGCACTCGGTCTGCGCCGGGCCCGGGCGGCCACCGTGCTGATGCTCGCGCTGCCCGGCTCGGCGTACCTCTACCAGGGCGAGGAGCTGGGGCTGCCCGAGCACACCACGATGCCCGACGAGGCCCGGCAGGACCCGACCTGGGCGCGCAGCGGACACACCCAGCGCGGCCGGGACGGCTGCCGGGTGCCGATCCCGTGGGAGGCCGACGCCCCGTCGTACGGCTTCGGGCCGACCGACGCCAGCTGGTTGCCGCAGCCCGCGCTCTGGGCGGAGTACGCGCTGGACCGCCAGCGCGACGTGCCCGGCTCGACGTACGAGCTGTACCGCACGGCGCTGCGGTTGCGCCGTGCCCACGGGCTGGGCCGCGGGACCCTGGAGTGGTTGTCCTCCGGCGACGAGGTGCTGAGCTTCCGCAACGGTGAGCTGACCGTGCTGACCAACTTCGGTGCCACAGCGGTACCGGTGCCGGCCGGCGCCGAGGTGCTCGTCGCCAGCGCGGCACTGGACGACGACGGCGCGGTCCCAACCGACGTGACCGTCTGGCTGCGCGGCTGATCTCGCGCCGACCGGCCCGCCCCGGCCGCGCGGCGCAGGCGGGCCAGTCGGCGCAGGCGGGCCAGTCGGCGCAGGCGGGCCAGTCGGCGCAGAACAGCCGCTGTGGAGCTGATGTCGTAAACGATTCACGCCCGACTGCACCTCAAGATCGCGCTACTTCCAGGTTCCAGTGGCCTCCGTCCGCCAGAAGGCAACTAGAACCAGGATCGAGCGCGATCTTGAGGTTGGCGCGCGGAGCGGGGCGCGGGACAGGGTGCGCGAGGTCGAGTGCGCGAGGTCGGGGCGCAGGGCCGGACGCGCAGGGCCGGACGCGCGGGGCCGGACGCGCGGGGCCGGACGCGCGGGGCCGGACGCGCAGGATCGGGCGCGGGGCAGGGTGCGCGGGGTCGGGGGGCGGAGCAGGGGCTCGGGGTGTCAGAGGCGGTCGGCCCGGTTGTGGAGCAGGTCGTGGACGTTGTCGATGTCCGCCGGTGAGGTCCGCGAGGCGAGCCAGTACATGACACCGGTCGGGATGAAGAAGAGCTGGAACGCGGCCAGCCCGACGGCGAAGTTCAACGGTGGCGGGAATGCCGTTCGCAGTGCCTGGAAGGCCACCCCGACCAGCCCGTTGCCGGCCGCGCGACCGACACCGTTGACGAGGTTGCCCAGGCTGTAGACAGTGCCCCGGTGCTCCGGCGGGTTGACGTCGGCGATCAACGCGAACCAGTTCGGCGAGTTGGCCGAGGTCAACGCGAGCGCCACGATCGCGGTGAGCAGGCTCAGCCCGACCGACGGCTCGGTGAACACACTGGCCAGCACCGCGCCGACCACCGCGCCGCCGCTCGCGCCGTCCGGCACGTCGATGGTCACCGGGACGAAGAACAACACCAGGTAGAACGGCAGCGCGGCGAGGATGCCGACCGAGGCGACGAGTGCGCGCCCCCGCGGTGTCCGCCGCTGCACCGCATCGCCGATCAACCCACCCACGATGGACAGCACCCCGCCGAGCTGGAACAGGGTGGCGAACACGCTGCCCACCACCACCGCCGTGGACGTCGAGTAGCCCTGGGCCTCGGCCCGTTCGGCGAAGAGCACCGGCAGCCAGACCAGCGAGCCGAACGCGGCCTGCGCGGTCAGTCCCTGCAGGATCAGCCACCGGTTGGTCCGCCGGGCCAGGATGCGCGGCAGGTCGGCGCGGCTGATCCGGTAGTCGTACTCGGCGCCGGCGTCGAGCCTGCCGGCCAGTTCCGGCTCGCTCTGGCCCCGTCGGATGTCGTACGTGAAGAAGTAGGCGAGGGTGGCGACCAGACCGACGCCGGTCAACAGCAGGAACGGCCGCCGCCAGTCGGCCGCCCCGAGCAGCCCGCCGACGAGAGTGCCGGCGAGGGTGCCGACGCCCTGGGAGAGCCCCCAGAAGCTCATCACCAACCCGCGCCGGGTCGGCGAGATCAGGTCGGTGACCACGGAGAAGCCCACCGAGCCGACCGCGCCGAGGCCGACCGCCGCGACCAGCTGCGCGGACAGGAACGTCAGGTAACCGCCGGCGAGCGCGCTACCGCCGGTGCCCGCCGCCCAGAGCAGCGTGCCCACCATGAGCAGTGGCTTGCGGTTGGTGCGGTCCCCGACGTACGCCCAGCCGACGGCCGCGACCGAGCTGACCAGGAAGCTGACCGCGGTGACCACGCCGAGCAGCCGCCCGGACACGTCGAACGCGTCGGAGATCGGTCCGTACAGCGGAGGGACCAGCCCGATCGCCACGTTGTCCAGCGAGGCGAGCAACACGAACACCACGACGCTGTACAACCGGTGCGCCGGCCCACCGCCCCGACCGTGCGCGCGCAGGCCGGGCCCGCCACTGGTCACCGTCATGACCGGCAGCCAACCAGACTCCGCGCGGGCGCGCGTCACGCGGGTGGCTGCCGGTCACCGTCGACCGGCAGCCACCCGCGTCGATCGCGACGCTCAGCGTCGGTCGAGCACCAACCCGCGGGCTGCGGCGTACTGGTCGCGGACGGCGGGAACGGCCGCCGCCGCGTACTCCTCGGTGCCCTCGACCGCCCAGGTCGGCGGCGCGGCACCGCCCAGGGCGACCCAGGCGGCCTGTCGGGCGGCCCCGTCGGCGACGTACTCGCCGGCCGGCGGGACGACGACCGGGCAGCCGAAGACCTGCGGGGCGATCTGACGCACCGCGGCCGACCGGGCCCCGCCGCCGATCAGGATGACCCGGCGGGCGACGGCACCCTGCGCGGTCAACGCGTCCAGGCCGTCGGCGAGCGCGCAGAGCATGCCCTCCACGGCGGCCCGCGCCAGGTACGCCGGGTTCGAGGTACGCAGGGTCAGGCCGTGCACCGCGCCGGTGGCGAGCGGCCGGTTCGGCGTCCGCTCACCCTCCAGGTACGGCACCATGACCAGCCCGTCCGCCCCGGCGGGGGCGGAGAGCGCCAACTGGGCCAGCTCGTCGAGGGTGACGCCGAGCATCGCGGCGGCGGCGTCCAGCACCCGGGCGGCGTTGAGCGTGGCGACCAGCGGCAGGAAACGACCTGACGCGTCGGCGAAGCCCGCCACCGCGCCGCTCTCGTCGGCCGCCGGAACGTCCGCGACGCTGAACACGGTGCCGGAGGTGCCGATCGAGACGATCACGTCACCCGGCCCGGCGCCGACACCGAGCGCGGCAGCGGCGTTGTCCCCGGTGCCCGCGCCCAGCAGCGCCCCACCCGACCCGCCCAGGTCGTCGGCGAGCTTTCCCGCCGACTCCGCCGGACCGAGCACCTCGGGCACCACCAACCGCCGACCGAAGCCCTGCTCCAGCAGGTCCAGTCGATAGTCACCGGTGGCCGGCGACCAGTAGCTGGTGCCACTGGCGTCGCCCCGGTCGGTACGCAGCGCGCCCAACCCCGGTGCTCCGGCTAGCCGCCAGGTCAACCAGTCGTGCGGCAGGCAGACGGCGGCCACCCGGGCCGCCAGCTCCGGCTCGTGCCTGGCCAACCACCGCAGTTTGGTCAGGGTGAAGCTGGCCACCGGAACGCTGCCGGTGGCCTCGGCCCAGAACCGGCGCCCGGCCGCGCCGCCGCCGGCCTCCTGGATGAGATCGGCGGCGGCGTCGGCGGATCGGGTGTCGTTCCACAGCAGCGCCGGGCGGACCACCCGGCCGTCCTCGTCGAGACACACCATGCCGTGCTGCTGGCCGGCGACGGAGATCGCCGCCACGTCGGCGAACCCGCCGGCCTGGTCGGCGGCGCTGCGCAGCGCCTGCCACCAGGCTTCCGGGTCGACCTCCGTGCCGTCCGGGTGCGGTGCCCGGCCCTGCCGGAGCAGGGCACCGGTCTCCGCGTCCCGGATCACCACCTTGCAGGACTGGGTGGACGAGTCAACGCCTGCGACCAACGGCATGGCGGGGCCTCAGCGGGCGCCGAGCAGGTGCTCGACGGCGAGCTGGTTGAGCCGGACGAAGGCGAAGCCCCGGGCGGCGACAGCGTCCACGTCGACATCCTCGAACGCGGACCGGTCGGCCAGGAACTCCTCGTAGCCCTCGCCGTCGCCGAGCGTCGGCGTGCTCAACTCGCCGACCTTGCTGGCGGCGAGCGCCTCGATCACCTCGGGGTCGGCACGGAACGCCGCCGCGCGCTCCTTGAGCAGCAGGTACGTGCTCATGTTGGCCGCCGCGGACGCCCACACCCCGTCCATGTCCTCGGTACGCGAGGGCTTGTAGTCGAAGTGCCGGGGACCGTCGTAGGTCGGCCCACCGTTCGGGCCACCGTTCTCCAGGAGGTCCACCAGGGCGAACGCGTTCATCAGGTCACCATGGCCGAAGACCAGGTCCTGGTCGTACTTGATGCCGCGCTGGCCGTTGAGGTCGAGGTGGAACAGCTTGCCCTGCCAGAGCGCCTGGGCGATGCCGTGGGCGTAGTTGAGCCCGGCCATCTGCTCGTGCCCGACCTCCGGGTTGAGGCCGACCATCTCCGGGTGCTCGAGCTGCGAGATGAAGCCGAGCGCGTGCCCGATGGTGGGCAGCAGGATGTCGCCGCGCGGCTCGTTGGGCTTGGGCTCCAGCGCGAACCGCAGGTTGTAGCCCTTGTCGATGACGTACTGGGTGAGCAGGTTGACGGCCTCGCGGTAGCGGTCCAGGGCGGCGTGGACGTCCTTGGCGAGGTCGTACTCGGAGCCCTCGCGGCCACCCCACATGACGAAGGTGCCCGCGCCCAGCTCGGCGGCCAGGTCGACCTGGCGCAGCACCTTGCGCAGCGCGAAGCGGCGGACGTCGCGGTCGTTGCTGGTGAAGCCGCCGTCCTTGAAGATCGGGTGGGTGAAGAGGTTGGTGGTGACCATCGGCACCACCAGGCCGGTCTCGTCGAGGGCCTTGCGGAACCGCGCGATGTGCTGGTCACGGGAGGCCGCGTCGGCGCCGAACGGGATCAGGTCGTCGTCGTGGAAGGTGATGCCGTACGCGCCCAGTTCGGCGAGCCGGTGCACCGCCTCGACCGCGTCCAGTTCGGGGCGGGTGGCGTCACCGAACGGGTCGCGGGCCTGCCAGCCCACGGTCCAGAGCCCGAAGGAGAACTTGTCGGCGGGGGTGGGACGGGGTGCCATGAGCGACCTCCGGGTGGTGGTGTCAGGTATTTGTTCAGCGATTGAATTATTTGCCCACCCTATGGCACTGTCAAGGGGTGAGCCTCACCCACGCCCCGGCCGGCGCGGTCCGTCAGGGCAGTCTGCGCGAGCTCAACCTCGCCCTGGTCCTCGGTCGGATCGCCGCGGCTGACCGACCCCCCTCCCGAGCCGACCTGGCGACCGCCACCGGCCTGACCAGAGCCACCGTCTCTGCTGTCGTCGAGGATCTGCTCGGTGGCCGGCTGGTCAGTGAGTCCGACCCCGCGCCCCGCTCGGGTGCCGGCCGCCCGGCGCGCGGGCTGGTCCTGGCCGAACAGGGGCCGGCCGGGCTCGGCCTGGAGGTCAACGTCGACTACCTGGCGGTCTGCGTGGTGGACCTCACCGGCCAGGTGCGGCACCGCACCGTGCACCGGGCCGACCTGCGCCCGGTGGCCCCCGCCGACGCCCTGGCCCACCTGGTCGAGATGGCCGGGGCAGCCCGCGACGACGCCGCCGACCAGGGTCTCACCCTGGTCGGGGCCGCGCTCGCGGTGCCCGGCCTGGTGGACGACGACGGGCTGGTCCGGCTGGCCCCGAACCTCGGCTGGTCCGACGTGCCGGTGCCCGCGCTGCTCGCCGAGCACCCTCCGCTGATCGAGCAGGTGCCCGGGGTCCCCGCCTTGACGGTGGACAACGAGGCCAACCTCGCCGCGCTCGGCGAGCTGCACTCTCAACCACCCGGCCCGTCCAGCTTCCTGCACATCTCCGGGGAGGTGGGCATCGGCGCCGGCATCGTGCTGGACGGCGCGCTGTTCCGCGGCGTACGCGGGTGGAGCGGTGAGATCGGGCACCTTCCGGTCCACCCCGAGGGCCGTCCGTGCCGCTGCGGCGGGCAGGGCTGCCTGGAGCAGTACGCCGGCCAGGAGGCGATCGTGTCCGCCGCCGGGCTGGCCCGGGCGGAGCTTCCCGCGGACACCGCGACCGCCCGGCTGGCCGAGTTGGCCGAGGCCGGCGACGCCGACGCGCTGCGGGCGCTGCACGAGGCCGGAACGGCGCTTGGCGTCGCGGTGGCCGGCGTCGTCAACCTGCTCGACCTGGACACCGTGGTGCTCGGTGGCGGTTACGCCGCGCTCGCACCCTGGTTGTGCCCCCCGGTCCTCACCGAGATCGACGCCCGGGTGCTCACCGCCGCCTGGTCGCCGGTCACGGTCCGGCCGTCGACGCTCGGTGCGGAAGCCGCAGCGGTGGGGGCCGCCGGCTCGGTGGCCCGCCGGATCATCGCCCAGCCCGCCGGCTGGCTGGCACGCTCCGGCTGATCGCCGCCCCCGCGCCCCCGTCGGCACGGATCGGTACCCTTGCACTCAGGCAACGATCCCCGGTGAGGAGTCGAGAAGCAGCATGCGCACACGTCGTCAGACGCGAGCCGGCGTCCGGCGGTGACCACGACCCGGCAACCCGGCGACACCCCGCTGCCGGCCGACGACCGGTTGGCCCGCGAGCTGCTCGACGGGCTCGCCGAGGCCGTGCTGATGACGGACCGGACCGGCCTGGTCACCCTGGTCAACGCCATGGCGGCTGAGCTGCTCCCGGAGATCGAGGCCGGCACCGAGCTGGCCGACTGCCCGGTGGCGGCCCTGGCCCGGGCGGTCGTCACCGGCGCTGACCGCTTCGACACCGACCACCACGGCCGGCGACTGCGCGGCGTCCGGCGTCAACTCGCCGGCTCCCGGTGGGCGTGGTATGTCCGCGACGTCACCGAGGAAGACGCCCGCACCGACGCCCTGCTCGCCGAACGCTCCCGCACCGCGTTCCTCGCCCAGGCCGGCAGCCGGCTGGCGCTCACCCTGCACCGGGACCAGGTCCTCCGGTCCGCCACCACGCTCGCCGTCCCCTACCTGGCCGACGTCGCCGTGGCACTGCCCCGAGCGATACCGCCGGCCGAGCCACACGCCAGGTGGATCCGGTACGCCGACGGCGATCCGGCACCGGTCACCGGGCTGGCCGGTCCCGCGCTGACCAGCGCCGTGCCCGGTCTCGCCGAGGCGCTGGCCGGCGACCGCGCCGAGCCGGGCCGCTGGCCGGACGCCCCGCTCACCGACCTGGCCGACCTGCTGCCGCCCGGCTTCGGCCCGCCGGGGACGGTGCTGGTCAGCCCCCTGCTGAACGCCAGCGAGTCGACCGGCGCCCTGCTGCTCATCCGTCGGTCCGGGCGGGCCGGTTTCGAACCGCGCGACGTGGAGCTGGCCCGGGAGTTCGCCGCCCGCGCGGGTGCCGCGCTGGCCACCGCCGACCTGCACAGTGAGCAGGCCCACCTGGCCCAGGTACTGCAGACCAGTCTGCTCCCGCCCGAGCTGCCCGCCGTGCCCGGCGTGACGATGGCCGGCGGCTACCGGGCAGCGGGCGACACCCTGCGCATCGGCGGGGACTTCTACGAGGTGTTCCCGCACCCCGAGGGTGCCCTGTTCGCGCTCGGCGACGTGTGCGGCAAGGGCGTGGGCGCCGCTGTGCTGACCGGCCGGGTCCGCCAGTCGTTGCAGACGCTACGGCTCGTCGAGCGACGCCCCCTGGAGCTGATCCGCCTGCTCAACCAGGCGCTGTTCGACGCGCCGGACGCCGCGCGGCGCAGCCAGTTCACCACAGTGCTGCTCGGGTCCCTGGACCGCGGGCCCACCGGACTGGACATCCGGATCGCCGGCGGAGGGCACCCGGCGCCACTGCTGGTCACCGCCGACGGCACTGTCACCACGGTCCCGGTCGGCGGCATGCCGGTGGGGGCGCTGACCGCCGCCCGGTTCGCCGAGGCGCGGGTGCACCTCGATCCGGGCGACCTGTTGCTCGCGTACACCAATGGGGTGACCGAGGCGCGCGGACCGCGCGACACGGCGACGTTCGGTGAGGCCCGGTTGCGGGCCGCGCTCGTGGCGGCGGCCGGGCAACCACCGGCGGCGCTGATCGACCGGGTGCTGCGGGAGGTCGACGACTGGCTGGACGGGCAGGCCCACGACGACATCGCGATGCTGGCCGTGGGCGCGTCGACGCCGGCCTGACCGACGGCGACCGCCCGGCCTGGTCAGGCGGTCCGCGCCACCGGCGGGTCCGCGGTCGGCCACTCCCGGGTGCTGCCGGCCGTTGTGTCCGGACCGCCAGTGGCGCCCGTCCACACCGCGCGGGTCGGCCGCGCGGGATCGACCGACCAGTCCGCCGACCGCCCATCGGGCCGGTCCGGGCCGTCCGGCCAGTCCCCCGGGCCCGTCGGCTCCCCGGCCGTCGCCGGCCGCTGCTCCTGCTGGCGGCGCGCGGTCTCGTCGAACTCCCGCATTCCGCGCAGCAGCGCGTCGCGGCCCTCCCGGCTCATCCCGGTCAGCACGGCGTCGAGTTGGGCCCGGCGGTTGGCCCGTAGCTCGGCGAGGAGCCGGCGGGCCTCCGGGGTGAGGTGCAGCGAGATCTCCCGGCGGTCGAAGCGGCCCGGCTCGCGCTCCAGCATGCCGGCCGCGACCAGCCGGTCGCAGAGGCGGCTGGCGGAGCTGAGCAGCATGTCGAGTCGGGTGGCGAGCCGACGGAGGTTGATCCCGTCGACCTGCTCCACCACCATCACCGCCCGTAGCTGGGCGCCGGAGACCCGGTTGGCGGTCCCCTCCCGGGCAGATTCCCAGATCCCGAGCAGGGCAGCGGCCGTCGCGTCCAGCGCGGCAGCCATACTCGTGTCGGGGTCCGTCGGACGGTTCAGTTCGGCCATGGTGGCCCGAGAGTACTCCGAACCCACTGGTGGTCGAGCTTTCAGCGAGGGAGTGACGATGAGCAAACCGGTCGATCGGGCACGACGTGCCCTGAACGAGACACCAACCGACCGGCTCGTCGGTGGAATCGGGGACGTGCTCGCCGGGTCGTACGGGATCACCGACGTTGAGCTGTACCAGGTCGACTACCGGCTCGCGGAGCTGCTGCCACTCACCGACGGTGACTCGATCACGAGCCCCGGGCACCCCGCCTGGCGCGCCTTCGACCACCAGTCGCCGCTACTGACCGACGGCGTCGCCTGGGTGCCGGTCACCATGCGTGGCGAGCGCCGAGGAGTGCTGCGCCTGTCGCCCGTGCCGGACGACCAGGAGGTCATCACCGCGCTGGCCGAGGTCGCCACCGCGCTCGCGCACGAGGTGGCGGCGGTCTCCGCCGGCACCGACGTCTACCGGGCGGCTCGGCGCACCCAACGCCTCACCCTGGCCGCCGAGATGCAGTGGGACCTGCTTCCCGGCCGCAGTCGGATCCGTCCCTCGTTCAGCCTGGCCGGGCAGTTGGAGCCGGCGTACGCCGTGCGCGGCGACAGCTTCGACTGGTCCGACGACGGGGAGCGGCTCTGGTTGTCCACCATCAACGGCACCGGTGAGGGCGTGGCCGCCTCCCTGCTCACCTCGCTGGCCACCCACGCGCTGCGCAACGCGCGTCGGGCCGGGCTGAGCCTGGCCGACCAGGCCGCCCTCGCCGATCAGGCAATCTACGACCTGCACCGGGGCGGGCAGCACCTGTCGGCATTGCTGATGGAGCTGGATCTGCGTTCCGGGATGATGACCGTGGTGGACGCCGGGTCTCCCCGACTGGTCCTGCTACGCGGCGGCGAGGTCACCGAGCAGCCGCTGGAGGCGCAGTTCCCGCTGGGCATGTTCGAGGCCACTGACTACCACGAGCAGAAGTTCCCCCTGGAACGCGGCGACCGGGTCTTCGTGGTCAGCGACGGGGTGGTGGAGGCCACCGGGCAGCACATGCGCTACGGCGAGACGGCACTTGACCGGTTCCTGCGGCGGACCGGGCCGATGGCACCCCTGGACGCGGTCCGGTCGCTGATCGGTGATCTGCGCGCGTTCGTGGCCGGTGACCTGGTCGACGACGCGGTGGTCGTCTGCCTGGACTGGACCGGCCCGCAAGCGTGACCTGTGGTCAGTACGCTCCGCGGCCGTTCAGCACCGCGCCGAAGGTCTTCCAGAGGATGGTGAGGTCGGCGGCGAGGGACCAGTTCTCCACGTAGTAGAGGTCGAGCCGAATGCCGTCCTCCCAACTCAGGTCGGAGCGGCCACTGACCTGCCACAGGCCGGTCATGCCGGGCTTGACCAGCAGCCGCCGGGCCACGTCACCGTCGTAGCGGGCCACCTCCGAGGGCAGCGGCGGGCGCGGCCCGACCAGGCTCATCTGCCCCAGCAGCACGTTGACCAGTTGCGGCAGCTCGTCCAGTGACCATTTGCGCAGCAGCCGGCCGACGCGGGTCACCCGGGGGTCGTGGCGCATCTTGAACATCAGGCCGTCGGTCTCGTTGCGGGCTGCCAGCTCGGCGAGCAGCGCGTCCGCGTTCACCACCATGGTGCGGAACTTGAAGACGCCGAACTCCTGCCCGCCCCGGCCGACCCGGACCTGCCGGAACAGCACCGGGCCCCGGCTGTCCAGTTTGATGGCCAGGGCGATGAACGCGATGAGCGGCAGCAGCACCGCCAGCGCCAGCGACGAGACGGACCTGTCGACGAAACCCTTCACCAGTTTGCGGACGCCGCGGAACTCGGGCGCCTCGACGTGGATCAGCGGCAGTCCGGCGACCGGGCGGGTGTGGATCCGTGGGCCGGCGACGTCGGTCAGCGCGGGTGCCACGACCAGGTCGACGCCGGTCCCCTCCAACTGCCAGCCGAGGCGGCGCAGCCGGGTCGCGGTCAGCTCACCCGAGGCGGTCACCGCGACAGTGTCCGCGCCGATCGCGGTGGCGGCCTCCGGGATGCCCCGGAACGACCCCACCACCGGCACGTCACCCAGCCGTTGCGCCACCGGCGCGAGCAGCGCGTCCGGGATGCAGGCGCCGACCACCTGGTAACCGGCGTACGGCTCCCGGCGCAACGTGTGGACCAACTCCAACACGTGGGCGGTGTCGCCGACCACCAGCACCTTCCGGGACCAGCCGGCGCCGAGCGAGCGGGCCCGGTGCAGCCGCTTACGGGCGGCGAACCGGGCCACCTCCAGCCCGACGGTACCCACTGCGAAGGAGATGCCCAGGAAGCCCCGGGAGACTCCGACGTCGGCGATGTAGCCGATGATGGCGATCGCCCCGGCCAGGCGCAGGCTGGCGGAGCTGACCCGCCGGTACTCGTCCGCCCCGTAGCCGATCACCCGGTCGTCGTAGCAGCCGAGGGCCTTGAGCGAAATCAGCCAGGCCAGCACCAGCCCGGGGGCGACCAGCACGTACGGGATCTCCGAGCCGGTCGGCTCGCCCTCACCGAAACGGGTGACGTACCCGATCAGCAACGCGATGATGAGGACGGTGGTGTCCAGCACCACCAGCACCCGGACGTAGGACCGTTCGTCGGCTCGTGCCAGCAGCCCGGTGCGTTGACCATCGGGCTCCGCCGACGTGGCGGGGGTCAACAGTGTCGCCACGCTCACCGGCCCTCCCACTCTGTACAGGATGGCCCCGGCCAACGGTCGGACCGGAGGCGGACCGACCATGCCGGAACAGTCGACATCCTGCCCTGACAACTATGACTGCCGATTGCTTCCGACGTATTGCCGTCACTTTTCTTCAACAACTGGCGGGCCGAAAAGGGGCCTGCCACACCGGATCGACGGGTGTGGCCGGCCCCCCGACCGCTGAGCGTCGGATCAGCGCGGTGCTGGAGGACGCCGCGCGATGGCGCTGAGGAAGATGCTGCCGATCTCGCTCGGGTCCTTGGTGACGAAGACATCGCCACCGGTCACCTTGGTGATCGACTCCAGCTCCGCCTTGCTGACGCCCTCACCGATACCGATCATGATGACCTGGACCGGCCGCTCCGGGTCGGCGAGCTGCTTGAGCTTGCCGAGCAGCTGCTGCTGGTTGAGGCCGTTGTCGTCCTCGTTCTTGCCGTCGGTGAACAGCACGATCGAGTTGACCCGGCCGGGCTGCCAGTTCTCCTGCACCGCCTGGTACGCGGCCAACATCGTGTCGTAGAGGCCGGTGTCGCCGCTGGAGGGCTTGACGGTCGCGAGCGCGCCCTCCAACTGGCCGCGCTGGCCGGACAGCGGGCCGATCGGGACCAGCTCCCGGTAGTCCCGATTGCCGACCAGCTTGGTGGAGAAGGTCCACAGACCGATCGACCAGGAGTCGTCGAAGAGGCTGAGGCCGCGGCGGGCCGCGTCGACAGTGACCTCTTCCCGACTGCGGTTGTTGGCGCTCGGCACCGTCTCCTTCATCGAGCCGGAAACGTCGATGACGGCAAGCATCCGGCCGGACTGGGTGGCGATCGACCAGCTGGAGACGACCCGCTGGATGGCGGCCGGGTCCAGGCCACCCGCCGCGGTGCCGCCGTTCGCCGGTGCGGTGGGCGCGCCGCCGGACGGGCTCGGCGCACCCTGCGGGGCCTTGAAACCCTCGCCCCAGTTGCCGTCCGGCGCGCGCAGCGACTGCGCGGCGAGCCGGTCCCGGAAGGTGCTGCTGGTGAGCAGCTCGAACAGCACCCGGGCCGCCGACGCCTTGCTCGGCTCGATGCCGGGCAGCACCGCGTACGGGTAGTCCAGCGGCATCGGCGCCGGCTCCATGTAGAGCGCGGCGAGCGGCACCGGCGGTTTCTTGCTGTTGTACGCGATCACGTCTTCTTCGGACAGGGCCGCCGCACCGAGACCACTGGCGATGGACGTGGAGTCGTTGGCAGTGGGGAAACGGGCCAGCAGGTCGTTGCGGAGCGAGGAGCGGCCGGTGGCCAGTGCGCGGAGCGCGCCGACGGTGTTGCGCTGGGCGTCGCCGCCGGCCGCGCTGGCGGCGGCGGTCAGCGAGAGCAGACCGGACAGGCCTGCCGCGTCACGGGTCGGCTCGACGATCCCGGTCCGCAGCGGCGTGCTGCTGTTGACCTGCTTGAGCAGATCGGTCCAGTTGAACTTCTTGTCCGGCCAGCCGAGCCGGGTGGCGATCGGCTCGGGCATCGCGACGACGATCGGGCTACGCGCGATGGACGCGCCGTTGGTCGGAGCGAACGCCGTCGCGTCCTTCTTCAACCGCAGCAGCCAGGTCGAGGAGTCGGGCACCCAGACGTCGGGGCTGACGGCGGTGCCGCTGGCCTGCCCCACGCCGGCGAGCACCGCGCCGTGCTTGGCCGCGACCACGGCCGCCACGTCAACCGGGTCGGACGCGGAAACGTCGACCCGGATGCAGGTCGGGCCTACCGCCGCACCGTCCTTCACCCACTGCGACGCCGCCGCGTCCACCGCTGGCGCGAGTTCGGAGGCGACCGCCACGGCGAGCCGGATCTCCCCCGAGCAGCTGGGTTGGATCAACTCCCGATAGCCGAACCACGCGCCCGTCGTGACGACGAGCACCCCGACCGTTGCGGCGGCGGCGGCTAGGTGGAGTTTCGAACGCATGCGATGGCGGCCTGCTGACACGGTGACCATCTTGCGTACTAGGTGCCGTCTCTGCCACATCCGTTCGGACTAAAGTTACGCAGGAGAAACAGTTGACCTCCTTTTTGCAACACAGAGTGACGTAGCAGCCTCGTGGCGTTGCCGAATCAGTGCAGCGCTCGCGTCTCTAAACCATCGTTCAGGGCAAAACGCACGTCGGGCTCGGCACCGGAACCGGCTCGCCGACCGCCTCCGGGACGCCGGTGTCGGCGTCACGCCGGAACACCCGCACCATGTCCGCCCGCTCGTCGGCGACGTAGAGGTGCTCCCCGATAAGCGCGAAGTGCCGGGGCCACTCGCCACCGGTGTCCACTTCGGCCACCAGCTCGGGCAACGCCCCGGCCAGGGTGAAGACCGCCACGGTCCCCACCCCACGGTTGGCGACGTAGAGGAAACGGCCGTCCAGGGTGACAGCGACCTCCGACGGCTGGACGTGACCGGCCCGTTCGCTCGCCTCGACCCGCCCGCGTTGGTGCAACGCGCCGTCGTCGGTCAGCTCGTACGCGGTGACCGAGGCGTCCAGCTCACCGACGAGGTAGCAGCGCCGTCCATCCGGGTGCCGGGCCAGGTGCCGGGGGCCCGTGCCGGGCGCGGTTCGCATCCGCGGTGCACGCGGCACCAGGCGTCCGGTCGCCGCGTCCAGGTCGTACCGGTAGACGGAGTCGGTGCCGAGATCCACGGCGAGGATCGGCGCCCGGCCCGGTCCCGGCGAGACCATGTGGGCGTGGGCGTGGTCCTGGCGCTCCGGGTCGGGGCCGTGCCCCTCGTGCACGACCAGATCGGTGCGGTCGCCGGGCACGCCCCGCGGGTCGAGCGGGAAGACCGCGATGCTGCCGCTGCCGTAGTTGGCCGCCAGCAGGTGATCGCCGCCGGGCAACACCGCCAGGTGGCAGGGCTCGGCCCCGCCGGTCGACCGGCTGCCGAGCGGGTCCAGCGCGCCGTCCGCGCCGACCTGCCAGGCGCTGACCTCCCCGTCGGTCAGCTCGTTGACCGCGTAGAGCACCGGCCGGGTGGGGTGCCGCGCCAGGAAGGACGGGGACGGGGTGACCGCTACCGTGCCGAGCGGGGTCAGCGCCCCGGTCGTCGGGTCGCGACGCGCGGCGACGATGCCACTGCCCCGTCCACCACTCTGCGCGGTGTAACAGCCGATGTGGACGACCTCATCCTGACCGCTCACGTACCACTCCTCCGCCGGCATCCTCCGTTGATCCAACCAGAGCCTGCCCGCGTTGCCCGCCCGTTAACCCGCTTTCCAGCCCGGTTCTCAGGCGGCCGGCACCGGCTCACCGCGCTGCCGGGCCACGTGCTCCACCAGAGAGATCAACACCATCTTCCCGGACTGCCGGTCCCGGGCGTCGCAGAGCACCATCGGCACCTCCGGGTCCAGGTCGAGCGCTCGGCGTACGGTCTCCAGGTTGAACCGGCGGGAGTCGTCGAAACAGTTCACGCCCACCACGAACGGGATGCCGCGCTGCTCGAAGTAGTCGATGGAGGGGAAGCAGTCGGCCAGTCGCCGGGTGTCGGCGAGCACCACCGCGCCGAGCGCGCCGAAGGCCAGCTCGTCCCAGAGGAACCAGAACCGGTCCTGACCCGGCGTGCCGAACAGGTAGACCTGCAGGTCGTCGTTGATGGTGATCCGGCCGAAGTCCATCGCCACCGTGGTGGTGGACTTGCCCTCCACGCCGGAGATGTCGTCGGTGCCGATCCCGGCGCCGGTCAACACCTCCTCGGTCTGCAACGGACGGACCTCGCTCAGGGCGCTCACCAAGGTCGTCTTGCCGGCCCCGAAGCCTCCCGCGATGAGGATCTTCAGTGCCAGCGGGATGGTGGTGCTGGTGCCCACCTGGTCACAGCGCACGGAGTCCACTGACCACCGCCTTGAGGATGTCGTCGTCGGGAAGGATGCCGGCTCTCGGCGGCTCGTGCACCGCGACCAGGCCCTCGGCGAGGAGATCACCGAGCAGTACCCGGACCACGCCGACAGCGAGGTCCAACTCGGCCGCCAGTTCGGCCACCGACACCGGCCGGCTGGCCAACGCGACGAGCCGTCGGTGCTCGGGCAGCAGGTGCGCATGACCCGCCGGGTCGACGCCCGCCGCCACCACGAACGCGACCAGGTTGAAATTGTCGACGGCGGAGCGTACCCGGCCCCGGGTGAGCGTGTACGGGCGCATCACCGGGCCGGCGTCACCGTCCAGCCACTCGTGCTGCGGCCCGGGCGGCTCAGTCCGCATCTCCGGCGTCCGCTGCCGATCGGGCCGGTGCGGCGAGGCTCTCCCCCACCCGGATCACCAGCATCGCCATCTCGTACGCGACCAGCCCGATGTCCGCGTCGGCGTCGCTCACCACCGCCAGGCAGGCACCCTGCCCGGCGGTGGTGACGAAGAGGTACGCGGCCTCCATCTCCACCACGGTCTGTCGCACCGGGCCGCCGTCCACGTGCCGGCTTGCGCCCCGCGCCAGGCTGGAGAAGCCGGCGGCGAGCGCGCAGAGGTGCTCGGCGTCGGAGCGCTCCAACTCGGCCGAGCAGCCGAGCAGCAGGCCGTCGGCGGAAAGCACCACCGCCTCCCGGGCGGCCGGTACCCGTTGCACCAGTTCGTCGAGCAACCAGTCGAGGCCGGCGCTCTGCTTCGTCGAATGCCGCACTAGGCGTCCCTCTCAGTCGCGGTCGGTGGTTCGGGGCTCGTCGGCGGGTCGGTGGGTGCCGTCGGGATCGCGGGGCCGGTCGGCGTTGCCGGGCCCGTCGACGGCGGCGGTGCCGTCGGGGTGACGGCGGTGGCACGGCCGCGCGCCGTGCCGGCCTGCAGCGCCGCCATCACCTGGCGGACCTCCTCGGGCGAACGGGGCGACGGCGTATCGCCGACTGTCGACCGGGGTTGGGCGGCGGGGGTCCGGCGGCGCACCCGGCGGGGCAGCCCGTCCAGCTCGTCGTCCGGCTCGTCGGAGGCCGCCGGACCCTCGTCGGGCCCGGTGGCCGACGCGGTGACCGATGTCGGCGCGCCGGTGGGCGGGGCCGGCGGGGCCGTGCTGCCGGGCGGGGCCGGCGGGGCCGTGCTGCCGGGCGGGGCCGGCGGGGCCGTGCTGCCGGGCGGGGCCGTCGGTGGGCGGGTACGGGGTCGGGTCACCGCGCCCCGGCGTGCCGTCCGAACCAGTCGCCGGCCCGGGTCGGCCGACGCGGCGCCGAGCGTGGCCGGGTCGGGGCCGGCCGGCGGTTCGGTGGTGACCAGGTCGCCGGGGAGCAGCACCACGGCGGTCACGCCACCCTCCCCCGACGGCCGCAACCGCACCCGTACGCCGTGCCGGGCCGCCAGGCGGGCCACCACGAACAGGCCGAGTCGGGCGCTCTGCGCCGGGTCGAACTCCGGCGAGCTGGCCAGCCGGGTGTTGGCGGTCTCCAGCGCCGTGTCGGACATGCCCAGCCCCTGGTCGGTGATCTCCAGGGCGTACCCGTTGGCCACCTGCGCCCCGGTGACGGTGACCCGGGTGTCCGGCGGGGAGAAGGCGGTGGCGTTCTCGACCAGCTCGGCGAGGAGGTGGATGACGTCGCCGACGGCCCGCCCCAGCACGCCGGCCGGTTGCACGTCGGTGATGTCCACCCGTTCGTACGCCTCGACCTCGGAGATCGCGCCACGGATCAGGTCGACCATCGCGACCGGGTTGCGCCAACCGCGGCCGGGGGCGGAGCCGGCGAGGATGACCAGGTCCTCGGCGTGCCGGCGGAGCCGGGTGGCCAGGTGGTCGACCTGGAACAACTCGGCCAGCTCGTCCGGGTCCTCGCTGCGCCGCTCCATCCGGTCCAGCAGGTGCAGCTGACGGTGCACCAGGCTCTGGCTGCGTCGGGCGATGTTGAGGAAGACCTCGTTGAGCCCGCGGCGCAGGGTGACCTCGTCCACAGCGGCCTGCACGGCGGTGCGTTGCACCTCGGTGAAGGCGCGCCCGACCTCGCCGATCTCGTCGTGGCCGTACTCCAGCGGCGGCGCTTCCCGGGCGACGTCGACCTGCTCGCCACGGCGCAGCCGGGTCACCACGTCGGGCAGCCGGTGCTCGGCCAGCTCCAGCGCGGCGGTGCGGACGCCGCTGAGCCGCCGGACCAGGGTGCGGCCGACCCGCAGCGCCACCAGCACCGAGACGACCACGGCGACGAGCCCGAGCACCCCGGCGGCGGCCAGCCGCACCAGGATGCGGACCGCCATCGGCACCGAACGGTCCGTCAGCGCGTCCGCCTCGGACAGCTCGAAGTCCCGCAGCTGCTGCTGCACCGCGTCCTGGCTGGCCTGCCAGGCCGCCGCGTCGACCGCCGGCCGGCCGGACCGGCTGGGTACGACCAGTGCGTCCTGCATGGCGCGCAGCCGGGTGAACGCCTCACCCTCGGTCAGTCGTTGGTACGCGACCCGGCTGCTCTCGGGCAGGTCGGCCACGGCGCTCTCGGTGAGCCACCGTTGGTTGCCGATGGCCTGGACGAGCTGGGTGTGCTCCCCCTCGGCGAACCGTCCGGCGGTCAGCGCGCCGGCCAGCAGCGCGTCGCTCTGGCCGAGCAGCTCCCGGGAGCGACCCAGCGCGGTGAGCGCCAGGGCCTGCCGGTTGATTCCCGGGTCGGTCAGGGTCGCCATGCCGGCGAACGCCTGGAAGGCCGCGGAGACCATGCCGCTGTACAGGTTGAGCGCGCCGGCCCGGTCCACCTTGCGGTCGTCGATGAACGTCCGCCCGCTGGGTAGCGCCGCCAGGGCGGTGATGAGCTGGTCGACCCGGGTTTCCAGCAGGTCGTCCGCGGCGTCGCGCAGGGGCTCGCCGTCCACCCGGCGGCGCAGCTCGGCGACCGCCCGGTCGGTGCGTCCGCGCTGCTCGGCGAGGGCGGGCAGCTCGGCGTCGCCGGCGAGCTGCACCACCGAGAGCCGGCGCTCCCGTTGCAGCTCGGTGACCACCGCCTCGCCGGGGCGACCCAGGTCGTACAGGAGGGTGCGGGCGGAGAGCAGGTTCAGGGCGGGACCGAAGGTCAGGGAGGTCGCGAAGATCCACAGCGCCAGGAGCGCGGTCACCGGCGCGACGACCAACGCGGTCAGCTTCGAGCGGATCGGCCAGTCGCGGGTTTTCATCAGACCTCGCCCGTACAGGGTGGCAGGAGGGGCGCCGGCACCGCCGGGCAACGCTCCGGCCGGCTGCGCGCCCGGCCGTTCGTCGGGCACCGGCGCGGGCGCCTTGGGCAGGATACGTAATAGCGGGCTGTTGCACTACCGCCTGTCGCGCCGACATCGACGCTCCGGGATCTGCGCACAGGCGCGGTCCGGGACCCCCACCGGAGCACTTTTCTGGAACAGGTCAGGTTCTGGCAGGTGGGCAGCTGGGGCCTTGTCAGGAAAGTGTCTCGGATCGGGATTGGCGATCACTAGGCGGAGGGAATACCAGATGACGAAGGAGGAGCCCATGTCGTCCACGCAGATAGTCGTCATCGTGCTCGTCGTGCTGGTGATCGTCGCGGTGCTGGCCGTGGCCGCCCGCTCGCTCAGCAACCGTCGCGCGCTCCGCAACCGGTTCGGCCCGGAGTACGACCGGGTGGTGGCGGAGCAGGACAGCCGGTCCGCCGCCGAGCGCGAACTGCGCGACCGGGAACGCCGGCATGCCGAGCTCACGCTCACCCCACTCACCCCGGAGTCCCGGGCCCGGTACGCCGCCGCCTGGGAGGAACTTCAGGTCCGTTTCATCGACTCCCCCGGCGAGACGGTGGGCGACGCGGACGAACTGGTCACCCGGCTCATCGAGGAGCAGGGCTACCCGACCGGTGACTTCTCCGACCAGATCGCCCACCTCTCCGTCGAGCACGCTCGCACCCTCACCAACTACCGGGACGCGCACGAGATCCACCTGCGCAACTCCCGGGGCGAGGCCAACACCGAGGAGCTGCGGCAGGCGGTCGTGCACTACCGCGCACTCTTCGCCGATCTGCTGGGCGAGGAGCCGGTCGGCCAGCAGATGCCCGAGCAGCGCCACCACCCGGACCACGACACCACGAGCCGCTGAGGAGGCCACCGATGCGCCAGGAAGAGCAGCAGGTGAGCAACGACCACCCGGAGGCCGTGCGGTCCGCGCCCGTGCCGGTACCCCCGGCCGGCGACCGGGCCGGTCGCTCCGACGTCCCTGAGGACGCCCTCGACGACCGGGGCACCTTCGACGATCAGAGCACCGCCCACGACCGAACTCACGACACCGACCGGGACGGCGCGTACGACCCGGCCGACGACGATCTGACCGACGACTCCGACCCACGCCACCGACGCGACGACCGGTCCACCGACGAGGGCGGTTTCCACGAGCCGGGGCCGCTGCCGACCACGTTCGGCGCCACCACGGTCGCCGACGCGGTGGCCGCCTCCGCGCTGGCCAGCCCGCGCCCGCAGGACCAGCCGGACCCCCGGGCCGAGCGGACCGCCCAGCCGGGCGACGGCGCCGAGGATGGCGAGCGGGAGGGTCTGCGCGCCGACCCGACCGCCGAGCTGCACCGCCGCGACGCGGACGTCGGCGTCGACAGCACTGACGTCGACAACCGCAGCGACCTCGACGACCGCGCCGACGCGGACACGTCCACGCGGACCGTCATCCCGCCGGGGAGCACGAACGGCGACCCCGAGCGGCGCGGCGACCTGACCGGCGATCGGGAGGCCGCCGCGGCGGGCGCGGCCGGCTACGGCAGCGCCGCACCCGAGATGGTCGACCCGGACGCGGACGGCGAACCGGTTCCCGGCGACGACACCAGCCCCACGCTGGCAGCCGCCGGCACATCCCGGCCCGCCGGCTCGACTGTCGCGGCCGGGCCGGCCACGCTCCTCGAACCGGACACCGCGCAGAGCTTCCGGGACCGTTGGCGCGACGTGCAGCTGCGTTTCGTCGACGACCCGAAGGCGGCTGCCGGCGAGGCGCAGTCGCTGGTGGAGGAGGCCATCCAGGCCCTCTCCTCGGCACTGGCCGCGCAGAAGACCACGCTGGGCGGGTGGCAGGACGCCGGCTCGGCCGACACCGAGCAGCTGCGCATGGCGGTCCGCAACTACCGGGACTTCCTGGACCGCGTCCTCGGTCGCTGACCCACCCCACCAACAGGCGGCGCCCCGGCCCTGACGGCCGGGGCGTCCTCCTGCGCGCTGATCGGCCCCGCGCCCCAGCCCTCCCGACCGGGGTGGAACAGGACGGTTCCCACCTCCAGGCGTGAAACTGCGCGGGCGGGGTAATACGGCGCGCGGCAGCCAGCGCGGACGTCGGGACGAGGGGTGGCGGGATGGACGGCGACGGTCTCCGGCTCAACATGAACGGCCTGGACTACCTGATTCTGGCGCTGTACTTCGTCACCGTCCTCGGGGTCGGCTTCGCCGCCCGCCGGGCCATCCGGACCAGCGTCGACTTCTTCCTCTCCGGCCGCTCCCTGCCGGCCTGGGTGACCGGTCTCGCCTTCGTCTCAGCGAACCTGGGCGCGCTGGAGATCATCGGAATGGCCGCGAACGGGGCCCAGTACGGCGTGATGACGGTCCACTACTACTGGATCGGCGCGGTCCCCGCGATGGTCTTCCTGGGCATCGTGATGATGCCCTTCTACTACGGCTCCAAGGTCCGCAGCGTGCCCGAGTACCTGCGGCTGCGATTCAACCGCCCCACCCACCTGCTCAACGCGCTCAGCTTCGCCGTCGCCCAGGTGCTGATCGCCGGCGTGAACCTCTACGCGCTGGCCCTCGTCATGCAGGCGCTGCTCGGCTGGCCGCTCTGGACGGCGATCGTGGTCGGCGCGGCGATCGTCCTGGCGTACATCACCATCGGCGGTCTGTCCGGGGCGATCTACAACGAGGTGCTCCAGTTCTTCGTCATCCTCGCCGGCCTCATTCCGGTCACGGTGATCGGCCTGGTCAAGGTCGGCGGCTGGAACGGCCTCATGGACTCGGTACGCGACTCCAAACTCGGCGAGGCGGGCCTGCACGCGTGGCAGGACACCGGCAGCACCGCCAACCCGCTGGGCGCGCACTGGATCGGCATCGTCTTCGGCCTCGGCTTCGTCCTGTCGTTCGGCTACTGGACGACGAACTTCGCCGAGGTGCAGCGCGCCCTCTCGGCGAAGAACATGAGCGCCGCTCGCCGTACGCCGATCATCGCCGCGTACCCGAAGTTGGTCATTCCCCTGGTCACTGTCATCCCCGGCCTGGTGGCCCTGGTGACAGTGCAGGGCCTGGGCGCGGAGACCGGCGACCTGCAGTACAACAACGCCATCCCGCTGCTGATGCGCGACCTGCTCCCCAACGGCGTGCTCGGGGTGGCGGTCACCGGCCTGCTCGCCTCGTTCATGGCCGGCATGGCGGCCAACGTGAGCGGCTTCAACACCGTCTTCACCTACGACATCTGGCAGGCGTACATCCGTCGTGACCGGTCGGACGAGTACTACCTGCGGGTCGGCCGGTGGGCGACCGTCGGCGCCGTGGTGATCGGGATCGGCACCGCGTTCATCGCGGCCGGGTTCAGCAACATCATGAACTACATCCAGGCGCTCTTCTCGGTCTTCAACGCGCCGCTGTTCGCCACCTTCATCATCGGCATGTTCTGGAAGCGGATGACCGCCCTGGCCGGCTTCTGGTCGCTGCTGCTGGGCACCCTGGTGTCGCTGAGCCTCTACCTGCTCTACAAGGGCGGTGTGGTCGATTTCAACTCCGACCTGGAGGAGAGCTTCTGGGGCGCCGGCCTGGCGTTCGTCACCGCGGTGGTGGTCGCGGCGATCATCACCCCGCTCACCTCGCCCAAGCGCGACGAGGAGCTGCGAGGGCTGGTGTACGGCATGGGCGGCGTCGACCTGAAGGGCGACGTGCTCGCCGGGGACGCCGTCTGGTACCGCTCCCCGGTGCTGCTCGGTCTGATCGCGGTCGCGCTGGCCGCTCTCTTCTACATCCCGGTCTTCTGAGGAAAGGGGTCGGCAGATGAGCAACGACGGCCAGCCGGCACAGGACCCGCTGATCGACGAGACGCAGGAGGAGCAGCGGCGCTCCGCCGCGGCCCGACTGTTCGACATCCGCCGGGTGATCGGTGGTCTCTTCGTCGCGTACGGGATCATCGTGACGCTGATCGGCATCTCCGACAGCCGGGCCGAGATCGACAAGGCCGAGGGCGTCCGGATCAATCTGTGGGCCGGGCTGGCGATGCTCGTCTTCGGCCTGCTCATGCTGCTCTGGCAGTGGCTGCGCCCGGCGGAGCCGCCGACCCCCAACGAGCACCAGCCCGGGGCCTGACCCGCCGCCCCCACCGAGCACCGGCCCGCCGCCTGACCGCCGGGCCGCCCGGCATGAGCGCGACATGAAGGGGTACGTGAGGAAATCAGGCACCGTGTCGGACACAGGAGGCAGCACGATGACCGATCGCGATCGCCAACCGCCGTTGGAGGACAGCCCCGAGGTGGCCTCGGCGGTGGATGATGACGCCACCGTGCCGCAGCTGCGGACCGGCGGTGGCCCCGACCGGGACACGCCGAGCTTCGCCGAACCCCGCAGTCGACCAGACGATCTGGCACCGGACACCGACGATCTGATCGGCGATCCGTACGCTGCCGGCACCGGGGCCACCGGGACGGGTACCGGCGCTGGCGGGGACAACATCCGTACCGGCGGCGAACAGCAGTGGGAGCCGGAGGACCTGGTGATGGCCCGCGGCCAGGACCTGACGCCGGAGAACCTGGACAAGGCCCGCCGTGACCTGGCTGAGCAGGGTCGGGCGGCGATCGAACGCACGGTGCCCTGACCGGGCCAGAGGGGGGTCCCCGACCCGACCTGTGACGGTCGGGTCGGGGACCCGGGGGGAACCTGCTGCCAACAGTGCCTCACCAACCACTGGCAGCGGGTTGGTGCGTGAGCTACCCGATCAGAGCGCCGGGTACGCGTTGCGCATGAGCTCCTGGAACTGGGCGGAGAACCACGCACCGGAGATCGGCGCGTCGCCCAGCGCCCCGGACGGGTTGTTGCCGTTGCGGGCGTTGCCGCCGTACGTCGGGTCGCACATCCGGTCGAAGCCCTTGCCCTCGTTGTTCGGGATCTCCTTGCTGGAGCCGTCCGACTCACCCGGCGGCTTCACCCAGACGTAGGCGTCGATGCCCGTCGCCGGGGCCACCCGAGGCCGCTCACCGAGACCGGCACCGGCCTGGTTGCACCAGTTGCCGAGGTGCAGCCGTCGGTCGACGCGGCCACCGTTGACGTACGTGTCGACGCTGGTCGTCGCGCCCGGGCCGGTGGGCCGTGCGGAGCCGCCCCAACCGTTGCGGGAGGTGTCGATCAGCATGCCGATGTTGGAGTTGAAGCCCAACGAGACCAGCTTGGTCCGGAACGCCTGGGCGAACGACAGCTCGTCGACGTAGTAGTTCCAGTCGACCCACTTGGACTGCCGCACCGTCTGGCCGTTCACGTTGTCGGTGACCTTGAAGTACGGCTCCTGGAGCGCCGAGTAGTTGGCGGTGTTGGTGATGAAGCCGTGCACGTTGTTGACCGTGCTGCCGGAGGCGACCGCGGCGGTCTTCAGGATCTCGGCGGACGGGTTGAAGTTGCTGTCCCACCCGAGCCAGCCGTGGTGCCCAGCGTCGATGTAGTTGTAGACGTTGCCGATCGAGCCCAGCTTGGCCAGGGCGTAGCCGACGCCGTTGACGTAGGCGCCGTTGGCCTTGACCGTGTCGCACATGACCGTGCCGCCGGGCTGGCCGGAGGTGTTGGTCACCAGGTTCGGCAGCGAGTCGATCTCGATGATGTTGATGATCCGGATGCTGCTGTACTTCGGGTCGCCCTGGATCGCGGCGATCGGGTCGATGTACTGGGCCTTGTACTTGGGCAGCTCGTCCGGGCCCAGCTCACCGTTGGAGGCGAGCGCGGAGCAGTCCCGGCCGGGCAGGTTGTAGATCACGAACTGGATGTAACCGGCGCCCTGGCGCAGCGCCTCGTCCAGGTGGTCCTTCACCCCGAAGGCACCGTTGGAGCTGCTGTCCGGCGTGCCGTTGATCGCGGCGATCCGGTCCAACCAGACGGCGGTGGGGTTGTTGGAGACCCGGCTTCCGCCGGGCTCGGCGTCCGCCTTGGCCTTCCACTCCGGGTTCACGTAGCCGCGCACCCCGGCGTACGGGTTGTCGACCTTGGTGCCGGGCGGCGGGTTGGTGGTCGGCGGCGGGTCGGTCGGCGGCGGGTCGGTGGGCGGCGGGTCGGTGGGCGGGGGCGTGGTCGTCGGCGGGGTGCCACCGTTGCAGACCACGCCGTTCAGGGTGAACGAGGTCGGCTTCGGGTTGCTGCCGCTCCACGCGCCGTTGAAGCCGATGCTCGTCGACGCGCCGGTGGCCAGAGTGCCGTTGTAGGACATGCTCCGGGCGGTGACCTGGCTGCCGGACTGGGTGAACGTGGCCGACCAGCCCTGCTGCACCCGCTGGCTGGAGTTGGGGAAGGTCCAGCCCAGCGTCCAGCCGTTCAGCGGGTCGCCGACGTTCTTGATGGTGATGTTCGCGGTGAAGCCGCCCTGCCAGTCGTTGCTGGTGTACGCGACATCGCACTGCGTCGCGGCCTGCGCCGCGGTGACCGGAATCGTTACGAGCCCACCGGCGACCAGGGCACCCGCGCCGGCGAGCGCGAGGGCCCGGCGTGGGCCGGTTAGCCTTCTCCACACATTCATGCCACTGATCTCCTTGGGCGAGACCGGGCCCAGGTACGGCCCGGCGGGACGGCCCGATGGGCGTCCTGCACGGACGACCGTCGGCGCCAACGGGATTCTTCGGGGGCGCCCGACCCGGACGGGCGATGGTGGTGGTGCCCGACCGATGCGGCCGGTCGATCGGCGGCGGGATGTCGCCCGATGAACGGGTGCCCTCGACTGCCTGCCTGCACGGTGTGGCTCTCAGAACCGCGTTCGCCGATTCTTGCATGGGAGCGCTTCCATGGCAATGGCTCGATGCGTCGCCGGAGCCGTTCCGGACGACACCCCCCGAGCACGCCCGAGCGGCACGGTCCGACCACGGCCGCCGGTACCGGATGACCGGGCGGCGCGGGCACGACCAGCTCCGAACGACGCGGGCGTACCGACAGGACCACGGCTCACCTGAGACCACACTCAGCCCGCCGAAAGCCGCTTACCACTCCTTCACCTCTTACCGGAACAAAGGTCAAAACGCGAATCTTTCACTTCATAAGTCATGAAACCGTCTAACGTCGGTCTTAGCTCGGTTGTCGCCGGGCTCAGGACAACAGGGATGGAGTGACGCAGGTCATGGCTAAGAAGATGCTCGGGAAGGTCGTTGCGGGTGCCGCGCTCGGCGGCGCGTCGCTCCTGGTGTTCGCACCGGGGATCGCGTTCGCCGACGGCCACGACGACGGCAAGGTCTACGCCAAGCCGCACGTCGTGAAGGCCGGCGACGAGGTCAAGCTCCTCGAGATCTGCCCGGATCGGCAGGAGCACGCGTACGTGTGGTCCAAGGTCACCGGCAAGGTCAAGCTCAAGCCGGCGCGTGAGGACCGGGGTGAGGACCGCGACTGGCGCGAGGAGGAGAACTCCTCCGACCACGACAAGGGCAAGGACGAACACGGCAAGGACGAGAACGGCAAGGACGACAAGGGCAAGGACGAGCACGGCAAGGACCACGAGGGCAAGGACGAGCACGGCAAGGACGACAAGGGCAAGGACGAGAACGGCAAGGACGACAAGGGCAAGGACGAGCACGGCAAGGACGACAAGGGCAAGGACGACAAGGGCGGCCAGGGTGCCGGCGCTGCCGCCGACGCCTACGGCGACGAGAACAGCAAGGACTGGAAGGGCGAGGAGCACGGCCAGGACGCCGAAGACAGCCGTGACAAGAAGGACTGGGAGTCGAAGGACGAGCACGGCTCCGAGTACGGCTCGGACAAGGGCTGGGAGTCC
>NZ_BSTU01000002.1:139018-499782 GCF_030269705.1 Micromonospora sp. NBRC 107095
GTCCAAGGACGAGCACGGCTCCGAGTACGGCTCGGACAAGGGCTGGGAGTCCAAGGACGAGCACGGCTCGGAATACGGCTCGGACAAGGGCTGGGAGTCCAAGGACGAGCACGGCTCCGAGTACGGCTCGGACAAGGGCTGGGAGTCCAAGGACGAGCACGGCTCGGAATACGGCTCGGACAAGGGCTGGGAGTCCAAGGACGAGCACGGCTCCGAGTACGGCTCCGACGAGCGCGGCGGTTACGGCAAGGACGAGCGCGGCTCGGACGAGCGTGACTGGAACAAGGAGCGCGAGTTCGTCTACTACGGCGAAGCCACTGTCGACAAGCACGCGAAGCCGGGTCGCTACGAGCTCAAGGGCTCCTGCGGCGAGGGCGAGCTGGTCGTGCTGCCGCACGGCGGTGTCGACGGCGGTGACGGCGGCGTCAGCACCGGTACCGACCGGGGTCTGGCCACTGGCGGGGCGGGCCTGCTCGGCGCTGCCGCGCTGGGCGGGATCGTGCTGATGCGTCGTCGGCGGACCGATGGTTCGCTCGTCTGACGTGACGACGACACCGGCCGGCGGCCGTCGCGGGAAACCGTGGCGTGCCGCCGGCACGGCCGTCGTCGTCACCATGGCCATGATCGGCGCCGGCATGATCGGCGCCAGTCTGAAGGACACACCCGCCCCCCGACCGCCGCAGCCGTTGGCCCAGGCCGCCCCGCAGACCAGCGGGCCGGCGAGCACCGCCGACGACGCCCCGCCGGTCGACGGGCAGCCGATCGGGGACGCGCCGGCCGGGCTGGCCCGGTCGGCGCCGACCAGCATCGAGATCCCCCGGATCGGTGTCGACGCGACGATCATGTCGTTGGGCACCAACCCGGACGGCACCGTCCAGGTCCCGCCGCTGGACCAGGCCGACCAGGCCGGCTGGTACGAACCTGGCGCGAGCCCGGGCGAGACGGGCAACGCCGTCATCGTCGGGCACGTGGACTCGGCGGTGCTCGGCCCGGCCGTCTTCTTCGACCTCGGCGCTCTCACCCCCGGCGACACCATCACCGTGCGCCGCGCCGACGGCGTGCCCGCCACCTTCACTGTCGACTCGGTGACGTCGTACCCGAAGACGGCCTTCCCCACCGAGCTGGTGTACGGACCGAGCGACCGGCCCGGCCTGCGGGTGGTCACCTGCGGCGGCCAGTTCGACCAGGCCGCGAAGAGCTACCCCGACAACATCGTCGTCTTCGCCACCCTGGCGGCGTGACCCACGACGAAACGAAACGCGGTCCGGCCGGTCGGGGATTCCCGACCGGCCGGACCGCGTCCGGCGTACCTGACTCAGGCGGCTGCGGAAGTCCGCACCAGGGTGCGGATCTGACGCAGCAGCACCGACAGCGCAGCGAGATCCGCTCGCGACTCGTCGAACTCCCCCATCGCCCGTCGGGCCCGATGGATGGACGTGGCGTTCGACTGTTCCCACTGCTGCACCCGCTCGTGCGGCGGCAGGTCACCCGGGGTGGAGTCGAGCACCTCAGCGGTGAGCGCGGCCAACGCGGCGTACAGGTCGTAGCGCAACGCCATCCGGGCCAGCGTCTGCCAGCGGTCCTCCCGCGGCAGCAGGGAGATCTTCGACAGCAGCGAGTCCACCCGGAACAGGTCGGACAGCACGAAGTAGACCGAGGCCACCTCGCTGACGTCCCGACCGCTGGCGTTCGCGGTCTCCACCACGTCCATCAGGCCGAAGCTGTACATCAGCCGGGTCGCCCGTTCTGCCAGCTCGCGGGGCAGCCCACGCTCGGTCATCGAGTCCATGTGCGCGACGATGCCCTGACGCTCGTTGCCGTAGAACAGCTCCTCCAGCCCGGGCAGCAGCCGGGTGACCCCGTCCCGTAGGCGGGCGATCTCGGCCGGCACGTCGATCGGCGAGCGCCGGTTGGAGACCAGCCACCGCACCGCCCGGTCGAGCAGCCGGCGGGTGTCCAGGTACACGCTGGTCTGTAGCTCCGGCGCCACCTTGTTGTCCAGCGCCTCGACCGCGTCCCACAGGTCGCGCAGGCCGAACACCTCGCTGACCACCACGTACGCCCGGATCACGTCCGCCGCACTGGCCGCCGTCTCCTCGACCACCCGGAAGATGAACGAGATACCACCCCGGTTGATCGCCTCGTTGACCAGCACTGTGGTGACGATGTCCCGGCGCAGCCGGTGCCGGCCCATCCGGTCGGCGAACCGTTCGCGCATCGGCGTCGGGAAGTAGTTGACCAGGACGTCGGTCGTCCACTCCTCGTCGGCCAGACCCTCGGTGAGGATCTCCCGCTCCAGGACGATCTTCACGTACGCGAGCAGCACCGCGAACTCCGGCGCGGTCAGCCCGGACTCGCTGCGGACCGCCAGTTCCTCGTCCGGCGGCAGCGCCTCCAGGGCCCGGTCCAACCCGCCCGAACGCTCCAACTCGTTGATCATCCGACGGTGCACCGGGAGCAGCGAGGCGGCCTGGGCCTGGGCGTTGTTGATCGCCCGCGCCTGGTCGTAGTTGTCCCGCAGCACCAGCTCGGCGACCTCGTCGGTCATCCCGGCCAGCAGTTCGTCCCGCTCGGCCGTGGTCAGCTCGCCGTCGGCCACCGCCGTGTTCAGCAGGATCTTGATGTTCACCTCGTGGTCGGAGGTGTCCACCCCGGCCGCGTTGTCGATGAAGTCCGTGTAGATCCGGCCACCGGTCAACGCGTACTCGATCCGGCCGAGCTGGGTCCAGCCCAGGTTGCCGCCCTCGCCCGCCACCCGGCAGCGCAGGTTGCGCCCGTCCACCCGGATCGCATCGTTGGACTTGTCGCCCACCTCGGCGTTGGTCTGGCTGGAGGCCTTGACGTAGGTGCCGATGCCGCCGTTCCAGAACAGGTCCACCGGGGCGGTGAGGATCGCCTTCATCAGGTCCTGCGGCGACATCTGCGTGACGTCGTCGTCCAGGCCGATCACCGCCCGGACCTGCGGCGTGATCGGGATGGACTTCGCGGTACGCGGGAAGATGCCACCACCTTCCGAGATCAGCTCCGTGTTGTAGTCCTCCCAGGACGACCGGGACAGGTCGAACAACCGCCGACGCTCCGCGTACGAGGTGGCGGCGTCCGGGGCCGGATCGAGGAAGATGTGCCGGTGGTCGAAGGCGGCCACCAGCCGGATGTGCTCGGAGAGCAGCATCCCGTTGCCGAACACGTCACCGGACATGTCGCCCACGCCGACCACGGTGAAGTCCTGGGTCTGAGTGTCCAGGCCCAGCTCCCGGAAGTGCCGCTTGACCGACTCCCAGGCGCCCCTGGCGGTGATGCCCATCTTCTTGTGGTCGTAGCCGGCGGAGCCGCCGGACGCGAACGCGTCGCCCATCCAGAAGTTGTGGTTCTTGGAGATCTCGTTGGCGATGTCCGAGAACGTGGCGGTGCCCTTGTCGGCCGCCACCACCAGGTACGGGTCGTCCTCGTCGTGCCGGACCACGTCCTCGGGCGGCACGATCTGCCCGCTGACGATGTTGTCGGTGACGTCCAGCATCGCGCCGACGAACTCCTGGTAGCAGGCGACCGCCTCGTCCCGGTCACCCGGCTTCTGCTTCAACACGAAGCCGCCCTTGGCGCCCACCGGCACGATCACCGTGTTCTTCACCATCTGCGCCTTGACCAGGCCCAGCACCTCGGTCCGGAAGTCCTCCCGACGGTCGGACCAGCGCAACCCGCCCCGGGCCACCGGCCCGAACCGCAGGTGCACACCCTCGAACCGGGGCGAGTAGACGAAGATCTCGAACTTCGGTCGCGGAGCGGGCAGGTCGGGAATGGCCTGCGGGTCGAGCTTGAACGCCACGTACGCCTTCGGCCGCCCGTCGGCGCGCTTCTGGTAGAAGCTGGTCCGCAGGGTCGCCTCGATCAGCGTCAGGTACGAGCGCAGGATCCGATCCTGGTCGAGGCTCGCCACGTCGTCCAGCGCGCCCCGGATCGTCTCCACCAGCTCACCGCTGCGCTGCTGACGCTGCTCGGTGGTCTGCTCCCCCGGCGCGAACCGGGTCTCGAAGAGCTCCACCAGCAACGCGGCGAGCTTCGGGTACGCGATGAAGGTCTGCTCCATGTAGTCCTGCGAGAAGACCGTGCCGGCCTGCCGCAGGTACTTCGCGTACGCCCGTAGCACCACCACCTGCCGCCAGGTCAGCCCGCCGCGCAGCACCAGCTCGTTGAACCGGTCCACCTCGGCCTCGCCGCGCCAGGCCGCCGCGAAGGCGTTCTCCACGTGCGGGCGCACCTCGGCCAGTTCCTGATGTCCCTCGGGCAGCATGAGCCCGAAGTCGTACAGGTAGACCCGGCCGTCGATCCGGTCCACCTCGTACGGGTGCTCGTCGACCACCCGCACGCCGAGCGAGTGCAGCACCGGGAGCACGGCGGAGAGCATCATGGGCTCGCCGTACCGGTAGACCTTGAACCGGACGTCCATCGCCTCGGCCAGGTCCGCACCCGGCACCCGGGTGCCGGGTCGCGGCGCCAACTGCTTGCGGAACAGGTGCATCTCCAGCTGGCCGGGCTCCTCCAGCAGCTCCAGCTTTGCCAGGTCCTTCATCGCCTCGTACGGCGTGTGCCCGTCCTTGTAGCCCTCCGGGAACGCGTCGGCGTACCGGGTGAACAGGTGCTTGGCCTGTTCGTCGCCGAGCTTGCGCTCCAGCACCAACCGGTAGTCGTCGTCCCACAGTCGGGTGGCGTCGGCCAACTCCTCGGCCAGCAGGTCGGCGTCGATGTCGCCGGGCGGCCGGGTCGGGTCGGTACGGACGATGAAGTGCACCCGGGCCAGCATCGACTCGGTGACCCGGGTGGTGTAGTCCACCCCGACACCGTTCAGCTCGCGCAGCAGGATGTCCTGCATGCGCAGCCGGTTCTGGGTGGTGAACCGGTCCCGGGGCAGGTAGATCAGGCAGGAGATGAACCGCCCGTACGCGTCCCGACGGAGGAACACCCGCAGCTGCCGGCGGCCGGCCATCCGCAGCACGCCGATCACCGCGTGGTACAGATCGTCGGTCTTGATCTGGAACAACTCGTCGCGCGGGTACGTCTCCAGGATCTGGATCAGATCCTTGCCCGAGTGGCTGCGCTGGCTCAGGCCGGAGCGGTCCAGCACCTCGGCCACCTTGCGGCGCACCACCGGCAGCTCACGGACGCTGGTCCGGTAGGCGGCGGTGGAGAACAGGCCCAGGAAACGCCGCTCACCGATCACGTCACCGGCGGAGTTGAAGATCTTGAAGCCGATGTAGTCCAGGTACGCCGAGCGGTGCACGGTGGCCCGGGAGTTGGCCTTGGTGATGATGAGCAGGCGCTTCTCCAGCACCTTCTCGTGCGCCTCGGGCGTCATCGAGGACAGCGACCGCGCCTCCGGCGAATCGGAGCGCAGGATGCCCAGACCGGTGCCGAGCACCGCCTCCAACGCCTTGCCGTCGGCATCGCCGTCGTCGGCGTCCACCAGCCGGTACTCGCGGTAGCCGAGGAAGGTGAAGTGGTCGTGGGCGAGCCACCGCAGCAGCTCCACCGAGTCGGTGATGTCCTTCTCCGGCACCGGTGGGCGATTGTCGGAGGTACGGGCCGAGGCCAGCTCGTCGGCGAGCGCGAGGGCCCGCTGACGCATCTTCGGCCAGTCCTCCACCGCCTCCCGCACGTCGGTGAGCACCCGCTGCAACTCGCGGCGCAACCGGTCCCGCTCGGCCGCGTCCCGGACCGGGTCGATCTCGATCCGCATCCAGCTCTCGATGATGTCGCCGGCGATCGCGTCGTCCGGCTCCACATCAGCGGAGACCTCGGTGAGCCGGCCGAGGGGCTCGCGCCGCACCACCACCAGCGGGTGCACCAGCAGGTGCACGTCGAGGTGGTACGAGTTGAGCAGCGCCGTCACCGAGTCGACCAGGAACGGCATGTCGTCCGTGACGATCTCGACGACCGTGTGGTGCTGGTCCGCGTGCGGTTCGTGGATCCGCAGCTTCAACTCGCCGGGCACCCGCTGCTGGGCGAGGTCCCGGTGCGCCCGGGCCGCGTCGAGCATCTCCTCCGCCGTGAAGCCGACCAGCTCCTCGTCCGGGGCGAACCGCCAGAAACGGCCGACAAGTGTCGCCGCGTCGTGGTCGTCCCCCGCGAGCGCGACGGCCTGGGCCACCAGGCGCTCCGCGTTGGGAACGGGTTCGTCGAGCTCCGCGTCCTCCACGTCGTCGGCCAACGCCTCGGTCGGCAGGCCCAGATCGTAGATGGTGTCGATGCTCGACCCGGTCAGCCCGGTGACGCCCGTGTCGAGCCGGCCGTAGCCGTCCCCGTCGGTCGCCGAATCGAAGCTGTCATCGTCCCGGCCGGAGTCATCCTGCCGGAGGTCGGGTTCCGGTTTGATCGCCGGACGCCGGTCCATCGGTGCCACTCCCCTCGACCCACCGCGTTGTGGGTCACTCTGCCGCCCAGCCTAGGCCCTGCCGTTCTGCGCCTTCGTCGGCGGACCACTGGCCAGACGTCCGGATCGGGACTTTGTCCTTTCACCCGTTGCGGGTCCGAGGTTGGCCGGCTGCGGGATACCCCGCCACGCGATGTTCATCACACGGGTGCGGCCCATCTTTGAGCGCGGCCGAACACCTGGGGGACGTTGGGGACGCCGTTCACGTACTACCGTGCGAGGGCAGTCCGAGATCGGAAGGACCAGCTTCATGACCTTGTCGTACCCCCGGCCCCACCGGCCGAACCCCGCTCGCCGCCTGGCCGCCGCGGTCAGCACGGCGCTGCTCGCGGCAGGCGTCCTGGTCGGTTGCTCGGGTGACGACGGGCCGCAGCGCACCGTTGACGCCTTCCTCGCGGGCTGGCGCAGCGGCGACCTCCAGTCGGTCGGCATGATCGACCCGCTGGGCTCGAAACTGCCGTCGGCCGACGTGGCTCGCGAAATCAAGGACCTCTCCGGCGAGCTGGCGGCCACCCCGCCCACCCTGACGCGACGCGGCGAGCCGAAGGTCACGAAGGACATCGCCACCACCACGGTGCAGGTGGAGTGGACCCTGCCCGGCCAGACCCGCTGGGCGTACGACCGGGAGGTGCGGCTCGCCCACGGCGGTGACGACCAGTGGCAGGTGATCTGGGAGCCGACGCTGGTGCACGAGCAGCTCGCCAAGGGCGACCGGTTGGCGCTGCGCCGCGACACCGGCGCCCGCGCCGCCGTGCTGGACAACGCCGGCCAGCCGCTCGTGACCCCGCGCCCGGTGGTCCGGGTGGGTGTGCAGCCCAACGGGGTCGCCGACATCAAGAAGCTCGTCAAGGACCTCGACGCGGCGTTCAAGGCCATCCGTCCGGCGCTGGTCCCCGGCGTCGACCTGGCCGACCTGCCCAAACGGGTGGCTGAGGCGGAGCCGGGTGCCTTCGTCGAGGTGGTGTCGCTCCGCGACGAGGCGTACCGGCAGATCAAGCCCCGGATCTACGACCTGCCCGGCACCAAGTTCATCTCCGACAAGATCGACCTGGCACCCACCCGCGAGTTCGCCCGCGCGCTGCTCGGCACCGTCGACCCGGCGCAGGCCGACGACATCGCCGCACACCCCGACCGGTACGTCGTCGGCGACCTGGTGGGGCACGGCGGGCTGCAGGGCCGCTACGACGAACGACTGCGCGGCGGCCCCGGGCTGACCGTGGTGGTCGAGCGTCCGGCTGAGGGCGGCAAACTCGAACCCACCGGCACCGAACTGTTCCGGCGGGAGCCGCAGCCCGGGCAGGCGCTGAAGACCACGTTGGACGTCGCCGTCCAGAACGCGGCCGACGGGGCGCTGCGCGGCGAAGCACGCCGGTCCGCCCTGGTGGCGCTCCGGGTCAGCGACGGTGCCGTGCTCGCCGCGGCGAACGGCCCCGGCCCGGCCGGGGAGAACCTGGCCTTCAACGCCCAGGTGCCGCCGGGTTCCACGTTCAAGATGGTCAGCACGCTGGGCCTGCTGGACCGGGGCGCGGTCACCCTGGACGGGCCGGTGGCCTGCCCGAAGACCTTCACCGTGGACGGTCGGTCCTTCAAGAACTCCGACAACTTCGAGCTGGGCTCGGTGCCGTTCCGCACCGACTTCGCCAAGTCCTGCAACACGGCGTTCGCCGCGCTGGCGCCGAAGCTCGGCGGCGACGGGCTGGCCGCCGCCGGCCGCACGCTGGGCCTGGAGGGTCAATGGGACCTCGGCACGGACGCCTTCACCGGCAAGGTCTCCACGGGCGGCAGCCCAGCCGAGCAGGCCGCGGCGTCGTTCGGGCAGGGCACCACGCTGGTCAGCCCGCTGGCCATGGCCGGCGCCACCGCCGCCGTCGCCCGCGGCCGCTTCGAGCAGCCGAAGCTGCTGATCGACCCGGCACCGGCCAAGTCGGCTCCGGCGGGTGAGCAGCTCAAGCCGGAGTCCGTCGCGGCGCTGCGCACGATGATGCGCGAGGTGGTCACCAACGGCACCGGCAGCGCGCTCAAGGATGTGCCGGGCGAGGTGTACGGCAAGACCGGCACCGCCGAGTACGACGACAACCCGGCCCACACCCACGCCTGGTTCGTCGGCTGGCGGGGTGACGTGGCGTTCGCCGTCTTCGTGGAGAAGGGCGGGGCCAGCACCGCCTCGGCCGTCCCGATCGCCGAGCGCTTCCTCCGCGCCCTGCCCACCAGCTGACCCGGACCGCCACGCCTCGGGGCACGGCGCAAAGCCGACCCCGCCCCGGGGCGTGACGCAGAGCCGGCCACGCCCTCCGGGCCGGCCCCGCCTCGGGGAGCGACCGCAGAGCCGACCGCGCCTCCGGGCCGGCCCCGCCTCGGGGCGCGACCGCAGAGCCGACCGCGCCTCGGGGGCGGCGAAGCGCCCGGACATCGCGCCTCGGGGCGGCCCTGCCGGCCTTGATCCACTCGGGTTTCAGGAAAGCGCGCTATCCGGCGCGGCCGGATGCCCCAACTTCAAGAAACCCGAGTCGATCAATCCGCCCACGACCCGGGTTCGAGTCAAGCAGTGTCGGCTTTGTGTAGATCTGCGCTGTTCTCGATAACTGAGCTCTGACGCGGAACGTCCTCGGCGGGCTGCGCGGGTCGCCGGAGCAGGCCCGGACCCGCCGATGCGGGCGGGCCGACCGGTTCGCGCTCGACCGCAGCCGGGATCACCGCCGGCACTACTCCCGACGGCTCGGTCTGCGGGTGCCCGAGGAGGCCCGGCTGCGCCGAATCGACAGCGCCGTCGCGGTCGGCATCAGCCAGTCCCCCACCGGGGCCGTCGCCGCCGGCAAGACCCACGGCGTCGAGCCCGTCCAGCCGCGCAGCACCGTCCAGCCGCGCAGCACCGTCCAGCCGCCCCGCCGCAGCGGACCGCCCGTCACCGTCCAGCCGCCCCACGCCGTCCAGCCGCTCGGCACCGTCCAGCCGTGCCGCGCCGTCAAGCCGTTCCACCCGGTCGCTGGTGCGCCGAGGGCTGGGCGTCGGCCGGGGCGACAGCAGCCGGGGTGGCACCGCCTCCGGGGCGGTCACCGGCGCCAGGCCGGCGACGACGGTGTTGACGATCTCGGCCGCGTACGAGCCGTCCGGGTCGTAGTCGGGGTCGAAGACAGTCAGCTCCACGCCGAGGCAGTGCGGGGTGTCAACCAGGCCGGCGAGCAGGATCTCCAGTTCGGCGAAGGCGATCCCACCCGGGTCGGGGGCGTCCACCGCGGGCATCACCGCCGGGTCGAGCACGTCGACGTCGATGTGCACCCAGTAGCCCGCGCAGTCGACGAGCTGCTCGTGCGCCCACTGGGCCGTCCGGGCAGCGCCTTCGGCTCGCAGTGCCGGCACCGGTCGGGTGGTGATCCCAGCCGCCTGGAGGTCGAGCCGGTACTCGTCCTGGGCGCGGATGCCGAGCACCACCACGTCGATGTCGCGGAAGTAGGGCCGACGACCCTCCAGCGCGGCCAGGTCCGCCTGCCCCCGCCCGGTGACCAGGGCCAGGTCCTCTCCGGCGGCGGCACCGACGTAGGAAGCGTTGCCGGGATGCCGGAAGTCGGAGTGCCCGTCGACGAAGACCAGCCCGATCCGCCCACCGACGGCCTCACCGAGGCGGTGCATGGCCAGGGCCGAGCCGAGCAGCACGGAGCAGTCGCCGCCCAGCACCACCGGGAACTCGCCCCGGTCGATGATCGAGCCGATGCGTTCGGCGAGGGCCAGCGAGTAGTCGGCGATCTCGCGGGCGTGACACACCCCGTCGCCGGGCCGCCAGTCGCCCGGGTCGTACCGGGCGGGGGTGACGCAGCCGGCGTCGCGGGCCCGGAGCCGGGCCAGCAGGTCGTGGTCACGCAGCGCCCCGGGCGCCTTGGCGCAACCCGGGACCGACGTGGGCGTCGGCGGCCGTAGACCGAGATTTGTCGGCGCGTCGAGGACGGCGATCCGGCGCATCATGAGCTCCCGTCCTCGGTGGTCGGGCGGGCCGGCCGGAACGCCGGCCCGCGCTGGCGTGCTACGAACTCAGAACAGGGCGCTGGCGAGGGCCCGACGCGCCGAGGCGACCGCCGGATCGTCCGGGCCGGCGATCGAGAAGAGCGAGACCAGGTGCTGGCGCGCCGTCTCACGATCCTCACCGGCGGTGCGCCGGACCAGGGCGACGAGCCGCGCGTACGCCTGCTCGGCCAGGCCGCTGAGCACCTCGATGTCGGCGGCCAGCAGTTGGGCGGCGACATCGTCGGGGGCGCTCTCGGCGGCGGCCAGCGCGGCGGACGGGTCGGCACCGGCCACCCGGCGGGCCACCCCGACCTGGGCCAGCCCCGCGGTGGCGGCGGCGTCCGCCGGGGCGTCGGCGAGGATCTTGCGGTACGCCTGCTCGGCGGCGTCCAGATCGCCGCTCATCAACGCGTCGTCGGCCTCGTCGAGGCGCGGATCCTCCGGCTCGGCGACCGTCACGCCGCCGGCCTTGAGCACGGCCTGGATCCACTGCCGCAACTGCGGCTCGGGCACCACTCCGGAGAAGGCGTCGACCGGCTGACCACCGACGACCGCGTAGACCATGGGAATGCCCTGCACCCGGAACATCTGGGCGATTCGGGGATTTTCCTGCACGTCGACCCGGGCCAGCACCCAGGCGCCGCCACCCTCGGCGTTCAGCCGCTCCAGGACCGGGGCGAACTCGTCGCTCTCCGGGAAGCCGGCCGCGCCGAAGAACACGACGACGGGCGTGGCCATCGAGCGTTCGAGCACGTCGGACTGGATGGTCGCCTCGGTGACGTCCACGATGGCGGTGTCACCGCCAGCGGAGGGCGCACCGGGTGAGCCGTTGGACGGGCCGCCCTGCGGGGGCGTGCCGGGGCGGGTACCTGCTGGTGCGGGGCCACGCAGCGTGCTGAGGTCGACCGCGCCGCGGGTGAAGATCGACGAGGTGATCCGTGGGTCGCTCATGGTTACCTAGTCTCGCACGTGAGCCCCCGATCTCAGCTCACCCGCAACCCCGACGTTGCAACTCTCACGCCCCGCCCCGACCCCCCGCGATCTTGCATATTCTGTCGCCGATACGCCGCATTTACGCCCTATGACGGCACCAAAACTGCAAGATCGACGCGGGCGGGGTGAGGGTGGGTGGGGTTAGAAGCGGGCTGGCTCTCGGTAGGTGCCCCACTCGGCGCGGAGGGCGTCGCAGATCTCGCCCAACGTCGCCTCGGCGCGGACCGCGTCGAGCATGGCGGGGATCATGTTCTCGTCGGTGCGGCTCGCCTCGATCATCCGGGTCACCGCCGCGCGGACCGCCGACTCGTCCCGCGCGCTCTTGCGCTCGGCGAGCACCCGACGCTGCTCCAGCTCCACCTCGTGCGAGATGCGCAGGATCTCCAGCTCCTTGGCGACGGTGCCGGTGTGGCAGTTGACCCCGACGATCTTCTTGTCGCCCTTCTCCAGGGCCTGCTGGTAGACGAAGGCCGACTCGGCGATGTGCCCGGTGAACCAGCCGTCCTCGATGCCGCGCAGGATGCCCGAGGTCATCGGGCCGATCTGGTGCGGCCCGTCCCCGCCGAGCTGCCGGATCCGGGCGAAGATCTCCTCCGCCTCGGCCTCGATCTTGTCGGTCAGCGCCTCGACGTACCAGGACCCGCCGAGCGGGTCGGCCACGTTGACCACTCCGGTCTCCTCCATCAGCACCTGCTGCGTACGCAGGGCGATCTCGGCGGACTCGTCGGTGGGCAGCGCCAGGGTCTCGTCCAGCGCGTTGGTGTGCAGCGAGTTCGTGCCGCCGAGCACCGCCGCGAGCGCCTCGACGGCGGTGCGTACCACGTTGTTGACCGGCTGCTGCGCGGTCAGCGACACCCCGGCGGTCTGGGTGTGGAACCGCAGCCACAGGGCCTTCTCGCTGGTCGCGCCGTACACGTCGCGCAGCCAGCGCGCCCAGATCCGGCGGGCGGCCCGGAACTTGGCGATCTCCTCGAAGAAGTCGAGGTGCGAGTCGAAGAAGAAGCTCAGCCCCGGGGCGAAGACGTTCACGTCCAGCCCGCGCGACAGACCCAGCTCGACATAGCCGAAGCCGTCGGCCAGGGTGTACGCCAACTCCTGCGCGGCGGTCGAGCCGGCCTCGCGGATGTGGTAGCCGGAGACCGACAGCGGCTTGTAGCGCGGGATCTCCCGGGCGCAGTACTCCATCAGGTCGCCGATCAGGCGCAGGTGCGGCTCCGGGTCGAAGAGCCACTCCTTCTGCGCGATGTACTCCTTGAAGATGTCCGTCTGCAGTGTGCCGTCCAGCTTGGACAGATCGGCGCCCTGCCGCTCGGCGGCGACCAGGTACATGCAGAACACCGGCACGGCCGGGCCGGAGATGGTCATCGAGGTGGTGACGCCGGACAGGTCGATGCCGTCGAAGAGCGTCTGCATGTCGGTGGCGGTGTCGATGGCCACGCCGCAGTGGCCGACCTCGCCGAGCGCCTGCGGGTCGTCCGAGTCGCGGCCCATCAGCGTCGGCATGTCGAACGCGACCGACAGGCCGCCGCCACCGGCGCCGAGGATCATCTTGTAACGCTCGTTGGTCTGCTGGGCGTTGCCGAAGCCGGCGAACTGCCGGATCGTCCAGGTCCGCCCGCGGTAGCCGGTCGGATACAGACCCCGGGTGTACGGATACTCGCCCGGCCAGCCGATCCGTTCGAAGCCCGGGTACGCGCTGCCCTCGGGCGGCCCGTAGACGGGCTCCACCGGCATCCCGGAGAGCGTGGTGAAGTCCGCGTCCCGCTTGCGCGCGGCGTCGTACCGGGCCTGCCAGCGCGCCCGGCCGGCGTCGATCTCGTCGGCGTCCATGAGCAGGGCTCCTCCTCGGGTCCTCGACTGCACGTCGAGTGTAAGGCCCCCACCTGAACGATCGCTAAGTCGTGTCGTACCGGCAAGTAACACCCCGCCGGACGGGACGGCCGCAACCCGACTCAGACCGTCGGCGACCCCACGGACCCGCCCATCGCCACGTCGTCGACCCGGATGTTGACCTCGTCCACCCGCAGCCCGTACGCCTCGACCGCCTCGGTCACCTGGGCGCGCACCTGACCGGTGATCTCCGGCACCGGCCGACCTGCCTCGATCACCAACACCAGGTTGACCACGGCGGCGTCCCCGGTCACATGGGCCGAGCAACCCCGCCGGGCGTCACCCACCTGGTCCAGCCCGACCCGGTCGAGAACCGCGTTGAAGAACCGGGCGACGTCCCCGCCCAGGTCGGCCACGCCGGGCACCGCGCGGGCAGCCGCGACGGCGATCTTCTCGATCACCTCGTCAGCGACCTGGGTCGTGCCACCGGCCGGCACCGACGCCCTGGTCAGCTTCTGCGTTGCTTCCAGGTCCACAGTCGCTCCCTGCTCCTCGCACCACCGCGTCCGGGCACGTCCTGCCCTCCGACGACGGTGGGCGGTGCGAGCCTACTGGGACGGCGCGGCCCCGGGCTGTCCGCGGTGGATGGTCAACGGGCGGCCCAGCAGCCGTCGCCGGCCGCCGGCGGGTACGCCTCAGGCCCCGGCAGTCGCCCCGGGCTGGTTCAGCTCGATGTCGTCCACAGTGACGTTGACCTGGGTGACAGTGAGGCCGTACTTCTCCACCGCCTCGATCACCGCGGCCCGCACCGCCTCGGTCACGTCGGTCACGACGTGCCCGGCGTCGATCACCAGGACCACGTTGATGACGACGGAGCCGCCCTTCACGTCGGCCGACACGCCCCGCCGAGCGTCGCCCACCTGGTCCAGGCCGACCTTGTCCAACACGCTGTTGAAGAACCGGGACACGTCACCACCGAGGTCGGCGACACCGGGCACGGTACGAGCGGCCGCACCGGCGATCTTCTCGACGACCTCGTCGGAAACCGACGTGGCACCCCGGGCCGCGCCCGTCGAGGGCGACACCGCGCCGGCGTTCTCCACCGCGTCCGTCATGATCACATCTCCCCTGGTCCCGGTGCGATGTGGACCGACCGTCCCGTCAGCCCGCCGCGCGGTGGCCGACCGCCGGCCACGCGCCGCGAGCCTACTAAAACCGGAGCCCGCTTCGCGTCCGGGCACTCGGGGCCGGCGCGCCTGCCGGTCAGCGGGCGAGCTGGGCGAGCAACTCGTCCGCCGCCGTGTACGGGTCGGTCGCGCCCTCGGCCACCCGGGCGGCGAGAGTGGACAAGTGCGTACCGTCGCGAAGGGACCCGATCCGGGCGCGGAGGGTGCCGAGCGCGATCGCCTCGATCTCGGCGGCGGCCCGCGCCTCCTGGCGGCGGCGCAGCTCGCCGTGCTCGACCAGCCAGCCCCGGTGCTTGTCGATGGCGGCGGCGATGTCGTCGATGCCCTCGCCGCGCGCTGCGACCGAGCGGACCACCTGCGGCCGCCACTGCCCCGGGCCGCGCTCACCCAGAGCGATCATGCCCTGGATGTCCCGGACGGTGGCGTCGACGCCGTCCCGGTCCGCCTTGTTGACCACGAACACGTCGGCGATCTCCAGGATGCCGGCCTTGACCGCCTGGATCGCGTCACCCATCCCCGGTGCGAGCAGCACCAGCGTCGTGTCGGCCAGCGAGGCGACCTCCACCTCGGCCTGCCCGACGCCGACGGTCTCCACCAGCACCACGTCGCAGCCGGCGCCCTCCAGCACCCGGACCGCCTGCGGTGTCGCGGCGGCCAGCCCGCCGAGGTGCCCCCGGCTGGACATCGACCGGATGTAGACGCCCGGATCGGTGGCGTGGTCCTGCATCCGGACCCGGTCACCGAGGATCGCCCCACCCGTGAACGGGCTGGACGGGTCGACCGCCAGCACACCGACCCGGTGCCCCTGCGCCCGCAGCGCCCGGACCAGCTCGTTCGTGGTGGTCGACTTGCCCACCCCGGGTGAACCGGTCAGCCCGACCACCTGGGCCTGCCCGGCGTACGGCGCCAGCGCCGCGGCGATCGCCGGCAGCAACTCGTCGCCGTTCTCCACCAGGGTGATCAGGCGGGCCACCGCGCGGGGGTCACCCGCGCGGGCCCGCTCGACCAGCAGCGGTACGTCCCGACTACGGCGCACCGACGTGCTGCCCGCCGGGACGGGCTCGGCCTCGCTCACCGCACCACCTTCGTTCGCGACTGCGGGGCTCGCAAAACCGGCTCACTCCTCGCGCTCACCGCACCACCTTCGTTCGCGACTGCGGGGCTCGCAAAACCGGCTCACTCCTCGCGCTCACTGGCCCGGCACATGGATGATCAGCGCGTCGCCCTGCCCACCGCCGCCGCAGAGCGCCGCCGCGCCCGTGCCACCGCCGCGCCGCTTCAGCTCCAGGGCGAGGGTGAGGACGAGACGCGCTCCGGACATGCCGATCGGGTGGCCGAGCGCGATCGCGCCGCCGTTGACGTTGACCTTGTCCGGGCTGACCCCGAGGTCCCGGGTGGACTGGATGCCGACCTGGGCGAACGCCTCGTTGATCTCGATGAGGTCCAGGTCCGCGACGCTCAGGCCGCCCTTCTTCAGGGCGTGGTTGATCGCGTTGGACGGCTGCGAGTGCAGGGAGTTGTCCGGGCCCGCCACGTTGCCGTGCGCGCCGATCTCGGCCAACCAGGTCAGCCCCAGCTCCTTCGCCTTGGCCTTGCTCATGACGAGCACCGCGGCGGCACCGTCGGAGATCGGCGACGAACTGCCCGCGGTGATCGTGCCGTCCTTCGCGAAGGCGGGGCGCAGCTTGGCCAGCGACTCGGCGGTGGTGTCCGGGCGGATGCCCTCGTCCTCGCTGATCACCAGCGGGTCACCCTTGCGCTGCGGGATGACCACCGGGGTGATCTCGTCGGCGAAGTGGCCGTTCTTCTGCGCGGCGGCGGCCCGCTGGTGGCTGGCGGCGGCGAAGGCGTCCTGCTCCGCGCGGGAGATACCGTGCTTGACGCCGAGCCGCTCGGTCGACTCGCCCATCGAGCAGCAGTCCCAGGCGTCGCTGAGCCCGTCGTGCGCCATGTGGTCCTTGACCACCACGTCGCCGTACTTGTAGCCGGTGCGCTGGCCCATCAGCAGGTGCGGGGCGTTGGTCATCGACTCCATGCCGCCGGCCACCACGATGTCGAACTCGCCGGCCCGGATCAGCTGGTCGGCCAGGGCGATCGCGTCCAGGCCGGAGAGGCAGACCTTGTTGATGGTCAGCGCCGGCACCGACATCGGTACGCCGGCCTCGACCGCCGCCTGCCGGGCCGGGATCTGACCGGCGCCGGCCTGCAACACCTGTCCCATGATCACGTACTGGACCTGGTCCGGGCTGACGCCGGCCCGCTCCAGCGCCGCCTTGATGGCGATCCCGCCGAGCTTCGTGGCGGGAAGGTCCTTGAGGTTGCCCAGCAGCCGGCCCATCGGGGTCCGCGCGCCGCTGACGATCACCGAAGCCATGCCTGCCTCCGAGGGGGGTGCCGAGCTGTACGCCTTAACGATTGTTCGGCCAGACTAGCGCCATGGCAGAGAACTCCCCCGTCGAGCCCGGTGCGGACTACGTCACAGACATCGGGCTTCGCAAGATTGACCACGTCGGGATCGCCGTGGCCGACCTGGACGCCGCGATCGACTTCTACCAGCGGACGTTCGGGATGCGCTGCGTACACGTGGAGACCAACGCCGAGCAGGGCGTCCGGGAAGCGATGCTGGCCGTCGGGCCGACCACCGAGGGCGGCTGCGTGCAGTTGCTCGCCCCGCTCACCCCGGAGTCGACGATCGCGAAGTTCCTGGACCGCAACGGGCCGGGCGTGCAGCAGGTCGCGTACACCGTGATGGACATCGACGCAGCCTGCGCGGCGCTGCGCGAGCGCGGCATGCGCCTTCTCTACGACGCCCCGAGGCGTGGCACGGCGGACAGCCGGATCAACTTCGTCCACCCGAAGGACGCCGGCGGCGTCCTCGTCGAACTGGTTCAACCCGCGCCCACTGCCCACTGACCCCGCCCCGCTCCGCCCCCGTTGATCAAGAGGTCGGCGTCATGCCTGCGCCGCGCAGCTGACCAAGAGCTCTTGATCAACGGGGGCGGCGTCGTTCGGGAGCCCCCGGGCGCGCACGTCAGTGCGCGGTTGGCGGGGTCGCCGGACACCTTCACGCATCGGCGGATGCAGTTTTTCACAGAGGACTTCCCGGCCTAGCTACCGTTCAGTAACGTCCGGCCCCACAAGAGCGCGACCGGTGCCGGATGTGTCGAATGCCGACATGGCGGTCGTGCCCACCGGCGCCGACGATGGCAGCACCCGGGCCCGTGCGGGTGCGGACGAACCGGAGGTCACCGTGCAGGACATCCTCGAAGCGATCATGGCGGCGGAGGAATCGAACGATCCGGACCGCGAACTCGCCGGCGTCGCCGGACTGCCCGTACCGGAGAGCTACCGGGGCGTGGTCGTCCGCGCCGAGGAAGCCCGGATGTTCGACGGCATGGCCACCCGGGACAAGGACCCACGCAAGGCACTGCACGTGCAGGAGGTGCCGACACCGCAGCTGGCACCGGGCGAGGCGCTGATCGCGGTGATGGCCAGCGCGATCAACTACAACACGGTGTGGACCAGCATCTTCGAGCCGGTGTCCACCTTCAGGTTCCTGCAACGCTACGGCCGGGTCTCCGAACTGACCCGCCGGCACGACCTGCCGTACCACGTGGTCGGCTCGGACGCGGCGGGCGTGGTGCTGCGCACCGGCCCCGGGGTGACCCGCTGGGCGCCCGGCGACGAGGTGGTCGCGCACTGCCTCTCCGTCGAGCTGGAGGACGCGGCCGGTCACGACGACACCATGCTCGACCCGCAGCAGCGGATCTGGGGCTTCGAGACCAACTTCGGCGGGCTCGCCGAGCTGGCCATCGTCAAGGCCAACCAGCTGATGCCCAAGCCACGGCACCTGAGCTGGGAGGAGGCGGCCAGCCCCGGGCTGGTCAACTCCACCGCGTACCGGCAGCTCGTCTCGCACCACGGCGCCAACATGAAACAGGGCGACGTGGTGTTGATCTGGGGCGCCTCCGGCGGCCTCGGCGGGTACGCCACGCAGATGGCACTCAACGGCGGCGCGATCCCGGTCTGCGTGGTGTCCTCACCGGAGAAGGCCGAGCTGTGCCGCCGGATGGGTGCGGAACTCGTCATCGACCGGGCCGCTGAGGGCTTCCGCTTCTGGAAGGACGAGGAGACCCAGGACCCGGACGAGTGGCGGCGCTTCGGCGAGCGGATCCGCGAGCTGACCGGCGGCGAGGACCCGGACATCGTGTTCGAGCACCCGGGACGGGAGACGTTCGGCGCCAGCGTCTACGTGGCCCGACGCGGCGGGACCATCGTCACCTGCGCCTCCACGAGCGGCTTCCAGCACCAGTACGACAACCGCTACCTGTGGATGCACCTCAAGCGGATCGTCGGCAGCCACTTCGCCAACTACCACGAGGCGTGGCAGGCCAACCGCCTGGTGGCGCTCGGCAAGGTGCACCCCACGGTGTCCCGCACCTACCCGTTGGAGCAGACCGGCCAGGCCGCGTACGAGGTGCACCGCAACGCCCACCAGGGCAAGGTCGGCGTGCGCTGCCTCGCGCCCGCCGACGGGCTGGGCGTACGCGACGGGGAACTGCGGGCCCGGCACGAGGACGCGATCAACCGGTTCCGCGGTCACTGACCGGCCCGGCGGGTCCCCGGCCCACTGACCTTCTGTGCCGGTCCCAGCCACTGACCGGCCCGGCGGGTCCCCATCGACCGGCCCGGCCGGTTCGCCGAGCGGCGCGACCGGTTGCGGGGCGCCGGCCGGCCGGACGGGTGAACGCGGGATGACCATTGCGATGATCGCTCATTGTTCTTCCGCCCTCATTAGCGGATAACCCACCCGGATCGAACAAAGGGCCTCGGGGTAACCCCGGGGCCCTTTTCCGCGTCACGCTGCGTGGCGTGCGACAGGCCGGGACCTGCCAAGATCGCCGATTGGTCCGACCTCGTCGACGGCAGGAGTTGACCATGTAAAGAGGGCACGAAAGCTTCCCACCGCTCTTGCGAAGCACCCTGGGGCGTCTGCCAGTATGTCCCAATGCCCCAGCAGCAGTCCTCCCCTCTCGCGTTCTTCGATAACGCGAACTCGCAGCCAGATTTCACCGTTGGCCTGCGCGGATACAACACTCACCAGGTCGACGACTTCCTCGGCCGGATGACCGCCGCGCTGACCCAGTCCGAGCAGGCCCGTGCCGAGGCCGAGCAGCGGATGAACGACGCCCAGCGTCGGCTCCGCCAGGCCGAGCAGCGCATGAGTGCGCTGGAGCAGAAGCTCACCGACACGAACAAGCAGCTCGAAGAGAACAGCCGGCCCACCCTCTCCGGGCTCGGCACCCGCGTGGAGCAGATCCTGCGGCTCGCCGAGGAGCAGGCCAACGATCACCGCAACGAGGCCAAGCGCGAGTCGGAGGGCATCCTCTCCGCCGCCCGCCTCGAGGCCCGCGAGATCACCGACAAGGCCCGTGCCGAGGCCGCTGCCATGAAGGCGAGCGCCGAGCGCGAGGCGGGCAACCTGCGCACGGCCGCCGAGCGTGAGGCCGCCGAGGTCCGGGTGCAGGCCCGCCGCGAGGCTGACACGCTGCGCGCCGACGCCGACCGTGAGACCAAGCAGCTGCGTACCGTCACCGCACACGAGGTGGCCGAGCTGAAGTCGACTGTCGAGCGGGAGGTCGCGACCCTGCGCGCCACCGCCGAGCGGGAGATCACCCAGCAGCGGGCGAAGGCCGCCCGCGAAGCTGAGGAGAAGCGCGCCGAGGCGACCAAGCTGCTCACCGACGCGCGGGACAAGCGCGACAAGGACCTGCAGGCCCTGGAGCTTCAGCTGGCCGAGCGTCGGGAGAAGGCCGAGCGCGAGGAGTCCGAGCGCCACGCCGCCCAGGTCGCGCAGACCCAGAAGATGGTCAGCGAGGCCGAGCAGCGGGCCCGGGCCGCGCAGGAGCGCGCCAAGGAGATCGAGCAGCGCGCCGAGGCGCGGCGGATCGAGTCGGAGCGCAACGCCGCCGAGACGATCGACAAGGCCAAGGCCCTCTCGGAGAAGACCCTCAACGAGGCGAAGGCCGAGTCGCAGCGCCTGCTCACCGAGGCTCGCACCGAGGCGGAGCTGACCACGCAGGCCGCCCGCCGCGAGGTCGAGGACCTCACCCGGCAGAAGGACGCTGTCACCTCGCAGCTGGGTCAGATGCTGTCCGGGCTCGCCGGCATCGTTCCGGGAATGCCGGCGCAGGCCGCTCCGGCTGCCAAGCCGGACGCCAAGAAGAACGACGGCGGTCAGGAGCGGGTGCCCGCGGAGACCGCCGGCTGACGCGAGGCGTCAGGTCGGGGCATCGACGGCGCGAGGTGACACCGGGTAACCGGTGCCACCTCGCGCCGTATGCGTTTCCCTACCCCTGGTATCCGTCAGCCGCGCCGGAGTGAAGTAGCTCCCACAAGGCCCGTCCGTATCGCCCCAGCAGGGCCCGTTGCGTGTGAGGATGGGGGCATGTCGCACGGCGAGGAACTGTTCGCCCTTGGCGGGGACGTGACGACGGAGCCCAGCTTCGAGTCCGCTCTGCGGGGGTACGAGAAGAAACAGGTCGACCGATATGTCGCGCGTGCTGAGCACGAGATAGCGACCCTCGCCTCCGAACGGGAACAGGCGTACACACAGATCCACAAGCTCGCCGGCCAGGTCGAGGTTCTCCAGCGTGACCTGACCCAGGTGCGCAAGCAGATGAACGTGGTCGACCGGGCGTCGTTCCGCCATCTCGGCCCGCGGGTCGAGTCGATCCTCACTCTCGCCGAGGAACAGGCCGAGCAGATCCTCGCCGACGCCAACGGGGAAATCGAGGCCCGTCGTGCCGCGGCCGAGCACATCATCGAGGAGGCTCGCGAGCAGGCCGCGCGGGCGCTGAAGGACTTTGAGATCGCTCTCGCCGCCCGGCGCGCGGAGGAGGAGCGGCACAGCGCCGCCCGGCGGGCCGAGGCGGAGGAGACCCTGCGGTCGGCCAAGGACGAGTCGGCGCAGTTGCGCAAGGCGGCGCAGGACGCGCTGGCGAAGGCCCAGCAGGAGGCCACCCAGCTGCGGGATTCCGCCAAGGAGATCCACACCCGGGCCCAGCAGGAAGCCACCAAGCTGCGCGAGACGGCCCGCGAGACGCTGGCCAACGCCCGGCAGGAGGCCAGCGATCTGCGCGATGCGGCCAAGGAGGTGCATGCCAAGGCCCTCCAGGAGGCCAAACGGCTCACCGACACCGCGACCGAGGCCGGACGGGCCACCCACGCCAAGGCGCAGCAGGAGGCCAAGCAGATCATCGACGACGCGTCGATGGCCGGGCGGGCCACCCGCGCCAAGGCGCAGCAGGAGGCCGAGCGGCTGACGACGCAGGCCACCGAGTCGGCGAAGCGCAGCCGCGCCGAGACCGAGGCGTACGTGCAGCGGATGCGCACCGAGACCGAGGCGTACGTGCAGCACACCCGGGCGCAGACCCAGCAGGAACTGGGCGCGTGGCGGGCCGGGGTGGAACAGGAGGTCAACTCCCGTCGGGAGGCGGCCGACCGGGAGCTGGCGCAGCGACGGTCCGCGGCCGAGCAGGAGTTCGCCAAGCGCCGCGACGAGTTGGACAAGCAGCACGGCGCACGCCAGCAGGAGCTGGAAGCCGCGTTCGCCAGCCGTCAGCAGGAGCTGGAGAGCGGCTTCACCGCCCGCCGCGACGAGTTGGAGACGGAGTACTCCACCCGCAAGAACGAGCTGGAGACCGAGTACACCGCCCGCAAGAACGAGATCGAACAGGGTGCGGCCGGCATCCGTCAGGCGGCCGAGCAGGACGCTGCGGCGCTGCGCCAGCGGTCCGAGGCGGAGGCCACCGAGCTGCTGAGTCGGGCCGAGACCGAGGCCGGCGACAAGCGCCGCAAGGCCGACGAGCATGTCGCGGCGTCCCGGCGGCAGTTCGAGGAGTACGCGGCCACCACGCAGCAGCACCTGGCCACCACCCAGCAGCACCTGGCGGCGACGCAGCAGGAGGCGGCGGCGGGCCGGCAGCAGTTGGCGCAGGTGATGCTGGAGATCGCCCAGGCCCAGCAGCAGCTCGCGGATCTGCGGCAGGAGACCTGGAAGGCCCGGCAGGAGTCCGACGAGCTCCAGCGTCAGATGTCCGAGCTGCGGTTGCAGAGTGTCGCCGGCCCGATCGACGGCCCGACCGCGCCGGACGCGGCGTCCGACGCGAGCGCGGACAGGTCCGGTGGTGGGGACGACGGCGTGAGCGTTACCGCCGGCACCGGCGCCCGGTCGGGTCCGGGCGAGTCGGGTACGGGCACCGGGCTGAAGGCGGAGCCCGCCGACACCCGGCAGCCGGTGAACGCGGGTACGGACGAGTCGGGGCAGCCCACGACGCGGCCGGTGGCCGAGCCGGTGACCACGGTGGACGGTGGGACGGCGAGCGCCGGGGTGGACGGGGAGCCGACAGTGGCCGCCGTGCCGGGCGAGGGTGGCCGGGGCGCCAAGCCCACCAAGATCACTAGCACCGGTGAGAACGGCAAGCGACCCAGTAAGCCGACCACCGACGAGCGCAGCGCCAAGCCCAGCAAGGTCACCCTCGACAAGGACTGACCGCCCACACCCAGGCTTCGAGATTTTGGACACTTTCCGTCAACACCTGACGGAAAGTGTCCAAAATTCACTTTGCCGTCGGGTGGCGCAGCGGTGGGGTGGGGGTCCAGCCGGCCGCTACGAGAGCGCGGCGGACGGTGTCGGCGACCTCGTCCGGGCGGGCACGGACCAGCCAGGCCGGGAAGCGCAGGATCCGGTCGCCGCTGGTCCAGACGTCGTTCTGCCGACGCATGTCCGCCGCCCACTGCCGGGCGTCCATGTGGTGCGCCCCGTCGACCTCCACCTGCACCCGCCACTTCCGCCAGTACGCGTCCAGCCAGCGGCTGCGGCCGGCCGCGTCGACCCGGTGTTTCTGAAGATCGGGTGCGGGCAGCCCGTGCCGGCGGCACAGCCGAAGAAAATCGATCTCGGAGAGCGCCTGTGCGCCGCCCGCGATGTCGCCGACCGTCTGCCCGATCAGGTGCCGGCGCGGCACCCGGGGCAGCACGTCGAGCACCGCCCGCAACTCCTCGGGCAGTACCCGGCGTTGCTGGCAACCGGCGGCCAGCACCGCCTGCGCCTCGTCCACGCCAGCCGCCCAGCCTGCCGCGTCCACCAGAGCCCGGGCCGTCGTGGTGCGTGGCGGACGGGCGAGTTGACGGTGTGATTCGGGCAGCACCGTCGTGCGATGCACCAGCACCGCTGGCATGTCGATCGGCAGGCGCCGCAGTGTGGTCCGCGCCGCACGGCGGGCGGCCGGCACCAGTACGTGCAGTGGTTCGCGGCGCAGCCCTCGTACCCCGGCCTCGGCGGCGGCGGTCACCCCGGCCAGCATCGCCCCCGGTCCGGCGGCCAGCACCGCGACCCACAGTTGCTGGTCGCGGGTCAGGCGGCCGTTGCCGGTCAGCAGGATTCCCCGGCAGATCGACCGCCACCGGCCGGTGCGGATCCGGCCCCGCACCGCGCCCTCGCTGAGCAGCCCGGCCACCTGCGCGGTGGTCAGCACGCCCGCCTGCTCGAAGGCGAGCCAGTCGAGGGTGTCGGCGTCGTCGGCGGGCAGCATCCGAACAGCCTTCACCGTCGGGAAGCCACCTCACCACCAGATCTTGGACAGTTTCCGTCAGGACGTGACGGAAACTGTCCAAGATCTACGGTTCTGGTCGACCCCCGGGGCGTCGTCGGCCTTTCCGGGCCGTTCAATCCGGCCGGGGGCACTGACGGTGGTTGGGTGGGGCACATGGAGCACCGGATTGACGGTCGCGCGGTCGGTGGCGACCATGAGGTGGCTACGCTGCTGGCGCGTGGGGGGATGATCAGAAACGGTGCGTTGTCCCGGCGCCAGTCGATCGAACTGATGAAGGAAGTCGTGACCTCATGGACCTGACCGGCCCGGTGCTGGTGTTCGCGCCTCCCGCGTGGCGGACGTTCGTGGCCGTCGCCCGTCGTCCGACGGCCTGAGCCGGGAGGTCCCTGGTGCCACAGCACGACCCGGCTGGCGACGACCCGGACGTGACCGCCGGTCCCCAGCCAGCAGAAACACCCCAGTCACCGCAAACACCGGAGCCAACAGAAACACCCCAGCCACCGCAAACACCGGAGCGGGCGGAGACAGCACAGCGGACGGCAACTCCGCAGCCGGTGCAGACGCCACCGCCGGTGCCGGTTCCCGCCCCGGGGATCGACCCGGACGAGCCGCCCGCGGTCCCGTCCGGAAAGTTCGGCACGCCGGGGCGGCCACTGCGTCGCAGCAGTTTCCTGATCGGTTTCACCGGCGCGCTGGGCGTGCTGCTGGCGTACACCCTCTATCTGGGGATTCGCAATGCCGGCGGCATCCTGGTGCTGGTGGTGATCGCGCTCTTCCTCGCTGTCGGTCTCAACCCGGCGGTGGTCCGGCTGGGCCGCTGGGGTGTGCCGCACGGCCTGGCGGTGGCCGCGGTGGCGTTGACCGTGGTGTTGCTGCTCTGCGGCGGGGTGGTGGCGCTGGTCCCGCCGATCGTCACCCAGTCGGGTCAGTTCATCGACCAGATCCCGAGCCTGCTCGACGAGCTGCGCCGCAACCCGACGGTCAATGACCTGGTGGAGCGGTACGACGTGGTGGAGCGGGTGCAGAACGCCGCCAACGCCCAGACGGTCGGGCGGGCACTCGGCGGGGTGCTGGGCGGAGCACAACTGATCTTCGGCACGGTGTTCCGGACGCTGACCGTGCTGGTGCTGACGATCTACTTCCTGGCCTATTTCGACCGGCTGCGCTCGCTGGGCTACTCGTTGGTGCCCCGGTCGCGCCGGGAGCGTGTGCAGCTGATCGGCGACGAGATCCTGGCAAAGGTCGGCTCGTACATGGTCGGCGCGCTGAGCATCGCGGTGCTGGCCGGCGCGACCACCTTCGTCTTCGCGCTGATCGTCGACCTGCCGTATCCGTTCGCGCTGGCCGTGGTCGTCGCGGTGACCGACCTGATCCCGCAGATCGGCGCCACCCTCGGCGCGGTGATCGTGAGCCTGGTCGGCTTCGCCGCGGACCTGCCCACCGGCATCGCCTGCGCGATCTTCTTTCTGATCTACCAGCAGGTGGAGAACTACCTCATCTACCCGAAGGTGATGCGGCGCTCGGTGGAGGTCAACGAGGTGGCCGCCCTGCTGGCCGCGCTGCTCGGGGTGTCGCTGCTGGGCGTGGTGGGCGCGCTGATCGCCATCCCCACGGTGGCCGCCCTGCAACTGATCCTGCGCGAGGTGGTGCTGCCCCGCCAGGAACGCCGCTGACCGTCAGCACTGACCGACGACCGGACAGAGCCAGCAGGCCGGGCGGGAGCCAGCAGGCCGGGCGGTCAGTCCGCCTTGGTGGCGGCCGGGCCGGGGACGGGCGTGTCGGCGAAGGCAGCCACCGTCCGGTCGGCGTACGCGCTGACGTCGCCGGCCTCCATCGGGCCGTCCCAGGTCGTCGGCAGCGGCACCTCGACGGCCGGGTTGACCCGCCGGACGATCTCGTCCAGAACGGTCTCCGCGTCGCCCACCCAGAGGTGCTTGGCACCCGGCACCCCGACCACCTCGGCCTGCGGCACGGCGGCGAACCGCTCCCCCGCCTCGGCGGGGCGCAGGTAGTCGTCGAACTCCGGCACCAGCGCCACCAGTGGCCGACCCGAGCTGGCCCAGGTGGCCAGGTCCTCCGGGGCGGAGAAGCGCAGCGGCGGGGAGAGCAGGATCGCCCCGACGATCGCGGGGTCGCAGCCGTACTTCAGCGCCAGGTCGGTGCCGAACGACCAGCCGACGAGCCAGATGTTGGGCAGCTCGGCGAACTCCGCGTACTCGATGGCGGCGGCCACGTCGTACCGCTCGCCCACCGCGCCGTCGAAGGCTCCTTCGCTGGTGCCGCGCACGCTGCTGGTGCCCCGGGTGTTGAACCGCAGCACCGCCAGGTCGGCCAGCGCGGGCAGCCGCCAGGCGGCCTTGCGGAACACGTGGCTGTCCATCATGCCGCCGTGGGTGGGCAGCGGGTGCAGGCAGACCAGGGTGGCCACCGGCGGCCGGTCGGCCGGCAGGGCCAGCTCACCGACCAGCCGCAGACCGTCGGCGGTGTGCAGCTCAATGTCCTCCCGGCGGCCGGGCAGGATCGACGACGCGCGGATCGCTGTGCTCACCGCTCAAGTCTGTCGCGAAGTCGCCGCCGCCGCCCGCCCAGGCACGAACAGGGTGACCCAGGTCGCTAACGGGCGGACCGCTCAGGCCGAGAGCCGGCACCGCCCCGGGCCGCTCGGTAAGGCGTCAGCACGCCAGGTTGATCAGTAGCGCGGGGTGCCCCGGCCGCGCTGCACCGCCGGGCCGCGCCGGTCCCGGGCGCGCCAGCAGCCGCTGTGCCAGTGCCGCCGGTCGGTCAGGTCACCCAGGCCGTCCGCCGGCCAGGCCACCAGGTGTGCCACCCCGGGTCGGATCTCCTGGTCACAACCGGGGCAACGGTACGTCTTGACCGACGCGCCGGCGCCGATGCCGCGTACCTGCCAGGCGCCGTCGGTCCACTGCTGCACCGAGGCGACGCCCTGCCGGACCCGGTCGGCGTCCAGGTTGGCGTTCTCGTCCCGGCGGGGGCGGTTGCGACGGGGGCTCACAGTCACCAAGCGTACGTCCGGCGGGTGCGGCCGCCCGGGGCGGTCACCAGGTCGCGGGCCGGTCCAGGTGCTCGGCGACCTGCACCCCGCCCAGCACCGTCGCCGCGTCCTCCTCGGTGAAACCCTCGTTCGGCCGGCCCCAACCGGCCGTGACTTGGGCCTTCGGTACGTCGAGCAATTCCATCGTCTCGCCCTGCGCGGAGACGTGGACCGGCCGCCCGCCCGCCGTCGCGTTGGGTTCCGGGCGGTCACCGACGATGCCGTGCGGGTATCGGAGCCGCACCTCCATCGAGCGGAATCCGCTCCCGTTGACGACCAGCGAGACGTCCAGCGCGGTCGGGAGGCTGGCCACGCTGACCTCGCATCCGGCATTCCACGCCCCCGCCGGCATCGCGGTGAGCCGCACCGGGGCGCTGCACCGGTGCGCCACATCCAGCCGCAGCGCGCTCCTGGCCGCCTGCAGCGCCGCGTCGGTGGGCGCCACCGTGCGCAGGCGGGCGAAGAGACCGGGCACCGGCTGCCATCGCAGCACCCAGATCGGGTCACTGTCGGGGATGTCCAGGGAGAACTGAGTCAACTGACCGTCGTAGGGCGGAATCATCACTGCCGGGACGTACCTGTCGCCCTCCAGGTGGACCTCCTCGGCCACGCCGGCGCTGCGGGCGAGGGAGAAACTGACCGGTGCGGCGCCGCCGAGATCCAGCTGGGCGCTCTCCAGGCCGTCCGCCGATCGCCAGCTCAGGTAGCGGGCGTGGGCCGGGTCGACGCCGAAGTGCAGCAGACCGGGGTCCTTTCCGACCAGGTCAGGGCGGGTGAGTGCGCCCGGCACCCCGTCCGCCACCGCCGGCATGGCCGCCTGGGTTGCCGGCTTCGCCCCCGTCCACGGCACCCGCACGGGCAGCCCACCGCCGCCCGCCACGCCGAGGCCGAGCACCGTCACCACGCCGAGCGCCGTCCCGCCCACCGCGGCCCGTCGCCGCATCCGCCGGGCCCGGCCCCGGGCAACCGCCCCGCTGGTCAAGAGGCTGATGTCCACCTGACCCTCGGCGTGCTCCCGCAGGGTGGAGATGATCCGCTCGTCGAGGTCTGTCACGGTCGGCTCCCGTTGCTGGCCGGGGCACCGCAGCGCTCCCGGAGGTTGGCGAGCGCCCGCATCGCGTGGGTACGGACGGTGACCGGCGAGCAGTTCAGGATCTGCGCGATCGTCGCGTCGTCGAGGTCCTCGTAGTAGCGCAGCACCAGGACCGCTCGCTGACGGTCGGGCAGGCCCAGGATCAGCCGCCACATCTCGTCCCGGTCGGCCGCTTCGCCGCCCAGGTCGCCTCGGTGCGCCCGCTCGGCGAAGGTGTCGACGACCAACTCCCGGCTGGACCGACGCCGCCACCAGGAGATGTTGGCGTTGACCAGCATCCGGCGCACGTAGACGTCCGGCCGGTCGGCGCGGGCGATCCTGCGCCACTGCACGTACGCCTGGGACAGCACGTCCTGGGCGAGGTCCTCGGCCCGGTGCTCGTCACCGGTCAGCAGCCGGGCGAGCCGGACCAGCGCCGGACCCCGGCTGCTGACGTACTCCTCGAAGGTCACACCCTGCAGACGCGCTCAGCGCCCACGGGCGTTGACCCGGTCAGCGGTGTGAGTGGTCGCGGAAGCCGCGGCGGGTCTTGCGGCCCAGGTAGCCGGCGGTGACCAGGTGCTCCAGCAGCGGCGCGGGCGCGAAGCCCGGCTCGCGCAGTTCCAGGTACAGCTCGCGCTGGATGGCCAGGGAGACGTCCAGCCCCACCACGTCGAGCAGCTCGAACGGGCCCATCGGGTAGCCGCAGCCCAGCTTCATGGCGTGGTCGATGTCGTCGGCCGTGGAGTAGCTGGCCTCCAGCATCTTCACCGCGTCGTTCAGGTACGGGAAGAGCAGCGCGTTGACGATGAACCCGGACCGGTCGCCGCAGACCACGCCGGTCTTGCCGAGGGCGGCGCAGACGGCGCGGGCGGTGGCGGTGGCCTCCGGGGAGGTGCGGATGGTGCGGACGACCTCGACCAGCGGCATGACCGGCGCCGGGTTGAAGAAGTGCAGCCCCACCACGTCGGCCGGCCGCTGGGTGGCCATCGCCACGTCGATCACCGGCAGCGACGAGGTGGTGGTGGCCAACACGACGCCCGGCTTGCAGATCTCGTCGAGGCTGGCGAAGAGGGCCTTCTTGACGCTCAACTCCTCGACGACCGCCTCGACCACCAGGTCGACGTCGGCGAGGTGGTCGAGCGTGGCGGACCAGCTGATCCGGCCCAGCGCGGCGTCCCGGTCGGCCTCGGCGAGCTTGCCGCGCACCACGCCCTTGTTCAGCGAGGTCTTCACCGCCTCGCAGACCTTCGCGGACTTCTCCGCGCCGCGGGTGACCGAGACGACCTCGTAGCCGGCCTTCGCGAACACCTCGATGATCCCGGTGGCCATCGTCCCGGAACCCACCACGCCCACCTTCGCGATGGCGCGGGCCCCGTCGGCGAGCGCGGCCTCCGTGGCCGGCGGCGTCGCCTCATCCGATACGACCACCGGGGAGCCGGGCCGCTCGTAGGTGTAGAAGCCCCGGCCGGACTTCCGGCCGAGCAGTCCCGCCGTGACCATCTGCTTGAGCAGCGGCACCGGGGCGTGCCGGCGGTCCCGCCCGCCGCGCCGGTACATGGTGTCCAGGATCTCGTACGCGGTGTCCAGACCGATGAGGTCCATCAGCGCCAGCGGGCCCATCGGCAGGCCGCAGCCGAGCTTCATGGCGGCGTCGATGTCCTCCCGGGTCGCGTAGTGCGACTCGAACATGCCGACGGCGTGGTTGAGGTAGCCGAAGAGCAGCGCGTTGGCGATGAAGCCGGCCCGGTCGTTGATGGTGACGTCGACCTTGCCGAGCCGGGCGCAGAGCGCCTCCACGTCGGCGACCACCTCGGGCGCGGTGACGACGGTGCGGACCACCTCGACCAGCTTCATCACCGGAGCCGGGTTGAAGAAGTGGATGCCGATGACCTGGTTGGGTCGGCTGGTGGCCACCGAGATCTCGGTGACGCTCAGCGACGAGGTGTTGGTGGCGAGGATCGTGTCGGGGCGGCAGACCCGGTCCAGCTCCGCGAAGATCCGCTGCTTGAGGTCCAGGTGCTCGGGCACCGCCTCGATGACCAGGTCGACGGAGTGCAGCGCGTCCAGCCCGACCGCGAAGTGCACCCGCTCGTGCAGGGCGTCGCGGTCCGCCTCGGCGAGCTTGCCCTTGGCGACCGCCCGGTCGGTGGAGCCCTTCAGGGTGGCCCGGCCGCGTTCCAGGGCGGGTGCGGAGATCTCCACGGCCACCACGTCGATGCCGTTGCGGGCGAAGACCTCGACGATGCCGGCACCCATGGTGCCCAGCCCGACCACCCCTACGGTGCTGAACTCGCGCGCCACGACCGGCCTCCCCAGAGACTCCGCACGGCCACTGAACGGCCGCTAAGGTTATGCGCGCGAGTCTGCCACGTGACGGTGAGTTGTCGAGACGCCGTGGCATATTTCACCCACGGCACGGCACTGCTCCCCGGCCGACCGCCGGGCCGCCGGTCAGGCGGTCGACCGGCTGGTCAGGGCCAACAACTCGGCGACGAACTCCGCCGGGCGTTCCAGGTGCGGGCTGTGCCCGCACGCCGGCAGCACCACCTCGTGGTACGCCCCGCCAGCCGCCGCGTACCGGTCGAGCACCGCCCGGGTCTGGCCGACCATCGGCTGCGGCGGGCAGGCGTCCGCGCCGGGCCAGCCGGGCACGAGGTCCAGCGAACCCAGGTACGCCAGGTCGAACAGCGAGGTGTCCGAGACGATGACGTCGGCGTCGCCGCGTACCCAGGTGACCGGCGGTTTCTCGGCGACGGCCACCAGTTCGTCGGCGAGCCGGAACCAGGTCGGCGCGAGCGCGTTGAGCACGCCGCGCTCCCCCGGCGCGGTGCCCGGCCAGTTCTCCGACGGCACCGCCGTGCCCGGGTAGTTGTCGTCCCCGGTCGCTGTGGAGAGCACGGTGTCCAGCAGCAGCTCCTCGTCCACGCCGAGCGAGGCGGGATCGGCCACATAGGTGGTTCGCAGGACGGCGCGCGGGCTGGCCGCCGCGTCGGCGCTCCGGTCACCGGCGGCGAGTCGGGCCACGAAGTCCCGGTTCGCCGTGCCCGCGCCGGTGCCGGCGAAGTCGGGGGTGGTCGGCGTGCCGGTCAGGTCGCGGGTGCCGCCGAAGCCGTACGGGGAGACCGGAGCGGCGAGCAGCAACGCCCCCACCCGGTGCGGGTGGTCGACCAGCAGGCTCATCGCCACCCCGCCGCCGAGGGAATGCCCGACCACCACCGGGCGCGCGTCGGCGGGGAAGAGTGTGGGGTCGGCCAGCAGGGCGGCGACGTCGTCGGCGAAGTCCCGCAGGCCCCGGGTGGCGTCCACCGGGGCGGTCGCGGAGTCGCCGTACCCCCGCAGGTCGGGGGCGACCACCCGCAGCGTCGGTGGCAACCGGCGGACGAGCGGCTCCCAGAACAGCGCTGACGAGCAGTTGCCGTGGATCAGCAGAACCGGAGCGCCGTCCGGCGGGCCGGCCACCCGTACCGCCTGGGTGATGCCGTTCGCCGTCACGATCCGCTGCTCGGTTTCCATCCGCGGCATGCTGCCACGGGTGTTCCCGCCGGTCCAGGTGTCGGACCGCCATCCAGCGCGGCCGCCCCGTGTGGCTGGCCGCCAGGCGGTCAGCGGCGGGTGCCCGGCGGTGCGGCCAGGGGCAGCGGCAGGGTCGGCCGGACGTCGCGCCGGGGCGGGCCGAAGCTGAGCCCCACCGGGTCGGTGAGCGCCACCCCGGGGTCGAACAGGCGCAGTTCGGTACGACCCAGCCGGATCACGTCACCGTCGGAGAGTCGTTCCACCTCGGTGATCCGCCGGTCGTTGAGCCAGGTGCCATTTGTCGAGCCGAGGTCCCGCAGGGACGGCCCTTCCGGTGCCAGCCACACCTCGGCGTGGCGACGGCTCAGGTGCGGGTCGTTGATGACCACCTGGCCGCTCGGCGCTCGGCCGATCACCTGTATCTCGGCTCGCATACGAAAACTCGCGCCGCGCATCGGCCCACCCGCGACCGTCAACAGCGGCATCAGTTCCGGATGTTCCTCCATGGACAGTCAGCCCTCCACCCCACACCGTCACTCCGCGCGTCAGCTTGCCATCAGACGGTAGTCGTCAATACCGACCGGCCGGTCAGCCTCTCGTCACCTCCCGGACACCTGCCGTTCGACGATTCGGGCGGGCCACACTCGTCACCACCACACTGACCTGCACTGATCAACGATCGGTCGGGTTGGCGCGACGCCGGCCCCTCGGCCCCGAATCGGCGACCCTACCGGTGAGTAATCCTCGGGTCTAGACTTCCGCCATGACGGCAGTGCATGTCCCGGGCGTTCCGGTCATCGAAGCGGGCCAGTTGGTCTCCACCAGCCCGGCGACCGGTGCCGAGGCCGGTCGCTTCCCGGTCGCCACCGACGTCGACGTGCAGCAGGCCGTCGCCTGCACCCGTGCCGCCGGCGAGTGGTGGGCCAGCCTTGGCTTCACCGGCCGTCGTGAGCGGATGCTGCGCTGGCGTGCCCTGCTCGCCACGCGCATCGAGCAGTTGGCCGAGGTGGTGCACGTCGAGGGCGGGAAGCCGGTCGCCGACGCCATCGTCGAGATCGTCACCGCGATCGAGCACATCGACTGGGCCGCCCGTAACGCCGGGCGCGTACTCGGCCCACGCCGGGTGCGGTCTCGGCTCATCCTCGCCGAATTCTCCGGGCACCTCGAATACCAGCCGTACGGGGTGGTCGGCGTGATCGGGCCGTGGAACTATCCGGTCTTCACGCCCATCGGCTCCGCCGCGTACGCCCTCGCCGCCGGCAACGGCGTGGTGCTCAAGCCGAGCGAGTACACCCCGGCCGTCGGCCAGTGGCTGGTGGACAGCTTCGCCGAGGTGGTGCCCGAGCAGCCGGTGTTCACCGCCGTGCACGGGCAGGGCGACGTGGGCGCCGCGCTGTGCCGCTCCGGCGTCGACAAGCTGGCCTTCACCGGCTCCACCGCCACCGCCCGCAAGGTGATGGCCGCCTGCGCCGAGTCGCTGACCCCGGTGCTCATCGAGGGCGGCGGCAAGGACGCCATGATCGTCGACAGCGACGCCGACCTGGACGCCGCCGCCGAGGCGTGCGTCTGGGGCGGCATGACCAACGCGGGCCAGACCTGCATCGGCATCGAGCGGGTGTACGCCGTCGACGCCGTCTTCGACACCTTCGTCGACAAGGTGGTGGCCCGCGCTGGCCGGCTGACGGTCGGGCCGCAGGGCACCGACATCGGCCCGATCACCATGCCCCAGCAGATCGACGTGATCCGTCGGCACATCGACGCCGCGATCACGTCCGGCGGGCGCGCCGTGCTCGGCGGCCCGAGCGCCGTGCAGCCGCCGTACGTCCACCCCACAGTGCTGGTGGACGTCCCGGAGGACTCGGCGGCGATCCGCGAGGAGACCTTCGGCCCCACGCTGACCATCAGCCGGGTCCGCGACGCCGACGAGGCCGTCACCCGCGCCAACGCCCTGTCGTACGGCCTCGGTGGTTCGGTCTTCGGCCGGCGGCGCGCGGTGTCCATCGCCCGGCGGCTGCGCTCCGGGATGGCGTCGATCAACTCCACGCTGACCTTCGCCGGCATGTCCACCCTGCCGTTCGGCGGTGTCGGTGACTCCGGTTTCGGCCGGATCCACGGTGAGGACGGCCTGCGTGAGTTCGGTCGGGCCAAGGCGATCACCCGACGCCGCGCCCGGTCGCTGCTGCCGTCGATGACCTTCGACCGCACCCCCACCGACGTGGCCCGGCTCGTCAAGGCCATCAAGATCATGTACGGAAGGTGAGTGTCGGATAACCGATCTTCAATAAGGATCGGCGTATCCGCATGTTTGTACGCCGTGGCCACGGCGGTACATTGCGTTAAATGGGCCCCAATCGATTGCGCTACCGCCTTGTCGACAGTGACCAGTCGTGGAGCGCCCGACGGCGTCGGCACCGCTCGGACTGGCTGGCGCGCACCTTCCCGGACATCGGCGACATGCACGTTGTCGATCTCGGTGGCCGGCTCGGCACCTGGCACCGCGCCACCGTCCGGCCGGCCCGCGTGACAGTCGTCAACCTGGAGTCGCCGCCCACCGCCGTCCCGGACTGGGCCCACGTCGAGCAGGCCGACGCCTGCGACCTGCCCCCGCACCTGGCCAAGGGCAGCTACGACCTGGTCTTCTCGAACTCCGTGCTGGAGCATGTGGGCGGGCACGAACGCCGGATCCGCTTCGCCGCCGCCGCCCGCTCCCTTGCTGACCGGCACTGGGTGCAGACGCCCTACCGCTACTTCCCCATCGAGCCACACTGGATCGCGCCGGGCATGCAGTTCCTGCCGGTCCGGCTGCGCACCGCGTTCGCCCGCCGCTGGCCGTTGGGGCACAAACCCACCCGCAGCCACGACGCCGCCATCCACCAGGTGCTCTGGACCGAGTTGTTGGACCGCTCGCAGATGCGGCACTACTTCCCCGACTCCACCATGCTGGTGGAGCGGGTGTTCGGCCTGCCGAAGTCGCTGATCGCGGTGCGCACCGGGTAGGGCCAGTTCCTACGAAACAGGCCCTGAGGCGCCGGGGGTCAGAACAGGGTCAGCTCGTCCTTCACGATGCCGCGCAGCTTGTCGTAGTCCACCACCACACAGCGGATGCCCCGGTCGGTGGCGAGCACCCGGGCCTGCGGCTTGATCTCCTGAGCGGCGAAGACCCCGACGACCGGGCTGAGCAGTGGGTCGCGGTTCATCAACTCGAGATAGCGGGTCAACTGCTCCACCCCGTCGATGTCGCCGCGCCGCTTGACCTCGACGGCCACCGAGCCGGAGTTGGCGTCCCGGCAGAGCAGGTCCACCGGGCCGATCGCCGTCATGTACTCGCGGCGGACCAGGGTGAAACCCTCACCCAGGGCACTCGGGTTGGCGGCCAGCAACTCCTGCAGGTGCGCCTCCACCCCGTCCTTGCGCAGACCCGGATCCACCCCCAACTCGTACGAGGTGTCCTGGAAAATCTCCTCCAGGGTGATCCGCAGCTCCTCGCCGGCCTTGTTGACGACTCGCCACACCCCGGGGGCCTCCTCCAGCCGGCAGGGCGGGCTCATCCAGTTCAACGGCTTGTACGCCCGGTCGTCGGCGTGAATGGACACCGACCCGTCCGCCTTCACCATCAGCAACCGGGTGGCCAGCGGCAGGTGAGCCGAGAGCCGTCCGACGTAGTCCACCGAGCACTTCGCAATGACCAACCGCACCCGACGAGGGTAGCCGAGCACCCACCCGTCGCCAGCGAGCGGCACTGGCGCGTCGATGCGATGCTGAGATCGTGTTCGAAGTCCTCACCGGCACCGGTCTCGCCGCCTCGGCGGGGCTGAACGCCTACATTCCCCTGCTCATCCTCGGTCTGCTCGGCCGCTACACCGACCTGATCGACCTGCCCAGCGGCTGGACCTGGCTCGGCAACGGCTGGGTCATCGTCATCATGGCCGTGCTGCTCGCCGTGGAGGTGGTGGCGGACAAGGTGCCCGTGGTCGACCACGTCAACGACGTGGTGCAGACAGTGGTCCGACCCACCGCCGGGGGCCTGGCCTTCGGTGCCGGCTCCTCGTCGGAGACGGTGACGGTCAGCGACCCGGGCAGCTTCTTCTCGTCCCACCAGTGGGTGCCGGTCGTCACGGGCGTACTGCTGGCGTTGGGCGTGCACCTGCTCAAGTCGGCGGCCCGGCCCGTCGTCAACGCGGCCACCGCCGGTTTCGGCGCCCCGGTGGCCAGCACCGCCGAGGACGCCACCAGCGTGGTGGTCTCCCTGGTGGCGATCATCCTGCCGGTGCTGGTGCTCGTCTTCCTGGTCGGCCTGGTCCTCTTCACCTTCTGGTTCGTCCGCCGTCGTGGCGAACGACGCCGCGAACGGGAGGCTGCCCGCGCCGCCGGCTTCCGCGTCTGACGGCAGGCGGGCTCGCCGTACCGGGGCTCGACAGGCCGACAAAAGCCTAGTATCGGGGCAAGAGCCTAGAGGAGGTCGGCATGACCGCAGCGTTGGAGATGCCCCGAGTCCAGGAATGCGTGGTCGCCGCCTGCGCGTACAACAGGTCCGGCGACTGCCACGCCTTCGCGATCACGATCGGCAGCATGGATCACGCGCACTGCCACACCTTCGTCGAGTCGACGGTGCAGGGCGGTGTGGAGAGCCTGATCGCGCAGGTGGGCGCCTGCCAGCGCGCAGACTGCCGGCACAACGAGCAGTTGGAGTGCCACGCGTCGTCGATCAGGGTCGGCCCGGACAACGACATGGCCGACTGCATGACCTACGCCGGCCGCTGACCCGAGCCGGCCGGCGATCTGCCGGCCGCTGACCCACGCCGACCCGCCGGGGTGACGAGTGGTCAGGGCAGGTCGTTGGCACGACGGATGACCGTCACCAGGTCGTCGATGATGCCGGTGAGGGCGAAGTCCTTCGGGGTGAAGACCCGGGCGACCCCGGCCGCCCGCAGGGTGTCCCCGTCACCTGCCGGGATGATGCCGCCCACCACCACCGGCAGGTCCGCCCGTCCGGCGGCGCGCAGCCCGTCGAGCACCGCGGGCACGGCGGCCAGATGCGACCCGGAGAGCACGGAGAGCCCGACCAGGTCGACGTCCTCCTCCACCGCGGCGGCCACGATCTGCCCCGCCGTCAACCGGATGCCCTGGTAGACCACCTCGAAGCCGGCGTCGCGGGCGCGTACCGCGATCTGTTCCGCGCCGTTGGAGTGCCCGTCCAGGCCGGGTTTGCCGACCAGCAGCCGCAGCCGGCCGCTGCCCAGCTCACGCGCGGTGGCGGTGACCCGCTCGCGGACCGCCGCGAGGCCCGGCTCCCCGCCGCCACCGGTCGCGCCGGCCAGGCCGGTCGGTGCCCGGTACTCGCCGAAGACCTGCCGCAGCGCGCCGGCCCACTCGCCGGTGGTCACCCCGGCCCGCACGCACTCCAGTGTCGCCGGCATCAGGTTGGTGCTGGTCGCGGCGTCCGCGCGGAGCCGGGTCAGCGCCGCGTCGACCGCTGCCGCGTCCCGGTCGGCCCGCCACCGGCGTACGCCGTCCGCGGCGGCCGCCTCGACGGCGGGATCGACCTGTTCGACGGCGCCCGCACCGGCGGCGGTCAGCGGCGAGGGTTCGGTCTCGGTGTACCGGTTGACCCCGACCACCACATCGGCACCGGACTCCATCCGTCGACGACGGTCGGCCAGCGAGGCGACCAGCGCGCTCTTGAGGTAGCCGGTCTCCACGGCGGCGACGACACCGCCCAGCTCCAGCACCTTGTCCAGCTCGGTCCGCGCCCCGGTGACGATGTCGTCGACCAGCGCGGTCATCACGTGCGAGCCGGCGAAGAGGTCGGGATATTCGAGCAGGTCCGACTCGTACGCCAGGACCTGCTGCATCCGCAGCGACCACTGCTGGTCCCAGGGGCGGGGCAGGCCGAGCGCCTCGTTCCAGGCGGGCAGTTGGACCGCCCGGGCCCGGGCGTCGCGGGACATCGTCACACCGAGCATCTCCAGCACGATGCGCTGGATGTTGTTCTCCGGCTGCGCCTCGGTGAGGCCGAGCGAGTTGACCTGAACGCCGTAGCGGAACCGCCGCTGCCGGGCGTCGGTGACCCCGTACCGGTCCCGGGTGATCTCGTTCCAGAGCACGCCGAACGCGCGCATCTTGGCGATCTCCTCGACGAAGCGCACCCCGGCGTTGACGAAGAACGAGATCCGCTGGACCACGTCGCCCATCCGTTCGGCGGGCACCTGGCCGGAGTCGCGCACGGCGTCGAGCACGGCGACCGCGGTGGCCAGCGCGAAGCCGACCTCCTGCACGGGCGTGGCGCCGGCCTCCTGTAGGTGGTACGAGCAGATGTTGACCGGATTCCACCGGGGCATCTCACGCAGCGTGTACGCCACCACGTCGGCGGTGAGCCGCAGCGACGCCGCCGGCGGAAAGATGTAGGTGCCCCGGGACAGGTACTCCTTGATGATGTCGTTCTGGGTGGTGCCGGCGCAGCGGGTCAGGTCGGCGCCCTGCTCCAGCCCGACGGTGCCGTACAGGGCGAGCAGCCACATCGCCGGGGCGTTGATGGTCATCGAGGTGTTCGTGTCGGCGAGCGGGAGACCGTCGAAGAGCGCCCGCATGTCGCCCAGGTGGGCCACCGGCACACCGACCCGTCCGACCTCACCGGCGGCGAGTTCGTGGTCCGGGTCGTACCCGGTCTGGGTGGGCAGGTCGAAGGCGACCGAGAGCCCGGTCTGCCCCTTCGCCAGGTTGCGGCGGAAGAGGGCGTTGGTCGCCGCCGCCGACGAGTGGCCGGCGTAGGTACGCATCACCCACGGGCGGTCCCGCTCGGGCAGCCGCCCCGGGAATGCCGTCTCATCCATGGCCGGAGTCTAAGTTACCGTTCAGTAAAAGGGGCTGTGGAAAACCACACAGGTCCATGTCGGGGACGTCCGGGTGCCAAGTGCCCGCAGTGGCGTGGACCGCCACACCCCGGGCACCACCCGGGCCGGGTCAGGACGCACACTGGACGGCATGGATGACGAGCTGGCCATCTCCGTCCGAGGGCTGCGCAAGGCGTACGGCGACAACGTGGCGGTGGCGGGCGTGGATCTCGACGTGCACCGTGGCGAGGTGTTCGCGTTGCTCGGCCCGAACGGCGCCGGCAAGACCACCACCGTCGAGATCCTGGAGGGTTACCGGCACCGGGACGCCGGCGAGGTCTCCGTGCTCGGCGCGGACCCGGCCCACCCGGACGCCGACTGGCGCTCCCGGGTCGGCATCGTGCTCCAGGGCACCGGCGAGTTCGACGAGCTGACAGTGGCCGAGGTGATTCAGCACTTCTCCGGCTTCTATCCCGACGCCGACGACCCGGCGAAGGTGATCGAGCGGGTCGGGCTGGCCGGCAAGGCGAAGGCCCGCACACACACCCTCTCCGGCGGGCAGAAGCGCCGCCTGGACGTGGCGCTGGGCATCATCGGCCGACCGGAGCTGCTCTTCCTCGACGAGCCGACCACCGGCTTCGACCCGGAGGCCCGCCGCGAATTCTGGGAGCTGATCCGCGACCTCGCCGCGGCCGGCACCACCATCGTGCTCACCACCCACTACCTGGACGAGGCCGAGGCGCTCGCCGACCGGGTCGGCGTGATCGCTGGCGGTCGGCTGGTGGAGGTCGCCGCTCCCAACCGGCTGGGCAATCGGCAGGACGCCCTCGCCACGGTTTCCTGGCGTACCCCGGAAGGGGCGGTGCAGAGCGCGCAGACCGCGACGCCGACGGCCTTCGTGGCCGATCTCGCCGCGCGCCACGGCGGTGAGGTCCCCGGTCTCACGGTGACCCGGCCGACCCTGGAGGACGTCTACCTCACGATGATCGGACACTCGCGATGACGACCACGACGAAGCCGGCGACGCCGGTCACCGCGACCCGCGGCCGGCGGCCGGGCGCCGGCGCGCTCGCCCTGCGCCAGGGCCGACTGGAGATCACCCAGTTCCTGCGCAGCCGGGAGTCCGTCGTCTTCACGATGGGTTTCCCGGTCATCATGATCCTGATCTTCGCGTCGATCTTCGACGGGACGATCGGCGGTGGGGTGAAGTTCACCCAGTACTTCATCACCGGCATGATCGCGACCGGCCTGATGACGGTGAGCTTCCAGAACCTCGGCATCTGGATCCCCATCGAGCGGGACCGGGGCGTGCTCAAGCGCTACCGGGGCACGCCGATGCCGAAGTGGGTCTGGTTCGCTGGCAAGGTGATCATGGTGGTGGTGATCGGCATCGCCGAGACGGCGCTGCTGCTGGCCTTCGCGGTGGCGCTGTTCGACCTCGACCTGCCAGGCACCGCCGGGAAGTGGCTCACCTTCGGCTGGGTCGCCGTGCTCGGGGTGACCGCGTGCACCCTGTGCGGCATCGCCATCTCGTCGCTGGCCCGCACCGCCCGCAGCGGCTCGGCGGTGGTCACCCCGGTCTCCCTGATCCTTCAGTTCATCTCCGGGGTGTTCTTCGTCTTCACCGACCTGCCCACCTGGATGCAGCAGGTGGCGGCGCTGTTCCCGCTCAAGTGGATGTGCCAGGGACTGCGGGCGGTCTTCCTGCCGGAGAGCTTCGGCGCCCAGGAGCCGGGCGGCTCATTCGAACTGGGCCGGGTGGCGATCGTGCTGGCCCTGTGGTGCGTAATCGGCGTGGTGCTCTGCCTGACCACCTTCCGCTGGACCACCAAGCGCGACGGCTGAGCGGCCGGCCGGGGCGGTCACCCGCCCCGGCCGCCACACCTCAGTACGTGTAGAAGCCCTTGCCGGTCTTGCGGCCCAGGTCACCGGCGGTGACCATGCGCTGGAGCAGCTCCGGCGGGAAGAACTTCTCGTCGGCCGTGTCGGTGTAGATGTTCTTCGAGGCGTGCAGCAGCACGTCCACGCCGGTCAGGTCGGTGGTCGCCAGCGGGCCCATGGCGTGCCCGAAGCCCAGCCGGCAGGCGGTGTCCAGGTCCTCCGCCGACACCACGCCGGACTCGACCAGCTTCACCGCCTCCATCACCAGGGCGGAGATCAGCCGGGTGGTGACGAAACCGGCGATGTCCCGGTTGACCACCACTACCGTCTTGCCGATCTCCTCGGCGAAGGCCCGCGCGGTGTCCAGCGTGGCGTCGGTGGTCTTGTAGCCCCGAACCAGCTCGCAGAGCTGCATCATCGGCACCGGGGAGAAGAAGTGGGTGCCGACGACCGCCTCGGGCCGCTCGGTCACCGCGGCGATCTGGGTGACCGGGATGGCCGAGGTGTTGGTGGCGAGCACCGCGTCCGACTTGCAGATCTTGTCCAGGGCTCGGAACACCTCGTGCTTGATCTCCAGGCGCTCGAAGACCGCCTCGACCACGATGTCCGCGTCCGCCGCCGCCTCCAGGTCGGTGGTCGGGGTGATCCGAGCCAGCGTCGCCTCGACCTCGGACGCCTCGATCCTGCCCTTTTCGGCGAACTTCTCCAGTGACTTCCGAATGCCGCCCAGACCCCGGGTGGTGGCCGCGTCGTCCAGGTCGCGCAGCGTCACCTGCCAGCCCGCCTGCGCCGCCACCTGGGCGATGCCGGAACCCATCAACCCGGCCCCGACGACCGCGAGTCGACCCGCCATCTGCTTCTCCCTCGCTGCGATTGAGTGCCTGCCTGCACCCTAGTCGGCGAGCCTGAACGATGGCTAAGTGGCGGTCGGGAGAGGTCGCTGAAGGCCGACCTCAGATCTCCAGCGCCGGCTCCTCCGGCGTGGTGCCCCGCTCGACAGCCACCCCGAGCGCCCGCAGGTCGGCCACGAAGTCCGGGTAACCCCGGTCGACGTGGTGCACGTGGGAGACCTCGGTGACCCCGTCCGCGCAGAGCCCGGCGATGATCAGCCCCGCGCCGGCACGGATGTCGGTGGCCCGCACCGGGGCGCCGGAGAGCCGGTCCCGTCCGCGGACCACGGCGTGGTGCCCGTCGGTCTTGATGTCCGCGCCGAGCCGCATCATCTCGTTGGCGAACATGAACCGGCCGTCGAAGATGTTCTCGGTGATCAGCGACGCGCCGTCGCTGACGGCCGCCAGCCCGATCGCCATCGGCAGCAGGTCGGTGGCGAAGCCGGGGTACGGCAGCGTCACCACGTCCACCGCCCGGGGCCGTTCGTCCATCCGTACGCGGAAGCCGTCCCCCCGCGTCTCCACCAGCCCGCCGGCGGCGACCACCTTGTCCAGCGCGACCTCCAGGAAGGCCGGGTCCAGCCCGGTCACGGTCACGTCGCCCCGGGTCATCGCCGCGCCGAACGCCCACGTGCCGGCGACGATCCGATCCCCCACCGTGGCGTGGCGCACCGGGCGCAGACCGGGCACACCGGTGATCCGCAGGGTGGACGTGCCCGCGCCGGCGATGCGCGCGCCCATCTGGTTGAGCATCGTGCAGATGTCGACGATCTCCGGCTCCCGCGCCGCGTTGTCGATCATCGTGGTGCCCTGGGCCAGCACCGCCGCCATCACCAGGTTCTCGGTGGCGCCGACGCTGGGGAAGTCCAGCATGATGTCCGCGCCACGCAGCCCGTGCGGGGCGGACGCGATGACGAACCCGTGCTCACCGGAGATCTCCGCGCCCATCCGGGTCAGCCCGGAGATGTGCATGTCCAACCCCCGCGACCCGATCGCGTCGCCGCCGGGATGGGCGACCCGCACGTACCCCCGGCGCGCCAGCAGCGGGCCGAGTACGCAGATCGACGCGCGCAACCGGCGGACCAGGTCGTAGTCGGCCTCCGCGCCCGGCTGCTCGGGTACGTCGATCGTCACCGACCGGGACCGGGCCACGCCGCCACGAGCGACCATCGGGTCGACCGGGTCGTCCGCGTCGAACTGGACGTCGCAGCCCAGCCGGCGCAGCACCTCCCCCATGATCGCGATGTCGGTGATCCGGGGGACGTTGGTGATCACGCTGCGGCCGGGGGCGAGCAGCGCCGCCGCCATCAGCTTCAACGCCGAATTCTTGGCGCCGACCACATGCACGGTGCCGGCCAGTCGGGCGTCACCGCGGACCCGGATGACGTCGACGTCGTTGACCGCCGGATCGCCGGCGTCGCCGGGGCCCACCACCACCGGCCAGTCGGCGGTGCTGTCCGGCCGCGCCGGGATCGTCAGGTCGGGTATCCGTAGGCTGTGCGTCATGGCCGTCCACCTCACGCGCATCTACACCAAGGCCGGCGACGCCGGCATGACCAGGCTGAGCAACAACGAGCAGGTACCGAAGACCGATCCGCGGATCGCCGCGTACGCGGATGTCGACGAGTGCAACGCGGCGCTCGGCGTCGCGCTCGCGCTGGGCAACCTCGACGAGGAGCTTCGCGGCGTGCTGGGGTCGGTGCAGAACGACCTGTTCGACGTCGGCGCCGACCTGTCCACCCCGGTCGAGCCGGAGCCGAAGTACCCGCCGCTGCGGGTGACCGAGGAGTACGTCGAGCGCCTGGAGGGCTGGTGCGACGAGTACAACGCACGCCTGAGCAAGCTCGACTCCTTCATCCTCCCCGGCGGCACCGCAGGCGCGGCGCTGCTGCACGTGGCGCGGACCGTCGCCCGGCGCGCCGAACGGGCGGCGTGGGCGCTGGTCGCCCACGATCCGGACCGAACCAGCACGCTCCCGGCAAAGTATCTCAACCGGCTCTCCGATCTGCTCTTTATCCTGTCAAGAACGGCAAATCCGGCAGGAGATGTGCTATGGGTGCCGGGCGGCAAGCGCTGAACGTCGGCGCTCCGCACCACGTCGAGGTCTGAGTTCCCACTCTGCCCGCCACCACGCGTCGCCACCGACGACTCCTCGGACCGGCCTGACCAACGCCTCGATCGACGCGACGACGTGACGGGGCGGCATCCCGACCACCGAGAAGGCAGAACTCAGCCGCACCGGTAACGGCAGGTGATCAAAGCCGCGCCGGACCGACGCACAGCGGCCATGAAAGGTTTCCGGGGCAGCCCGCCCGGCGCAGGGATCAAGCCTGACCGCCGGGAGCCGGGCGGGCTGCCCCGGCAACCGAAAGAGCGACCAAGACGAGCCTCAGGCGGCCGGCCAGTCCTGGGAGGCCATACGCGGCGAGACCGCCCCCGGAGGGGCGGCCTCGAGCCAGGAGAGAAAACCGGTAACTGTCGATCGCGCCATGGCGATCTCCACCGGTGCGTGGTGACTGGTACAGCGGAGAATCACCCAGTCAGCCGGCATGGAGAACCGTTCCTGACCTTCGGGCAACCGGCGGCGCTCCACGGCCAGCCCTTTACGGGAGAGCACCCGCTTGGGCCGGATGGCGAAGCTGAACATGCGGTACCAGCGCAGCTCGTCACCGACGAACCGACCGAAGCCGGGCGACCAGCCACGGCCGTCGAGCATGGTGGAGACCCGGACGCTGAGCCGGATGATGCCACCGCTGCGGGTGACCAGAGCCCGCCGGACGAAGAGGATCAGAAGCGCGCCGAGGATGACGACAACGCCGATTCCGAAACCTTCGACGATCTCCATCCCCGGTGTGGCTCAGCGGCTCTGCGCGGAGACCGGGGTTGCGCTCTCGGCCAGCACGGTGACACCGTCGGCGCTCACCGAGAGGAAGCCGCCGGCCACCTCGTAGGCGACCTGCTCACCGCCGGCGAGCTTGATGCGCACCTGGCCGGGCTCGGCGAGCTGACCGAGAAGCGGCGCGTGCCCCGGCAGGACACCGAGCTCGCCCTCGGTCGTCCGGGCGACGACCATCTCGGCGTCACCGGACCAGACCTTCTCCTCGACGGCGACGAGCTCGACGTGAAGCTGCTGTGCCACGCTGTCTCCTTGCTGCGGCTACGGATTGCCGAAAGTCTAGCCTGACGGTGCGGCGCGCCCAACGCGGGTGGGGACAACGACGCCGCGACTACTTGGTCTTGTTGACAAATTCCGGGTGCTCGAGCAGGAACGGGTCGAGTTGCTCGTTGTGCAGGGCGGTGAAGAAGTCCGGTACCCCTTCCTTGAACTGCTCACCCAGGTACTTCTTACCGTCGAAGACCCCACCACCGGGCAACTTGATCATCTCGATGGTGTTCGGGCGGATGTCCTTCAGGGCGAGCCCGAAGTCGACCACGCTGTTTCCCCGACCGTTGAAGATCAGAGACTGCCCGGCGGCGCGGAGCACCTTGTCCAGCTTGATGGGATTGGACACCACGTCGGCGCTGAACGCCTGGCCCACCATCGCCTTGACGAACTGCTGCTGGTGGCGCTGCCGCCCGTAGTCGGAGTCCGGGACGCCGTTCTTCGGGTAGCGCTGCCGGACGTAGTCCAACGCCTGCCACCCACTCAGGTGCTGGTTGCCCTTCTTGTAGACCGCCTGCGGGCCGACGTAGCCCTCACCACGGGTGTTACCCGGACGCGGCGTGCCGTCCGGCTTCTTGTGCTCGGACCGCACGTCGCGCTCGATGTACATGTCGACGCCACCCATGGCGTCGACGATCTTCTGGAAGCCGGTGAAGTTGATGATCGCGCCCGCGTCGAAGCGCTTGATGCCGGTCACCTTCTGCACTGTGGTGGCCAGCAACTCGAAGCCCCGTGCCGCGTCGGGGTTGGCTCCCGGCACCCTGCTGCCGAACGACATGGCAGCGTTGATCTTCGTGGTCTCGCCCGGAAACTCGGCCTTCTTGAACGCCGGGATCTGCACGTAGAGGTCGCGCGGCAGCGAGAACAGGTAGGCCCGGTCCATCGACGCGGGCACGTGCAGCACCATGATCGAGTCGGCCAGTGGCGCAGCCGTCGGCGTACGCGGGTCGATGCCGACGAGCAGGATGTTGAGCGGGCCCTTGATCTCACTCTTCTTCGCCTGGGCACCCGCCGCCTGGTCGCCGAACAGGTCGGCCTTGCCGACGGCCCCCTCGTAACGGGCCATCAGCACCTCGGTACCGACCAGCACCGCACCGCTGAGCACTGTCAGCACGGCGCCGAACACCGTGCAGATCCGGGCCCACCGCGGCACACCTCGCCAGATGGACGGCTTGCGGCCACTCTTGCCGGCCTTACCCACGAGCATCTCCGTTCGTTACGCCCACGACGAAGAAGACGGGCGCACGTCGTCGAAAGGTTGCAAAGATCAACGCTCGTTCAGGTGAGCGCGCGGAACGAACCGTATCTCGGCAGTCGCGGGAGTGACGACCACGAGTAACGGACCGCGACGATGGTAGGACGCGAACATGAACAAAAGACTGCCCCGGCATTGCCGGGGCAGTCTTTTTGTTGCGGATCCGATGGGGCTGGTCAGCCCTTCATCAGCTCCTCAGCCTTCTTCTCCAGGTCGTCGAGACCGCCGCACATGAAGAACGCCTGCTCGGGGAAGTGGTCGTACTCACCCTCGCTGATCTTGCGGAACGCCTCGATGGTCTCCTTGATCGGGACCGTCGAGCCCGGCACGCCGGTGAACTGCTCCGCCGCGTAGGTGTTCTGCGACAGGAAGCGCTCGATCCGCCGGGCCCGGGCCACAGTGATCTTGTCTTCCTCGGAGAGCTCCTCGATACCGAGGATGGCGATGATGTCCTGCAGGTCCTTGTAGCGCTGCAGGATTCGCTTGACCTCGGTGGCGACCTGGAAGTGCTCCTGGCCGACGAACTCCGGGGCGAGGATCCGGGACGAGGACGCCAGCGGGTCCACGGCCGGGTAGATGCCCTTGTCGGAGATCGACCGCTCCAGGTTGGTGGTCGCATCCAGGTGGGCGAACGTGGTGGCCGGGGCGGGGTCGGTGTAGTCGTCCGCCGGCACGTAGATCGCCTGCATCGAGGTGATGGCCTGGCCCCGGACGGAGGTGATCCGCTCCTGGAGCTCGCCCATCTCGTCGGCCAGGGTCGGCTGGTAACCCACCGCGCTCGGCATCCGGCCGAGCAGGGTGGAGACCTCCGAACCGGCCTGGGTGAAGCGGAAGATGTTGTCGATGAAGAGCAGCACCTCCTGCTTCTTCACGTCCCGGAAGTACTCCGCCATGGTCAGCGCGGAGAGCGCCACCCGCAGCCGGGTGCCCGGCGGCTCGTCCATCTGGCCGTAGACCAGCGCGGTCTTGTCGATGACGCCGGACTCGGTCATCTCGGCGATGAGGTCGTTGCCCTCACGGGTGCGCTCACCCACGCCGGCGAAGACCGAGGTACCACCGAAGTTACGGGCGACCCGGGTGATCATCTCCTGGATGAGCACCGTCTTGCCCACGCCCGCGCCACCGAACAGGCCGATCTTGCCGCCCTTGACGTACGGGGCGAGCAGGTCGATGACCTTGATGCCGGTCTCCAGCATCTCGGTCTTCGGCTCCAGGTCCGCGAAGGCCGGGGCCTTGCGGTGGATACCCCAGCGGTCGTCCGGGGTGAGGGTCTCGCCCTCCTTGAGGTTGAGCACCTCGCCGATCGCGTTGAACACGTGACCCTTGACCGCGTCGCCCACCGGCACGGTGATCGGCTCACCGCGGTCACGAACCTCCGCGCCACGGACCAGACCGTCCGTCGGCTGCATCGAGATCGCGCGGACCAGGTTGTCACCCAGGTGCTGGGCGACCTCCAGGGTCAGCGTCTTCTCACCGCCGGACAGGTTCACGGTGACGTTCAGGGCGTTGAACAGGGCCGGCATGGCGTCGCGCGGGAACTCGGCGTCGACGACCGGGCCGATGACCCGGACCACGCGACCCGTGGCCGTCTTGGTCTCTACTGGGGCAGTCATCACACTTCACTTCCCGACGCGGCCAGCGCGTTGGCGCCGCCGACGATCTCGCTGATCTCCTGGGTGATCCCAGCCTGGCGGGCCGAGTTCATCTCACGCGTGTACTTCTCGATCATCTCTTCGGCGTTGTCGGTGGCGCTCTTCATCGCCCGCCGCCTCGCCGCCGACTCACTCGCCGCCGACTCGATCAACGCCGCGTAGATCCGCGTGTTGATGTACCTCGGCAGGAGCGCGTCGAGCAGCGCCTCCGCCTCCGGCTCGAACTCGTACGCCGGCAGCAGCCCCTCGGAGCGCGGCCGGTCCTCCACCTGCATCGGACCGATGATCTTGGTGACCGGGTTCTGCGTCATCAGCGAGTGGAACTCGGTGTAGACGATGTGCAACTCGTCGACGCCGAGCACCCCGTCCGCGCCGGCACCGCCGTCGACGTCGTCCGCACCCGCGGTGAACGCCTTGATCAGCGTCTCGCCCACGGCACGGGCGTCCTCGAACGACGGCTGCTCGCTGAAGCCGGTCCAGTTCGCCTCGATCGGCCGGTCACGGAACCGGTAGAACCCGACGCCCTTACGCCCGATGACGTAGAGCACCGGCTCCTTGCCGTCCGCCTTGAGCCGCGCGATCAGCGACTCGGCCATCCTGATCGCGTTGGAGCTGTAGCCGCCGGCCAGGCCACGGTCGCTGGTGACCAACAGGACGCCCGCCCGCCGCACCCGCTCGCGCGGGGTGAGCAGCGGGTGGTCGATCCGCGCGTTGGACGCCAGCGCCGTGAGCACACCGGTGATGGCCTGGGCGTACGGCAGGGACGCCTGCACCCGGGCCTGGGCCTTGGCGATCCGGCTCGTCGCCACGAGCTCCATCGCCTTGGTGATCTTCTTCATCGACTTCGCCGAGCGGATCCGTTGACGAAGAACGCGAACCTGGGCCGCCATCAGATCAGCTCTCGGCCGGGCGGTCGGTCGCGCTGTCGCGGAAGCGGGTCACCGTCTCGCGGTTCTCGTCACCCTCAAGCGGGGCGGCCGGCGCGTCGTTGACCTTGCGCTCGTCCTCCTTGTTGAGGAAGACCTGCTTGAACTCGCCGATCGCGGTGTCCAGGGAGTTGACGATGTCATCGCCCCACTGGTTGTCGGCGATCGACGCGAGGACACCCTCGTGCTTGTGCCGCAGGTACTGCAGGAACTCGGACTCGAAGCGCCGGATCTCACCCACCGGGATGTCGTCCAGCTTGCCCTCGGTGCCGGCCCAGACCGAGACGACCTCTTCCTGCACCGGGTACGGCGAGTAGTTCGGCTGCTTGAGCAGCTCGACCAGCCGGACACCGCGGTCCAGCTGGGCCCGGGAGGCCCGGTCCAGGTCGGAGGCGAAGGCGGCGAACGCCTCCAGCTCGCGGTACTGGGCCAGGTTCAGCCGCAGCGAACCGGCGACCTTGCGCATCGGCTTCACCTGGGCGGCGCCGCCGACCCGGGAGACCGAGGTGCCGACGTTGATCGCCGGACGGACGCCCTGGTTGAACAGGTCGGTCTCCAGGAAGATCTGGCCGTCGGTGATCGAGATGACGTTGGTCGGGATGAAGGCCGAGATGTCGTTGGCCTTCGTCTCGATGATCGGCAGACCGGTCATCGAGCCGCCACCCAGCTCGTCGGAGAGCTTCGCGCAGCGCTCCAGCAGGCGGGAGTGCAGGTAGAAGACGTCACCCGGGTACGCCTCGCGGCCCGGCGGGCGACGCAGCAGCAGCGACACGGCCCGGTACGCCTCGGCCTGCTTGCTCAGGTCGTCGAAGACGATCAGGACGTGCTTGCCGCCGTACATCCAGTGCTGCCCGATGGACGAGCCGGTGTACGGGGCCAGGTACTTGAAGCCGGCCGGGTCGGACGCCGGCGAGGCGACGATGGTGGTGTACTCCATCGCGCCCGCCTCCTCGAGCTGCCCCTTGATGGAGGCGATCGTGGAGGCCTTCTGGCCGATGGCGACGTAGATGCAGCGAACCTGCTTCTTCGGGTCGCCGGTGCGCCAGTTGTCCCGCTGGTTGAGGATGGCGTCCAGGGCGACGGTGGTCTTGCCGGTCTTCCGGTCACCGATGATCAGCTGCCGCTGGCCCCGACCGATCGGGGTCATCGCGTCGATGGCCTTGATGCCGGTCTGCAGCGGCTCGAACACCGACTGGCGGGACATCACGTTCGGAGCCTGCAGCTCCAGCTCGCGGTAGCCCTCGTCGGCGATGTCGCCGAGCCCGTCGATCGGCTGGCCGAGCGCGTTGACCACGCGGCCGAGGAACGCGTCACCCACCGGAACCGAGAGCACCCGGTCGGTGCGCTTGACCCGCTGCCCCTCCTCCAGCTTGGCGGAGTCACCGAGGACGACGACGCCGATCTCCCGCACGTCGAGGTTCAACGCCACGCCGAGCGTGCCGTCCTCGAACTCCAGGAGCTCGTTGGTCTTGGTCGAGGGCAGGCCCTCGACGTGGGCGATGCCGTCACCGGTGTCGGCGACGGTGCCGACCTCCTCGCGGGAGACGTCGGACGAGTAGGAAGAGACGTAGCGCTCCAGGGCGCCGCGGATCTCCTCCGTCGAGATGGTCAGCTCGGCCATCCTCTGCTTCCTTAAAATTCAGGGGCCCGGGATACCTAGTACCGACCGGTCCGAATGGCGTCTGTCATTCCGGGCGCTGTGCGGTCCAGCCACCCCGATGCTGGGCGGCGGGGCCGCTCAGCCGCGGGGCGGCGAAGCCACCGCGTTGCTGGGCGGCCGGGCCGCTCAGCGCTTCGCGAGCGCGTTGCGGGTCTCGTTGAGGCGGCGCAGGATGGTGCCGTCGTACAGGTCGGAGCCGACCCGGACGCTCACACCACCGAGTACGGCGGGGTCGACCGTCTGCTTGACGGACACCTCCCGACCGTATATCGCGGTGAGGCTCGCACCCAGCCGACGCTCGTCCTCGTCACTCAACGGGGCCGCGACGGTCACGTACGCCACCTGCCGGTCACGCCGGTCGGCGGCCAGCTCGACCAGCCGGGTGAGCGCGCCGCTGAAGGAGCGTCCCCCGAACCCGCCGAGCGCCGCCTCGACGAGGCGGACGGTGACCGGACGGGCCTTGTCGGCGAGCAGCTCGCGGGCCAGGGTGGCCCGCTGCTCGACCGGGGCGACCGGGTCGGCCAGCGCGTTGCTCAGCGCCGACTGGCCGGCCACGACCTGACCGAAGCGGAACAGCTCGTCCTCGACCTCGCCCAGCTCGCCGGCGGAGTCGGCGCTGGCCAGCAGCGCCTCCACGCCGAGGCGCTCGGCGCCGTCGAGCAGCTCCGACGGTGCCGACCACCGGCCGGAGACCAGCACCACGAGCAGGTCGAGCGCATCGGCGCCGATCCGCCCGCCGAGCATGTCGCCGAGCAGGGCGCCCCGATCCTCGCCGGACCGGGCCGGCTCGGAGAGCGCCCGGCGCAGCCGCGGCTCACGCCGCAGCAGGGTCGCCACGGAGAGGATGGCGTCGGCGGTGGAGGCCACCGCCGACGGCTCCGCGCCGCGGACGTACGCGTCGAGGCGCTCGGCCGCGATCTTGTACGACTCCCGGCTGGCGGCCTGCATCAGCGGGCCCCCGTGCTCTCGAGACCGCTCAGGAACCGGTCGACGGTGCCCTTACGCCGTGCCTCGTCGGCGAGCGACTCGCCAACGATCTTGCTGGCCAGGTCCACCGCGATCGTGCCGACCTCCGCGCGCAGCTCGCGCACGATGGTGGCCCGCTCGGCGGCGAGCGCGTCCTTGCCAGCCTGGATGACCCGGTCGGACTCTTCCCGCGCCTTGGCGAGGATGTCCTGCCGGATGCCCTCGGCGTCGGCCCGCGCGTCGTCACGGATCTTGGCGGCGTCGGTCCGGGCCTCGGCGAGCTGCGCACGGTACTGCTCGAGCAGCTGGTTCGCCTCGGCCTGGGCGGCCTCGGCGCGCTTGATGCCGCCCTCGATCGCGTCGACCCGAGCCTGGAACGTCTGCTCCATGCGCGGGAAGACGAACTTCATCAGCACGAAGCAGAGCACGGCGAAGGCGACCGAGCCGACCACGACCTCCTGCCAGAGCGGGATGATCGGGTTGTGGGTCGACTCACCACCCTCAGCGGCGAGGAAAATCATGGTTACCTCCCGGTCAAAGGGTGGATCAGGCTGCGGAGCCGGCCCAGATGAAGCCGAAGGCGATGCCCAGCAGCGCCAGCGCCTCGATGACGGCGAAGCCGATCCAGACGTACGGCAGGGTCATCCGCGACGACTCCGGCTGACGGGCGGTCGACTGGATGTAGGCAGCGAAGACCAGGCCAACGCCGATGCCCGGGCCGATGGCTGCGAGGCCGTAGCCGATGGCAGCGGTGCTACCGGTGACCTCGGCGAGAACGCTAGCGTCCATTGGTGTGGTTCCTCCTGGTTATCACACGTGACTCTCACGCGGGACGACAACGGATGGTGCGGGTGGATCAGTGCTCTTCGGCGAGCGCGCCCTGCACGTAGCTGGCGGTGAGGACGGTGAAGACGTACGCCTGCAGGCAGATCACCAGGAACTCGAGGAAGGTGAGCGCGATGGTCATCACCCAGGAGAGCACCGAGACCGGGGCCAGCCAGGCGTTGGCGCTCAGCATCGCGAAGCCGCCGAGCGTGAAGACCAGCAGGAGCATGTGACCGGCGAACATGTTCGCGAAGAGACGCACCGCGAGCGAGAACGGCCGGACGATGAAGGTCGAGAAGAGCTCGATCGGGATCAGCAGCGGCAGGATGTACCACGGTGCCGGCGGGATCAACGAGTTCTTGAAGTATTTGACGAAGCCGTGCTGCCTGATGCCGATGTAGTTGAACAGCACGTAGCTGATGATGGCGAGGATCGCCGGGAAGGCGATGTGCGAGTTCGGCGAGATCTGGAAGAACGGGATGATCGCGAACGCGTTCGTCAGCAGCACGAAGCAGAACAGGGTCGTGAAGTACGGGGCGAACCGCACACCCTGGTGACCGATCATGTCGACGGCGATGTTGTTGCGCACGAAGCCGTAGATCGACTCAGCGAACCACTGCTTCTTCGTCGGCACCAGCTGCGGGTTCCGGTAGGTCGCCAGGAAGAAGATGATCAGGACGCCGACCGCGATCCAGACCATCGCCGTGATCTTGGTGAACCAGTAGGAGTTCTCGACCCCCCACGGCAGGATGCTGGGCAGGTAGAAGTCGTCCACCGTAGGTGGGAATCCCGCCTGGCCCGCTGCCAGAACGTTCGCCTGTCCGAACACCGCGTCCCTTCCTAAGTAGGCGTGCCGAGTCGGCGGACGACCAGGATGATGCCCCCAGCCATACCGAGCACGACGCCGATCCCGGTGGCGACGCCGCCGGTGTCGAGCCACTGGTCAACCAGCCAACCGATGAAACCCCACACGAGCATGCCTCCGACGAGGTAGCTGAGCGCGGTCCAACCCTGACCGGCACCGGACGGAACATCGTCCGGTTCACCGGCGGGACGGGGGGTTTGGTCACCAGCCATGACGGGGCGAACGATATCAGCCGGGAAGACGAGGCTGTGCCTCACCCCCCGCACAACCGCGGTTGTGTGGGCTTCTCGTGGGCGCCGTCGTCTGTGGGCACGCTACTCCCCTTCCGCCCGTCGGAAAATGACCGGAGGCCGACACATTGCGGCGCGTCCGAAAGGTGGGACGACCGTCAGGTCAGCTGTGCGCCCGACGAGCGTGCACCGTGGTCAGCCACCAGATGTGTACCGCCGTCCACACTGCCACCCCGGCGACGATGCCGAGGCAGAGCGGGATCAACCCGGCCCAGCCGGTCGACGCCACCGCCACCAGCACCGCACCCAGCAGGCTGAACTTCAGCACGTACAGCCCCAGGCCGAGCGGCAGCAGCAACTGCGGGTTGACCTGGTCGGCCCGGGCCAGCACCACCGTGGTCAGGGTGTAGCTGAACACTGTGACGCCCACGCCGGCCGCCGCGCCGAGCGCCCCGGTCAGGCCGCCGGTCACCCCGCCCACCAGCGCCGCGACCGCGGCCAGCGCCGCCGACGCGCCCAGCAGCACCGGCAGGTGCCGCAGCCGCCACCGTCGGTCGGTGTCCGGCTCGACCACCCCGGGCTCAGCCACGGGGGTACGCCGGGAACGCCGCGACCAGCTCGGCCACCTCGGCACCGAGCCGGGTCAGCTGGTCGGCCCCGCCCGGAGCGCCGGGATCGGTACGCACCGCGCGGGCGATCATCGTCGCCACCTGGCGCAGCTCCCCCTCGCGCATCCCCTGCGTGGTGACGCTCGGGGTGCCCACCCGGATGCCCGAGGCCACCATCGGCGGCTGCGGGTCGTACGGAATGGCGTTCTTGTTCAGGGTGATCGAGGCGGCGTCGCAGCGACGCTCGGCCTCGGTCCCGGTCACCCCCAGCTCCCGCAGGTCGATCAGGCCGAGGTGGGTGTCGGTGCCACCGGACACCGGGCGCATCCCCTCGTCGGCCAGCCCGGCGGCGAGCGCCTGGGCGTTGCTGACCACCTGCCGGGCGTACGTCTGGAACTCCGGCTGGGCGGCCTCGCGCAGCGCGACCGCCTTGGCGGCCACCGCGTGCATCAGCGGGCCACCCTGGGTGAACGGGAAGACCGCCTTGTCGATCCGCTGCGCCAACGACTCGCGGCAGAGGATCATGCCCCCGCGGGGGCCACGCAGCACCTTGTGGGTGGTGGCGCAGACGACGTCGGCGTACGGCACCGGCGACGGGATCGCCCGGCCGGCGACCAGGCCGATGAAGTGCGCCGCGTCCACCATCAGGTACGCGCCGACCTCGTCGGCGATCTCCCGGAACCGCGCGAAGTCGATCAGGCGCGGGTACGCGGTGGCCCCACAGATGATCAGCTTGGGTCGGTGCGCCCGCGCCAGGTCCCGTACCTCGTCGTAGTCGATCAGCTCGGTGTCCGGCCGGACCGGATAGCCGACCGGGTGGAACCACTTGCCGGAGAAGTTCACCCGGCTGCCGTGGGTGAGGTGCCCGCCGTGCGGCAGGTCCATCGCCAGCACCGTGTCCCCCGGCTGCACCAGCGCGGCGTACGCGGCCAGGTTCGCGCTCGCCCCGGAGTGCGGCTGGAGGTTGGCGTGCTCGGCCCCGAACAGCTCCTTGGCCCGGGCGATGCCGATCTCCTCCGCCCGGTCCACCTCGGCGCAGCCGCCGTAGTAGCGCCGGCCCGGGTAGCCCTCGGCGTACTTGTTGGTCAGCGTCGAACCGAGCGCCGCCAGCACCGCGGGCGAGGTCAGATTCTCGCTGGCGATCAGCTGCAGGCCACCCCGCAACCGGTCCAACTCGCCGAGGACCACCCCGGCGATCTCCGGATCGGTGGCCCTGAGCTGGGCGAAATCCGGCCCCCAGAAGGTGCTCGTCTCGGTCTCCACAGCAAACGAGTCTAGGGGGCAGCAGACTGGGACCCGTGAGATGCCTCGTCACCGGAGCTACCGGCTACATCGGCGGACGGCTGACGCCGCTGCTGCTCGCCAACGGGCACACCGTGCGCTGCCTCGCCCGTAAGGCGGTGCGGCTACGCGACGTTCCCTGGGCCTCGGCGGCCGAGATCGTCGAGGGCGACCTCAGTAAACCGGAGACGCTGCCGGCCGCGTTCGCCGACGTGGACGTCGCGTACTTCCTGGTGCACTCGCTGGGCCGGTCCGACTTCGAGGCGGCCGACCGGGCGGCGGCGACCAACTTCGCGGCGGCGGCGCGGGCGGCCGGCGTACGCCGGATCGTGTACCTGGGTGGGCCGGAACCGGCCTCCGACGCGGAGGTCCCCTCCCCGCACCTGCGTTCCCGCGCCGAGGTGGGCCGGATCCTGCTGTCCAGCGGGGTGCCCACGGCGGTGCTGCGCGCAGCAGTGATCATCGGGTCCGGCTCGGCGTCGTTCGAGATGCTGCGCTACCTGACCGAGCGACTGCCCGTCATGGTCACTCCACGTTGGGTGCACAACCGGATCCAACCGATCGCGGTCCGCGACGTGCTGCACTACCTGGCCGGCTGCGCCGACCTGCCGGCCGAGGTCAACCGGGGCTTCGACGTCGGCGGGCCGGACGTGCTGACCTTCCTCGACATGATGCAGCGCTACGCCCGGGTGGCCGGGCTGCGCCGACGGGTCATCGTGCCGGTCCGTCCGCTCACCCCGTCGCTCTCCTCGCACTGGGTCGGCCTGGTCACCCCGGTGCCGAACAAGATCGCCCGCCCGCTGGTGGAGAGCCTGATCCACGAGGCGGTCGCCCACGAACACGACATCGCCCGCTACGTCCCGGACCCGCCCGGCGGCCTGACCGGCTTCGACCAGGCGGTGGCGCTGGCTCTGGCCAAGGTACGCGACGCCCAGGTGGAGACCCGCTGGTCCACCGCGAGCGGTCCGGACGCGCCCGCCGAGCCGCTGCCCAGCGACCCGGACTGGTCCGGCGGCACCGCCTACACCGACGTGCGGGAGCGGATGGTGGACGCCACACCGGCAGCGCTCTGGCGGGTCGTCGAGGGCGTCGGCGGCGAGCACGGCTGGTACTCCTTCCCCCTCGCCTGGTCGATCCGGGGCTGGCTGGACCGGCTGGTCGGTGGGGTCGGGCTGCGGCGGGGTCGACGCGACCCGCACCGCCTCCAGGTCGGTGAGGCGCTGGACTTCTGGCGGGTCGAGGAGATCGTCCCGGGCGAGTTGCTGCGACTGCGTGCCGAGATGCGGCTGCCCGGCCGGGCCTGGCTGGAGATGCGCGTGCTGCCGGCCGAGGGCGACCGTAGCCGCTACCAGCAGCGCGCTGTCTTCCTGCCGCGTGGCCTCGCCGGGCACGCCTACTGGGGGTCGGTGGCCCCCTTCCACGCTGTGGTCTTCGGCGGAATGGCCCGCAACATCGCCCGCAACGCCGAACAGCCGCGTTGACGTCGTCGGTCAGTTGCCGGCCTGGGGTTGGTTCTGGAAGGCCGTTCGCTCGCTCGGCGGGACGAAGTCGCGGACCGGTTCGTCGCGCAGGGCGTACGACAGCACCGCACCGACCGCGTTCACCATCTGGGCCTGCACCGCCTGACCGACCGCGTCGCGGGGATCGTCCGGGTTGGCGGCCATCGAGGCGACCGCGAGCTGCGGTGTGAACGCCACCACCGTCTCCGTCTCGTACCGTTCCGAGCTGCCGGTCTTGCCGGCGACCGGGCGGCCGAGCTTCGCCCGCAGCCCCGGTGCGGTGGCACCGTCGCAGCGCCCGTACATCGACTGGTCCCCGACCGGGCAGCGAGCCGCGTCGGTGGCCGCCCGCGCCACGTCGGCGTCGAGCACCTGCCGGCAGTCCGGCTTGGCGGCGTCGACCGGCCGGCCGTTCGAGTCGGTGATCGAGACCACCGGCAGCGGCGCGCACGAGGTCCCCTCGGCCGCCACCGTGGCGTACGCGCTGGCCAGGTCCAACGGGGTGGTCGCGGCCACACCCAGGGTGAACGGACCCCAGTCCTTCGCACCGTAGCGGGCCAGCTCGGCGTCGGACTTGGCCCGCAGCACGATGCCGAGCCGCTCGGCCATTTCCACCACCCGGTCGGCGCCGACCTTCTCGGTGAGCCAGGCGAAGTACGTGTTCACCGAGCGGCCGAACGCGCTCCACATGGTGCGGGGGCCGTCCATCGACGACGGGCTGGCGTTCGCCGGGCACCAGCGGCCGTCGCAACTCGCCGACCCGGTCACCGGGAAGCGGGTGAGCAACTGGGTCGGCGCCACGAACTCGGTCGACAGCGGCAGGCCGGACTCCAACGCCGCCAGCAGGGTGAAGAGCTTGAACGTCGAACCGCCCTGGTACCCCTCGATCGCGCCACCGCCGGCGATCAACTGGTTGACGGTGTTCGGGTGGTTCTTCTGCCCGACCGGGTTGTCCGCCACGCTGTACGCGCGGTTCACCGACATCGCCAGCACCCGCCCGGTGCCCGGTTGCACGACGGCGGTGGGCACCGCCTCGGCCCGGCTCCTGGGATAGATCTTCAACACCTGCTCGGTGGTGGCCCGCTGCACTCCCGGGTCCAGCGACGACACGATGGAGAACCCGCCCCGGCGCAGCGCGCGCTGCCGCTCGTCGGCGGTCGCCCCGAACGCGGACTGGCTGCTCCACCAGCGGGTGAACCAGTCGCAGAAGAAGCCCCAGTCGTTGTGCGCGTCGGGCACCCCGGTGCAGTCGTTCGGGGTCGCGCTGGGCCGCAGCTGCAGCGGTTCGGCGCGCGCCTCCGCTGCCGCGTCCGCCGGCACCTGCCCCGACTCCACCAGCCGCTCCAGGACGTACGACCGTCGGGCCACCGCGCTGTCGGCGTCGCCGTTGATCGGGTCGTCGCTGTCCGGCGAGCGCACCAGGCCGGCGAGCAGCGCCGCCTGGGCCAGGGTCAACTCGGCCGGGGACCGGGAGAAGTACCGCTTGCTGGCCGCCGCGATGCCGTACGCCCCGGCGCCGAAGTAGGCGATGTTGAGGTAGCGGGTCAGGATCTCGTCCTTGTCGAGTTCCCGTTCCAGGGCGAGCGCGTACCGCATCTCCTGGAGCTTGCGGACGGTGGTGAGTTCGGTGGCGGCTTCCCGTTGCGCCTCGGTGAGTCGGGGGTCGTTGCTGAGCACGTTGCGGACGTACTGCATGGTCAGCGTCGAGGCGCCCTGCCGGGTCTGGCCGTCGCGCTTGTTGACGGTGAACGCGCGCACCACGCCCCGCAGGTCGACCCCGCTGTGCTGGTAGAACCGGACGTCCTCGGCGGCCACTATCGCCTGGCGCATCACCGGGGCCACCTCGTGCAGGGGCACGTCCACCCGGTCCTCCTGGTAGAAGGAGGTGATCAGGGTGGTGCCGTCGTTGGCGTAGAGGTTGGACCGCTGCGCGGTGGGCGGCGTACGGAGGGTGTTCGGCAGCTCCGAGTACGGCGTCGACAGGGCGCTGAAGCCGATCCCGAAGACCAGGGCGACGGGCAGGGCGGCGGCGGCCAGCACCAGTCCGGCCAGCACGCCGGCGATCAGCACGGTCAGCAGTTTGTCGAGTTGGGCCCGGATCATCAGCTCTCCCCGCAGGAGCCGGTCACGCTAGGACCCGTTCAGAATGACCCGGAACACCCCTTTAGCCCCGGGTTTTCCCCAAACCCGGAGGAAACTCGCACCACGCCCGGGGCGGCAGCGCGCACCACGCTCAGGGCAGCAGTACGCCGGCCAGCGGGTGGACCGTCTCCTCGATCTCGTCGGCGACCCGGCTGAAGCACTGGTCGCCACGACCCCACGGGTCGTCCAGGTCGTCGGTGGGCAGCGCCGAAGCGCCCAGCCGCGCGTCGTGGGCCGCGGCCACCACTGCCACGCCCCGGGCGTACACGGCCTCCGGGGTGGCGTCGCCCGGCGGCAGCGCGGCGGCGTCCACCGCCGCCAGCAGCCGACCGAACTCGCCGAGCACGAACGTGCGGGCCGCCGCGTCCGGGCGGAGCGCCACCACGTACTCCTGCTGGTCGGCCGTGGCGGTCAGGACCAGGTCGGCGGCGTCGATGTGGTCCGAGCGCAGCTTGCGCGCCGCGAACCCGGCCACGTCCCCACCACGGCCGGTGACCTGCCGTGCCGCCGGCGGGTTCATCTCCTCGCCCGCGTGCCAGCCACCCGTGCCGGCGCTGTGGCTGTGCACCAGTTCCTCGGCCTGGGCCGGGTCCTGCGCACGCCGGGTCAGGCGCTCCCGCACCGCCAGGGCGAGCAGCCGCTCCGCCATCGGCGAACGGCAGATGTTGCCCATGCACACGTGCAGAACCGTGAACGGGGGCACTCAGACCGCCCGACCGTCGACGAGATCCGGAACCACGTCGCGCAGCTTCTCCAGTGGGATCGCCCCGGCCCGCAGCAACTGCGGCACCTCACCGGTCAGATCCACGATCGTGCTGGGCACCGGGTCCGGGCAGGGCCCGGCCTCCAGGTAGGCCCGCACCGAGTAGCTGAGCTGATCACGCGCCTCGTTGGCGGTGACAGCGGCCGGCTGGCCGGTCTTGTTGGCCGACGACACCGCCATCGGGCCGGTCTCGCGCAGCACCTCCAACGCCACCGGGTGCAGCGGCATCCGCACCGCCACGGTGCCGGTCTTGTCGCCCAGGTCCCACTGCAGGCTCGGCGAGTGCTCGACCACGATCGTCAACGCACCCGGCCAGAACGCCTCCACCAGGTCCCGGGCGGCGGTGGGCAGCGAGAAGACCAACCCGTCGAGGGTGTGCCGCGAGCCGATCAGCACCGGCGGCGGCATCTGCCGACCCCGGCCCTTGGCATCCAGCAGCGCCTTCACCGCGTACGGGGTGAAGGCGTCCGCGCCGATCCCGTACACCGTGTCGGTCGGAAGAACAACCAGCTCGCCGTTCTTGACCGCCTCGATCGCCGCAGCGATGCCGCGGTCCCGATCGGCGGGCGACCGGCAGTCGTAGAGCATCACGAGGAGTCAGTCTGCCACGCCGCCCCGATCTAGGCCCGCTGGCCGTCCGCCCGTCGGGACGCGGTGGCGAAGCGGGGACGCCCGGTGAGGTCCGGATGCTCCGCCACGGCGGTGAAGCCGCCGTCCTCGGCGAGCAGCCCGGGCACCGCCACGCCGTGGGTGTCGTCGTGCTCGACGCCGAGCACGCCCCCCGGGCGCAGCAGCACCGCCGCCCGGGCGACGACCGGCCGGATCACCACCAGACCGTCCGCGCCACCGAAGACCGCCTCCGCCGGGTCGTGCCCGGCCACCTCGGGTGGGACCACCACGTCGTCCGGCACGTACGGCGGGTTGCACAGCAGCACGTCCACCCGGCCCACCAGCTCGGCCAGCAGGTCCGGCGCGGTCACGTCGGCCTCGACCACCTCGATCGGCCGGTCCCCCGCCGCCGCCCGCTCCGCCGCGTTGCGCCGCAGCCAGGTCAGCGCCGCCGGGGACCGTTCCACAGCGACCACCCGCGCCGCCGGCAACTCCTGGGCCACCGCCAGGGCGATCGCGCCCGAGCCGCTGCACAGGTCCACCACCAGCGGGTCCGGCAGACCCTTGGCCTGCTCGACGCCCCAGCCGGCCAGCAGCTCGGTCTCCGGCCGGGGCACGAAGACACCCGGGCCGACCGACAGCTCCAGGTGCCGGAACCCGGCCCGACCGGTCAGGTGCTGCAACGGCTCACGCGCCGCGCGGCGGCGGGTCAGCTCGTCGAGCCGCACCAGCTGGTCGCCGTTGAGGTCGTCGGCGAGCGCCAGCCGGCCCCGGGGAACCCCCAGCACGTACGCCGCCAACAACTCGGCCTCCACCCGGGCGGAGCCGACCCCGGCGGCGGCGAGCGAGCGGGCCACCCGGGCCACCGCGGCGGACGGCCGGACCGGGCCTGTCCCTTCGGGGGGGTGTTGCGGCAAAGTACTCACGACATAATCATGAAGCGTCGCGGGCGACGTGACGAACAGGTGCGCCCTGGCGCGCACGACAGGAGGTTGGCGGGTGGGCTGGCTCGACCGGGTCGAGGACCAGGTTGACGCCCTCACGCACGCCCGGGCGTTGCAGGAGGCCAGCCGCTCCGCGGAGTCGTACGTCCTGCTGGAGCGGGTGATCCGCACCACCAACGACCCGGCGGCGCGAGCGGACGCCATGGTGCAACGCCTCTCCGCGCTGATCAATCTCGGTCGGACCGCGGAATTCACCAGGGCCATCGAGGAGGCGTCGGCGGCGGTCCGCGACCTCGCCGAGCCGTACCTGCACGGTCACCTCAACGCGCTGGCCGCGCTCGCCGCGCACCACCAGGGCGCGCTGGACCGCTGCGTCATGCACCTCGTCCGAGCGGCCCGCGCGCTGGGCGCCGTCACCGACCCGGACCGGGACACCGCCTGGGGCTGGCACGACCTGGCCATGGCCTACAGCTACCTGAGCTTCCACGGGTACGCGCTGGGCGCCATCGAGCGGGCCCGGCAGCTCGGGCTGACCGCCGGGATCCCGGAGGAAACGTTCGCCGCACCGGGCATCCGGCTGCGCAACGCCGTGGCCCTGGACCACAACGGCGACAGCGACGGCTGTCTGCGGGTGCTCCGGGACGTGGCGGCCGACCTGGCCCGCTTCGTGCGCGCCGGGCGGGCCGGGCAGCTGCGCCCGAGCAGCCTCGCCGCGTACGGCTACGCGGCCGCCCGACAGGCCGCACTCGGCGACCAGGTGGCGACCGAGGGCACCGAACCAGCCCGGTTGATCAGCCACGGCGGGGACAGCGCCCGTGCCCGCGACCTGCGTCAACTGGGGCAGGTGTGCCTCGCGGTCGCCGACGGTCGGCCGATCGAAGCGGTCGCCCGACTGGACACCGTCCAGGTGTCCAACGAGACGCTCGGGGCGGCCGAGCCGGCCCGGCTGCGCAGCATCGCGCTGACCCGCGCCGGGGACCACCTGGCGGCGCACCGGGCCGACCGGCTGGCGTTCCGGCTCGCCGCGCAGCGCAACGACCGGCTGCGCGACGTGTACATCGACGGCATCGCCGCCCGCATCGACCACGAGGAGATGCGCCGCGAGGCGGCGCGCTTCGAGGGCGAGGCGTTGACCGACCCGCTCACCGGGCTGCCCAACCGCCGCCGGCTGGAGCGGTACATCACCGCGGTGGTCACCCGGGGCGAACGGGTGGTGATCGGCGTCTGCGACCTGGACGGTTTCAAGGCGGTCAACACCCGGCACGGGCACCACTCCGGTGACCTGGTGCTCCAACGCATCGCCGGCGTGATCAACCGGGTGATGCGCCGGGGCGACTTCGTGGCCCGCTACGGCGGTGACGAGTTCGTGGTGGTGCTGCCGGACACCGGCATGGCCGAGGCGGCCGAGGTGGCCCGCCGGATCGAGGCCGCGGTCCGACTGGAGGACTGGGAATCGTTGGTGCCGGGCACCCCGGTCGGGGTGAGCATCGGCTTCGCCGAGGTCTCCGGCGGCAGCGGGCTGCGCGACGCGCTCAGCGTGGCGTTCGAGCAGGCCGACCGCGAGATGCTCCGCGCCAAGACCCGCCCCCGAGCAAGCTGACCGACCGGTACGCCGCGGTCAGCGGCGGGTCAGCGCGGCGGTCGGGTCGAGCGCCGCGGTCAGCGGCGGGTCAGTTCGGTGTCGCCGGCGAGCCGGGCGGCACGGTCGGCCTCGGTGAGGGCGTCCAGCACCCCGTCCAGCTCGCCGCCGAGCGCCAGGTCCAGGTTGTACGCGGTGTAGCCGATCCGGTGATCGGTGATCCGGTTCTGCGGGAAGTTGTAGGTGCGGATCCGCTCCGAGCGGTCCACCGTGCGTACCTGCGCCTTACGCGCGTCCGAGGCGGCGGCGTCGGCCTGCTCCTGGGCGGCGGCCAGCAGCCGGGCCCGCAGGATCCGCATCGCCTGTTCCCGGTTCTGCAACTGGGACTTCTCGTTCTGGCAGGAGACCACGATGCCGGTCGGCACGTGGGTGATCCGCACCGCCGAGTCGGTGGTGTTGACCGACTGGCCGCCCGGGCCGGACGAGCGGAACACGTCGATGCGCAGGTCGTTCTGGTCGATGGTGACGTCGACGTCCTCGGCCTCCGGCAGCACCAGCACCCCGGCGGCGCTGGTGTGGATCCGGCCCTGCGACTCGGTCACCGGGACGCGCTGCACCCGGTGGACGCCGCCCTCCCACTTGAGCCGCGACCAGACGCCGTTGCCGCCCTCCGGCACACCCTTGGTCTTGATCGACAGGGAGACGTCCTTGACCCCGCCCAGGTCGGAATCCTGCGCGTCGATCACCTCGGTGACCCAGCCGTGCCGCTCGGCGTAGCGGGTGTACATCCGCAGCAGGTCACCGGCGAACAGCGCCGACTCCTCGCCACCCTCACCGGCCTTGATCTCGACGATCACGTCCTTGGCGTCGTGCGGGTCGCGCGGAATGAGCAGCTCGGCGAGGCGCTCCTCCAGCACCGGCAAGGACTCGGCGATGGACTCCGCCTCACCCGCGAAGGACGGGTCCTCGGCGGCCAGCTCGCGAGCCGCGGCCAGATCGGCGCGGGCCTGCTCCAACTCGTCGGCGGCCTTGTGCAGCGGCACCAGCTCGGCGTACCGGCGGCCGACCCTGCGCGCGGTGGCCTGGTCAGCGTGGATGGCCGGGTCGGCCAACCGCTTCTCCAGCTGCGCGTACTCGTCGAGAAGGCCGGCCAGACGCTCGCTGCTCATGCTGCGGATGCTCCTTCGACGGTGCGCGACGACCGGGCCGGGCCGGGGGGCCGGCGGCCGGGCGGGAAAACTGAGGGAAACGCGGACGGCGCCCGCGTCCGGTGGAAAACCGGACGCGGGCGCCGAACGAGGAGCTACTTGGCCTTCTTGGCCTGAACCTTGGCGTACTTCTGCTGGAACTTCGCGACCCGGCCGGCGGTGTCGAGAACGCGCTGCTTACCGGTGTAGAACGGGTGGCAGGCGCTGCAGGTCTCGGCGTGGATCGCCCCGCCCTTGGCGGTGCTGCGGGTCGTGAACGTGTTGCCACAGGAGCAGCTGACCTCGGTGGTCACGTACTCCGGGTGGATGTTTGCCTTCATCTCGCCTCGGTCCTCTCGTTGGTGGTCGCCGGGTCGCCGTCATCGCTCGTCGCGCCGTACGCGACGGGCTCGGGCGTGAACCGGAACCGGTGGCCGATTGACCAGTGTGCCATGGGCCTGAGCCGACCCGGTAATCGGGCCGCACACCTCGTCCGGCATCGTCAACACGTGCCTACCCGTCCGCATTCCCACCGCCCGACGGGGCATTCGCGCACCCGGCGGACCGCCGCCAGGTACCCCGACCGGGGTACGCCCGTCGAGCCGGAGGTGCGTCGATGACCCGCCTGATCGCCACCCGGGGACTGCCGGCCTCGGGCAAGACGACCTTCGCCCGCACGCTCCAGCCGTCCGTCGCGCGGGTCAACCGGGACGACCTGCGCCGGATGCTGCACGGCGAGCGGTTGTTCACCCAGTGGGCCGAGGCGCAGGTGACCGCCGTGCAGCAGGCTCAGGTCGAGGCGCTGCTGCGGGCCCGCGCGGACGTCTGCGTCGACGACACCAACCTGCGCTCGCGGACCCTGCGGGGCTGGGCCGACCTGGCCGCCCGGCACGGCGCGCAGTTCGAGGTACACGACTTCACCGACGTGCCGCTGGACGAGTGCCTGCGCCGCGACGCCGCCCGCCCGGCCGCCGACCAGGTGGGTGCGGACGCGATCCGCCGGTTGCACGAGCGGTACCTGCGGGGGCGCACCCTGCCGCTGCCGGTGCCACAGGCACGTACCGGACGCCCCGGCGCCGTGCACCCGTCGTCGGCCGAGCCACCGGAGATCATTCTGGTGGACATCGACGGCACCGTCGCGCTGGCCGTCTCCCGCAGCCCGTACGACATGACCCGGGTGGGCGAGGACCAGCCGAACCTGGCGGTGATCGCGGCGGTCCGGGCGATGCACGCCGCCGGGTACGGGGTGGTCTTCTGCTCCGGGCGGGACGCCTCCGCCCGCGCGGCCACCGAGGCCTGGCTGGCCCGGCACGTACGGGTGCCCTACCTGGGTCTGCACCTGCGGGCGGTCGGTGACTCCCGCAAGGACTCGGTCGTCAAGCGGGAGATCTACGACCGGGAGATCCGGGACCGTTACCGGGTGGCTGGCGTCTTCGACGACCGCGTCAAGGTGGTCCGGATGTGGCGGGATCTCGGCCTCACCGTCTTCCAGGTGGCCGAGGGCGACTTCTGACCCCGGCACCGCCGCCCCGGCCCGTGCGACTCGACGGGGCGGGGCGGCGGCGGTTTCAGGCTGCGGGCGCGGCGGCCCGGGCGGTGAGTGTGATCGCGGTTTCGGTACGGACGCCGTTGACGGTGACCGCCAGAACCACCGACCCGGGACGCAGCGCCGTGAGCGTGCCGGTGGCCGGGTCGAAGCGGGCCGTGTGCCACGGACGCACCCCGGCCGCGGAGCCGACGTGCACGCCCGGCGAGGCCGACCAGTCGGCGCTGACCGGAGCGGCAACCGGCACCGTACGACCGTCCGGCTGGGTGAGCCTGGCGGTGACCGTCGCGGGGCTGCCGACCGCCACGCTGGCCGGCGCGGCAACGGTGAGCCGGTCGGCGTGCGCGTGGAACTCCGCGTCCACCCAGACCGGCCCCTCGGCGAGCGGGTCCCGGCGTGCCCGGTCGGCCTCGGCCGGGGTGACCGGGTCCACGCCGAACTCCGTCCAGCCGGTGAAGCCGCCCTGGTCAGCGGGGGTGGATGGGGTCTTGCCGGCGTTGCCGTTGATGACGTAGGGCACCCCGTCCACCCGGTCGGCGTGGAACGTGCCGACGTGCCCGCCCACGAACAGCGCGCCCTTTCCGGTGCGGTGCTGGAAATCGGCCATCCACTGCTCCAGCAGCGCCGCCTCCTTGCGGTCACCGAGCTGGCTGGCCTGCGCCGGGCTGGGGTCGCGCGCCGGGTGGTGGTGCAGCACGACGACCGAGCCGACCCGCCGGTCGGTGGCCGCCGTGTCCAGTGCCTGGCGCAGCATCCGCACCTGGTCGAAGCCTCCACCGCGCAAGGTTCCGGTGGACGAGTTCAGCGTGACGAACCGGGTGCCGTTGTGGTCGAACACTCGTGAGGTGGCACCGAACGCGGCCTCGAAGTTGCTGATCGGCGCTCCCATGATCTCGTGGTTGCCGGGCACGTAGTACCAGGGCAGGGCGTCGCCCAACTCCTCGTCGAGGATGCGCTTGGCCAGCGCGAAGTCGGCCGGGTAGGCGGTGTCCACGAAGTCACCGTTGATCAGCAGGAAGTCCGGCCTGGCGGCCTTGACCTCGCGCAGCGTCCGACGGGCCTGGGCGACCAGGTCACTGTCCGGGTCGGCGGCGACGAACTGGGCGTCGGAGAGCACCGCGAACCGCCACGGTGCGCCGTCGACGGTGCCGTCGCGTACCACCACCCGATCGGTACGCGGCGGCACCGCCGGCACATCGACGGTCGGTGGCACCTTCGCCACCAGGTCGTCGATGATCACCTCACTGGAGTACTGCGCCGCGGCGTTCGTCTCGGCCACGTAGAACCGGCGCACCCGCACCGGGTACTGCACTCCGGCTGGCACCGCGAACTCCACGTACCGCCACCCGGTCCAGGTGATCAGGGGCCCGCGCAGCACGTGCTGGGTGTCCTGGGCGTCGTGCAGGTGCAGGCTCGGCCACTCCCCGGTGCCGTTGCCGTGGATCCACATGCCGAACGCCTGCGGCTGGCCGGGCACCTCGATCCAGGCCGGTGGGTCGGCGTACGCGGCCCGCGTGCCGGTGGACTGGCTGAAGTCGTACGTCATCCGTAGGCCCGTGCCGGTGTGTCCCGGCGCCGGCGCGACCGACCCGCTGGCGCGGGCCTGGCTGAACCGCCAGGATCCGGCGTCGTCGAAGCCGGCCACCGGCACGTCGGTCAGCCCAACGGTGACCGGCAGAGCGGTGCTGGTGCGTCCGACGTGCACGGTGACCACTGCGGAGCCGGTGTCCCGCAGCGCGCTGACCGCGAGGTTGCCGTCCGCGGTCGGAGTGATCCGCAGCAGGTCCGTGTCGTAGTCGAGGGTCAGGTCGGCCGGCTCGATCGGCGCGGTGTTGCCGTCGCCGTCGTACCCGACCACGCCGACCACCGCGTTGCCGTCGCGCCCGGTCAGCCCGACGCGCGGCACGGTGGTACCGATCCGGGTCAGCGGGCCGAGCACGGTGAGACCCAGCGAGCCGGCGGCCCGGCCACGCGCCGCGGTGACCGTGCTGGCCCCTGGTGTGCCCGCGTGGAACACCCCGTCACCGTCGACCCGGCCGCGTACCGCCGGGGTCACCCGCCAACTGGGGGCGCCGGCCGCCGGGCCGTACGTCTCGTCGTAGCCGGCGGCGGTGAGGACACGGGTCAGGCCGGGAAAGACCCGGTCGGGCCGGCCGCCGCGCACCGGCGAGATGCCCGGAGCGGCGGTGGGGTCGCTGGCCGTCTGCACCCAGTAGCCGGTGAGCCGGCCGCTGCCCTTCGGCGCGTAGATGGCCAGGCCGTTGGGCACGGCCCGCTCGGTACCGTCCGACGGGCCGTTCTCCACCTGCACGGCGGGTGCGCCCGGCTCCCGGGCCAGCAGCGTGGACGAGCCGCCACCGTCGAGGTTGAGCGCATGGTGGGCGCCGAGCTCGGCCATCATGCGGCCCATCTCGGTCTGCGTCACGCCGCGGCTGTCGACCTGCCGGCCGTCCACCGTCAGCATGATCATCTTTCGGCCGTCGGCGCTGAAGCCGACGGCGGTGCGCGGAGCCAACGTCGGATCGGCGATGCTCTGCGCGACGCCGTCGCGGACCAGCACGTTGCCGCCTCCGACGGCAGCGTGCAGGCTGCTGCCGTCGGACGGCTTCGGACGCCAGGCCACCGTCACCGGGTCACCGGGGCGAAGACCAGCGAGGGCGTCCGCACCGGCGTCACGGCCGAGCAGCACGGTGCTGCCGGCGGCGATCGGTCCGCTACCTGCCACGGCGCCCACCCCGGTCACCCGGCCGCCGGAGACGGTGACCTCGACCACGCGGGCCGCGCCGTCCACCGCCCGCTGCCGGGAGTACGTCCCCCAGAGTTCGGTGAACGCGCCGACGCCGTCGACCTGCACCATGTTGTTGAACTGGGTCAGCGGCACCGGCCCGGTGGGCAGGGTGGCGCTGCCGTCGAAGTTCACCTCGATCACCCGGCCGACCCCGCTCGTGGTGACCGCCACCGCGTTGTGGTGGCCGCCGACCGCCGACTGGATCAGCTCGCCGTCGCGGATGCCGACGCCCTGGGCGGCACCGGAGTTGTTGATGTCGAAGAAGTCGCCGTTGACAGCGGCGACGGCCCGCGTGGCGTCCGCCGCCTTGCGCAGGGGCTCGGCCCGGCTGACCGCCCCGGAGTTGACGTAGTCGACGGTGGACCCACCGGCGAGGTCGGTGGTGAGGGCATCGGCGCGCAGCCAGCCGTCGGCGTCGTACCGGTCGAAGGAGGTGAGCTGCACCCCCGGAGCGACCGGTCGGGTGGTCTTCGTGGTCTCCAGTCCGCCGGCCGGCTCCAGGCCGTCGGCGGCCGAGGTCGAGGCGGTCGCGGCGGGGTCGGTGACCAGCCCGACGGAACTGGACGGCCACGACGACGCTGGCGGCGCGTCCTCGGCGACGGTGGACGGGGCGACGGCGGACGGGGCCGGCGGGGCGGCGGTGGCCGGCAGCGGCGCGGCCAGCGAGAGCAGTGGCGTCAGCAGCAGGACGCCGGTGCGGCGGGCGGATCGTCTGCGGGTACGCATGGACGACAGTCAACCCGGTCTTGAATAGAAGTTTCAAGACCTCTGGACTGAAGCGAAGGAAAACTTCACAATGACATCATCCGGGGGGGTAGCGGGCCGGAGACATGACGAAGGGGCACGACCACAACGGCCGTGCCCCTTCGTCGGTCAGCGCAGGAGGGTCACTCCCCCGGCGTCGACTTCGCGATCTGCATCAGGAACTCGATGTTCGTGCGGGACTGCTTGAGCCGGTCCAGCAGGAGATCCATCGCCGCCTGCGAATCCAGCGAGTGCAGCACCTTCCGGAGCTTGTGGATGATGGCCAGCTCTTCCGGTGCGAGCAGGACCTCTTCCTTACGCGTACCGGACGGGTTGATGTCGATGGCCGGGAAGGTCCGCTTGTCGGCGATCTTCCGGTCCAGCTTCAACTCGGCGTTGCCGGTGCCCTTGAACTCCTCGAAGATGACCGTGTCCGCCATGGAGCCGGTCTCCACCAGCGCCGTGGCGATGATGGTCAGCGACCCGCCGTTCTCGATGTTGCGGGCCGCGCCGAGGAAGCGCTTCGGCGGGTAGAGCGCTGTGGAGTCGATACCACCCGACATGATCCGGCCGCTGGCCGGCGCCGCCAGGTTGTACGAGCGACCGAGCCGGGTCACCGAGTCGAGCAGCACGACCACGTCGTGGCCCAGCTCGACCAGGCGCTTGGCCCGCTCGATGGCCAGCTCCGCCACCGTGGTGTGGTCCTGCGGCGGACGGTCGAACGTGGCCGCGATGACCTCGCCCTTGATCGACCGCTGCATGTCGGTGACCTCTTCGGGCCGCTCGTCGACCAGCACCACCATCAGGTGGCACTCCGGGTTGTTGCGGGTGATCGCGTTCGCGATCGCCTGCAGCACCATCGTCTTACCCGCCTTGGGCGGAGACTGGATGAGTGCCCGCTGGCCCTTGCCGATCGGCATGACCAGGTCGATGACCCGGGTGGTCAGGATGTGCGGCTCGGTCTCCAACCGCAGGCGCTCCTGCGGGTAGAGCGGAGTGAGCTTGTAGAACTCCGGACGACGCCGCGCCTCCTCCGGCTCCATCCCGTTGATCGTGTCCAGCCGCATCAGCGGGTTGTACTTGTCGCGCCGCTGGTCACCGCTGTTGCCGCCCTCACGGGCCGCCCGCACCGCACCGGTGATCGCGTCACCGCGGCGCAGGCCGTACTTCTTGATCTGGGACATCGAGACGTACACGTCGTTCGGGCCGGCCAGGTAACCGGTCGTCCGCACGAAGGCGTAGTTGTCGAGCACGTCGATGATGCCGGCCACCGGGACGAGCACGTCGTCCTCGCTGACCTGCGGCTCACGCCCGCCGGTGTCGGCGCCGGTCTCGCCGCGCTCGCCGCGCCCACGGCGACGGTCCCGGAAACGGCTGCGCCGGCCGCGGCGGCCGCCGCCCTCGCCGTCGTCGTCATCGCTGTCCCGCTCGGCCCGCTGACCACGGTCGTTGCGGTCGTTGCGGTCACCGCGGTCTTGACGGTCGTTGCGCTCGGCACGCTCACCCCGGTCGGCACGCTCACCACGATCGTTGCGCTCGCCCCGGTCGGTACGCTCGGCCCGCTCGCTCCGGTCGTTGCGCTCGCCCCGGTCGGCACGCTCGCCCCGGTCAGCACGCTCGGCACGCTCGCCCCGGTCAGCACGCTCGCCCCGGTCAGCACGCTCGCCGCGGTCAGCACGCTCGGCACGCTCGCCCCGGTCGGCACGCTCGCCACGCTCGCCCCGGTCAGCACGCTCGGCACGCTCGCCGCGGTCGGCACGCTCGGCCCGTTCCGGACGCTCGGCCCGGTCGCGACGGGTCTCGCCACGGTCGGCCCGCTCGCCGGCTTCCGCCTCGTCGGGACGGGTTTCGGTCGTACGCGCCTCGGTCGCCCGCGCCTCGGCGGGGCCGGCCTCGGTGGCACGGGCCCCCGCCGTCGCGGTCCGACTGCGCCGGGTGCGACTACGGCCCTCGGTCTCGGCGGCCGGCTCGGCCGGCGCCTCTTCGGCACCGCGTCGACCCTCGGCTGCCGGCCGGTCGGCGGTCTCCCGCACCTCGGCCCGCACCCCCTCACGGGTCGGGGCGGCCGCGGCCGCGACCTCGGCCCGTGGTCGAGGGGTCCCGGCGGCGTTGCCGCCCTGCCGCTCGGAAATCGCGGCGATCAGCTCCCCCTTGCGCATGCGAGCCGTGCCGGAGATGCCGAGCGACGCAGCCAGGCTCTGCAGCTCTGGCAGCAGCATCGCCGACAGACCGGTGCCGCTACGCCGACGACGGGCGGGAGCGGCGGCGGTGGCATCGCCAGCGACGTTGGAAACATCCGACGTCACGTCGGTGGTGTCGCTCAATGGATTCCTTCCCTCGATAGGCCGGGACTGCCCGGAGTCGGAACTCAGGTGGCCGGGCGGCCTCGGTGCACCCGCCTCGCAAGGACGCGTCGCGGGAGTCTGTGACACAGCAGCCGGTCGGTATCCCGACTCACCAACGTCGGTGAGCAGGTCTCGCCGTCTGCGGCGACCTGTGGAAACTGCGGCGCGGCGTGGGCCTTGGGCAGGGGTAGACGGGCTGACCGCCGAGAGCTTCGGGGGTGCGCCGCCCCGCAGGAGATCGCGTGCTTCGCGGCTGTGCTAGGTCTAGAGCGTAATCAACTCTTCCGACCTGCGGCAACAGGGTCCCGCTCGGCGTGTCCAAGTGTACCCCGAGCGACCCGCGCGCCGCTGACGTCTATCGGTAACTGCCAGATCTCCCAGTCTGTTCCCAGCGGGAAGTCCGCTGGCGGCTCGCTGAGCGCCAGGACAGTCGGCCCCGCCCCACTGACCACAGCTGCCACACCCGCCGCGCGCAACGCATTGACCAGCGAAGACGTGCCCTGCATCCCGGCTGCGCGATAGTCCTGGTGGAGCCGGTCGACGGTGGCCGGCAGCAGCAGGGCCGGATCCGTGGTGAGCGCGTGCACCAGCAGGGCCGCCCGCCCCGCTGTCAACGCCGCGTCACCGTGCGGCACGGTGGCCGGCAGGGCCGCCCGTGCGGTCGCTGTCAATCCGCGTTCCGCCGGGACGAAAACAGTGGGCCGCACCGCTTCGGCGACCGGCAGGGACACCGCCCGGGCACCGCCCGGCTCGGACCAGGCCACTGTGAAACCGCCGAGCAGGCACGGTGCCACGTTGTCGGGGTGACCCTCGATCTCGGCGGCCAGCCGCAGCGTGCCGGCGTCGTCGAGGCGGTGCTCCCCGTCGACGACGAGGGCCCGGGCCAGCAGCACACCGGCGACGATCGCGGCGGACGAGGAGCCCAGCCCACGCGCCTGCGGGATCCGGTTGACGCACTGCACGCTCAGCCCACCGGGGTGGGCCCCCAGCACGTCGAACGCGGCACGCATGGCCCGCACCACCAGGTGTCGGTCGTCGTCGGGCAGCTCACCGGCGCCCTGCCCGGTCACTGTCACCCGGACACCGCTCGGCGCGACCTCGGCGGCCAGGTCGTCGTAGAGCCCGAGGGCGAGGCCCAGCGCGTCGAAGCCCGGGCCCAGGTTGGCGCTGGTCGCCGGGACGCGGACCCGGACCGACTCGGCGGTGAAGTTCGTGGGCACGCGCTCATGCTAAGGCCTGTTTCATAAGGGCGGCCGAGCCGAGGCGGAGTCCGGGCGGCGATCCGGCAAGGCGCGGTTGCGTCCGGATACAACACCGGTATCCGGACGCAACCGCAACGCCGCCGGTCGTCGTCCGGGCCCGCCGCAGGCCGGCCAGTTCTTGTGAAACAGGCCTTAGGGCCCGGGGCCGACGAACCGGTCTCGCGCCCGCTGCCTGGGATCGCCGAGTTCAGCCGGCCGGGTCCGGGACCGGCTCGGCGGCCGGATCGGTGAGCGAGAGCCGGCGGGTGGCGATCCGCCAACCGACCGCGTACACGAGGGTGATCAGACCGCAGCCAGCAAGCACCACCCGTTCGTCGACCACGTCCACCACCAGGGCCACCGCCAGTTGGCTCACCGAGATCGCCAACGTCGCCAGCATCATGTCGGTGGCGAAGACGCGGCCCCGCAACCGGTCCGGGACCTCGCCCTGCAGGGCGAAGTTCGACATCACCCAGTTGCTGCCACCCGCGAAGTGCGCCACAAAGACCAGCAGCAGCACCAACGGAAACCAGCGCACGACGGAGGTGCCCAGGTAGGACAGGCCGTACAGCGACATGGACAACGCCAGCCCGGGCAGCAGCCAGGTCCGGTTGGTCAGCACCCGGCGCATCAGGATCGGCCCCACCAACGCTCCCGCGCCGCGTACCGCGAAGAGCAGGCCGGCGCCGAGCGGGCCGACACCGTACACACCGGCCAACAGCGGGAACACGGTCAGCACCCCGTTGCCCAGGCCCACCGCCGACTTGACGGTGACCAGCGCGAGCACCCGGGGGCGGTGACCGATGTAGCCGAGCGCCTCGCGGACGGCTGACCAGGTCCGCTGGGCCGGTTGGTCGGCGTCCCGGGGCACCTGCAACGGCCGGCGGATCCGGGTGGCGAGGGCCGCGGCGACCGCCAGGCCCGCCGCCGCCACCCAGAAGCAGACGTACGGGCCGGCAGCCGTGCTCAGCACGCCGCCGAGCGAGGCACCGACCACGGTCATGGTGCCCCAGGCCGAGCCGGCGACGGCGTTGCCGGCGGCGAGTTCGTGCGGCTCCAGCACGTTGGGCAGTGCGGCCTGGGCCGCCGGCGAGTAGAACGCCTTGGCCACCGCCACCGCGCCGATCGCCACCAGCGCCAGCCACGCCGTTGCCGCGTTGCGGACGCCGAGCAGCAGCAGCACGCCAGCCAGCGCCGCCACGTTCGCGGCGATCATGATCTTCCGGCGGTCGAAGCGGTCGGCGATCGTGCCGGTGTACGGCAGCAGCAGCGCCACGATGCCGGTGTCCACCGCCAACACCAGCGCGCCCCAGACGCCGCTGCCGGTCAGCTGCGGCAGCAGCACCAGCAGCGGCACCATGACGAACCAGTCGGCGCCGAAGACCACCAACTCGGCGAGGAAGAGGTTGCGGAAGCTCCGATTGCCGGTCAGAACCGAGAGGGTGGACGCCACGGAGCGCGACCCTACCTGGTCAGTGGTGGCGCGACACCCGCTCCCAGCAGCGCCGAGACCGTGACGAAGGTGTAGCCGCGCGACCGTAAGCCGTTGATCATGTCGGTCAGGCCCCGCAGTGCGACCAGCCGCCGGCGCGCCCCCACGTCGTGGCCGAGCACGATCGTTCCCGGTCGGACGCGGGCCACGATCCGCCGGGCGTGGCCGACCGGATCGTCGGGGAACTCACGCTCCACCATCTGCAGTGACCAGAGCACCAGTCGGTAGTCCAGTCGGGCCGCCGCGTGCAGCACCGCACCGCCCAGGTGGCCGTACGGCGGACGGAGCAGCACCGGCGGCGTCCCGGTCAGCTCGGCGATCACGTCGTGGCTGCGGCGCAGGTCGTCGTACGCCTCGGCGGCGTCCAGTTCGGCCAGGTCCCGGTGCTCCCAGCTGTGGTTGCCCACCTCGTGCCCGCCGAGCCGGTCGCGGACGACGTCGGCGTGCCGGTGGACCTGCGCCCCGACCATGAAGAAGGTGGCCGGGACCCGGTGCTCGGCCAGGGTGTCGAGCACCATCGGAGTCCACTGTGGTGCGGGGCCGTCGTCGAAGGTGAGCGCCACCAGGCGCTGGTTGGTCCGTGCCGACCAGACGACCTCCAGCGCGCCGGAGCCGACATCCTGCTGACCGTTGCCGAGGGTGGCGCTGGCGGGGCCACCGGCGATCGGCAGTTTGCGATGGCCGATCCACCACGCCTCGGACGTCCCCGCGCCGACGGCCACACCGCCCACCACCAACAGGCCACGGCGCAGCAGTTCGCGCCGTCCCCACCCGCGCGCGCCCTCGGTCATCCGCCCGCCCCGCTCCACCCACACTCCCATCCATCTACGAGGAGTATGCAAGAAGTTACACAAAGTACGCAGCGGTCGGGTCGGAGTGTTCGGCTGAAACAACCGGAACGCCCCCGGCAGAAATCCACCGGGGGCGTTCCGAACCTGGCTGCGACCTACTCGGTCGGCTCCGCCGGAGGCAGCGGCGAGGTGCGGCTACGGGGCAGCCGCAGAACCTCGAACTGGTCCGTGCCCTCCACCAGCGCGGCCGACGGCGCCGGTCGCCCGGCCGGCTGCGCACCTTCGGCGGTGGCCGGGGCCGGAGCGGGCGCGCCACTCGGCACCGCGACCTGGTTCGGGGCTGGCGCCTCGTCCGCCTCCACGGTGGTCACCGCCGACCCCCCGGAGCGCCGCCGTGCGCGCCGACCCCGCAGCGACTCCTTGGTGTGCTCCACCATCGTGTACAGCGTCGGCACCAGGATCAGCGTGAGCAACGTCGAGCTGAGCAGCCCACCGATCACCACGACCGCCAGCGGCTGGGAGATGAAGCCGCCCTCACCGGTCAACCCGAGCGCCATCGGCAGCAGCGCGAAGATGGTCGCCACCGCCGTCATCAGGATCGGGCGCAGCCGGCGACGGCCACCTTCGACCACCGCCTCCTGGACCCCCATGCCCTGCGCCCGGTACTGGTTGATCAGGTCGAGCAACACGATCGCGTTGGTCACCACGATGCCGACCAGCATCAGCACACCGATCAGCGCCGGCACGCCGAGCGGCGTTCCGGTGACCAACAGCAGGCCGATCGCACCGGTCGCCGCGAACGGGATGGAGATCAGCAGGATCAACGACTGGGTGAGGCTGCGGAACGTCGCCACCATGATCAGGAAGACGATCGCGATCGCGGCCAGCACCGCCAGGCCCAGGTCCGCGAAGGCGTCCGCCTGATCCGCGCTGACACCACCGATGGTGAAGCTCGCACCCGGCACGTTGATGCCGTCCAACCGCTTCTGCAACTCGGTGCTGGTCGCGCCCAGGTTCGAGCCGGTCGCCGAGCCGGTCACCGACACGCTGCGCTCACCGTCGATCCGACTGACCTGCTGCGGCCCCTCGCCCTGGGTGACCTTCGCGATGTCGCCCAACGTGACCGGACCCACCGGCAGCGCCCGCAGCGCCTCCACCGTCGTCGGCGGCTGCGTGCCTAGCCGCAGCACCACGTTCTGCTGCCGGCCGTCGAGCGTGACCTGCCCCAGCGGCGCGCCCCGGAACGCCTGCGACACCAACTGCCCCACGGCGGCCTCGGTGAGCCCGACCCGCCCGGCCGCGACCCGGTCGACCGTCACGTCGACTCGCGGCACCTGCGCGGCCAGGCTGGTGGTGACATCCTCGACGTCCGGCACCCCGGCCATCGCGGTCCGCGCCTCCTCGGCGGCCCGGGCCAGCACCTCCGGGTCGCTGGCCTGGACGATCACCTCCAGCTGGCTGGTCGACGCCTCCTGCCCGCCACCGAAGCTGATCTCACCCAGCCCGCTGCCGAGCTTGTCGAACTCCTTGCGCAGCACCTCACGCATCTGCTTCGCGTCGGTGTCACCGTCGAGCGCCAACGACCAGCTGGCGACGTTGTTGCCGCCGCCGCCCGCCCACGGGTTGTCCCCACCGCCCGCGGTCACCTGGTACGTCTTGACGCCCTTGGTGCGGGACAGCACCGACTCGACCTGCTTGGCCGCCGCGTCGGTGGCCGCCAGACCACTGCCGGCCGGCAGTTCCTGGCTCATGTTGAGGGTGTCCTGACCGGAGTCGTCCAGGAAGTTGGTCTCCAACTTCTGCGCCAGACCGAAGGTGCCGAAGAGCACCAGCAGGCCGAGCCCGACGGTGATCCAGCGGGTGGACCGCTTGCGCGTGGCGAAGCCGATCACCGGCAGGTACCCCCGCTGCAACGGGCTGCGCAGCTCCTTCTCCTCCGCGCCGCGCCGCACCGCCTCGTCGTCGGCGGTCCCGCCGCGCGGCTTGAGGAACCAGTACGCGAGGACCGGGATCACGGTCAGCGACACCAGCAGCGAGGCGAGCAGGGCCACCGTCACGGTGATCGCGAACGGCGCGAAGAGCTGGCCCACGAACCCGCCGACCAGCGCGATGGGCGCGAACACCGCCACCGTGGTGAGAGTGGACGCGGTCACCGCACCGGCCACCTCCCGGACGCCGGTGACGATGGCGTGCCGCTTCTCCTCCCCGTACTCCAGGTGTCGTTTGATGTTCTCCAACACCACGATCGAGTCGTCGACCACCCGACCGACAGCGATGGTCAACGCGCCGAGGGTGAGCAGGTTGAGCGAGTAGTCGCCGATCCACAGGGCGATCAGCGCCACCAGCACGGAGAGCGGGATCGAGACCGCGGTGACCACCGTCGAGCGCACCGACAGCAGGAAGACCAGGATGACGATGACCGCCATCACCAGGCCCAGCAGGCCCTCGGTGGTCAGCGACTCGATCGACTTCTCGACGAACGGCGCCTGGTCGAAGACCACGGTCAGCTCCGCGCCGGAGGCGTCCTTCAGGTCGTCCATCCGGTCACGGATCTCGTGCGAGATCTGCACGGCGTTGCCGTCCGGGGACGCGGTGACCGCCACACCGAGGCTGTCCTTGCCGTTGGTACGGGTGATCGCCGTAGCCGGAGCGAGCTGCTGCTCGACGGTCGCCACGTCGCCGAGTCGGACCGGTGCCGCCGCCGGGGCGATCACGATGCCACGCAGCTCCTCCAGGGTGGCGATCGGCGTACCGACCTGCACCGGGAGGGCCAGCGTGCCGTCCGTCACCGCGCCGGCCGGCACCGCCACGCCGTTGGTCTTCAGCGCCGCACCGATCGCCGTCGGTTGGATCTTCGCGGCGGCCAGCTTCGCCGGGTCCGGGGTGACCACCACCACGTCGTCCCGGTCGCCGGTCACCTCGACGGTGCGTACCCCCTCGATGCCCTCCAGCTCCGGCACCACCGTGGCGCGCAGCTTCTCGGCGAGCGCCCGCTCGTCCCCGCTGCCGGCCGCGGCCAGCACCACCGCCGGGAGGTCGTCGGTGCTACCCGCGATGACCTGCGGGTCGACGCCCTCCGGCAGCTGGGCGTCGATACGGCTCAACGCGGTCTGCATCTTGTTGACCACGTCGTCCAGGTCGGTGCCGAACTCGTACATCACCTGGACGGTGGCCGCCCCCTCGCGGGACGTGGAGGTGATCTTGTCCAGCCCGGGGATGCCCTGCAGGGCGTTCTCGATCGGCTCGGTCACCTGGGACTCGACGATCTCGGGGCCGGCGCCGGGATAGGGGGCCACGATGAACGCGGCCGGGAACTCGAGCGACGGCAGCAGTTGCTGCTTCAGCGACGGCACGGCGAACGCTCCGAACACCGTGGTCACCACCGCGATGAGGGCAATCAGCCCTCGGTTGGCGAGGCTGAATCTGGCGAGCAGCGACATCGGCCTGGCTCACTCCTGAACGAGAATGCGGGCGGGGATACCCGAAAGTGTGCCGGACTCGCCTACCTCGGCCCCCGCCGCCCCCGGGCCGCCCGCGCGCCGTCGATCACCACCCGGACGGTGGCGCGCTCAGGCGAGGTCGAGGGCGCGGGCCGCCGCCAGCGGGTCGTTCCCGATGGTCACCGGCGCCGGTGCGGTGGAAATCGCCCATTCCGGGTCCTTCAACCCGTGACCGGTCACCGTGCACACGACAGTGGAACCGGGCGGCACCGCTCCCGCCGCGCCCTGCTGGAGCAGACCTGCCACGCTCGCCGCGCTGCCCAACTCGACGAAGACCCCCACCTCGCGGGCGAGCAGGCGGTACGCGGAGAGGATCTCGCGGTCGGTCACCGACGCGATCAGGCCACCGGAGGCGTCCCGGGCATCCAACGCCTTGGTCCAGCTCGCCGGGTTGCCGATCCGGATCGCGGTGGCGATGGTCGACGGCTCCGGTACCACCTGGCCGGTCACGATCGGGGCCGCCCCGGCGGCCTGGAAGCCGTACATCTTCGGCGTCCGGGTGGTGGCACCGGCCGCCATCTCCTCCGAATATCCCATCCAGTACGCGGAGATGTTGCCGGCGTTGCCGACCGGCAGGCAGTGGATGTCGGGCGCGTCACCGAGCGCCTCGACGATCTCGAAGGCGGCGGTCTTCTGCCCGTGCAGACGGTCGATGTTGACCGAGTTGACCAACGCGACCGGGTAGTCCTGGGCGAGCTTGGCGGCCGTCGCGAGGCAGTCGTCGAAGTTGCCGTTGACCTGCAACAGCTTCGCGCCGTGCACCAGCGCCTGGGCCAGCTTGCCCAACGCGATCTTGCCCTGCGGCACCAGCACGGCACAGGTCAGCCCGGCCCGAGCCGCGTACGCCGCGGCGGAGGCGCTGGTGTTGCCGGTGGAGGCGCAGATGATGGCCTTGTTGCCGGCCTCGACCGCCTTGGACACCGCGAGGGTCATCCCCCGGTCCTTGAAGGAGCCGGTCGGGTTGGCACCCTCCACCTTCAGGTGCACGTCGCAACCCAGCCGGGCGGACAGCACCGGCGCCGGCAACAACGGGGTGTTCCCCTCGTGCAGCGTGACGACCGGCGTGGCCGCGGTGACCGGCAGCCGATCCCGGTACGCCTCGATCAGACCCCGCCACATGTCGTTTCTCCTCGCCTCTGGCCCCGCGCGCCGACCTCGTTCGGGCCACCTTGAACCAACCTGCCCGAGCTGTCGAGGGCAGACCCCGACCAACCCACCTGACGGGACGCGCGAGCCGTGCCGTCGATGGTGCAACGACTCAGGCGTCGCCCTCGACCCGCAGCACACTGGTCACCGACCGGACAATGTCCAGCCCACGCAGCTCGCCGACGGTCGCCGCGAGCGCGGCGTCCGGGGCCACATGCGTGACGATGACCAGCTCGGCGTCGCCGTCGCGGCCCGCTGGCCCGCCCGCCGAGCCCTGCCGCACCGTCGCGATCGAGACGTCGTGCCGGGCGAACACGCCCGCCACGGAAGCCAGCACACCCGGGCGGTCGGCCACGTCGAGGCTCACGTGGTAGCGGGTCAACGCCTCACCCATCGGCCGGACCGCCAGGTCCGCGTACGCGCTCTCGCTGGCCGCCCGCACCCCGGCGAGCCGGTTACGGGACACCGCGACCACGTCGCCGAGCACCGCACTGGCGGTGGGCGCCCCGCCGGCGCCCCGACCGTAGAACATCAGCTGCCCGGCCGCGTCCGCCTCCACGAAGACCGCGTTGAACGCGTCACCGACGCTGGCCAGCGGGTGGCTGCGGGGGATCATCGCCGGGTGCACCCGGACGCTGACCGTCTCCCGGCCGGTGCTGTCCACGCCCCGGGCCGCGATGCAGAGCAGCTTGATCGTGCAGCCCATCGCCTGGGCGCTGGCCATGTCCGCGGCGGTCACCTCGGTGATGCCCTCGCGGTGCACGTCGGCGGCGCCGACCCGGGTGTGGAACGCCAACGAGGCGAGGATCGCCGCCTTCGCCGCCGCGTCGAAGCCCTCCACGTCGGCGGTCGGGTCGGCCTCCGCATACCCCAGGGCGGTGGCCTCGTCGAGGGCCTCGGCGAAGCCGGCGCCGGTCGCGTCCATCGCGGAGAGGATGAAGTTGGTGGTGCCGTTGACGATGCCGGTGACCCGGTTGATCCGGTCGCCGTGCAGCGACTCACGCAGCGGGCGCAGCAGCGGGATGGCCCCGGCCACCGACGCCTCGTAGTAGAGGTCGCCGCCGCCCTCGGCGGCCGCATCGTGCAGGGCCACCCCGTCCTCGGCGAGCAGCGCCTTGTTGGCGGTGACCACGCTCTTGCCGGCGCGCAGCGCCTCGACCAGCCAACTGCGGGCCGGCTCGATCCCACCGACCACCTCGATCACCACGTCGACGTCGTCGCGCTTGATCAGGCCGAGCGCGTCGGTGGTGAACAGGTCCTCGTCGACCGGCAGGTCACCCCGGTCGCGGCCGAGCCGGCGGACGGCGATGCCGGCGATCTCCAACGGAGCGCCGATCCGCGCGGCCAGGTCGGCCGACTGCTCGTGCAGCAGCCGGACCACCTCCTGGCCCACAGTGCCACAGCCGAGCAGCGCCAAGCGCACAGGTGACGTCATCCAACATCCAATGCGAGCAGGTCCTCTTCGGTTTCCCGCCGGACGATCAGGCGCGCCTGGCCGTCGCGCACCGCGACCACGGGTGGCCGGGGCACATGGTTGTAGTTGCTGGCCATGCTTCGGCAGTACGCACCGGTGCCGGGCACTGCGACAAGATCTCCGGGCTGCACGTCGGCGGGCAGGAATTCATCCTTCACCACGATGTCCCCGGACTCACAGTGCTTTCCCACCACGCGGGCGAGCAACGGCTGCGCGGTGGAGGCGCGCGAGGCCAGCGTCGCCGAGTAGGACGCGTCGTAGAGGGCGGTGCGGATGTTGTCGCTCATCCCACCGTCGACGCTGACGTACGTCCGAAGGCCGTCGAGATCCTTGACCGTGCCGACCTCGTAGAGGGTGAACACGGCCGGCCCGACGATGGCCCGGCCCGGCTCGATCGACAGGTGCGGCACGGCCAGGTTCTCCGCGGCGCACTCCGAATCGACGATCTTGCGAAGTCGCTTGGCCAGATCCTGCGGTGTCGCCGGGTCGTCCTGGGTGGTGTACGCGATGCCGAAGCCACCGCCCAGGTCCAGCTCGGGCAGCTCCACCCCGCGCGCGTCACGGATCTGCGCCTGCAGGGCGAGCACCCGACGGGCCGAGACCTCGAAGCCGCTGGCGTCGAAGATCTGCGAGCCGATGTGCGAGTGCAGACCGCGCAGCTCCAGCACACCCTCGTCGAGGATCTTGAACGCGGCGTTCGCGGCGGCCCCGCCCGCGAGGGAGAAGCCGAACTTCTGGTCCTCGTGGGCGGTGGCGATGAACTCGTGGGTGTGCGCCTCGACGCCCACGGTGACCCGGACCAGCACCCGGGGGCGGACCCCGCGCTCGCGGGCCAGCGCGGTGAGCCGGTCGATCTCGGTGAACGAGTCGACGATGATGCGGCCCACCCCGGCGTCCAGCGCCCGGCCCAGCTCGGCGACCGACTTGTTGTTGCCGTGGAAGCCGATCCGCTCCGGCGGCATCCCGGCCGACAGCGCGGTGGCCAGCTCACCGCCGGTGCAGACGTCCAGGTGCAGCCCCTCCTCGGCGATCATCCGGACCACCGCCCGGCAGAGGAACGCCTTGCCGGCGTAGTAGACGTCCTCGGTCGGGAAGGCCGCCCGGAAGTCGCGGCAGCGCGAGCGCAGGTCGGCCTCGTCCAGGACGTACACCGGGGTGCCGAACTCGGCGGCGATGTCGCGGACGCTCAGGCCCGCGACGGCGACAGCGCCGTCCGCGCCGCGCGTCACCGACCGCGGCCACAGCGCCGGCACGAGGGCGTTGACGTCGGCAGGGGTACGCAGCCAGGCCGGCCCCTGGTTGCTGATGTCCGCGTGCAGCGCACCAGCCTCATGAGCCCTCATTGCTTGTCTCCGCTTCGCGACTGCGGGGCTCGCAAGCTCACTCCTCGCGCTCGCACGCGATCACATCCTCTCGGGTGCGGAGACGCCGAGCAGGTGCAGACCGTTGGCGATCACCGTGCGGGTGGCGTTGTTGAGCCAGAGCCGGGCGCGGTGCAGGTCGGTGACCTCCTCGTCGCCCAGCGGCAGCACTCGGCAGTTGTCGTAGAACCGGTGGTAGGAGGCCGCGACGCTCTCCTCCAGGTAGCGGGCCACCCGGTGCGGCTCGCGCAGCTCGGCGGCGGTGGCCACCACCGCCGGGAACTCGGCGAGCGCCTTGAGCAGCTCGTTCTCCTTCTCGTGGTCGAGCAGCTCGGGGCGGAACGCGTCGGCGTCACCCGGAACCAGCCCCACCTCAGCGGCGTTGCGGGCCACGCCCGCCGTCCGGGCGGCCACGTACTGCACGTAGTAGACCGGGTTGTCGCGGGTCGCCCGGGTCCACAGCTCGATGTCGATGTCGATCGGCGAGTCGCTGGAGTAGCGGGCCAACGCGTACCGGGCGGCGTCCACGCCGATCGCCTCGACCAGGTCCTCCAGGGTGATCACCGTGCCGGCCCGCTTGCTCATCCGCATCGGGGCGCCGTCGCGCAGCAGGTTGACCAGCTGCCCGATGAGGATCTCCAGGTTGCGCTCCGGGTCGTCGCCGAAGCAGGCGGACATCGCCTTCATCCGGCCGATGTAGCCGTGGTGGTCGGCACCCAGCATGATCACGACCCGCTCGAAGCCGCGCTCCCGCTTGTCCAGGTAGTAGGCGCAGTCCGCGGCGAAGTACGTCCACTCGCCGTTGGACTTGCGCAGCACCCGGTCCTTGTCGTCACCGAAGTCGGTGGTACGCAGCCAGGTAGCGCCCTCGGACTCGTAGAGGTGCCCCTGCTCACGCAGCCGGTTCAACGCCAGGTCCAACTCACCCCGGTCGTGCAGGTCCTTCTCGTTGAAGTAGGTGTCGAACTCCACCCCGAAGTCGCGCAACGAGCTGCGGATCTCGTCGAACATCAGCGCGACGCCCTCGACCCGGAAGATCTCCTGGGCGGCGTCGTCGTCGAGCGAGCGCACCTCCGGCCGGCGGGCCTGCACCTCGCTGGCGATCTCGGCGATGTACGCCCCGCCGTAACCGTCCTCCGGAGCCGGCTCGCCCTTGGCGGCGGCGAGTAGCGACCGGGCGAACCGGTCGATCTGCGAACCGGCGTCGTTGAAGTAGTACTCCGTGCCGACCTGCGCGCCGGTGGCCCGCAGCAGCCGGCTCAGCGCGTCACCGACGGCCGCCCACCGGACCCCACCGATGTGCACCGGGCCGGTCGGGTTGGCCGAGACGAACTCCAGGTTGATCTTCTCGCCGGCAAGCCGGTCGCTGCGGCCGTACTCCGGGCCGGCCTCGACGATCATCCGCGCGAGTTGACCGGCGGCAGCGGCATCGAGCCGGATGTTCAGGAAGCCCGGCCCGGCGATTTCCACCGATTTCACACCCGCCGCCCGACCCAACTCGTCGGCCAGGGCCGTCGCCAACTCCCGGGGCGGAACGCCGACCTTCTTGCTCAACTGCAGCGCGAGCGTCGAGGCGTAGTCGCCGTGCTCGGGGTTGCGCGGTCGCTCCACCACCGTGCTCGCCGGCAGGGCGGCGCGGTCGAGGCCACGCTGCTCGAAGACGGCGTGGGCGGCGGCAAGGACGACCGAGGCTAGTTCTGCAGGAGTCACCCAGCCATGTTATCGGGGGTAGACTCGGGCACTCGGCGGCTCCCCTGCGCGTCATCCGGCCCGCCACTCCCCTGACCGACCGACTTGACGAGGCACGATGAGCATCAGCACCCCGGGTGGCCCTGAGCGCCGCCCGACCGTGGTCAGCACCGGCAAGAAGCCGGCCGCAGGCCGGCCGGCGTCCGGCGCCAAGGCCGGCTCCGGCAAGCCGACGGGCAAGCCGGCGGGCTCCCCCAGGGCCGGCGGCAAGGGCCCGCGCAAGCCGGTCGCCCCGGTCAAGGTGAGCCAGGGCCGCGCCTGGGGGCCGATCGCGCTCTTCGTCGCAGTGGGCGTGCTCGCTGCCGGCATCATCGGGTACGGCGCCTGGGCGTCGTTCCAGGGCTCCAAGCCGTGGGACAAGCGGGCCAACGCCATCGACGGCATCGTCAACATCCGCAAGTCCGACCCGGACAGCCTCAAGTACGAGTCGCACAAGTCGGGCCCGCTGACCTGGAAGTACTCGCCGCCGGTGGGTGGGGTGCACAACGCCGCCTGGCAGAACTGCATGGGCGACGTGTACGACGCCCCGATCGCCAACGAGCACGCGGTGCACAGCCTGGAGCACGGCGCGGTCTGGATCACCTACCGCCCCGACCTGCCCACCGACCAGGTCGAAAAGCTCGCCGGCAAGGTGCGCGGCGTCGAAAAGACGTTCATGAGCCCGTACGAGGGCCTGGACAAGCCGATCTCGCTGCAGGCCTGGGGCTACCAGCTCAAGGTCGACAACGCCGACGACTCGCGGATCGACGAGTTCATCAAGGACCTGCGGGTGAACGCCTCCGTCGAGGGTCCGACGGCGCTCTGCAACACCGGCATCACCGCCACCGGCACCACGCCGCGTGAGCTTCAGCAGCAGCCCACCCAGTAAGGACCGCGATGACCGCTCCGGCGACCACCGACAGCGAGCACGACGAGATCCCGGCCGCCCCCGACGAGGGCGGCCGGGCCCCGGCGTCGCGTTACGGCGTGCTGGCGCTCGCCATCATGCTGGTGGTGGGACTCCTCCTCGGGTACGCGGGCGGTCTGCTCACCCCGCGGCTCACCAAACCCGGTGACGCCTCGGTCGAGGCGGGCTTCGCCCGGGACATGACCACCCACCACGCGCAGGCGGTGGAGATGAGCCTGATCGCGTACCGGTCGGCGACCCTCCCCGAGGTGCGGCAGATCGCTGTCGACATCGCCACCGGGCAGCAGGGCGAGATCGGCGCCATGCAGACCTGGCTGCGTGAGTGGGGCCTCAGCCCGACCGGGTCGAAGCCGCCGATGTCGTGGATGTCCGACGGTGCCACCGTCAAGGACGGTCTGATGCCCGGCATGGCCACGCCGCAGCAGATGACCGCCCTGCGCGAGGCTCAGGGCATCGCTGTCGACCGGCAGTTCCTGGCCCTGATGTACGACCACCACCTGGGCGGCATCCACATGATCGACGCGGCGCTCGGCGCTACCGACAACGCCGAGGTGCTGCGGGTGGCGAACACCATGAAGTCCACCCAGCAGACCGAACTGAACAACCTCCGGCAGCTCCAGGCGCAGGCAGCCAAGGGCTGACCCTCCGGACGGCGCACCCGGCCCGCGTCCCCGCCGACGGTTGGCGGTGACGCGGGCCGCGCCATGTTCACCACCGCGCACCCCGCCACCCGACCCCGCGCCCGGCCCCGACCCGCCGCGCGCCACCGCACCCCGCCTCGCCTCAAGTCTTGATCGACTCGGGTTTCAGGAAACCGCGCTGTCGACCGGATCGGGACAGCCCGACTTTCAGGAACCTGAGTTGATCAAGGCTCGGATGACGACTGCACGCGCCCTGAACGTCCGCCTTTGTCGCTTGTGGTCGTTTTGCGTGGCACAGGCGATTACGTTGCTTAGAGAGTTTTCTCCCCACATATCGTGACCAGTTGCGATTCGGGCTCGTTGCCCAAGACGTGGGGGTTGCACTCAGAGACGCACGGCGTTCGGTCACCAGCTGGTGCCGACGCCACACCATCGGTGGTGACGGGGCGGTGGCAGCCGTCCGTCGCGGACAGCGGCAGGGCGAGCCGGGAATGCTCAGCCGCGAACAGGAACTCGAGTTGATCGACACGCTGCGGGGCGTCCACCCCGACGAGTTCGGCCTGGACGAGGAGTTGTGGACGCGGCAGAGCCTCACCACGCTCATCCAGCGGCGCTTCGACCTGCCGTTGGACGCCGGCGCCGTCGGGGCGTACCTGCGGGCCTGGGGGTTGGGTCCGCGGGAGCCGCGTGAGCGGGCCTGCGGGCTCTGCGTCAGCGCGGTCGAGCGCTGGGTCCGCAGCGAGTACCCGGCGATCACCCGGGCTGCCCAGGAGCACCTCGCGGAGGTCTACTGGATCGGCCGGGTCCGGCTGCGCGGCACGATGCCGGCCGCCGACGTGATCTCCGCTGTCTCGTCCCGCGGCCGGGTCCGCTTCATGATCACCACACCGACAGTGGACCCGCCGCTGCCCCGCGACTTCGTGCTGCGACTCAGCGGCGAGGAACAGCGCACCGTGCACCTGATCGTGGACGGCTCCTGGCCCCGCAACGAGTGGCCCCGCCGACTCCCCCGGCGGATCGTCCTGCACCCGCTGCCCAGCTGCGGACGGGCGGTAGCCGCCTGAGCGCCGGGTGGGCCGGTCGGACACGATCGGCTCACCCGATACCGATTCGGCGTACGCACAGGAGGTTTGCTAGTCTTCTCCAGTCGCTGAGCCCCCGTAGCTCAGGGGATAGAGCACCGCCCTCCGGAGGCGGGGGCGCAGGTTCGAATCCTGCCGGGGGCACCATCCATGATCAGCACGAAAAGGCCCTTGACCAGGGGAATCCCGGTCAGGGGCCTTACTTCTGCGTCCGGCTGTCCCGATGGCCGGGACCGGCACGTCGCACCTGTTGAGCCGGCATGCCGCCGAGGACGTCACGCCGACGTCAGCACTCGCGCGTCACACCCCGGACCTCCCGCATGCGGCACAAGGTCCGGGCCCGCTCCCGATGGCCGCATGATCACAATCTCCGCCGCCGTACCAGGCCGGGGCTCGACCCGCCCGGCTTGATCGGGCGCAACCCGGGTCGGCGGCAGCGACCATAAGGTCTCCTCAATGGCGCGGAAAGCACTTAACGGACGCCGGGACCAGCGATTCAACGGGGCCACGACATGAATTGGATCATGTTAGGCTGCGCCGTTCAGTAAGCCCCTGATGAAGGCCGAGCGGATGCCAATCTCGAAATCCTTACGGTGGGCCGCAGCTTTTGCCGCTGCCTGTTCTCTCAGCACTGTGGCGCCTGCCTCGGCGTCCGCCGCACTCGACGACGACCTCAAGGTGAGCGTCGCGGATGTCTTCGTGTCGAAGACGGTCCGGTCCAGCGGATACGAAACCCGCAGCCCGGCGCCGCTCGAAGTACACGTGAGCGCCGCCCAGCCCATTCGCGGGAAGGTGACGACCACTTTCGACACCTCTGGTCTGGCCGCCGTGGCGAACGCCTCGATTGACTCCTCCCCGTTTGATAAATGCGAGCAGGTCGGTGCCGTCATCACCTGTGTCACAAACACCGGACACCCAGCGGCGATCGGGCTCAAAGCATTTCCGGACGCGCCGGTCGGGGCGTCGGGCGTGGTGAAGATAACGGTCGAAGCGGACGGTAGGCGGACCGTCCGCGATGAGGCGACGGCAACCGTCGCGGAGGACGTCCAAATCTACGAGGCCAACACGCCGAGCACCCCGGGTCCCCTGCTGACGAAACCGGGCGAGGAGTTCACAGTTGGCATGCAACTGAGAGGCTTCGGCGGGTTCGTGCACGGCGTGGTGGCGGTGTTCGACAACGATTCTGCCGACGATCTCGTCGCCGTCCGGAAGACGTACTCGAACTGCACCTACGAGGGGGACCATCTACGCACCTGCACCTTCCGGCAGCGGGTTGACCCGGCCCGCGGCCAGCGGGTGGATCTACCGTTCAAGGCGCGAGAGCCGATCTTCAGGCCCACCAGGGTGTCGCTCGATTATCGACTGTGGCCGCTGACCGAATGGGCGGCACGTCAGGCCAGTTCCCCGGTGGATGTGGGCACGCCCGGGCAGGGTGGTGTCCTACGCATCCTCAATACCGACAACACCGCCGCGCCGGCAACCGACCGTAACGTGCCGCAGGTCAACACCAACCGTCAACAGAGCATCGGCTCTATCAACATCCCTATGGACGCGGCGCTGGCCCGGCACTACCTCGCTGCGGTCGGCGACACGGTCAGCGGCAACCCAGGAGACACCGTATCCGTGCGGTTCGGGATCCAGAACCGAAGCCGCTTCGACTACGTCAAGAGTTACGGCCTCGCGTACCCCAACGTCCTCGTCGTGCTGCCGGTGGGCGTGACCGTCCTGGAGAAGCCGAGCGGGTGCGAGAAGTACGTCGAGAGCGACCCGAACGACGAGCCCGCAGGGCCGAACAGCGCAGGCGGCACGCTGGACCTCCCCGAGAATCGCGACATGCTTCTCTGTGACGTGGAGTCGGTGATCCGTGCCTGCGACCAGGCGACCTTCACGGTGAAGCTCCGCATCGACAAGGCTTCGCCGATCGAGGGACGCGTCTACGGCGGGTGGCAGTCCCCGACGATGGACTTCCCGCTCGAGGCGGACCTCGTCGTCCAGGACGCCGGATCCACCTCTCCGGTCGCGCCGTCGCCCGCGACGCCCTGCGCCGCCCCGGATCCGACCACGCCCGCTCCGTCGTCCAGTCCGGATCCGGCCACGCCTGCTCCGTCGCCCAGCCAGGATGACACGGGAGGGCTGCCAATCACGGGCGGTCAGGTCGGCGTCGTCGCCGGCGTGGGCGCCGCGCTGGCCGTGCTCGGGGTCCTCCTGACCCTGTCGGCCCGACGCCGCCGGATCAGGTTGACCATCTGAGCCTGGCCTGGCCTGGCGAGGCTCGGCGAACCGCCCCCCGTTCCACCGGTCCAGGTACGCGCAACGCCGGTGGGGCGGGCGAGGCGTAAGTGCGATCAGGTACAGAAGGGCATTGTCGACCATGCTGTTTCTCGGACTGCTACTCGCGGTGCTGGCCGGGGCGGTCATCGCGACCGTCCTCACCGTCCGTGGGATCCGCGCGGTCCTCAGGAATCGCGAACGGTCACCTCGCCTGCGGGCGGCGGCGCTCCTCGTCGGGGCGGGCGCCGTCGCCATGTACGCCTGGGGTCTGCTCCACCTCGGCTACGCGGTGCTGCAAGCCGAGGACGGTGGCGCCGGATCCTCCCCGGTCGAACCCTGCCGCCAGGCCGGGCCACAGATGGCCGGCCTGGTCGTCGGGTACGACGTCGACTTCCTCCCGTTGCACTTCGAGTGCCGCCTCAGCGGTGGCGGCACGTACGTCACCTCGTCAGTGCCCGGGTACGTCACCCCGACCGCCATCGTCCTCGGATTGGTCAGCGTCAGCTGCGCAGCCCTCGTGGTCGGCACCGGACGGCGCGAACAACGGCCGGTCGGGTGAGCGTCGATCGTCAGCCGCCGACGTACGCCGCCAGGTGCTCGCCGGTGAGGGTGGAGCGGGCGGCGACCAGGTCGGCCGGCGTGCCCTCGAAGACGACCCGGCCGCCGTCGTGGCCGGCGCCGGGGCCGAGGTCGATGATCCAGTCGGCGTGCGCCATGACCGCCTGGTGATGCTCGATGACGATCACCGACTTGCCGGCGTCGACGAGGCGGTCGAGCAGGCCGAGCAGGTGCTCGACGTCGGCCAGGTGCAGGCCGGTGGTCGGCTCGTCGAGGACGTAGACGCCGCCCTTCTCGGCCATGTGGGTGGCCAGCTTGAGCCGTTGCCGCTCGCCGCCGGAGAGGGTGGTGAGCGGCTGGCCCAGGCTCAGGTAACCGAGCCCGACGTCGGCGAGCCGGTCGAGGATGGCGTGCGCGGCCGGCGTACGGGCCTCGCCGGCGCCGAAGAACTTCTCGGCTTCCGTCACCGACATCGCGAGCACCTCGCTGATGTCGCGGCCGCCGAGCCGGTATTCCAGCACCGACGCCTGGAACCGCTTGCCCTCGCAGTCCTCGCAGGGTGCGGCGACGCCGGCCATCATCCCCAGGTCGGTGTAGATCACGCCAGCGCCGTTGCAGCTCGGGCAGGCGCCCTCGGAGTTGGCGCTGAACAGCGCCGGCTTCACCCCGTTGGCCTTCGCGAACGCCTTGCGGATCGGGTCGAGCAGGCCGGTGTACGTGGCCGGGTTGCTGCGCCGTGAGCCGCGGATGGCCCCCTGGTCGATGGACACCACCCCGGCGCCCGCCGGGATCGACCCGTGCACGAGCGAACTCTTGCCGGAGCCGGCGACGCCGGTCACGACGACGAGCACCCCGAGGGGTACGTCGACGCTGACGTCCTGGAGGTTGTTGGCGGTGGCGCCCCGGATCTCCAGCTTGCCGGTGGGCGTGCGCACCGTCTCCTTGAGAGTCGCCCGGTCGTCGAAGTGGCGGCCGGTGATGGTGCCGCTGGCCCGCAGGCCCGCCACCGTGCCCTGGTAGCAGACCGTGCCGCCGTCGGTGCCGGCTCCGGGCCCGAGGTCGACGACGTGGTCGGCGATGGTGATGGCCTCCGGCTTGTGCTCCACGACCAGCACGGTGTTGCCCTTGTCGCGCAGTTGGAGCAGCAGCTCGTTCATCCGTTGGATGTCGTGCGGGTGCAGCCCGATGGTCGGCTCGTCGAACACGTAGGTGACGTCGGTGAGGGAGGAGCCGAGGTGGCGGATCATCTTGGTGCGCTGGGCCTCGCCGCCGGAGAGGGTGCCCGACGGCCGATCGAGCGACAGGTAGCCCAGCCCGATGTCCTCGAACGAGTCGAGGAGGTGTTGCAGGCCCGCCAGCAACGGGGCCACCGACGGTTCCTCGATCTCGCGCACCCAGGCGGCCAGGTCGCTGATCTGCATGGCGCAGGCGTCGGCGATGTTCTTTCCGTTGATCTTCGACGACCGGGCCTCCTCGCTGAGCCGGGTGCCGGCACACTCGGGACAGGTCGTGAAGGTCACCGCGCGCTCCACGAAGGCGCGGATGTGCGGCTGCAACGCGTCGATGTCCTTGGCGAGGAAGGACTTCTGGATCGACGGGATCAGGCCCGCGTACGTCAGGTTGATCCCGTCGATTTTGATCTTGGTTGGCTCCCGGTGGAGCAGGTCGTGCAGTTCCCGCTTGCTGAACTTGGCGATCGGCTTGTCCGGGTCGAAGTAGCCGCAGCCCCGGAAGATCCGGCCGTACCAGCCCTCCATGCTGTAGCCCGGGATGGTGATCGCGCCCTCGTTGAGCGAGAGGTTGTCGTCGTAGAGCGCCGACAGGTCGATGTCGGTCACCGCGCCCATGCCCTCGCACCGCGGGCACATCCCGCCGAGACGGTTGAAGGTCGCCTTCTCGGTCTTCGTCTTGCCGGCACCGCGTTCGACGGTGATCGCACCGGTTGCCTTCACCGACGGGACGTTGAAGGAGTACGCGTTGGGCGGGCCGATGTGCGGCTGCCCGAGCCGGCTGAACAGGATGCGCAGCATCGCGTTGGCATCGGTGGCCGTGCCGACGGTGGAGCGGGAGTTGGCGCCCATCCGCTCCTGGTCCACGATGATCGCCGTGGTCAGGCCATCCAGCAGGTCGACCTCGGGCCGGGCCAGCGTCGGCATGAAGCCCTGCACGAAGGCGCTGTAGGTTTCGTTGATCATCCGCTGCGACTCGGCCGCGATGGTGCCGAACACCAGCGAGCTCTTGCCGGAGCCGGAGACACCGGTGAACACGGTCAGCCGACGCTTCGGGATCTCGACGCTGACGTCCTTGAGGTTGTTCACCCGCGCGCCCTGCACGCGGATCAGGTCGTGGCTGTCGGCGACGTGCGGCGCGGACGGCTGGCTGGCCGTGCTCATCGTGTCTCCATCTGTCGGGGGCGCGGGGCTCAGCGCACTTCCTGGATGCGGATCATATTGCCGGCGGGGTCGCGGAAGGCACAGTCGCGCACGCCGTACGGCTGCTCGGTCGGCTCCTGGACGACCTCGGCGTCGCTGGCCTCCAGCTTGGCGAAGGTGGCGTCGAGGTCGGTGGTGGCCAGGTTGACGCCGAAGTAGCTGCCCTTGGCCATCAGTTCGAGGATGGTCCGGCGTTCGTCGTCGGTGATGCCCGGGTTGGCGGTCGGCGGGTGCAGGACGATGGCGGTGCTGGGCTGACCGGCCGGCCCGACCGTGATCCACCGCATCCCCTCGTACCCGACGTCGAGGCGGACCTCGAAGCCGAGGACGTCGCGGTAGAAAGCCAGGGAGGCCTCGGGGTCGGTGTGCGGAAGGAAGCTGGAGTGAATGGTGATGTCCATGCTGGTCACGCTAGTTTCGGCTCGCTGGCCTGCGCTTCTCGATTCCTGACCGGTCTCGTCACCTGCTTGGCCACGCACGACGGCATCCCGGCCGTCGCCTGTGCCGCCCGCTGCCGGTAGACGCTCGGCGGCACCCCGACCAGCTCGGTGAAGCGGGTGCTGAAGGTGCCCAGCGAGGAGCAACCGACAGCGAAACAGACGTCGGTGACGTTCAGGTCGCCCCGGCGCAACAGGGCCATCGCCCGCTCGATGCGTCGGGTCATGAGATAGCTGTACGGGGATTCGCCATAGGCGAGGCGGAACTCGCGGCTCAGGTGGCCGGCCGACATGTGCGCGCCGCGAGCGAGCGCCTCCACGTTCAGCGGCTGCGCGTACTCCCGGTCGATCCGGTCGCGGACCTTGCGCAGCCGCGCGAGGTCGTCGAGTCGCTGCGTCGCGTCGGATTTGCTGCTCACCAGGAAAATCGTGCCACAGCCCACCGACAATCGGCCGCTGCCGCCACGCGGGCGGGCCGACCAGCCGGTCAGCCGGCCTCGCGGCGGGCGCGTGCCCGGCGCTTCCCCTCGTGCATGGCCTGCACCCGGGCCACCGGGATGGTCCGGCCCTCGGCGACCAGGTCGGCGGGGAGCGGTTGCGCTGCCGGCATCAGCGCGGCCCACCGGTCGCCGTCGGCGAGCAGTGCGGGCGCGCTCCGGATGGTGAAGTCGGCGGGGGTCACCTCGGGCAGGTCGGCCCAGTCGACCGGGAACGAGACCGGCATCCCGGGGCGCAACCGAGGGCTGTACACGGCGGCCACTGTCGCCCCGCCCGCCCGGGTGGCGTCCACGAAGACCCGGCCACCCCGGTCCTCCCTGATGTACGCCGTGGTGGCCAGCGCCGGGTCGAGCCGCTCGGCGCGGACGGCGAGCGCCCGGGTGGCGGCGGCCATCTCCTCGGCCGTTGGCTCGTCGGTCACCGGCACGAAGACGTGCACCCCCTTGGCCCCGCTGGTCTTGACCGCTCCGGCCAGGCCGGCGTCGGCGAGCGCCTGCCGGACCAGCAGGGCGGCGCCGACCGCCGCGCGGAACCCGTCGCCCTCCGGCGGGTCCAGGTCGAGCACCAGGTGAGTCGGGCGGTGCAGATCCGCCGTGGTGGCCAGGGTCGGGTGGTACTCCACCGCCCGCTGGTTGGCGAACCAGAGCAGGGTGCGGCGGTCGTCGCAGAGGGCGTACGAGATCTCCCGGTGCGACGCCTCCGCCCACACCGCTGCCCGGCGGACCCAGTCCGGGGTGTACCGGGGCAGGTTCTTCTGCATGAACGGCGGCTGGCCGGGGCGGACCCTGATCACCGACAGCGGCCGGCCCCGCAGGTGCGGGAGGATCCGGTCCGCGACCGCGTCGAGGTAGTCGACAAGGTCACGCTTTGTCGCGTCGTCGCGGTCGGACAACGGCTGGTCCAGGTTGGTCAGGGCCACGCCGTCCCGGGTCTCGTCAGCCTCGCTCACCCGCCCACCCTCCCGGCCGGACCGCCGCCGGTCAACCGGACGCGGCGCTTCGGTACGGATCGGTTCCGGTACCCACCGCGGCAGTGTCGGACGGATCGGCGGCCGACGGCGGCCCGGCCGCCAGTCGGGGCACTGCGGTCAGCGCCACCAGCCACGCGGCGAGAACCAGACCGGCGGCCACGGCGAACGCGGTCCGGTAGCCGCCGGCGAGCGCGGCGGTCTCGGCCCAGCCGGCGGCCCGCAGCCCGTCGCTGCGGGCGGCGGCCAGGGTGGCCAGCGCGGCCAGGCCGACCGCGCCGCCGACCTGTTGGGTGGTGTTGGCCAGGCCGGAGGCGAGCCCGGCGTCCGTGTCGGTAGCGCCGGCCATGGCCAGTGTGGTGACCGCCGGCAGGGTCAGGCCGCCGGCCACGCCGAAGAACAGCATCGCGGGAAGCACGTCAGCGACGTAGGCCCCGTCGGCGGGCAGCCGGGCGAGCAGGAGGAAGCCGACTGTCGCCAGGACGAGCCCGACCAGCAGGACCCTGCGGGCACCCCACTGGGCGATCAGCCGACCGGCCAGACCGAGCGAGACCACCGCGATCACGACCGGGGTGGGCAGGAATGCCCAGCCGGTCGCGGCGGCGTCCAGCCCCAGCACCAGTTGCAGCTCCACAGCGAGCAGGAACTGGAATCCGAAGTACGCGCAGACCATCAGGAACTGCACGGCGTTTGCCGCCACCAGACCCCTGACGCGCAGCACCCGGGGCGGCACCAGCGGGGTCGGCGCGACCCGTTGGCGCAGCGTGAACCCGCCGAGCAGCAGCGCCGCGAGGGCCATCGCGCCGAGCGTCCGAGGGCTGGTCCAGCCGTGCTCGCCCGTTCCTACGATGCCCAGCACGGCGGCCATCAGGCCGGCGGTGGCGAGCAGCGCGCCGGGCACGTCCAGGCCGGCCCGCAGGCCGATCCCCCGCTCGGCCGGGAGCCGGCGGAGGGCGGCGATGAGGATGACCGCCCCGATCGGCACGTTGACCAGGAAGATCGTCCGCCAGCCGGCGGCCTGGGTGAGCACCCCTCCGGCGACAGTGCCGACCGACGCGCCGGCCGCGCCGGTGAAGCTGAAGATGGCGATGGCCCGGGCCCGTTCGGCCGGTTCGGGGTAGAGCCGGACGATCATGCCGAGGCTGACCGCCATGGCCAGCGCGCCGCCGACGCCCTGCCCGAACCGCGCGCCGACCAGCAGCGCCGGCCCGGTGGCGACGGCGCAGGCCAGCGAGGCCACTGTGAACAGCGCGACGCCGGCCAGGAAGACCCGCCGTCGGCCCAGCAGGTCGCCGAGCCGACCGGCGAGCAGCAGCAGTCCGCCGAACGCGACCAGGTAGGCGTTGACCACCCAGGCCAGGCCGGCGGCGGTGAAGCCCAGGTCGCGTTGCACGGCGGGCAGCGCCACCGCGACGACTGTGCCATCCAGAATGATCATCAGGCTGCCGGCGCAGAGCACCAGCAGCGCCGGCCAGCGGGGTGGGACGACACGCTCCACGAGTACCTCCTTGGTGCACGGTTTGTTACCGAGGCCATCGTCTGTGACCATGAGCCGGAGCGGAAGGAGGCACTGTTGTGTCCCAGAGGAACAGCGATGTGTCCGCGCAGGTGGAGGCCGAGTTCACCTGCGCGCCCGGGAACGTGCCGTTCACCGAGGGGCAGGCCCGCGCGTGCACCGTCCGCGAGGTGCTCGACCGGGTCGGCGGCAAGTGGAGCATCAGCATCCTGGTGTCCGCCTCGCACGGCCCGGTGCGCTTCACCGAGCTGGAACGGCACGTCGAGGGCATCAGCCGCCGGATGCTCACCCTTACCCTGCGCAACCTGGAACGGGACGGCCTGCTGCACCGCACCGTCTATCCGACCGTCCCACCCAAGGTCGAGTACACCGCGACCCCGATGGCGCTGGAGCTCTACGAGTCGCTGGTGGCGCTCACCAGTTGGGCCGAGCGGCACCGCCGGGCCATCGCCGAGGCGCGGACCAGGTACGACGCCGAGCACGCCGGATAAACCCGATCACGGTGTGGTGAACGCCACCGCTTCCCTCTGACCGATCGGTCAGGGTCTGACCGATCGGTCAGGCATGCTGGTTGCGGGAGGTGGACCGACCATGGTCAGAGCGGTGTCCGACACGCACGGTGAGATTCTCGCCGCGGCGGCTCGGCAGTTCACGGTGAGCGGCTACCGGGGCACCTCCCTGCAGGACATCGCCCGTGAGGTCGGCTGCTCCAAGGCCACCGTTCTCTACCACTTCGCCAACAAGGAAGCCCTGCTCGCCGAACTGATGGCTCCGGCGATCGGCGTGCTGCGGGACCTCGACGACCGGCTCACCGGCCTGACCGGAGCGGCCGCGCAGGAGGTCGCCGCCCAGGGCTTCGTCGACCTCGCGGTCCGGTTCCGGCGGGAGATCGCCGTGCTGCGCGGCGAGTTCCCGGAGCTGCTGTGCCAGCCGGCCTTCGCGCACATCCAGCAGATCTCCGACCGGCTGCGCGACGCGTTGGCCGGGCACTCCGACCGGCCGGGCGCGCGGATCGCCGCGCTGGTGCTGCTCGCCGGGATCTCCGAGGCGTGCGGCGAGTTCGCCGACATCACCGACGACGACCTGCGCTCCGCCCTGCTCACCCTCGTCCGGCGGGCCGTCGAACCCGTCGACGCGGCCCTGCCCCAACAACCCACGACCGAGGACAAGGACTCCTGATGGCCACCCTGCTCTACCGGCTCGGCCGGGGCGCGTTGCGCCGGCGACGGCTCGTCGTCGCGCTCTGGCTCGTCGTACTCGTCGTCGCCGGCCTGGCCGCGGCGACCCTGCGCGGCCCGACGGCGAGCAACTTCACCATGCCCGGCACCGAGAGCCAGCGCGCGCTCGACCTGCTCAGCGAGCAGTTCCCCGCAGCCAGCGGCGCCACCGGCACCATCGCGGTCAAGGCCCCGGCCGACGGCCAACTCGCCACCCCTGAGGGCCAGGCCGTGGTGCAGGAACTGGTCCAGGAGGCCTCGGCACTGCCCGGCGTGGTCGGCGCAGTCAACCCGTTCCAGGTCGGCGCGGTCTCCCCCAACGGCCGGTACGCGCTGGTCCAGGTCCAGTTCGCCAGCGGCGGTGACGAGGTGACCGACGAGCAGCGCACCGCGTACGAGGAGGTCGGTGCCGCCGTCGAGGCGAAGGGTTGGCAGGTCGCCCCGGGTGGCGAGGTGCTCGGCGGTGAGCCGGAGATCGGCTCGACCGAGGCGATCGGCGTCCTGGTCGCCGCGATCGTCCTGATCATCACGTTCGGCTCCCTGGTGGCCGCCGGAATGACCATGCTCAACGCGCTGATCGGCGTGGGCGTCGGCATGGCCGGGCTGTTCGCGCTGAGCGGTGCCATCGAGTTGACCAGCACCGCGCCCATCCTGGCGCTGATGCTCGGCCTCGCCGTCGGCATCGACTACTCGTTGTTCATCACCTCCCGGCACCGACAGAACCTGCTCGAAGGTCTCTCCCCCGAGGAGGCGGTCGGCCGGGCCGTGGGTACCGCCGGTTCCGCAGTGGTCTTCGCGGGCGCCACGGTTGTCATCGCCCTCGCCGGCCTGGCCGTGGTGAACATTCCGTTCCTCACCGTGATGGGTCTCGCCGCCGCCGCGACTGTCACCATCGCCGTGCTCGTGGCGATCACCCTCCAGCCCGCGCTGCTCGGCTTCGCCGGCCACCGGGTGCTCCCGCGCCGGCTGCGTGCCGTGTCCACCACACGCGTGACCGGCGGCGTCGGCACCGACGAGGACGACACGGACGTCACCGACCGGCCGGCCGCGACCACGACCGAGGACCGCAACGGGTTCGGCTTCCGCTGGGCGCGACTGGTCACCCGGTTCCGGGTGCCGGTCATCCTGGTCTCGCTGCTCGGCCTGGGCCTGCTCGCACTGCCCACGCCGGACATGCGGCTGGCCCTGCCCGACGCCGGTACGGCGACCGTGGGCTCACCGGCCCGGGTGGCGAGCGACCTGACCACCGAGGGCTTCGGTCCGGGCTTCACCGGCCGGCTCGCGGTGGTGGTGGCGGGCGACGACGCGCAGGCGACCGCCGCCGCCGTGCCGCAGGTGACCGCGATGATCCAGCGCACCGAGAACGTCCTCGCGGTAGCGCCGCCGCAGCTGAGCCCGGACGGTCGGACCGCGCTGCTCGGCGTGGTGCCGAAGACCGGCCCGACCGACGAGGCCACCGAGACGCTGGTGCACGACGTCCGCGACGCGGTCGGCGGGGTCAAGGGTGCGGAGGTGCTGCTCACCGGCGCCACGGCGATCGGTATCGACGTCTCGGAAAAGCTCTCCGACGCGCTGCCGATCTACCTGCTGCTGGTCGTCGGGCTCTCGGTGCTGCTGCTGATGCTGGTGTTCCGCTCGCTGCTGGTGCCACTGAAGGCGGCACTGGGCTTCCTGCTCACCGTTGCCGCCACGTTCGGCATCACGGTGGCGATCTTCCAGCAGGGTCACCTCGCCGACCTGGTCGGCCTGGACACCCCTGCCCCGCTGGTCAGCTTCCTGCCCATCCTGCTGATCGGCATCCTGTTCGGGCTGGCCATGGACTACGAGGTGTTCCTGGTCTCCCGGATGCGGGAGGACTTCGTGCACGGCGACACCGCGCGTGAGGCCACGATCAGCGGCATGGGCCACGGCGCCCGGGTGGTCACCGCCGCCGCGCTGATCATGATTTCCGTCTTCGGCGGTTTCGTGTTCCTCGACGACCCGATCATCAAGTCGATGGGCTTCGCGCTCGCCATCGGTGTCGCCATCGACGCGTTCGTGGTCCGGATGACCATCGTCCCGGCGGTGATGTCGCTCCTCGGCGACCGCGCCTGGTGGCTGCCCCGCTGGCTCAACCGCGCCCTGCCGAACGTGGACATCGAGGGTGAGGGCCTGCGCACCCACCTCGGGGACCGCACGCCGACGCACGTCTGACCCATTGACGGTGGAGGTGTGGTGCCCGTCGGGCACCACACCTCCACTGCGGTAACCGCCTTCTCAGACGCCTGCCGGATAGGTCTCCATCTCACCGGGGGCGGCCGGCACCGGTAGCGGGTGCAGGGCGCTGGTGTCGTCGCACCAGATGAAGGCGTCGTAGCGTTCGCCGATCCGGGTCGGCACGTAGTTGCCCCAGGACTCGAACGACGGGTCGTAGACCACCCCGATCGCCCGGTGGTCCACCGTGTCGGTGACCCAGCCCGGCTGGTCGTCGCCGCCGAAGATCAGCACGGCCCGCTCCGGCATCAGCTCGTGCAGCCGCCGCTCGATCGACCCCTCCCGGGCCGGGGGTACCACCATCGCCTCGGCCGGCGAACCCCAGCGGGGTGCGGCGATCGCCGTGCCCCGGTACGTACCGAAGCCGATCAGGGCGACCGCGTCCTCGCCGTGCCGCTCCCGAGCCAACTGGCCGATGTTGACCATCCCGTCGGCGGTCATGTCGGTGGCCCGTGCGTCCCCGACGTGCGTGTTGTGCGCCCAGACGATGCCCCGGGCGTCGGGGCCGTACCGGTCCAGCAGCCGGTCCAGGGTGTCCTGCATGTGGGTGTCGCGGATGTTCCACGAGTCCGGCCCACCGGCCACCATCGCCCGGTAGTAGCGCTCCGCGCCGGCCACCACCTCCGCGTTCTGCCAGGCCGAGAAGCGGTCCGGGCCGTCGGAGAGGGCGTGTTCGCGGGTCCGGGCGAGCAACCGGACGACCTCCTCCTCGCAGCGGGCCGAGACGAACCGGCTGGCTGCGCCGTACTCCTCGACCCGCTTGCCGTACGGCTCGAAGCAGCGGTACGCGTCCTGCGCCGCCTCCAGCGACTTCGGGTCCTCCTCCCCCAGGTAGTCGAAGATCGCCTGCATCGACTCCCAGAGGCTGTACACGTCGAGCCCGTGGAACCCGGCCCGTTGCTCCTCGGGCCGCTCCACGTTCCAGGCCCGCAGCCAGCTGGCGAAGCGGGCCACCTCGGCATTGGCCCACATCCAGGTCGGCCATCGCTCGAACTCGGCGAGCGCGAGCTGCGGTTCGAGCGCGCCGCCCGGCGCGGCCGTCACCGACCGGTGCACCCGGTCACAGTCGGGCCAGTCGCCCTCCACGGCGACGAAGGAGAACCCGCACTCCGCGATCAGCCGGCGGGTGAGCTGCTCACGCAACCGGTAGTAGTCGTAACTGCCGTGGGTGGACTCCCCGATCATCACCACCCGGGCGTTGCGAACGCGCTCCAGCAACGGGTCGAAATCGCTCGGCGCGCCGAGCCGCTGAACCAGCATGCCAGCGGCTACCCGGCCGCCGCTGCGACAAACCGTGGGCGCGTCGCGGGCCGACACGCCGCCGCCGGGCCGTCGCGGGTGCCAACCACACCGGTGTACGACCACCGCGAACGGGTAGCCGGCCGACATGACCGTCACCGGGGTGCAGTTGCAGGAGTACCTGGCCGGGCTCGACTACCCGGTCTCGCGGGAGGACCTGATCCGCTGGGGCCAGGAGAACGGCGCCAGCACGGAGATGTTGCAGATGCTGCAGGCGCTACCCCCGGAGCAGTTCAACTCCCCCGACGAACTGAACGCCGCCCTACCCACCCCCACCTAACCACCCCAACCCACCCCCGGTGATCATGAGGTTATTGTCCTCTGCCACGGCGTGTCGCGCCGCTAACTTCATGATCACCGGGGCCGATGGGTGGGTGGGGGTTGGGGGTTGTTCAGGGGAGGGGGATGGTGCGGGATTCGGTGCGGGCGGTTTCGGCGGCGGCGAGGATGGTCACGACCTCGCGGCCGAAGCGGACGTCGCAGCGGTGGTCCCGGGTGCCGGCGCGCACCTGTTCGATCAGTTGGTCGATGGCGACGCCGAACGCGGTGGCGGGGTCGTTCTCCCCGGACGGGACGTTCTCGATGCCGTTCTCGCCGTAGAACACGAACTCCCGGGCCATCGACTCGGTCGGGGCATCCAGCGAGAGCGAGGCGCTGCTGGTGGCACCGCCCTCGTGGGTGAGCAGCAGGTGCACCATCCCGCTCGGTCCGTTCATCGCCGCCACCCGCGTCACCCGACCCAGCACCGGCAGGAGGATCGACAGGGCGTGCGGGGCGATGTCCCAGAGCGCTCCGTGCTCCCGACGCCACAACGAGCCGCCGTACGGGCTGCCGTCCTGGAAGATCGAGGCGAACGCGGTGGTCCGACCGTGCTGCCAGCCCCCGGCGGCGGCGGTGGCGGCGAGGAACGAGGTCACGTTCGGCTGGAACCGCTGGGTGAAGAAGACGACCGAGGCGACCCCGGACTCCTCGGCTGCGGCCACGACGCGGTCGGCGTCGGCCACGCTGAGCGCCAACGGCTTGTCCAGCAGCAGGTGCCGGCCGGCGCGGGCCGCCCGGACCGCGATGTCGGCCTGGATGTCCGGCGGCAGGGCGACGGCGATCGCCTCGCACTGCTCGATCAGCGCGTCGACGTCGGCGTAGGCGGGCACCCCGTACCGTTCGGCCAGCGCGGAGGCCCGCTCCGGGTTGCGACCCCACACCCCGACAAGTTCCGCGTCGGGATGGGCGTGCAGTGCCTTCCCGTGCGTCTCGATCGCCCAGTGACCGGTGCCGAACAAACCGAACCGCACGTGTACCTCCGCTGTTTCCCCGCACCGCGGCAACGCCACGGACGTGATCCACGCTAGTCGCCCCGGCGGCCATACCGACGGCGGGTTCGACCAATCGAAGCAGCCCACCTTCGTTTCGAGGACACCGTCGAGCCGCGGACGGCGGACGGCGGACGGCGGACGGACGCCGGTGCACCGATGGCGCCGGTGGGCTGACGGCACCGTCCCGCGCCTCTCGGCGACGTCAGGTCCGATCGGCCTCTCGGCGACGTCAGGTCCGATCGCCGCCGGACACCCCGGGGGCGGCGCGGCAGTGTCGACGACATGCCAACGACGAATCCAGCGGCGGCCAGCGGTGCCGTGACGTTTGAACACTGGTACGACTTCGCCGAGGGCGGCCCCGTGCACCGCGCGCTGCTGCCGTTCCCATTGACGGCGCCCGCGCCGTTCGAGGTCGCGCGCTGGTCGGTGGCCCCGAACACGTCCAACGACCTTGATGTCCATCGGTCCCGCGAAGTGTGGATCATCGTCTCCGGAAGCGGGACGTTGACGTTCGCCGACCAGACGGCGGTGCTGCGGGCCGGGGACGTCACGGCGTTCGAGAGCAGGGTGCCGCACCAGATCCGCAACGACGGACCGGACCCGCTCGTCGCCATCTCCGTCTACTGGCTGCCGGCCGGCGACTGACGCCACCCGGGAGGCGGGGGAACGGGAACCGGGGACGCCTCGACCGGCCCTCGTCACACGCGGAGAGGCAGAGCACCCGCTTACTACGACGGTTAGTAGGCTGTGCCGGTGACCGAGGCAACGACCGGGTGGATCCGGTGAATTCGCCGGTGGACGGGCTCGTCGCGACCGTACCGATCGTGCTGTCGCTGCTCGTCGCGGTGTGGGCGCTGGTGGCGGCGGTACGCCACCGGCCGCCGGACCGGGTGCAGTTCGTCGGTCTGGCCGTACTCGAAGTGGCGTTGCTGGTGTTGACAGTGGTGGCGCTCGTCGCGGTCGGTGGCGGGGAGCGGCCCGGCGAGCCCGGTGCCTTCTTCGGCTACCTGGTCACGCTGGTGTGCCTGCCGCCACTGGCCTGGGTGCTGGCCCGGATGGAACCGACCCGCTGGGGATCGGCGATCGTGTGCGCGGTCTGCCTGGTGGCCCCGGTGGTGGTGGTCCGGTTGCAGCAGACCTGGGAGGTGCTCGGTGGTTGAGACGGCGCAAGCCCCCAGGCGTACGAACTCCGGCCCGGGTCGGCTGTTGATCGCGGTCTACCTGCTCTTCGCGATCGCGGCGACCAGTCGGGCCGGGCTGCAGATCGCCACCAAGTTCGACGAGGCCCCGGTGGCGTACCTGCTCTCCGGGGTGGCCGCGCTCATCTACATCGTGGCGGCGGTGGGGTTGGCCCGCGCCGGCCACGCCGGCCGGCGGGTCGCGCTGGCCTGCTGCTCCGTGGAACTGGTCGGGGTGGTCGCGGTCGGCATTCTGAGCCTGGTCGACAGGGAGCTTTTCCCGGACGAGACGGTCTGGTCGGGGTTCGGCAGCGGGTACGGCTACATCCCGCTGGTGCTGCCGGTGCTCGGCCTGATCTGGCTCTGGCGCACCCGCCGCGCGGCGGCCTGACCCGGCGACGAGGGCGTCCCGCCCAGCGGAGCGCCCTCGTCGGCAGTGCGGGTCAGTCCCGGGGGCCGCCCGCGACGTAGATGACCTGACCGGAGACGAAGCCGGCACCCTCGCTCGCCAGGAACGAGATCGTGTGCGCGACGTCCTCCGGCCGACCCGGGCGACGGACCGGGATCTCGGCGGCGGCGTGCTTCTGGAAGTCGTCGAAGTCGACCTTCATGCGGGCGGCGGTGGCGGCGGTCATGTCGGTGACGATGAAGCCCGGCGCGACCGCGTTCACCGTCACCCCGAACGGACCCAGTTCGATGGCGAGCGTCTTGGTGAAGCCCTGGAGGCCGGCCTTGGCGGCGGCGTAGTTCGCCTGGCCCCGGTTGCCCAGCGCAGAGGTGCTGGAGAGGTTGACGATCCGCCCCCACTTGCGCTCCACCATGTGCTTCTGGGCGGCCTGGCTGAACAGGAACGCGCCGCGCAGGTGCACCCCCATCACCGTGTCCCAGTCGGCGTTGGTCATCTTGAACAGCAGGTTGTCGCGGAGCACACCGGCGTTGTTGACCAGCACGGTGGGCGCGCCCAGTTCGGTGGCGATCCGGGCCACCGCCGCCTCGACCTGGTCGCGGTCGGAGACGTCGGCGCCCACCCCGAGCGCCCGGCCGCCGGCGGCGGCGATGGCGTCCACCGTCTCCTTGGTGGCGGCCTCCTCGATGTCGACCACGGCGACGGCCATTCCGTCGGCGGCCAGCCGCCGGGCGGTGGCCGCGCCGATGCCGCGTGCGGCTCCGGTGACGATGGCGACGCGGGGCTCCTCCGACATGATTACCTCCGGGTAACGTGGGGTCGATCGAAGGAGCTTAACCTTCCACTGCTAGTTATCGGTGATGACCATGGCTGCCACGCGCTCCGCGACACACCGGATCGCCGTGCCTCAGAAGCCCCGGCCCCGGCAGAGCCGGATCCACCGGTATCCGTGGCCGGAGACCTTCACCGCGCCGAGCTTGCCCAGCTCGCCGTAGCCACGGTCGGCGAGCACGTCGATCGGCTGGTCAGCCTCCGGCTCGAGACTGCTGAGGTCGACCTCCACGTCGTCGGTGCCCAGGTTGTGCAGGAAGACCATCGTGCCCGTCGGCCCGTCGGCCCGGTGCGCGAGCACGCCGGGCGGCATCGCCACGTCGATGTGGGTCGTCGAGCCGGAGCCGATCTCCGGAGCCTCCCGCAGCGTACGGATCATGCGCTCGAACCAGCCGAGCAGCGACCTCGGGTCGCCCCGCTGGGCGGTGACGTTGACGTTCTGGTAGCCGAACTCACCCTTGTCGATAACCGGGCGGACCAGCTTCTCCGGGTCCGCCGTGGAGAAGCCGGCATTCGGCTGGAACGACCACTGCATCGGGGTACGGATCGCCTCCCGACCGGGCAGCGACAGATCCTCGCCCATCCCGATCTCCTCGCCGTAGCGCAACACCGGCGTGCCGCGCATCGAGAACTGCAGGGCGTACGCCAGTTCGATGCGCCGCCGGTCGTTACCGAGCATCGGGGCGAACCGGCGACGGATGCCCCGGTCGTAGATGCGCATGTTCTCGTCCGGGCCGAACTCCGCGTACACCTGGTTGCGTTGTTCGGTGGTGAGCCGGGACAGGTCGATCTCGTCGTGGTTACGCAGGAAGGTGGCCCACTGCCCACCGACCGGCAGCTTCGGGGTGTCGCGCAACGCCTCGATCAGCGACTCCGGATCCTGCCGGGCGAGGGCCAGCATGAGTCGGCCGTTGAGCATGAAGTCGAAGAGCATGTGGATCCGGTTGCCGGAGCCGCTGGCGTCGCCGAAGAACGTCGGTAGCTGGTCCGGCTCGACGTTCGCCTCGGCCAGCAGGACGGCGTCACCGCGACGCCACTGGACGTGCTGGCGCAGCTCGGTGAGGAACTCGAAGTCCTTCGGGGAGTTCGGGTTGCCGGGCTCGGTCAGCTCGATGATGAACGGCACCGCGTCCATTCGGAAGCCGGAGACACCGAGCTGGAGCCAGAACGACATGATCTTCTTGACCTCGGCCCGGACCTGCGGGTTGGCGAAGTTGAGGTCGGGCTGGAACTTGTAGAACCGGTGGTAGAACCACGCCTTGGCGGTGCGGTCGTAGCTCCAGGTCTCGTTCTGTTCGCCGGGGAAGACCATGCCCTGGTGCCGGTCGTCCGGCTCGCTGTCGGACCAGACGAACCAGTCCCGGTACGGCGAGTCCGGCGACGAGCGGGCGGACTGGAACCACGGGTGCTCGTCGGAGGTGTGGTTGACCACCAGGTCGATGATCACCCGGATGCCCCGGTTCTGCGCCTGGTGCAGCAGCTCGGCGAAGTCGCCGAGGGTGCCGAAGCGCGGGTCCACGTTGTAGAAGTCGGTGACGTCGTAGCCGTCGTCGCGGTTCGGTGACGGGTGGATCGGGTGCAACCACAGGCAGGTCACGCCGAGCCGGGCCAGGTAATCCAGCCTCCCGATCAACCCACGGATGTCACCGACCCCGTCGCCGTCGGAGTCGGCGTACGTGTCGATGTCGAGGCAGTAGACGACGGCTTCGGAATACCAACGGTCACCCATGCCGGAGAAACATCTCCGATCGATCACCGCGGCAAACCCTTGGTTATCGTGCCTGTCATGGGAAACGACCTGGTACCGCCGAGCGAACCGTTGGACTGGTCCCGGGGTGCCTGGCTGCACCCGCCGGTACGCGTCGAGGAGGGCCCGGCCGGTGAGCTGGTCGTCGAGCCGGCGGCGGACAGCGACTTCTGGCGCAGGACCAGCTACGGCTTCGTCCACGACAACGGCCCGGCCCTGCTGGCACCGCTGCCGGTGGACACCGCCATGGAGGTGAGCTTCCGGCTCGACTTCTCGGCGCAGTTCGACCAGGCCGGCGCGTTCGTCCGCGTCGACGAGCGCACCTGGACCAAGGCCGGCGTCGAGATCAGCGACGGGGAGGTGCAGCTCGGCGCGGTGGTGACCCGGGAGTTCTCCGACTGGTCGGTGGGGCCGGTGCCGGAGTGGGCGGGTCGGGAGGTGACCGTCCGGGTCAGCCGGGCCGGCGACGCGCTGACGGTCCGCGCCCGGGTCGACGACGAGCCGTGGCGACTGGTCCGGCTCGTCCCGCTGGACCCGGCGGCGGACGCAGTGGCCGGCCCGTTCTGCTGCGCCCCGTCCCGCGCCGGGCTGACAGTGGTGTTCACCGGCTGGCGGCAGGGGCCGGCGGACACCGCCCTGCACCCGGAGGTGTAACGACCGCTCCGGTGGGTATGACCGTACGATCCCGAGCACCGACGCGGAAGGACGACAATGGCGTACGCCCAGGCTGGCGACCCGTCCGAGTTCACCGGGTTGACCGGCTGGGTGGCCTCGGTGATCGAGGTGATGGGCCCGGTCGGCGTGGCGCTGCTGGTGGCGTTGGAGAGCATCGTCCCGCCGATCCCCAGCGAGGTCGTGCTGGCGATGGCCGGTTTCCTGGCCCACGAGGGCGAGTTCAACGTCGTGGTGGTGGTGCTGGCCGCGACGGTCGGCTCGCTGGTCGGGGCGTTGGTGCTCTACTGGCTGGGCGCGGCCCTCGGCGAGGAACGACTCAAGCGCTGGTTGGACCACATCCCGTTGGTGGACCGCGACGACCTGGAGAAGGCCGACAGGTGGTTCGAGCGGCACGGCCGGTGGGCGGTGCTGATCGGCCGGGTGGTGCCGGTGGTCCGCAGCCTGGTCTCCGTGCCGGCCGGTGCCAACCGGATGCCGCTCGGCGAGTTCATCCTGCTCACCACCATCGGCAGCGGGGTGTGGAACGGTCTCATCGTGGGCGCCGGTTACGCGCTCGGAAGTCGCTGGCAGGACGTCGAGCGCTACAGCGACTGGTTCAACTACGCGATCGTCGCGGTCTTCGCCGTCATGGTGGCCAGTTGGGTGATCCGTAAGGTCCGCAAGCGTCGGGACCGCGGCGACCGGCGGTCGGTGACCGCCGGCCGCTGATCCGCGTCAGCGCCCACCCGGCGCCGGAACGGCCTGCGGGCGGCGGAGCACCGCCTGCTCGATGGCCGACCACACGCTCGTGGTCACCAGGTAGATCACCGCGGCGAGCGGCAGCACCAGCGCCACCAGCACCGTCGTGAACGGCAGCAGGGGCAGCAACCGGCCGAGCGTGGCCGCACCCGGCCCCTCGGTCGGCGTACCGGCCACCGTGCCCACCGCCGCCGACGCCCGGCGGGCCCGCCGCGACGACCACCAGGCCACCGCCAGCAACACCACCAGCAGTACGCCGAAGAGCGGCCCGGCCGCCCCGGTCAGCCCGTCGCTGAGATGGTGACCCAGCCGCACCCCGGCCAGCCGCTCGTCCAGCAACCCGGTGCCACCCTCGCTGGTGCTGAACAACCGGTACAGCACCAGCAGGAACGGCGCCTGAAGGAGCAAGGGCAGGCAGCCGGCGATCGGGTTCGCGCCGGCCTCGCGGTACAACGTGAACACCTCGCGCTGAAGCGTCGCCGGGTCGTCGGCGTACCGCTGCTGAAGGTCGCGCACCTGCGGGGCGAGCGCCGCGCGACGCCGCTCGCCGCGGACCTGCGCGACGGTCAGCGGCGAGATCAGCAGCCGGACGGCGATGGTGAAGAGCACGATGGCGGCGGCGGTCGCCGCGCCGCCGGCCAACGGTTCGAGCAGCTCGGTGAGCCAGGACAGCGCGCTGCCGGCAGCGCCGACAACGTCGTGCAGTGGTGCGAAGGCAAGCATGGGAAACCCCTCGGTCCGATTCCGGTGAGGCCTCCCCCGGGCGGTATCCGCTCAGCGAGGGGGCCGGTGACGGCGGGATCGACCGCGCGGCGGCGGGGCGCTACGCGGCCGAGGGGTGCCCCGGAGCACGGGGACGAGGGCGACCGGCCGCATCCGGGTCGATCTGGCGGGGCATTCGGCGACTTCGGGAGCGGGCCCGCAGACCGGCCCACCGTGGCCCGACACCGGGCGTGCCCGCCCGGTCCCGGACCCGGGCCGCCAGCACCACCGCGAGCAGCACCAGGGCGGTCAACGCGGCACCCGCGAGCAGGTCGGCCGGGCGGCCCGCGAGCAGGGTGAGCTGGGCGAACGCGGACAGCCACGCGACCCCGACATAGCCCAGCAGCACCGGCACGGGCCCAGCATAGGACCCGCTGTCACGTCACCCGGTCGAAGCCGGTGGCCGCCCCGAGCACGACGTTCCGCCGCCACGTTTCCCGGCATCGCCACGTTGGGTAACCAACGGCGGACCGACGCGGACGGACCGCGAACGGGAGGAACGGACGGGTGATGTCGATGACCGGTCAGGTGGCCGAGGTGCCCAGCGACATGGCTGCGGCGACCGGATTGCTCACCGTGGGTGTCGAGGAGGAGTTCCTGCTCGTCGACCCGCACACCGGGGCTGCGGTTCCGGCCGTGGACCTGGTCATGGAGCAGGTTCCGGCCGAACTCCGCGGGCAGGTGGAGCGGGAGTTCCAGACCAGTCAGATCGAGATCGGCAGCCCGCCCGGCCTGGAGCTCTCGTCGATCCGGCACTCCCTCGGCGTCCTGCGTCGGGCGCTCTCCGACGCCGCCGAACGGGCCGGCGTACGCCTGCTCGCCATCGGCACCGGCCCGGTGGACGGCCCGGTGCCGCCCGTGGTGGACAAGCCCCGCTTCGACCGGATGATCGAGCGGTTCCGGCTGCTCGTTCCCGGCCCCGGCAACAACGGGATGCACGTGCACGTGGGGGTGCCCGACCCGGACACCGGCGTGCAGGTGCTCAACCACGTCCGGCCGTGGCTGCCGATGTTGCACGCGGTGACCACCAACTCGCCGTTCTCCCGCGGCGAGGACACCGGCTACGCCAGTTGGCGTTCGGTGGAGTGGGAGCGCTGGCCGTCGGTGGCGCCGACGCCGTTCCTGGAGTCGCACGAGCACTACCAGCGGCTGATCCGCCAGTTGATCTCCACCGGGGTGATGCTGGACGAGGGGATGCTCTACTGGTACGCCCGACTGTCGGCGAAGTACCCGACGGTGGAGCTGCGCATCGGCGACGTCTGCCCGTCGGTGGACGACGCGGTGCTGGTCGCCGCTCTGGTCCGGGCGCTGGTGGCCACCGCCATGGCGGATGTCGAGGCCGACCGCCCGGCGTTGCGGACCGACCACCACCTGCTGGTCGGCGCGCACTGGCGAGCCGCCCACGACGGCCTCGAAGGTGAGGGCGTCGACGTCACCACGGGTGAGCTGGCCCCGGCCTGGGAGCTGCTGGACCGGTTCGTCGAGCGGATGCGGCCGGCGCTGGAGGAGCACGGCGACTGGGCCGAGGTGACCGACCTGCTGGCCGGGCTGCGCCGGCACGGCAGCGGCGCGGCGCGGCAGCGCGCCGTGTTCGAGCGCACCGGCCGACTCACCGACGTGGTACAGGACGTCGCGCGGCAGACCCGCGGCTGATCGTCGCGTGACAGGATGAACCCGTGGCCCAACGGCTGATCGTCATCGGCGGGGACGCCGCCGGAATGTCGGCGGCGTCCCAGGCCCGACGCCGCCGTGGTCGCGACGACCTGGAGATCATGGTCTTCGAGCGCGGCCACTTCACCTCCTACTCGGCGTGCGGCATCCCGTACTGGATCAGCGGGCTGGTGCCCGACCCCGAGGCGTTGATCGCCCGCGATCCGGAGGTCTTCCGCCGGGAGCACGCGATGGACGTCCGGATGCGCCACGAGGTCACGACCATCGACCTGGAGCGCCGCGAGGTGGTGGCCCAGAACCTGGAGGGCGGCGGCGAGGTCCGTGAGCGCTTCGACGACCTGATGTACGCCACCGGCGCGGTGCCGGTGAAACCGCCGTGGGCGGTCACCGACGCGCACGGGGTGTTCGGCATGCAGACCCTCGACGACGGTGCGGCGCTGCGCGACTGGCTCGACGCCGACCCGCAGCCGCGCCGGGCGGTGGTGATCGGCGGTGGGTACATCGGCGTCGAGATCGCCGAGGCCATGATCCAACGCGGCCTCTCGGTGACCCTGGTGGAGGCGGGCGAGCAGCCCATGTCGACGGTGGACAGCGACATGGGCGAGCTGGTCGCCGACGCGATGCGCGGTCTCGGCATCACGATCCGGGGCAGCCTGCCGGTGACCGGCCTGGAGGAGCACAACGGTCGGGTGTCCGCCGTGGTCACCGAAGAGGGTCCGATCCCGGCCGACGTCGTCGTCCTGGGTCTCGGCGTACGCCCCAACACCGCGCTCGCCGAGGCGGCCGGGCTGCCCCTCGGGCCGACCGGCGCGATCCGGGTCGACCGCCGGATGCGGGTGCCCGGGCTCCCCGGGATCTGGGCGGCCGGCGACTGCGTGGAGACCCTGCACCGGGTCAGCGGGCTGCCGGTGCACGTGCCGCTCGGCACGCACGCCAACAAGCAGGGCCGGGTCGCCGGGATCAACATCGGCGGCGAGTACGCCACCTTCACCGGCGTGATCGGCACGGCGGTCACCAAGGTCTGCGACCTGGAGGTCGGTCGGACGGGTCTGCGCGAACGCGACGCCAAAGCTGCCGGCTTCGAGTTCGTCTCGGTGATCGCCGAGTCGACCAACCGGGCCGGCTACTACCCCGGTTCCCGGCCGATGACGGTCAAGCTGATCGCCGAGCGTCCCAGCGGCCGGTTGCTCGGCGCGCAGATCGTCGGTTGGTCCGAGGCGGCCAAACGGATCGACACGCTGGCCGTGGCGCTGTGGAACGGCATGACGGTGGACGATATGACGCAGCTGGACCTGGGCTACGCTCCGCCGTACGCGCCGGTGTGGGATCCGGTGCTCATCGCCGCCCGAAAAGCGGTCGACGCGCTCGCCGCGCTCGACCGTTGACCCGCGCCCGCCGTGGAGGACCACCCCGTGACCCAGACCCCGACCCGGCCGACGACGCGTCGGCGCCCCACCATGGTCGACGTGGCCCGGCGGGCCGACGTCAGCCTGAAGACGGTCTCCCGGGTCGTCAACGACGAGCCGGTGGGGCAGGAGTTGGTCGGCCGGGTGCTGGCCGCCATCGCCGAGCTGGGCTTCCGGCGCAACGACATCGCTCGTAACCTGCGCTCCCGGCAGCTCAACGCCACCGTCGGGCTGCTGATCGAGGAGATCGCCAACCCGTTCTACGCGACCATCGCCAGCGTCGCTGCCGAGATCGCCGCCGCCCACGGCACCATGCTGATCACCGCGTCCTCGGAGGAGGACCCGGAGCGGGAACGCGCCCTGCTCCAGGACTTCACCCAACGCCGGGTCGACGGTCTCCTGGTGGTGCCGGCGGGCCTCGACCACTCGTTCCTGCGGCGTGAGGTCGAGCTGGGTATGCCGGTGGTGTTCCTGGACCGGCCGCCGCAGGGGCTGCAAGCCGACTCCGTGCTGTTGGACAACCGGGGCGGCAGCCAGGCCGGGGTCAACGCGCTGCTCGACGAGGGGCACCGACGGGTCGGGCTGCTGCTCGGCGCGCCGAGCGTGCCCACCATGCGTGAGCGGCTGACCGGGGCCCGGGCGGCACTGGACGCCGCCGGAGTCGAGCCGGACGATTCGCTGGTCCGCGAGCGGCTCATCGCTCCCGAGGAGGCCGGGCGGGCGGTCGCCGCGCTCCTCGACCTCCCGGAGCCGCCCACCGCGTTCTTCTGCGCCAACAACCGGCTCACCGTCGGTGCGCTCCAGGAGCTGCACCGACGGGGCAGTGACGCCGCGCTGGTCGGCTTCGACGACTTCGAACTGGCCCACCTGATGCCCCGGCCGCTGACCGTCGTCGCGTACGACACCCGGGAGCTGGCGAGGGTCGCCACCGAGCGACTGTTCCAACGGATAGCCGGCGACGACACCCCACCTTCCACGACGGTCCTCCCCACCACCCTGCTGAAGCGCGGCCTCCCCTAACCCCTAAGCCCCAGGCCCGCACCGCACCCGCGATCTTGCAGTTTCGGTTGCCGTTTTCCGGCACGATGCCCTTTCTGTCGGGACAGAAAGGGCAAGATCGCGGGGCGGGGGTGGGGTGGAGGTCAGGTTTGGGGGGTGGTCAGGAGGGCTTTGAGGTCGGCGCGGCTTGGTGGGTTGGCGCCCCGGCGGGCGCAGGTCAACGCGGCCACCGTGGCGGCCTGCCGGAGGACCACGCCCCACTGCGGCCCGGTCACCGCGGCGAGCCGGTCGGCCGGCCGGTCACCGAGCGCGTCGAGGTCGGCCAGTGCGGCCAGCAGACCACCGGTGAACGAGTCGCCGGCACCGACGGTGTCGACCACCGTGGTCCGCACCGCCGGTTCCTCGTGCAGCGAGCCGTCGGGCGCGAGCAGCCAGGCGCCCTCGCCGCCCCGGGTCACCACGGCGCAGGACACCCCGGCCGCCCGCCACTCGGTCATCACGTCGGCCAGCGACCGGTCCGGGTAGAGCCAGGCCAGGTCCTCGTCGCTGGCCTTGACCAGGTGCGCGAGGCGAATCTGCCGGCGTACCCGCTGCTGCTCCGCCGCCCGGTCCGTGACGATGCTCGGCCGCAGGTTGAGGTCGATGGAGACGGTGAGCGCGTCCCGCTGGCGTTCCCGGGCGAGCAGGCCCTCCAGCACCTCCGCGCCGGGGGCCAGCGCGAGCGCGAGGGATCCGGTGTGCAACGCGATCGCCGGTGATGCGGCCAGTTCGGGCAGTTCCTGCGGCGTCCACTGCCAGTCCGCCGCACCGGCCAGCCGGAACTCGTAGCTGGCCTGCCCGGCGGCGTTCAGCGTGGCCACCGCCACCGACGTGGGCTCCTCGGCGTGCACCGCCCACCCCAGGTCCACCCGGTTGGCGCTCAGGTGCTCGACGAGCTGCCGACCGTACTCGTCGTCGGCGAGCCGGGCCAGCAGTCGTACCGGCTGGTCGAGCCGGGCCAGGGTCACGGCGACGTTCGCCGGGGAGCCACCCGGCACCGCCCGCTGACCCTCGGCGGTGACGACAAGGTCGATCAGTGCCTCACCCGCGACGACGATCACGCGGTCACCTCCCCCGGTGCGAGCGGGCCGGGGCCACCGAGCCCGTCGGCCGCGCGGGACAGCAGTACCGCCTGGTAGGCGTGGTAGACGTCCGGTCGCCCGTGCCAGACCGTGCCGGCGGGCCGGTTCTGCGCGTCCAACTCGTGCCGCCATCCGGTCTGATCGATGAGGCAGCGGCGGGCGTACGCCCAGAAGACCCGGTACCAGTCGAGGTAGACCGCGTCCCCGGTGCGGCGGTGCAGGGTGATCGCCGCACCGACGGCCTCGGCGAGCACCCAGTGCATCCGGGAGCGCACCACCGGCCGGTCGTCCCAGTCGATGGTGTAGACGAAGCCGTCCGCGCCGTCGACGGCCCAGCCGCGACGCACGGCGGCGGCGAACAGGGCGCGGGCGTCGGCGAGCAGCCAGCGGGGTGGCTGCGGCAGCACCGCCTCCAGCTCCAGCAGCAGCCGGGCCCACTCCAGCCAGTGTCCGATGGTGGAGCCGTACGGCCGGAACGGGTCGGCGGGCTGGTCCCGGTTGTAGTCGGGCAGCGGCGACCAGTCGGTGGTGAAGTGTTCGGGCAGCCGCCAGTCGTGCCGGGCCGCCTCACCGTGCACGAGGTGGGTGGCGATCCGCAGGGCCCGGTCGGCCCAGCTCGCGTCGCCGGTGGCGGCGGTAGCGCCGAGGAACGCCTCGACCATGTGCATGCTGCTGTTGGCGCCCCGGTAGTCCTCGGTGACCGTCCAGTCGCGGTTCCACGACTCGCGGACCGCCCCGGCGTCCTCGTCCCAGAACCGGTCCCGCACGACGGCCAGCACGTCCGCGAGCAAGCGGTCCGCGCCGGGTCGTCCGGCGCGCGCCGCGCTGGAGGCGGCGAGCAGCACGAACGCGTGGTCGTAGCCGGCCTTGCGGTCGTTGACGGGTGCTCCCTGCTGGTCCACCGCGCTGAACCAGCCGCCGTACCGGTCGTCGCGCAGCAGAGTGCTGAGCGCGGCGACCCCGTGGTCGACCAGGGCGGCGGCGTCCGGGTCGCCGTTGCGATGGGCGAGGGCGGCCACGTGGGTCATCCGGCAGGTGATCCAGGTGTGGATCGGTTCGCCGCGATCCGGGGTGCGGTCGTCGGTCAACCACCAGAAGCCGCCCTCGGGCCGTACCGAGCGGCGGGCGGTGTCGAGCAAGGTCCGGGTCTGGTCGGCGAGGAAGTCGTCCAGATCGAGCAGGTCTGTCGACCCCGCCGGAGCGGGGGTCGTTGCGGGGTCGGATCGGGGCACGTCGGTCATCTCAGCTGGTCACCGTTGGGTAGGAAAGGGACATACGGCCAGGATCGGCGGACAGGCCGGGTCCGCGCCGGGAAACCGTCAAGGGGACACCGCGAACCGGGTGCGGCCGGGAGAGGATCATGCACACGATCCCTTCCCTTTTGTCCGTTGACATCGTTGTCACCGGTCAACCCTGCTCCGGCAGCCGGCCGACTGTCAATTCCGGCTGCGTCACACCACTGCGGGTCAGCTGCGGTCAGTAGTAGTCGTCGATCGGCCGACGTGCCTCCTCGAACAGCGCCGGCCCCTCGTAGCGGACCGGAGGCAGCGCCGGGGTGGCCGGCTTGACCTCCTCGAACTGCTCGCTGGACAGCGCGTACACCACCCGGCCGAGGCCAGACCGCTCGATCGCTGTCGCACACATCCCGCACGGCTGGCAACTGGTGAACATGGTGGTGCCGGCAGCCACCTCGGGCGGAAGCTCCCGAGCCGCCCAGACGGCCAGCTTCAACTCCGGATGCGCGCTGATGTCCACGTCAGAGACCACTGTGTTGTGGTCCTCGACCAGGACCACGCCGGCCGCGTCGACAAGCAGCGAGCCGAACGGCCGTTCGCCGGACGCTCCAGCCCGCCTGGCGATCTCCACGGCCTGGCGGAGAAACTTCTCGTCGTCGGGGGTCATCGATCCTCCTCGCCAATCTGCACCCGTCCACGCTAGCCACTGTGGACGGCACAGGAACGCCGTGACAGCCCAGGAGGACCAGATGGATCTGCCCGAAGGACTTGACTGGGTACGCGGATCACCCGCCGGTCGCGCCTGGCTGGCCGCCCTCCCGACCTGGCTGACGGAGTGCGCCGAGCGGTGGTCGCTGCGACTAGACCCACCCTTCCGGTACGCGTACGCCTCCCTGGCGCTCCCCGCCCAGCTGCCCGACGGCACGGCGGTGGTGCTGAAGCTCCAGTACCCCGACGAGGAGAGCCGGCACGAGGCCGACGCGTTGGCCCACTGGGACGGCGACGGGGCGGTCCGCCTGCTCGCCCACGACCCCGGGCGGCGCGCCCTGCTGCTGGAACGCTGCCAGCCCGGCACTCCCCTGCACGACCTTCCGCCGGACCGGGCGCTCGACGCGGTGATCGGGCTGCTCCCCCGGCTCTGGCGACCGGCCGGCGCGCCGTTCACCCCGCTGGCGCAGGAGGCCGCCGGCTGGATCGACCGGATGCCCCGAGCCTGGGAACGGGCCGGCCGGCCGTACCAACGACGGCTGCTCGACGCGGCGCTCGACCTGCTCGGCGACCTGGCGTCGAGCCAGGGCGAGCAGGTGCTGGTCAACCAGGACCTGCACGCCGGCAACGTGCTCGCCGCCGACGCGCTCCCCGCTGACCGGGGGCCGTGGCTGGCGATCGACCCGAAGCCGCTGACCGGGGAACGGGAGTTCTCGGTCGTGCCGATGGTGCGCGGCCAGGAGTTGGGTCACTCGCCGGCCGCCGTCCGGCACCGGCTGGACCGGCTCAGCGCCGAACTGGGGCTGGACCGGGAGCGGACTCGGGGTTGGACGATCGGGCACACGCTGGCCTGGAGCGTCGCCGACGACGTCGTCTTTGCGCAGAATATCGAGGTGGTCCGCTGGCTGCTCGACGCCGGCTGAGGCCCGGAAGCGCCGGGGCGACCGGCTCAACCCACCTGACAGGTACGACACCAGTAGAGGTTGCGCCCGGCAAGCTCACCACGGCTGACCTCGGTGCCGCAGACGTGGCAGGGCGCCCCGGGGCGGCGGTAGACGTACACCTCGCCACCGTGCCGGTCCACCCGGGCCGGGCGGCCCATCGCCTCGGGCAGGTGCGCATCGCGAACCGTGTCGATGCGGCCGTGCTCCACGGCGAGCCGCATCAGCCCGACCAGGTCGGCCCAGAGCGCGTCCCAACCGGCTCCGGTCAGCTGCCGGCCGGGCATCGTGGGCGGCAGCCCGGCCCGGAACAGCGCCTCGGTCACGAAGATCAAGCCGGTGCCGGCCACCACCGACTGGTCCAGCAGCAGCGCGGCGAGGGGTGTGGCACTGCGCGAGATCCGGGCGTACGCCCGCTCCGGGTCGGCGTCGTCGCGTAACGGATCCGGGCCGAGGCGGCCCCGCAGTGCCGCCACCTCGGGCGGCGTGAGCAGCTCACAGGCTGTGGGGCCGCGCAGGTCGAGCCAGTGCCGGTCGCTGGCCAGCCGCAGCCGCACCTGGCCGACCGGCTCCGGCGGCTCCCCCGGCCCGTCGGCGAACTTGCCGTACAGCCCGAGGTGTACGTGCAGGGTCAACTCGCCGGCGTAGTGGTGCAGCAGGTGCTTGCCGTACGCCTCGGTGGCCTCCAGCACGGTCCCGGAGAGCCGGGCCGCACCCTCGGCGAAACGACCCTGCGGGCTCGCGGCGTGCAGCTTGTCCCCGGCGAACAGCTCGGCGTGCCGGGCCGCCAGGCGGTGGATCGTGTGTCCCTCTGGCACGGGTGCCAAGGATAGCCAGTCCCGCCCGACCCGGCCGCGCGCTGATCGGCCGCGCTGTTCGGGTCGGCCCGCCCTGTTGATCGACTCGGCTTTCAGGAAACCGGGGTCTCCCCGTAGGCGGGACACCGCGACCTTCAAAAGGCCGAGTTGATCAAGGCCGGCTCGGCGCTCGTACCCAGGATTGGTGTCAGGAAACGCCCAGGTGGGTATCTGAGGTGCGAACCCGCGTGGGTGCCACCCTTTCCCGTCGGCCACCACGCATTCATCAGGAGGTGTGTAGTGGTCAGGATTCCTTCGCTGTCCCGCCGGTCCGAGCCGGCACCGACGCGGGACGAGAACCTCGACGGCCGCGTCGACGGCCGCGACACCGCGGTCACCGAGACCGGCCCGACCAGTGACGACGCCGGCCGGCCGGTGGTCACCGACCGCGACGCCGACCAGACGACGTACCGCAGCGCCGGTAAGACCGACGGCCAGACCAGCGAGGCCGAGCGGCGGGCCAACGAGCGGGCGGCGGTGGCCCGCGCCGCCACCGCACGGCCGGTGGAGCCCGAGCCCCAGGCCGGCACCGCCCGCCCCGTTGCGCCCGAACCGTCGAACGGCGCCACCCGTCCCGTCGCACCCGAGCCCGTGCACGGCACGACCCGCCCGGTCGCCTCCGAGCCCCGCACCGGCACCGCACCGGCTGTTCAGACCGACTCCCGGCCCGCCGCCGCCCCGAGCACGTCGCGCACCGCCGAGCGCGACAGCGTCACCCGGCGGCCCGACACCACCGACCGGGTCACCACGGACCGCCCCGTCGACCCGACCCCGGGCGTCGCCACGCCCGAGCCGCCGGTGACGCGTGGCCCGAAGCCGCGGGCCAGCCTGCTCGCCACCCTCGGCCTGATCGTCTCGGTCGCCGGCGCGATGTTCGTGCTGACCGGCACCCTGGCCGGGTACGGCATCGGCCTCGGCGCGTTCGGTGCGGTGCTCGCCGTGCTCGGCCTGATGGCCACCCGCCGTCGGCACGTCGCCGGCACTACCGACGCGCTCTTCGGCGTGCTGATCGGGTTGGCCGCGGTCGTGATCGGGGTGCTCGCGATGACCGGCCAGTTCGACTGGCCGACCACCGACGGCGACTGGGTGCAGCGCTTCCGGGAGTGGCTTGACTCACAGTTTGTCGATCGTTTCTAGCGGGCACTGTTCCGCTCGCCGGTGATGCACCGGCGAACAGCCGGCGGTTCGCCGGCAGCCCGACCAGTCCGGTGGTTCACCGGCCGGGAGACACCCTTTCAGGGGCGGCGGTTCGCCGCCCCTGAAGTGTGTCCGGGGTCTGGCAGTGCCTTTCCTCGGGATGGCTCGCCGGCCCGAGCTGAAGCCCTGCGGACAGCGACGGGGCCGCGCACCCCTGCCTGCCACCTTTGCTCTGCTGCCCCCAATGCGCCACTCGCAGGCCCGACGCCCGGGCCCGCGGGCTGGCGCACCTAAGGCAGCAGAGCAAAGGCCCTGCGAAGGCCCTGCGGCGGGTGGCCGGAAACACGAAACCCCAACCCGCGCTGCCACCGCGCAACGATTGGTAGCTCCGTGCCGCTCAGACGCAACGAATCTTCGGTCTGCGCAACTCTCGGTGGTGGATCCTGCCGCTGACGCCGCATAACGTTGAGCCACGGCGCCAGCCCGTGGGCCACGGTGGCCGGGCGCGCCCGACCCCTGGGAGCAGGACAATGACGATGGACGCCACCAGCCAGCGCCTGTTGATGTGCCGGCCGACGTACTTCGCCGTCGACTACGCCATCAACCCCTGGATGGACCCGAGCGCGCCGGTCGACGCCGCGCTGGCCGTGCGGCAGTGGGAGCAGCTGCGCCAGACGTACCTTGACCTGGGCCACACCGTCGAGGAGATCACTCCGGTGCCCGGCCTGCCCGACATGGTCTTCGCCGCCAACGGCGGCACCGTGATCGACGGCAAGGCGATGGCGGTGCAGTTCCGTGACCCGCAGCGCGCCGACGAGGCGCCGGCGTACCGGGCCTGGTTCGAGGCCGCCGGCTTCGAGATGTACGACCCGAAGCACGTCAACGAGGGTGAGGGCGACGTCCTACTGGCCGGTGATTACCTGCTCGCCGGCACCGGCTTCCGCACGGCACACGCCGCACACGCCCAGTTGCAGGAGGTCTTCGGCTACCCGGTGATCACCATGCAACTGGTCGACCCGCGCTTCTACCACCTGGACACCGCGCTGACAGTGCTCGACGAGCGGACCGTGGCGTACCTGCCCGAGGCGTTCTCCCCGGGCAGCCGGGCGGTGCTGCGCAGGCTCTTCCCCGACGCGGTGCACGCCACCATGGCCGACGCCGAGGTGCTCGGGCTGAACGCGGTCAGCGACGGACGGCACGTGGTGCTGCCCGCGCAGGCCACCGACCTGGCCGCCAAGCTGCGCGACCGGGGCTACGAAACCATCGGTGTCGACCTGTCCGAGCTGCGTAAGGCCGGCGGCGGACCGAAGTGCTGCACACTGCGACTCCGTCAGGGAAAGGCAAGCAAGTGATCGTGGATGACATCCTGCGGACGCCGGGAGCGGTCCGGGACGCCGAGCGCTGGACGGCGCACAACTACCACCCGCTGCCGGTGGTGATCTCGTCGGCGGAGGGCGCGTGGCTCACCGACGTGGACGGCAAGCGCTACCTGGACTGCCTCGCCGGCTACTCCGCGCTGAACTTCGGTCACCGGCACCCGCAGCTGATCGCCGCCGCGCACGCCCAACTGGACCGGCTCACGCTGACCAGCCGGGCGTTCATCCACGACCAGTTCGCCGACTTCTGCCGGGAGCTGGCCGAGCTGTGCGGCAAGGACCTCGTGCTGCCGATGAACACCGGCGCCGAGGCGGTGGAGACCGGCATCAAGGTGGCCCGCAAGTGGGGCTACCAGGTCAAGGGCGTGGCCCCCGGTCAGGCCAACATCGTGGTCGCCGAGGGCAACTTCCACGGGCGGACCACCACCATCGTCAGCTTCTCCACCGACGAGGACGCCCGCGCCGACTTCGGGCCGTACACCCCGGGGTTCACCGTCGTGCCGTACGGCGACCTGGACGCGCTGACCGCGGCGATCGACGAGAACACGGTGGCCGTGCTGCTGGAGCCGATCCAGGGTGAGCAGGGTGTGGTGGTGCCGCCGGAGGGCTACCTGCCCGGCGTACGGCAGATCTGCACCGAGCGCGACGTGCTGTTCATCGCCGACGAGATCCAGTCCGGTCTGGGGCGTACCGGCGCGACCTTCGCCTGTGACCACGAGGGCGTCGTGCCCGACATGTACCTGCTGGGCAAGGCGCTGGGCGGCGGCATCGTGCCGGTGTCCGCGGTGGCCGCGAACGCGGACGTGCTCGGCGTGCTCAAGCCGGGCCAGCACGGCTCCACCTTCGGCGGCAACCCGCTTGCCTGCGCGGTGGCGATCGAGGTGGTCCGGCTGCTGGCCACCGGCGAGTTCCAGCGCCGCTCGGCCGAGCTGGGTGAGCGGTTGCGGGCCGGCCTGGAAGGGCTGGTCGGCAAGGGCCTGGTCGGGGTTCGCGTCCGTGGCCTGTGGGCCGGTCTGGACATCGACCCGGCGCTGATGAGCGGCCGGGAGGCGTGCGAGCGCCTGATGGAGCGCGGCGTGCTGGCCAAGGACACCCACGGCTCCACCATCCGACTCGCCCCACCGCTGGTGATCACCGAGGAGGAGATCGACCTGGCGGTGACCGCCCTCGCCGAGGTGCTGGCCGGGTAACCCCACGTTGATCATGAAGTTGTTGCCCGGCACCGCGGCGTGTCGTGGCAACAACTTCATGATCAACCGGGTTGGGCGTCCGGAGGGGTTAGGGGCGGGGTAGGCGCATGGCCATCGTGGGGGCCTCGGCCATCACCGAGGTGGGGGTGAACGGGGCACCGGTGGGCAACTCCTCGGCGCGGCCGATCTGCACGCCGGGGTACAGCTCCACCATGTCGTTCTCACCGAGCACCCGGGACTGCTGCGGGGCCAGCGGAATCCGGTCCGACTCGGCCATCGAACCGGCCGGGCGGATGCCGGAACCGTTGGTGCTGACGTCGGTCACGATGACCTCGCCGACCCGCAGCTCGAAGCGGACGTGACCACGGCTGATCCAGCGTCGGGCCTCGTCGTTGAGCCACTGCCCGAGCATGATCCCGCCGTCCTGCTCGGGGGCCCGGCCAGCCACCACCGGCTGCTCCTCGCTGAGCACGAACCGCCGCCGGACGAGGCCGCCGACGCGCACCGCGAGCACCTCGGTACGCGGGCGCGGCCCGGCGTCGCCGAGCCGTGCGCCGTGCCGGGGGCAGGTCGGCACGCCGTTGCGCAGCGCGGGCGGCGGCTGCGCGGCAGGGCTGCGGTCGGCGCCGCCGGCCAGGTCGGCGAACGCGCCGCCCCCACCACCACCGCCGAACAACGCGCAGCCCGACTCCGGGCAGCGCCACTGGCGGGCCAGCAGCTTTACGCCGGTCGGCGAACGCTTGCCGGCCACCGGCGCGTGACCCCCGCCGACGTGCGCGATGAACACCGGCCCACCGGCGCCGGGCACCGGAGCGACCACCCGACCGGGCTGCTCGACCAGCCACGGGAACCGACCGCGCAACCCGTCGAAGCGGACCCGGCTGAGCACCGGCAGACCGAGTAGGTCGGCGACCTCCAACATCCGGTCACCCGGGTTGTCGAGCACCTCGACGAGCCCGTCGTCGGCCCAGCGCCGGACCACCATCCGCTCGTTGGAGGTGAGGTCCGCGTCGGAGAGCAACGCCCGGTGCACCACCGCGTAGACCTGGACGCTGTCTTCCTCCAACTCGCGGGAGAGCGCGTCGATGACCATGCCGAGGCGCAGCAGGCTGGCCGGCCGACCACCATCGATGTCCTGGTAGCGGATCACCTCGGCCAGGTCGACCACGGCCCGGGCCAGCGACGGGTCGGTGCAGACCCGCCCCTCGATGGCGTCCAGCACCTTGCTGATCTCGAATCTCATGCCGCACTCCCGACGATGTCGTCGATCCGCCGGGTCGGGGACCAGCCCGTCAGCCCGCCCAGCTCATCTCGCACCGCTCCCGCGGTGAGCAGGTCTGCCATGCGCCGACCCTACCGGGGACGACGGACGGCATCGACCAGCGGTAGCAGGGTGTCGATCGACCCGGTACGCGCAGGCGGGGGCGGTGCCACCCGGCACCGCCCCCGCCTTCCCCTGGTGTGTTCAGCCGCGCAGCGGCCGCCCCACCTCGTGCAGATGACCGAGTGCCTGCCGGTACGACTCGACCAACCCGGTCTCGGCGTACGGGATGCCCTGCTCGACGCAGTAGGCACGGACGATCGGCTGGGCCCGGCGCAGGTTGGCGCGCGGCATGTTCGGGAACAGGTGGTGCTCGATCTGGTAGTTGAGACCGCCGAGCGCAGTGTCCACCAGCCGGCTGCCCCGCACGTTGCGGGAGGTCAGCACCTGCTTACGCAGGAAGTCCAACTCGTCCTCGGCGGTCGGCATCGGCATGCCCTTGTGGTTCGGCGCGAACGCGCAGCCCATGTAGAGGCCCCACAACGCCTGGTGCACGACGGCGAAGAGCAGCGCCTTGACCGGGGACATGACGGCCAGCAGCAGCGCGATGTAGCCGACGGTGTGCGCGAGGAGCAGCGCCGCCTCGGCCGCCCGGTGCCGCATCGGGACGGTGTACCCGCCGTTCGGCTCCCGGCCGACGATCGCCCGGATGCTCGACACGTGCAGGTTCAGCCCTTCCAGCAGGAGCATCGGGAAGAAGAGGTACGCCTGCCGCTTGGCCATCCAGCGACCGATCCCCCGGGTCTCCAGCGCCTGCTCGGGCGTCCACACCAGGGCGCCCGCGCCGACGTCCGGGTCCTCGTCCTCGTGGTTCGGGTTGGCGTGGTGCCGGTTGTGCTTGTCGACCCACCAGCCGTAGCTGAGCCCGACCGCCGCGTTGCCGGCGAACAGACCCACCAGTTCGCTGGGACCACGCCGACGGAACATCTGGCGGTGCCCGGCGTCGTGGCCGAGGAACGCGACCTGGGTGGTGGCCACCGCCATCACCGCCGCCAGCGGGAGCTGCCACCAGGAGTCGCCGAGCAGGAACACGGCCACCCAGCCGGCCACGAACGCACCGAGGGTGAACACGATGCGGGTGGCGTACCAGCCGGGGCGCCGCTCCAGCAGGCCCGCCTGACTGATCCGTCGTGACAACTGTGCGTAGTCACTTCCTCGCCGTCGTACCGGCGGTTCCGCCACCGCTCCGAGCGCCATCGCTGCTCCCGTTCCGCTTGCGCCCGTACCGGGGTGGTTCGGGCTTATTGTCAAGTCTCCCGGTCGCGGTAGCGCTGAGTAACCCCGACAGCCCCCGAATGGGGGGTAGGGCAGGCCCTACCCCTAGTGGGCCGGCTCAGTCCAGCCGGCCCACCGCGGCGCGCAGTCGGGCCAGGTCACGTCGCCGCCGCTCGTAGGTCGCGGCAAGCCCGACCAGTGCCAGCCCGCCGACCCCCAGATAGATCCAGCGGGGCAGCAGATCCCACCCACGGGCCAGCTCGTGCAGCGCCAACAGCGTCAGCACCCCGCCGCCGAGCAACACCGGCGCCTGCCAGCGGCGGTTCGCGCCGGCCAGCACCACACCGACCGCCGCCGCGCCGAGGAGCAGTCGCCGCCACGGCTGCGGGTCCGGCCCGGCCAGCACCGACACGAGACTGGGCAGCAACGCCGCCACCAGCCCCGGGCCGAGAGCCGGCCAGCTGGTCAGCCCTGGCCGGGTGCGCAGCGCCAGCAGACCCGCGCCGACGGCGAGCGCCGCAGCCGGCAGCGTGTACGCCTCCAGCACCGTCACCCCACCGGCAGCCAACAGCACCCAGGCCCCGAGCAACTCGCTGCCGGCGGCGATCCCGGCGAACGCCCACCGCCGACCGGCCGGTTCACCCCGGCGCAGCAGTCGCAGCGCGACGGCGACACCCCAGAGCACGCAGACGGTGGCGAGATGCCGTGCCACCTCGACGGCGAACACCGCCGCCACCAGCGCGACAGCCTGCGCGGCGGCGTCCAGCACCCGTCCCGGCCGGGCCCGGGCCGGGGTGACCGCCGCAGCGGCCAACGTCACCGCGGCCACCGCCAGCAGTGGGTACGCGGCCACCCGCAACGGCAGCCCGCCGGCGAGCGGGGCGGTCACCGCCAACGCGGACGCCGCACCCACGGCGGCGAGAGAACCGACGACTCGTACCGCGGACCTGCGCGCCCCGACGGCGACCGCGGCCGCCGCGACCAGCAGCACCCCCTCGGCCGCGAGCGTCGCCGCCCGGGTGGCCAGCAGACCCGCCACACCGGAGGCCACCAGCACCACGCCCACCGGTACGGCGACCGGGGCGAGCGCCGGGCGGGGCGGAGCCAGCGCGGTGAACAGCAGCGCGGCCAGCCCGGCGAGCAGAACGGCGGCCGGCAGCACCGGCCAGGGCGCCCCGATCGCGATGAGCAGCACCGGCAGCGCCGCCGCGACGAACGGCAGGGCGGCCGGCACCGGCAGCCCCACCCGCCGACCGGCCAACGCCCCGGCCACCGCCAGCACGACCAGCGCGAACCCCACCGGGAGCACCGTCGGGTCGGCGACGACAGTCGGAACCCCCGACCACAGCCGGCCCCGCCCGTCGTGCGGCGATCCGAGCGCGGTCAGCACCGTCGGCAGGACCACCAGCACGGCCACCGCCGCCAGCGTTCCGCCCGCAGCCAGCGACAGTGCCGACCGGGCCGGCCCGCGCTCGGCCGCCGAAGGCGGGTCCCCGAGGGCCGCCTGACCGGAGTCGCTCACCGACGGCACCCGGCAGGCGACGAACACGACGCCCAGCGCCGCCAGCGCGGCGTACAACGCGAGCGGTTCGTCACCGGCCCCGACCAGCGGCGCGAGGGCGGGCACGGCCACCGCGACGACGGCCCCGGTCTCCGCGTACCCGATCAGCTCCACCCGGTGACGACGCGCCGCGAGCGCCGCGACCAGCGACAGCCCGGCCCCGGCCAGCGCGAGCCGGGCCTGCCACCACGGTGGGGCGCCCGCGGCGAACAGCGCCACCCCCGCGATGGCGGGCAGCGTGAGCTGCCCGACCAGCAGACCCGCACCGGCCACCGCCCGGTACGCCCCGGCCTCCCGTCGTACGCCCAGTGCCAGCCCGAGCGCGGCGAGAACGCCGAGTGCCACCAGGACGCCGGTCGGGGCGGCCAGTGCGACGAGCAACCCGTGCCCGAGCAGGACGGCACCGCCGAGCGCACGGGTGAGCAGGACGACCGGCGGGGTGGCCGGGCGGGCCAGCACGGCGAGCAGCAGCGCGACCCCGCCGACCAGGTCGACGGCGACCACCTGAGGCCAGGAGGCCGTCCAGCCGGCGGGCACGGCGAACAGCACCGCCACCGCACCGGCCGTGCCGAGCACCGCCCGCGCGTTGCGGGGCAGCAGGAGCACCGCCGCACCGACCGCCAGCGCCACGGCGGGCGCCAACTGCCAGCCCCAGCGCAGGTCCGATCCGAGTCCAGCCCCACCCCACGGTGGCAGTGACCGGCCGACGGCGGCGGCCGCCAGCCCGATGGTGATCAGCACGGTCACCTGTGCCGTGCCCGCCGCGACGAACAGCGCACCGGCCCGCGCACCGGCCCGCCAACCGTCGCCACCGCGCACCGCCGGCAGTAGCCGCACGGCAGCGGCCAACCCGAGCGCCACCGCCGCCGTGGCGAGCAGCAGCACTGACGGCCGCAGCTCGGCCACCGGACGCAGCACTGTGCCGGCGAGGACCGGCACCAGCAGCCCCGCCGCCACCGCCCGCAGCGCCCGCCCCCCGACGAGCCAGGCCGCACCGAACCCGACCAGCGCGACCAGCAACAGCGGCACACCGGCCAGCAGCGCGGAGCCCTCCGCCCGCCCGCTGACCAGCGGCACCAGCGCGCACGCCGCAGCACCCAGCAGCGCGGCGACATGGGCGATGCCGGCCAGCACCCGGCCGACGAGCTGCGCCGCCCCTTCCCGGCCGCGCAGCGCGGCAAACACGGCCAGGTTCAGCAACGCCACCCCGAGCAGGATCACCGCCCACCCGGCCGCCCCCGCCCCGGTCTCGGCGGCGAGCAGCGGCAACGCCGGCTGGGCGGCCACCAGGGCGGCGAACCACGGCCCCGTCAACCCGCTCCACCTGCCGTACGCCACGGCGACCGCCGCGCTGGCCCCCCCGACCAGCGCGGCGTACCGGCTGCCCGGCCAGCCGGCCACGCCGGCCAGGTCCACCGACCAGGCCGCGTAACCGTCCAGCACCACCAGCAGCAACCCCACCGCGGCGAACGTCTCCGCCGTACCGCGCAGCCCTCGGCGGACCGCCAGCAGCGGCACGCCCAGGGCGAGCGCGGTGAACGCGGTCAGGATCAACGCCCGCCCGCCAACCCCCACCGCCGCCCAGGCGACAGCCGTGAACACCACCGCCGCCGTGCCCAGCAGGAGTCCACCGAGGACGAAGAGCAGACCCTGGACCGCCCGCGTCGAGGTCTCCGCCGCACCCGGCCGTGAATTCGCCCCGACGCCAGGGCCCGGACCGATGGCCGGCGCCGGCCCGACGAGCGACGGCGGGCGCGCCACGACCGGGGCAGCCAACCCGGCACGGACGACCGCCGCCAGTTCGGCCCGCCGCCGCGACACGGCCGTCAGGCGTCCGGCCAGCTCGGTGTACGCGCGGCGAGCCCGCTCCACCTGCGGCTCCAGCTCGGCGACCTCCCGGCTCAGCCGGACCACCTCGGCGGCGATCGGGTCGGGCGCGCGCCGGCAGCCGGAGCAACCGGCACTCAGATCGGCCGGCGCACCGCAGGCGGGGCAGGGGTAACGGGTGTCGTCCACCCGGTCATCATCGACAGCGCCCGGGGTACGCCCCAGAGTGCGCGTACTCAGGAACGGGTGTGCTCGTACACCCAGGTGGCGTAGTCGGGGTTGCCGCTCTCCACCCTGGACACCAGGATCTCCGGCACCTCGTACGGGTGACTCACCCGGATCTGGTCCAGCAACGCGGCGAGCCGGTCCGGTGCGGTCTTGAACTGCACCGACCATTCGGTGCTCGTCTCCATTCCGGACCGCCACCAGTAGGTGCTGTCCACCTGACCACCCACCTGGGCGCAGGCGGCGAGCCTGCCGGCGACGGCCGCGGCCGCCAGCACATCGGCGACCGAACGCGCGTCAACCACAGTTGTCACCACGCAGATCTCGTCCACGCCCGCACCCTACGCGGCCGTACGCCGCTGAGCCCGCCTTTCGCTCGCGGCCTTTACGCTCCGCATCGCCGCGCTCACCAAACCTCGCTTTCGCTCGCGACTGCGGGGCTCCGCTTCGCTGCACTCCTCGCGCTCACCGGATCCTGTTTTCGTTCGCGACTGCGGGGCTCCGCTTCGCTGCACTCCTCGCGCTCACCGGATCCTGTTTTCGTTCGCGACTGCGGGGCTCCGCTTCGCTGCACTCCTCGCGCTCACCGGTTCGCGGCGATCCAGGAGTCGATCTGCGCCCACCAGTCGAAGAGCCAGTCGATGCGGTCCTGCCGCCCGGTCGGAACCTCCTCCGGCGGCACCGACCAGAACCGCATCACGATCCGCTTGTCCATCGGCAGCTCCCGCCACACGTCGGCGACGGTGAGCATCCGGTCCAGTCCGGTGTGGGCGACGAAGATGACCCCGGCGTCCGGTGCGGCCTCCAGCGCGGCGAGCATCCCACCGGGCTGCGGGGCGAGCACGTGGCGCATCCGCTCGGCGCGCAGCGCCATCCGTTCCAGGCCGAGTGAGCGCAGTCGGGCGATGGCACGCAACCGCCGCTTGGGGGTGAAGTTGCCACCCTCGGGGAAGATCACGAACGCGTCGTTGTCGTCCAGGCCGCTGGCCAGGTGCCCAACCTGGCGGACCGTCTCCTCGCCGCGCTCCGGGGTCGGCGCGATGAACCGGTTGGGCAGCCGGTTGAGCAGCACGTCGACCGCTGGATCCCACTGGAGACTGTCCTTGAGGACGATGCGTGGCTCCCGGTGGAACCAGTTGACCAGCCCGTGGATCAGGATGAACGAGTCACCCGGCCCGGCGTGCCGACAGAGCACCACCTCGGGCCGGCCGGGCAGCGCGGTGTCCGGGTCCGTGCCCACCACGTCGATGCTCAACCGCAGCGTCCACCGTGCCTGCCAGAACAACACCCGCAGGAACCAGCCGGCCAGCACGTAGTGCGCGCGCTGGAAGGCCGGCGACCGGGTGCGCCAGCCGAAGCCGGAGACGACCCAGAGCACGAAGAGGGCGAGTAGCGCCGCAGCGTCCCACACCAGGTAGAAGCAGCCGATCCAGAGCAGCCGCAGCGGGCGCAACCGGCCCGGGACCAGCGGGGACGCGGCCGCGGCGAGCAGTGCCCAGACCGGCAGCGTGGTGACCACAAGGAAGGCGAGCAGTACGACGGCGGGGGCCAGCAACAGCCGACGCAGCCACCGGGGAGGCAGCGGCATCACCGCTCCGCGTGGGTGGCGAGGTAGCGCCGGGAGGCGGTGTACGCGCGGCTGATCCGCCGTCCCACCGCCGCCATGTCCCGGTACGCCCACGGCGTGTCGTCGCGGGGGTTCAGCCCGCCGGTCGGCAGGACGTGCACCTCCACCCCCTCGGGCAGCGCCGCCATCTCCCGGAAGAACCGGTGCCGGCGGGAGATCTCGAACGCGACCTGCGCGATCTCCCACGGCCGGCGGGGCGGGGTCAGCTCCCGTTCGATCCGGCCCACCTGGAGGACGTAGATCCGACGGGCACCGACGGCCACCGCCTCGCCGATCGGGATGGAGTTGACGATCCCGCCGTCCACGTAGTGCGCGCCGTCGATCTGCATCGGCGGAAGCAGACCCGGCACCGACGCCGACGCCATCACCGCCGGGACCACCGGACCGCTGTCGAACCAGTGCTCGGCGGCTCGCTCGATGTGGGCGGCGCAGCAGCGGAACGGAACCCGCAGGTCGGCGAAGGTGGTGTCCACCCCCAGCTCGGTTTCGAGCAGACGGCGCAGCGGCCGGGGTGAGTGCAGATGGGTTCGGGCGGCGAAGCGGCGCAGTTGCCGGGCGACCGAGTCGCCGTACACCTCGCTCGCCTCCGGCGAGGCCCACAGCCGGACCAGCCGGTCGGTCACCGCCTCCGACGGGTCGGCGGCGACCAGCGCACCGTTCACCGCGCCGATCGAGGTGCCGAGCACCATGTCGGGTTGGATGCCGGCGCGGAACAGCGCGCGCAACATGCCGACCTCGACCGCGCCGAGCACTCCCCCGCCGCCGAGCACGAACGCCACCGGTCCCCCCGCCATGTCTCCCATCCTGGCACGGGCCCGCCGCCGGCCGTTGGGGCGTGGTCAGCCGACGGTCACCGCACGGCAGGGACCGTCCGCCGACGGCCGGCGGCGACGGCGTTGACAGGCCGGACACATTCGCGCAACCTGATACCGCTCCCACCCCTGAGGCAGGTGCGATCCGTGAAGGCAGCACTGCATCCGGGCCGATTGCTGGCTCGCAGATACCGACTTCTGGACCAGATCGGCGCCGGCGGCATGTCGGTCATCTGGCGTGCCCGGGACGAGGTGCTGGACCGGGTGGTGGCGCTCAAGGTGCTCGCCCCGTCACTCGCCGCCGACGCACGGTTCCGCGGCATGGTGCGCGAGGAGGCGCGGGCCGCCGCCCAGTTGGTGCACCCGCACCTGACCTCCGTGCACGACTACGGCGAGACTGTCGACCCGGACGGCTCGATCACCTCGTTCGTGGTGATGGAGCTGCTCAGCGGCGAGGAGTTGAAGCTCCGGCTCACCGAGGGGCCTTTGCCGTGGACCGAGGCGGTCCAGGTGGGCGCGCAGGTCGCGGACGCGCTGGCCGCCGCGCACCGCCTCGGCATCGTGCACCGGGACATCACCCCGGCCAACGTGATGATGACCGGGACGGGCGCCAAGGTGCTCGACTTCGGCATCGCCACCCGGATCGGCGCACCCGACGAGGATGAGGACGGCGAGACCTTCGGCACCCCGGCGTACGTCGCCCCGGAACGCCTCGACGGCGTGCCGGCCCAGCCGTCCACCGACGTCTACTCACTCGGCGTACTGCTGCACGAGGCGCTCACCGGCCGGGTTCCGTACCCGGCGGACACCTGGGAGCAACTCAGTTCCGCGTTGGCCAGCGGTCCTGCGCCGACGCTCGCCGATCTGCCGGACCTGCCCCCGACAGTGGCCCAGATCTGCCTGCGCAGCCTCGCCCGGAACCCGGCCGACCGGCCGACCGCCCGGCAGGTCGCCACCGCGCTGCGCGACCACTCGCTGCCGGCCGAGCCTCCGACCGCGGCCATCCGGGTGCCCACCGAGCCCTCGCCACCGCCGTCTCCGGCCGTGGCGACGGCCGGTTTGGCGACGGCCGACGGGGCAGGGGACGGCGGGGCCTCCGCCGCGCCGGGCGAGCCGGTGACCGGGGCCGGCTGGTCCCGGCGGCGGCTGGTGTTGTTGCTGGTGCTGGCCGTCGGGGTGACGCTGGCCGGGGTGGCTCTGCTGCCCGAAGAGCAGCCGACCCGCCGGGCGCAACCCTCCGCCGCGCCGGTGGCGACCCCGTCGGCCGACCCGTCGGCCCCCGGGTCGTCCGCGCCGACCCCACTGACCGCATCCCCGTCGGCGAAGCCGACGACCGGCGCGCCCACCTCGAACCCGGGCACCCTGGCCGAGGCCGCCAACCGGGTCGACGGGTTGATCACCGCCGGGTTGAGCGCCGGGGAGATCCGCGAGGACGTGGCCCTCGACCTGCGCAACGAGCTGCGCAACCTGACCGCGGCGGTCAGCTCCGGCCGAGAGAAGCTGGCCCCACCGGTGGCTCGGCTGCGCACGAAGGTCACCGTCCGCGTCGGTGAGGGCGGCATCAGTCCGGCGTACGCGGGTCGGCTCGACGCCGCCATCGCCGAGCTGGGCGCGACCGGGGCCTGACCGGGCGGCACGGCCGGTCAGCGCACCGGCACCCGGACCGGTTCGCGGACGTCGTGCCGGCCAAGGGCGAAGCGCCGGTAGACCTCGGCGTAGCCGCTCGCCATCCGGTCGACCGAGAAGTTCTGCGCAACGTGCGCCACGCAGTCCTCGGGGTCGAGTCGTTCCGCCGCGAGCAACGCCGCGGGCAGTTCCTCCGACCGCTCGACGACGAGCCCGGTCAGCCCCGGCCGGACCAGCTCCGGCACCGCACCCCGGTTGAGCGCGACCACCGGCGTGCCGGTCGCCATCGCCTCCAGCATCACCATGCCGAACGGCTCGTCCCACTGGATCGGCATGATCAGGCAGCGGGCGTCGACCAGCATCCGCAGCGTTGCCGCGCGGTCCGCGTTGAGCACGACTGTCACGTCATCGCCGACCATCGGCGCGACAACCTGCTCGTAGTAGCGGCGCTCGGCCGGCTCGTTGCACTTGCCGGCCAGCAGCAGCGGCAACCCGGCGGCCCGGCACGCCCGGATGGCGGTGTCCGGGCCCTTGTCCGGGCTGAACCGGGCCAGCCACAGCACCGGCCCCGCGCCGGGCGTGTGCTTACGCGGAAAGCCGCGGATGTCCAGCGCGTTATGCACCGTCCCGGCCCACTGCAGATTCGGGTTCAGCCGGCGCTGGGCGTGCGAGATCGCCACCAGGGCGACCCCCGCGTCGACGTCGCTCAGCACGTCGCCGTACTCCCCCACCGGGTTTCCGTGCACCGTCGCGACCGTCGGCACGGCCCGACGACCGGCGACCAGCGGGCCGATAGTGGTGTGGTCGTGGATCACGTCGAAGTCGGCAGCGCTGATCAACCGTCTCACCCGGGCCAGGTGAGCCAGCTCCGGCAGTGACTCGCCGAGCCGCTCGTACTGGACCTCGGCGACGGTGGAGACGAAGCCGCCGGCTGCCGTGCCGTGGTCACCGCCGGCGCCGAAGAGGGTCACCGCGTGCCCCTGCCGGCAGAGCGCGTCCACCAGGGCGGCCACGACCTGCTCAAGGCCGCCGTAACCGGGCGGAGGTACGGACAACCACGGCGGAACCACCATCGCGATACGCAGCGACCGCTCCTCCGGGCGGCCCGCAGGCGGGTGGTTCACGGCCACGAATCCTCCCCGTTGGTCCCCGGTGCGGTGACACGGCCGGTCAAGCCGGTCGGCGGCGGGTTCCCCGTGGTGTCCCCGGTAAACCGGACACGACGGACGATCACCCGCCCACCAGAAGCTGGTCGTGGACCGACCGCACCCCCGGCGCGGACCACGCCACCCGCTCCACCTGGTCGCGTTCCCACCAGGACCGGACCACTCCGGCGAGGACCAGCGTGTCGCCGTCCACCTCGACGGTCACCCGCTCGCCGCCGAGGGTGCGCGCCAACGCCCGCTGGACGTCCTGCCGCAGCCGCTCGCCGGCCGGTGGCGCCGGGGGTCGTACCTCGATCAGGTTGGTGATGCCCCGGATGCCGTCGAGGCGACGCACCTCACCCTCGGCGGCCCGTCGCTGCCACCCGAACTCGACCTCGCCGCGCAGCATCAGCCAGCCGTTGGCCACTGTCACGTCCAGCCGCTCGGCGGGCACGAAACTGTCCCACTCCAGGGCGCGGGTGGCGGCGATGGCGACCTCGGCGTCGGTACGCCCCGGGGTGCCGGGCAGCCGCACCTCCATCTCGTCGGCCACCGCCCGTACGCCGCGAACCCGCTGCGCACAGCGGGTCGCGGCCCAACCGCGAGCGGCACCGTCCACGAATCCGGTCAGGGTGACCACGCCCTGGTCGACGGTCACCCCGATCTCGTTCGGTTGCAGCTGGGCGTCCCAGGCCAGCTCGGCCAGGACGTCGCGTTGGATCCGCTGGTCGTCACGCACACCCACCACCTCGGTCATGGCACCCACCCCCGGTTCCGGTCGCCGAGACTCGCCCACCGAACCTGCCGGGCAGACGGGTGACGGCGGTTCACCCGATCCGGGTGAACCGCCGTCCGGGCGGAAAAGCGGCGGGTGACGGAGCCGACCCCCTCGGCCCCGCCACCCGCCGCCGGAGGGAGGAAGCAGGTTCAGGTAGTGATCAGGACGTCTCGGCGAGCGTGACGGTCACCGACTTCTCGGCGCCGTTGCGCTTGAACTGCACCTCGACCCGGTCGCCGACCTTGCCGGCCTGCACCGCGCCGACCAGGTCGTCCGAGTCGTTGACCGGCTTGTCGCCGAACCGGGTGACGACGTCGCCGCGCTGGAGGCCGGCCTTCTCCGCCGGGCTGCCCGGGGTGACCGACGCGACGAGCGCGCCGCCGCCCTCAGCCTGGTTGACGCCGACCCCGAGCGACGGGTGGCTGACCTTCTCGCCACGCTGGAGCTTGCCGGCGACGTCCTTGGCCTTGTTGCTGGGGATGGCGAACCCGACGCCGATGTTGCCGGTGCTCTGCCCGGAGGTCGCGATGGCGGTGTTGACGCCGATCACCTCGCCCCGGGTGTTGACCAGCGCGCCGCCGGAGTTGCCGGGGTTGATCGGCGCGTCGGTCTGGAGCAGGCCGGAGATCGAACTGACGGTCTGGCTCTGCTGCTGGCGCGGGTCCTGCGGCTGGCCCTCACCGGCGCGGATGGTGCGGTCGCGGGCGCTGAGGATGCCCGAGGTCACCGAACCCTGCAGGCCGAGCGGGCTGCCCAGGGCGAGCACCTGGTCGCCAACCTGCATGGCGTCGCTGTCACCGAACTTCGCCGGCTTGAGGTCGCTCACCCCGGTGGCCTTCACCACGGCCAGGTCGGTCTTCGGGTCGGTGCCGATGATCTTCGCGTCGGCGGTCTTGCCGTCGGCGAAGACCACCCGTACGGCGTCACCGGCGGCGGACGCGACCACGTGGTTGTTGGTCAGCACGTACCCGTCGGCGCTGAGCACCACCCCGGAGCCCTCACCGCTGTCGGTGGTGATCGAGACGACGCTGTCCTGCACCGACGCGGCGATCTTCGGCAGGTCCGCGCCATTGATCACGGGGGCTGCGGAGTAGGTGCGGGTGATGCCACCGCTGTCGCCGTCGAGGGCCAGCGCGAGCGCCCCACCGGCCACGCCGGAACCGAGCATCAGCGCGAACACCGCGACGCCGGCACCGGCGAACTTGGCGATCCGGCCCGGTCGGGGACCGCTGCCGGGCGGCGCGACCTGCGGGCCCCACGGCGGGACCGGCTGGCCGGGGTGCTGAGCGTGCAGACCGGGGTGCTGAGGGTGCTGCTGGTGCTGGTGCTGCTGGTGCTGGCCGTACGCCATGCCCGGCTGGCCCCCGCCGGCCCAGCCGGACTGCTGGCCCGCGTACCAGGGGGCACCGGGGTAGTGACCGGCGGCCGGCTGTGGGTAGCCGGGCTGGCCGGGCGCGGGGTGACCCGAGACCGGGTACGGCGGCGCAGACGGGGTGGCGGCCGGGCGCTCGTAGCCGGTCGGCGGCTCGTACCCGGTCGACGGGACGGCGGCCGGAGCACCGGCGGGCGCGGCGGCCGGGGTGGCGGCCGTGGTCTCCGGGTCAGCGGCGGTCGAGACGACCGTCGGGTCACCGTCGGTCGACACGGACTGCATGGGGGTGGTCGGGGAGTCGGACTGCACGCGCTCGTCGCGCGGCAGCTCGGCGGTGGGGTGCGACGGCTCGGCGTCGGTGGGGGCCGGCCGGCGCTGCGGGTCGGACTCGAACTCGGTCATGGCACTACCTTCTCCCCCAGCACTGCAATCAAGCTGGAACCGTCCTGGAAGTTGGCTGAAAGTCACTCGGCCGCGTCGTCGACCTGTGGCAGCAACGGCAGCCGGACCCGGAAGGTGGCCCCACCGCCGGGCGTCTCGGTCACCTCGACCGAGCCGTGGTGGGCGGCGACCAGGGCGGCCACGATGGCCAGGCCGAGACCGGTGCCGGTGTTGCCGTCGGCCCGCCGCGTACGGGCCGCGTCGGCCCGGTAGAACCGCTCGAAGACCCGCTCCGCCTGCTCAGACGAGAGACCGGGGCCGGTGTCGGCCACCTCCACGACGGCTAAGCCGCCCGGCTCGGCACGCAGGCGTACCCGGATCTCGGCCTCCGGCGGGGTGTGGGTGAGCGCGTTGGTGACCAGGTTGCCGATCACCTGCCGCAACCGCGCGTCGTCGGCGGAGACGACCAGCGGACCCGATTCGGGCTCGATCTCCAGCTCGATCCGCCGGTCCGGTGCCATCGCCCGCGCGGCCTGCACGGCGTCGGAGGCGAGCACCGGCAGCTCCACCGGGGTCAGCGCGAGCGGCCGTTCCCGGTCCAACCGGGCGAGCAGCAGCAGGTCCTCCACCAGCAGCCCCATCCGGGCCGCCTCGTCCTCGATCCGGCGCAGCAGGCCGGCGGTCTGCTCCGGCGCGCGGGCCGCACCCTGCCGGTACAGCTCGGCGAAACCACGAATGGTGGTGAGCGGGGTACGCAACTCGTGGGAGGCGTCGGCGACGAACTGCCGCATCCGCTCCTCGGAGCGGATGGCCCGCGACTCGGACGCCTGAGCGGCGGCGGCGGCGTCGCGGGCGGCGCTCTCCGCCCAGCGGGCCGAGGTTTCCGAGGCGGCCCGGGCGGTGAACGCCGCCTCGATCTGGGTGAGCATCGCGTTCAGCGCACGGGAGAGCCGGCCCAGCTCAGAGGTCGGATACTCCTGCCCCTCCTCCGGGTCGGGCACCCGGCGGGTCAGGTCACCGCCGGCGATCGCGGCGGCGGTGCGTTCGATCTCCACCAACGGTTTGAGGCTGGTCCGGACGATCGCCGCGCCGACCGAGGCCAGCATGATCAACACCGCACCGCCGACCAGTAGGTCTATCCAGGCCAGCCGTTTCACGGCGAGGTCGACGTCGGTCAGGTGCTCGCCGATCGCCGCCATCTGGCCGTTCGGCAGCTCGGTGTAGAGCACTCGCCAGCGCAGCGAACTGTCCCGCGCGCGGACGGTGCGTGGCTTGCCGTCCTGGGCCTTCTCCTGCTGCTCGAATCCGGCCGCGTTGCTCGGCCAGGGCGGCAGATCCGCCGTCGTGAAGCGGGACTTGTCGTACGCGAAGTCCATCACCTGGCCGGTTGTCGTGCTGGTCAGCACAACCACGTAATCGCTGGGCAGCGAGACGACGTTCGACGAGGGCATCATGGACTGGATGCGGCCCGCCGAGTCGCGCAGCTCAAGGTCGATCTGCTCAACCAGATAGTTGTGCAGGAAGTAGGCGGTCGAAACGCTGATCACCACCAGGGCGCCGGAGACCAGCGCCAGCACCGAGGCGACCAGCTTGATCCGCAGGGGTACGCCCCGTACCCGACCCTTCGCCTGCTGGACCGCGTTCACGCCGCCGGCTTGCGCAGCACGTATCCCACCCCGCGGAGAGTGTGGATCAGCCGGGGCTGGGTGGTGTCGACCTTGCGCCGCAGGTACGAGATGTAGGACTCGACGATGTTGTCGTCGCCCCGGAAGTCGTAGTTCCAGACGTGGTCGAGGATCTGCGCCTTGGACAGCACCCGGTTGGCGTTGAGCATCAGGTACCGCAGCAGCTTGAACTCGGTCGGCGACAGCTGCACGCGCTGGCCGGCCCGGTGCACCTCGTGGGTCTCCTCGTCCAACTCCAGGTCGGCGAAGGTGAGCCGCGACGGGGCCTGCTCGCCGGTCGTGGTGCGGCGCAGCACGGCGCGGATCCGGGCGGTCAGCTCCTCCAGGCTGAACGGCTTCGTGACGTAGTCGTCACCGCCCAGGGTCAGCCCACGGATCTTGTCGTCGGTGGCGTCCCGGGCGGTCAGGAACACCACCGGGGTACGCGTGCCGCCCTCGCGGAGCATCCGGATGACCTCGAAGCCGTCCAGGTCGGGAAGCATCACGTCGAGCACCACCAGGTCGGGCCGGTGGTCCTTGGCGGCGTTGAGCGCCGCGCTCCCGCTTGTCGCGGTGGCCACGTCGAAGCCCGCGAACCGCAGGCTCGCGGAGAGCAGTTCGAGGATGTTGGGGTCGTCCTCGACGACAAGCAGTCGCGCCTCGGTCTGGGTAGCGGGCATGTGCCCATCATCGGTGACGTCACTGCGCCAGCGCTGGACGCTTCCTGCAAAAAGGCTGTGAGTCGCCGTCGGTCAGCGCAGCAGGCGACGCAGCCCATCGAGGGCGCCGTCGAGCAGCCGGATCGCGGTGCGCAGCTGGGTGTCGCTGAACTGCCGGGCGCGCATCAGCCGGCCCACCTCGGCGGTGAACGCGGCCAACCGCTGGTCGAGTTCGTCGATCAGCCCGGCCTGCGGGCCGGTGGTCGACGTCGGGCGGGGCGGCGGCGCGGGCGCCTCCCACCGGGCTCGCCGGGTCTGCCGGGTGGCCTCGCTCAGCTCCCGTTTGAGGTCGCGCACCGATCCGCGTACCTCGCTGCGGATCTCGCCGGCCAGGCTGGAGAGATCCGCCACGGAGGCGGCGATGTCCGCCTCCAGCGCGGTCAGCTCGCCGGCCCGCTGGCGCAGCTCGGCACGCCCGGCGTCGGTGATCTCGTACGTCTTGCGGCCACCGGCCGCGGTGTGGCTGACCAGCCCTTCGACCTCCAGCCGTTGCAGCCGGGGGTAGATGGTGCCGGCGCTGGGCGCGTACAGCCCGAGGAACCGGTCCTCCAGCAGTCGGATCAGCTCGTAGCCGTGCTTCGGGCCGTCGTCGAGGAGCTTGAGCAGGTAGAGCCGGAGCCGACCGTGGCTGAACACGGCGGTCACGGCAGCTCCTCCCCGTCGTCGTCGACCGCTCGGGCGAGCAGGGCGATGCTCCCCGAGGTCGCGGAAGCCCAGAGCTTACCCTCGCCGGCGCCGAGCACCCCTTCGCTGCTGGGCAGCGGGAACGTCGAGGTGTGCACCTGCGGAAAGCCGCTGGTGATCCGGCCGGAGGCGGTGTTCAGCCGGACGGTGAGGTCGCTGTCCTCCCGGACCCGGACGGTGATGCTGCCCGAGATGGTGGTCAGGGTGATGTCGCTGCGCCGGGGATTGTCCAGGTCGCAGGTGATGGCGCCGGACACGGTCTGGGCGCGCACCCGCTCGGCGGCGCTGTCGGCGAGGATCACCTCCCCGGAGACCGTCTCGAGGCTGAGGTCGCCACGGACGCCGAGCGCCTCCACCGGCCCGGAGGTGATCGTCGCTGTGGTGTTGCCGCGCAGGGCCATCAGGGTGATCTGACCGGCGACGACGTCGACCCTGGTCTGCCGGCGCAGGCCGGACGCGACGAGCTGGCCGGCGACCAGGCTCAGGTCGGCGAGGGTGTCGGCGGGCACGGCCACGGAGACGTTCACCCGCGGGAAACGGTGCATCGACCGGAACCACCCCAGCACGCCCGACCAGCCCCGGCCGCGCTCCTGGCGGATGACGAGCCGGCCGTCGGCGTGGTCGATCAGGACCGGGCGGCGGCCGACCTGGGTGACGTCGATCCGGGCCGGACCGTCGGTGGCGACCACGTTGAGCCGTCCACTGATCAGTCGGACGTCCAGCCTGACGACCGGATCGTCCACTGTGAGCCGCTGCGGGCTCTCGATCGTCCATCCGGCCATGGCGTCCCCCTCTCGCCGACGCGCGGACGCACGCCGAACACGCGAAGAATGTAACGCGATACATCGCGACACCACAAGACAGTCGCGAGTGTCGGGCGCCTCCGCACGGAGCGGGCGCGGAGTACGGGCGCGGACCTCTCCCTCAGGCCGCCAGGTCCAGCTCCCGATCGGGGGTGTGCGTCGGCACCGGAACAGTCGGGGTCGCTGTGGGGACCGCCCGCAGCCGGGCCGGCGTCCGGGCACCCGCGACTGGCAACAGGTGTACGGCCGACTCGGCGGCCCGGGCCAGCCACCGCCGGTCGGCGCCACGGGCCGGGTGCAGCGCTCCGGCGATCGTCACCGAGACCACCAGCTCCCGCGCCGCGACCACCCGGGCCACCGAGCGCAGCAGGGTGTCCGCGCCGAGGAAGGCGGCGATCGTGGTGGTCGACCCGGTGGCCGCGCAGCGGTAGCTGAGCCGCAGCGGCACCACCGGACTGCCGGTGTCGATGGCCGCCTGGAACGTCGCGGGCCGGAAACCACCGCCGGGGCGGCAGTCGGTCGCGTTGCTTCCGGCGCACCACGTCGTACCCTCCGGAAAGACCGCCACCGACCGCCCGGCGCGCAGCGCGTCGGCGACCCGGCCGACGGTGGTCGGCAACGCCAGCGGCCGGGACCGGTCCACGAAGACGGTGCCCGCCGCCGCGGCCAGCAGCCCGAGTACCGGCCACGAGCGGACCTCCCGCTTCGCGACCATCCGGGTGGGCGCGACCGCCAGCACCGCGAGGATGTCCAGCCAGGAGACGTGGTTGGCGACCAGCAGCGCGCGCCGCCGGGGCAGCCGCCCCTTCACCACCAGGCGGACACCGAAGGCGCGCACGGTGGCGCGGGCCCAACCGCTGATCAGCGTCTGCCGCTCCCGGGTGGGAAGCACCGGCGACAGCAGCGCCACCGGGATCCCGGCCAGCAGCATGCCGAGCGCGGCGACCAGCCGGAGCACCCGGCGGGCCACCGGCACGGTGGGCACCTCTCCGGCCATCGGCAGGCAGTCGTCGTCGCAGCCCGAGGAGGGCCGCCACAGGTCACGCGGCACGCCGGTCACCGCTGCTCCCCGCCCAGGAAGTGCCGCAGGTAGCGCGGGTTCATCCGGTCCAGGGAGAAGAGGACGTAGAAGTCCGCGCAGCCGAAGTCGCTGTCGTACGACGGCTCGCCGCAGATCCACGCGCCCAGCCGGAGATAGCCCCGCAGCAGTGGCGGAATGGTGACGCGCCCGGCGGCGGTGACCGGGCCGGTGGCGGTGGGGAGCGGGCCGGCTGCGGAGGCGGCCTCGGCGAACCAGGGCCGCAACGGGCGGACCCGCAGCGGCGGCGGCGACAGGTGGCGGGCCTGGGCCTGGGCCCACACCTCGGCGACCGTCCGCCCGCCGTCGGCCACCGGCACCGACGCACAGCCGCCGAGCCAGCGCGAGCCACGCAGGTGCAGGTAACGGGTGAGGCCAGCCCACATCAGGTTGATCACCGCCCCGGAGCGATGGTCCGGGTGCACACAGGACCGGCCCGTCTCGACCAGGTCGTCACGGAGCGGGTCGAGCGCGGTGAGGTCGAACTCGTTCTCGGCGTACCGCCGAGCGGTGCGTCCCGGTGGCAGCAGCCGGTACGTGCCGACCACCTCGCCGGTGCTGTCCTCGCGGACGATCAGATGGTCGCAGTACGCGTCGAAGGGGTCCACGTCCAGCCCGGCCTCGCCGGGAAGGAGGGTGGCGCCCAACTCGGTGGCGAACACCTCGTGGCGCAGGCGTTGCGCGGCCGCGACCTGGATGGGGTCGTCGGCGATCAGCAGGGTGTATCCGCTGGTCGTCAAGGGTGCGCCAGCGGCATGCAGAACGGCCATGGGATCTGTGTAGGTGCCCGGGTTGCCATCCACGGGGACCACTGGTGTCGATCGGGTGAACGCCGGCCGGCGAGACCGCTGGCGACGCCCGGCGGAGACCGTGCGAGGCTGCCCGGGGCAGGCTGGCGACGGCGCCGACACGCACCATCGGAGGTCGACGATGCGCATCGAGTCCCGATACAACGGGCCGGCCGGTTCCGGCAACGGCGGCTGGAGCGCCGGGACCTTCGCCACCGCGGCGGGCGGCAGCGGGCCGGTCGAGGTGACGCTGCGCCGGCCACCACCGCTGGAGACCGAGCTGACCCTGATCGACGGGAAGGTCCGGGACCCGACCGGTGAACTGGTGGCCGAGGTGCGCGCGGCCGGGGTGGTCGATGCCGTCGTACCCCCGGTCGACCTGGAGACGGCGGTGGCCGCCGCGACCCGCTACCCCGGCCTGGTCGAGCATCCGTTCCCCAGCTGCTACGTGTGCGGACCGCAACGGATCGACGGGCTGCGGATCTTTCCCGGCCGGCTGCCGGACGGGCGGACCGCCGCGCCGTTCCGCGCGCCCGCGCAGGTCAGTGAGGCCACGGTCTGGGCGGCGCTGGACTGCCCCGGCGGCTGGGCGGTGCTCGCGCCGGGCCGCCCGTACCTGCTGGGCCGCATCGCCGCGGCGATCGCGGCGCTGCCGCGGCCGGGCGACGAGTGCGTGGTGACCGGGGCGTTGCTGCGCGTCGATGGCCGCAAGGCGCTCGTGCACACCAGCCTGTACGGGCCGGACGGCGCGCTGCTCGGCGCGGCGCGGGCAACCTGGATCGCCCGCTGAACCCGGCGGTAGTCCGCAGGGAGGAGTCGCCTCCGCCCTGCGACGGATCAGGACATACGGACCGCGCCTGATTGACCTTGTTGCATTGGGCCGTCACGCTGTGCCACGGCGTACCTCGACGCCACACACGGGAGGAGAACGATGACTGACGGGCAGCGAAGCCCCACCAGCGACGGTCAGATCGTGGTGTCCGGTCTGACGAAGCAGTACAAGAACGTCCGGGCGGTGAACAACCTGTCCTTCACCGTGGCACCGGGACGGGTGACCGGCTTCCTCGGCCCGAACGGCGCCGGCAAGACCACCACGCTGCGCATGCTGCTGAACCTGGTCACGCCGACCGCCGGCACGGCCACCATCAGTGGTCAGCGGTACGTCGACCTCAGCAACCCGCTGCGGCACGTCGGCGCGGTGCTGGAGGCGTCCAGCGCGCACAAGGGCCGTACCGGCGTCAACCACCTGCGGGTGATCTGCGCGGCGGCCGGGCTGCCCAAGGAGCGGGCCGACGAGGCGCTGGCCCTGGTCGGGCTGACCCCGGCGGCGAAGCGCAAGTTCAAGGGTTACTCGCTGGGCATGAAGCAGCGGCTGGGCATCGCCGCCGCGATGCTCGGTGACCCCCGGGTGCTGATTCTCGACGAGCCGGCCAACGGGCTCGACCCGGAGGGCATCCGGTGGATGCGCGGATTCCTCAAGAACCTCGCCCACGAGGGCCGTACGGTGCTGGTCTCCAGTCACCTGCTGTCGGAGATGCAACTGCTCGCCGACGACGTGGTGATCATCGCGGCCGGGCAGCTGGTCCGGCAGGGTCCGGTCGACCAGGTGCTCGGGTCGATGGCCCAGGGTGCCCGGGTTCGGGTCCGCACCCCGCAGGCCGAGGCGTTGACCGCCGCCCTGAAGGCGCAGTCGGCGACAGTGGACGTCGACGAGCACGGCGTGCTGCTGGTCGCCGGGGTGGACGCCCCGACGATCGGTCGCGCCGCCCTCACCGCCGGTGTGGAGCTGCACGAACTGACCACCGAACGGCCCGATCTGGAACGGGTCTTCCTGGAGCTGACGGCCGGAAAGGCGGGCATCCGATGAACCTGGTCCGATCCGAGCTACTCAAGATCCGCACCACCAGCACCTGGTGGTGGCTGGCTCTCGGCGCGTTCCTCTCGATCGCGCTGGCGTTCGCTGTCAACGCGTGGCTGGCCGTCACGGCGCTCGGCGGCGACGCCGACGAGATCGGCATCAGCGCCGAGCAGGCGACCGCGCCGGCGCAGGCGGCGAACCTCTACACCTCGGGCCAGTACCTCGGGCTGATGTTCGTGATGCTCATCGGCATCCTGATGGTCACCAACGAGTTCTTCCACCAGACCGCGACCACGACGTTCCTGACGACTCCGCGGCGAACGTCTGTCATCGTCAGCAAGCTCGTCGCCGCGAGCCTGCTCGGCTTCATGTTCTGGCTGGCCACCACGCTGATCGACCTGGCTGCCGGCTCGATCTTCCTGTCCGCGAACGACTACGGCACCCAGCTCGGTGAGTGGCCCGTGCAGCGGGCACTGCTGTTCAACCTGCTCGCCTACGCCATCTGGACGATCCTGGGGGTGGGCATCGGCACGCTGATCACCAACCAGCTCGGAGCGGTGATCACGGCTGCCGTGCTCTATCTGATCGGCACCCAGGTGGTGGGTCTGCTGTTCCTGCTCCTGTCGAACCTGCTCGACAGCGAGGCGGTGCTCAAGTGGCAGGTGATCTGGCCCGCTGTGGCATCCCAGGTCATGATCACGGAGGGCACCTCGGAGTTCACCCCGTCCTGGTGGGTAGGCGCCCTGGTGCTGATCGGCTACGCGCTGGTCAGCGGGGTTGTCGGTGTCCTGCTCACCCGGCGGCGCGACATCGCCTGACAGCGCACCCGACCCCGGGGTGGCCGTGACAAGCTGGCCGCTCCGGGGTCGTCACCGCCATCGGCGGCCCGGGGACATCGTGGACCTGACGCGCTACCAGCTCTCCACCAGACGCGCAGCGGTTGCCGAACTTCTGGCATCTTCTGTGAAACCGGCCACGGGACCGAGGCGGAAATGCCTGCGGGATCGGTACGGCGTAGCCTGGGAGCCGTTCAGTCCGTGCTCCTAATCGGGCGCGACAGGACACACCGCGTGCCACACAAACCCGCGTGAAAGAGGCGATTACCGGCCGTGTCGACCCAGCAGACTTCGCAGGAGAACCCACTGGCGGGTTTCGGCCCGAATGAGTGGATCGTCGAGGAGATGTACCAGCGTTACCTCGCCGACCCATCGAGCGTCGATTCGGCCTGGCACGACTTCTTCGCCGACTACCGGCCGGCACCAGGTGCGGGCACCCCGGGCGGTGCCGAATCGTCGGACAAGCCGGCCGCAGCCCCCGAGCCGGACGGTCAGCCCGAGGCCGCCGTCACCGTCGCCCAGCCGAGCGCCCCGGCCAAGCCGGCGACCGCGAGCAAGCCGGCTGCGCCGAGCAAGCCGGCCGCCGCCCAGCCGGCATCGACCAAGCCCGCCGCGCCGGCCGCGCCCAAGGCCGCCCCGGCGAAGGCGGCACCAGAGAAGGCAGCCCCGGCCAAGCCGGCCGCGAAGGCCACCGAGCCGAGCGCCGACGGCCCGCAGACCACCCCGTTGCGGGGCGTCGCCGCGAAGATCGTCCAGAACATGGACGCCTCGCTGAGCGTGCCCACCGCGACCAGCGTGCGCGCGGTTCCGGCCAAGCTGCTCGTGGACAACCGCATCGTGATCAACAACCACCTCGCCCGGGGGCGGGGTGGCAAGGTCAGCTTCACCCACCTCGTCGGTTACGCGATGGTGCGCGCGCTGGTCCAGCACCCGGAGATGAACAACTCCTTCGCCGAGGCCAACGGCAAGCCGGCGGTGGTCCGCCCGGCACACGTCAACCTCGGCATCGCGATCGACCTGGCCAAGCCGGACGGCAGCCGCAACCTGGTGGTCCCCTCCATCAAGGGCTGCGAGCAGATGGACTTCCGGCAGTTCTGGCAGGCGTACGAGGACGTGGTCCGCCGGGCCCGGCGCAACGAGCTGACCATGGAGGACTACTCCGGCACCACGATCTCGCTGACCAACCCGGGCGGCATCGGCACCGTGCACTCGATGCCGCGGCTCATGCAGGGGCAGAGCGCGATCATCGGTGTCGGCGCGATGGAGTACCCGGCCCCCTACCAGGGGATGTCCGAGGCCACCCTGGCCGAGCTGGCGGTCAGCAAGATCATCACGCTGACCAGCACGTACGACCACCGGATCATCCAGGGCGCGCAGTCCGGCGAGTTCCTCAAGGTGATGCACGAGCTGATCCTGGGCGAGCACGACTTCTACGACGAGATCTTCACCTCGCTGCGCATCCCGTACGAGCCGGTGCGGTGGATGCGCGACGTGGCGGTCAACTCCGAGGGTCAGATCAACAAGACCGCCCGGGTGCACGAGCTGATCCACGCGTACCGGGTGCGCGGTCACCTGATGGCTGACACCGACCCGCTGGAATTCAAGATCCGCAAGCACCCCGACCTGGACGTCCTCCAGCACGGGCTCACCCTGTGGGACCTGGACCGCGAGTTCCCGGTCAACGGCTTCGCCGGTCGGCAGCGGATGAAGCTGCGCGAGATCCTCGGCGTGCTGCGCGACTCGTACTGCCGCCGGGTCGGCATTGAGTACATGCACATCCAGGACCCGGAGGAGCGCCGCTGGGTCCAGGAACGGATCGAGCGCAAGTACGAGAAGCCGTCCGCCGACGAGCAGAAGCACGTGCTCAACCGGCTCAACGCCGCCGAGGCGTTCGAGACCTTCCTGCAGACGAAGTACGTCGGCCAGAAGCGCTTCTCGCTGGAGGGCGGCGAGTCGCTGATCCCGCTGCTCGGTGAGGTGCTGGAGTCGTCCGCCGAGAGCGGGCTGGACGAGGTCGTCATCGGCATGGCCCACCGGGGTCGGCTCAACGTGCTGGCCAACATCGTCGGCAAGCCGTACGAGAAGATCTTTTCCGAGTTCGAGGGCCACCTGGACCCGCGCTCGACGCAGGGCTCCGGCGACGTGAAGTACCACCTGGGTCAGAACGGCAAGTTCACCACCCCCGACGGCGAGCACGCGGTCAAGGTGTCGGTGGTGGCCAACCCGTCGCACCTGGAGGCCGTCGACCCGGTGCTGGAGGGCATCGTCCGGGCCAAGCAGGACCGGATAGACCTCAAGCTGGAGGGCTACACCGTGCTGCCGCTGGCGGTGCACGGTGACGCCGCCTTCGCCGGGCAGGGCGTGGTGGCCGAGACGCTGAACCTGTCGCAGCTGCGCGGCTACCGCACCGGCGGCACCGTGCACGTGGTGGTCAACAACCAGGTCGGCTTCACCACCGCCCCGGAGTACAGCCGGTCCAGCCTCTACAGCACCGACGTGGCCCGGATGATCCAGGCGCCGATCTTCCACGTCAACGGCGACGACCCGGAGGCCGTGGTCCGGGTGGCCCGGCTGGCGTTCGAGTACCGGCAGACGTTCAACAAGGACGTCGTGATCGACATGGTCTGCTACCGCCGGCGCGGGCACAACGAGGGCGACGACCCGTCGATGTCCAACCCGCAGATGTACAAGATCATTGACTCGAAGCGCTCGGTCCGCAAGCTCTACACCGAGGAGCTGATCGGTCGCGGCGACATCACCGTGGAGGACGCGGAGGAACTGCTGCGCGACTACCAGGCGCAGCTGGAGAAGGTCTTCAAGGCCACCCGGGACGCCGCCTCGGCACCGCGCCAACTCAACCGGCCGCGCCGCGAGGAGGAGCCGGAGCCGCAGGTCGACACCGCCACCGACGCGTCAGTGGTCAAGGCCATCGGCCAGGCGCACATCAACCTGCCGGAGGGCTTCACCCCGCACAAGCGGATCCAGCAGCTGCTGGACCGGCGGGCCAAGATGTCCGTCGAGGGCAACATCGACTGGGGCTTCGGCGAGATCATCGCGCTCGGGGCGCTGCTGCACGACGGGGTCACCGTCCGGCTCGCCGGGCAGGACTCGCGTCGCGGCACGTTCGTCCAGCGGCACGCCTCGGTGGTCGACTCCCGCACCGGCGACGACTACCTGCCGTTGAAGTCGCTCACCGGCGACGGCGACCGCTCCCGGTTCTTCGTGCACGACTCGCTGCTCAGCGAGTACGCGGCGATGGGCTTCGAGTACGGCTACTCGGTGGAGAACATCAACGCCCTCGTCGCCTGGGAGGCCCAGTTCGGCGACTTCGTCAACGGCGCCCAGTCGGTGATCGACGAGTTCATCTCGTCCGGTGAGGTGAAGTGGGGTCAGCGTTCCGCCATCACCCTGCTGCTGCCGCATGGCCACGAGGGTCAGGGCCCGGACCACACCTCCGGCCGGCCGGAGCGGTTCCTGCAGATGTGCGCCGAGGACAACATGCGGGTGTCCATCCCGACCACCCCGGCGAACTACTTCCACCTGCTGCGCCGCCAGGCCCTGTCGCCCAAGCGCAAGCCGTTGGTGGTGTTCACGCCGAAGTCGCTGCTGCGGCACAAGCTCTGCGTCTCGCCGGTGGAGGACTTCACCACCGGCACCTTCCAGCCGGTGCTGCGCGACACGGCCGCCCCGGCGCCGGAGGCGGTGAAGCGGGTGCTGCTCTGCTCCGGCAAGGTCTACTACGACCTGTTCCAGGCCCGGCAGGAGCGCGGCGTCACCGACACCGCCATCATCCGGCTCGAGCAGCTGTACCCGCTGCCGGTGGAGGAGATCCGGGCCGCCCTGGCGCAGTTCCCGAACGCGGAGGACTTCGCCTGGGTGCAGGAGGAGCCGGCCAACCAGGGCGCCTGGTCGTTCGTCGCGCTCAACCTGCTGGAGCACCTCACCGACGTTCGGCTGCGGCGGATCTCCCGCCCGGCCGCAGCCGCCCCGGCGGTCGGCTCGGCCAAGACCCACGAGGTCGAGCAGAACGCGCTGATCGAGGCGGCACTCCCGCGCCCGTGACCTGACCTGAGCACGGCAGCCGGGGCAGGGCCGTTTCACCACGGTCCTGCCCCGGCTCTCGTAGGTCCCCCGGTCGATCACCCACCCACCGGCCTACCCCACCCGCCCGGCCCGAGCCGGGCCGAGCACGAGGATGTACCCATGTACTTCACCGACCGTGGCATCGAGGAACTGGTCGAGCGCCGGGGCGAGGAGCAGGTGACCCTGGAGTGGCTCGGCGAGCGTCTGCGCGACTTCGTCGACCTCAACCCCGACTTCGAAACCCCCATCGAACGCCTCGCCACCTACCTGGCCCGCCTCGACGACCCCGACGACGACGACGCCTAACCCCCACCCCCACCCCACCCCCACCCCACCCCCGCGCCCCCCGCGCGTTGATCATGAAGTTAGCCGCGCGTGTCGTCGGCGTGTCGGGCGTTAACTTCATGATCACCGGGCGAGGGCGGGGGCGGGCGAGGGCGGGGGGCCGGGCCAGGGGGGCTGGGGGCAGGGTCGGAGGGCCCGGGTGGCGGGGTTCGCGATCTTCTAGGGTGGGGCTGTGGCCCGAAGTGTGTATCTGACTAGCGTGGGGTCCGGCGGGGGCAAGTCGACGATCGCCCTTGGGTTGGCGGAGTTGCTGTCCCGCCAGGTGGGGCGGATCGGCGTGTTCCGGCCGCTGGTCGCCGACACCGGGCAGGATCCGATCCTCGCCCTGCTCAGCGAGCGGTACCGGGTCGAGGTGCCGCTGGCCGAGCTGGCCGGGGCGAGCTACGCCGAGGCTGCCGCGCTGGTCGCGGACGGCCGACGGGAGCAGCTGATCTCCGCGATCGTCGAGCGCTACCGGGCGGTGGAACGGCAGTGCCCGGCGGTGGTCGTGGTGGGCAGCGACTTCGACGACCCGGGCGACCCGGCCCGCCCCCGCGAGCTGGCCTTCAACGCCCGGCTGGCCACCGAGTTCGGCAGCGTGGTGGTGCCCGTGGTGGACGGCTTCGGGCAGGAGCCGGCGGCCGTGGCAGCGGCGATGCGAGGGGCGTACCACGATCTGGCCGACCTGGGCGCGACAGTGCTCGCGGTGATCGCCAACCGGGTGTCCGAGCCGATGACGCTGCCCGACCTGCCGGTGCCCGCGTACGCCATCCCGGAGGTGCCGAGCGTGTCGGCGCCGACGGTGGCCGAGGTGGCGGCGGCGCTCGGCGCCACCCTGCTGGCCGGGGACGACGCCGCGCTCGGTCGCGACGTGCTGGATTTCGTGGTCGGCGCGGCGCATGTGCCGACCCTGCTGGGCCACCTCACCGAGGGCGCCCTGGTGATCACCCCCGGGGACCGGGCCGACCTGCTCGTCGCCGCGAGCGCCGCACACGTGGCCGGGCAGGTGTCGGTGGCTGGGCTGGTGCTCACCCTCGGCGAGCAACCCGACCCCCGGGTCATGCGACTGGTGGAGGGGCTCAACACCGGGCTGGCGGTGCTCTCCGTGCGCAGCGACAGCTACGACACGGTGGCCGCGTCCAGCCGCATCGAGGGCCGGCCCAGCGCGGCCAATCCCCGCAAGGTGGAGGCCGCGCTCGGCGCGTTCGAACGCTGCGTCGACACCGACGACCTGGCCCGCCGGCTGCGGGTCAGCCGGTCGGCGCGGGTCACCCCGCTGATGTTCGAGAACGAGCTGATCGACCGGGCCCGTTCGAAGCCCCGCCACCTGGTGTTGCCGGAGGGCACCGACGAGCGGATCCTGCGCGCGGCGGAGATCCTGCTACGCCGCGGAGTGGCCGAGCTGACGCTGCTCGGCAGGCCGGACGACATCGCCCGGCGCACCCGCGAGCTGGGCATCGACCTCGGCGACGCGCACCTGGTCGACCCGGTCACCAGCGGGTGGCGCGACGACTTCGCCGCCGAGTACGCCGGGCTGCGCGCCCACCGGGGCGTCACCGCCGAGTTGGCGCACGACATCGTGGCGCAGCCCAACTACTTCGGCACGCTGATGGTGGCGACCGGCCGAGCCGACGGCATGGTCTCCGGCGCGACGCACACCACCGCCGCGACCATCCGGCCCGCGTTCGAGATCATCCGTACGCTGCCGGACGTCTCGGTCGCGTCCAGCGTCTTCTTCATGCTGCTCGCCGACCGGGTGCTGGTCTACGGCGACTGCGCGGTCAACCGCGACCCGGACGCGGCCCAGCTCGCCGACATCGCGATCTCGTCGGCGGACACCGCCGCCCGGTTCGGCATCGAACCCCGGGTGGCCATGCTGTCGTACTCCACCGGCAGCTCCGGTGCCGGCGCGGACGTGGAGAAGGTCGCCGCGGCCACCGCGCTGGTCCGGGAGCGGCGGCCAGACCTGCTGGTCGAGGGGCCCATCCAGTACGACGCGGCGATCGACCCGGCGGTGGCGGCGACGAAGCTGCCGGGCAGCCCGGTCGCCGGCCACGCCACGGTCTTCATCTTCCCGGACCTGAACACCGGCAACAACACGTACAAGGCGGTGCAACGTTCCGCCGGGGCGGTCGCCGTCGGCCCGGTCATGCAGGGCCTACGCCGACCGGTGAACGACCTGTCCCGGGGCGCGGGAGTGCCGGACATCGTCAACACGGTGGCGATCACCGCCATCCAGGCGGCCACCGAGGAGGCGTCGTGAGTCAGGTGCTGGTGCTCAACTGCGGGTCGTCGTCGGTGAAGTGGCGCCGCTACGACGGTGACCGGGCACTCGACCACGGCACCGTCGAGCGGATCGGTGAGCCCGGCGGCGGCCCGAAGGACCACACCGAGGCGGTCAAGCAGATCCTGGACGGGTTGGACCTGACCGGGTTGGCGGCGGTCGGGCACCGGGTGGTGCACGGCGGCCGGAAGTTCAGCGCGCCGGTGCTGATCGACGACGCGGTGCTGGCCGCGATCCGCGAGCTGATCCCGCTCGCCCCCCTGCACAACCCGGTCAACCTGGCGGGCATCGAGGTCGCCCGCGCGGCGCTGCCGGACGTCCCGCAGGTCGCCGTCTTCGACACCGCGTTCCACCACACCCTGCCGGAGGCCGGCGCGACGTACGCGATCGACCGGGACACCGCCGAGCGGTACGGCATCCGCCGGTACGGCTTCCACGGCACCTCACACGCGTACGTGTCCCGCCGCACGGCGGAACTGCTGGGCCGGCCGTACGAGCAGGTCAACACGATCACCCTGCACCTGGGCAACGGGGCCAGCGCGTGCGCGGTCGAGAACGGTCGCAGCGTCGCCACCTCGATGGGCATGTCCCCCCTCGAAGGGCTGGTGATGGGCACCCGCAGCGGCGACATCGACCCCACCGTGATCTTCCACCTGCGCCGGGAGGGCGGGCTGTCGGTGGACGACATCGACGACCTGCTCAACCACCGCAGCGGCCTGCTCGGGCTGACGGGCGTCAACGACATGCGCGAGGTGCTTGAACGCCGGGCGGCCGGTGACCGGGCGGCGGCGCTGGCCTTCGAGGTGTACTGCCGGCGCATCACCGGCTACGTCGGGGCGTACTACGCGCTGCTCGGCCGGGTCGACGCGATCACCTTCACCGCCGGGGTCGGCGAGCACGCCGCGCCGGTGCGGGCCGCCGCGCTGGCCGGCCTGGGCCGGCTCGGCATCAGCGTGGACGACGCCCGCAACGACGGTGACGGCGACCGGGTGATCTCACCGGATGGCGCCGAGGTGAGCGTCTGCGTCATCAGCACCGACGAGGAGCGGGAGATCGCCCGGCAGACTCGGGACCTGGTGGGGAAGCTCTAGGGGCTAGGCGAGCCAGACGGCCAAGGCCACCAACAGCACCACGACCACCGCCGCGCCGACGATGAGCGGCAGCCGGGACGGCGCGTCGGCCGGGACGGTGGCCTCCGGCGTCTGGGTGAAGGCACGGAACGCCTCGGTGTTGCCGCTGGGGTCGGTGTAGTTCTCAGCCATGCCGGTGACCCTAGCGAAGCCGTACCCGATGCACCGCCCCCCACCTCCGCGATCCCATCGGTCGAACCGCCCGGCGGAGGCGACTCGACCAGGTGGGGGGGCAGAGGCAGGCCGGACGGCGGGGCCGCCGCGCAGGTCCCGACGCCTACGGTGAGAGCGTGGGCGTGGGGGCGGGGCGGCTGGTCGCCGTACTGGTGACAGCGTTGCTGGCGGGGTGCGCGCCGGTCTCCGCCGTGGCCGGCGGGTCGACCGGTTCACCGGCCGCGCGCCGAGCGCCCGAGGGGTCGTACACCGTCGGCGTGCGTACGCTCACCCTCGATCCGCGCTCGGCGCGCCCCCTGCCGGTGACCATCTGGTACCCGCTGGACGCGGACCGGGTGGCCGCCGGGCGGTTCCCGGTGGTCGTCTACGGCCACGGGCTGCACAGCCGGCCCGAGCTGCACGCCGGGTTGATCACCCGTTGGGCGGCCGCCGGTTTCGTGGTGGCCGCGCCGGCGTACCCGCACACCCGCGCGGACGCCGCGCACTTCACCCGAGCCGACGTCCGCAACCAGCCCGCCGACGGTTGGCGGGTGATCCGGCACCTGGGCCGGCTCGACCGCGACCCGGGCGACCCGCTCGCCGGCCACCTGGATCTCACGGCGGTCGCCGCCGCCGGTCACTCGGCGGGCGGCTTCACCACCTCCGGCATGTTCACCGAGGGTCATCCGAGCCAGCTGCGCGCGGGCATCGTGATCGCCGGCGGCGGCCTGCCCGGTAGCTTCGCCGGGCCGACCGCCCCGGTGCTGTTCGTGCACGGCACGGCCGATCCGGTGGTGCCGGTGACGGTCGGCCGGGCGGCGTACGCGCGCACCCGGGGTCCGGCGGCCTTCCTCAGCGTCGTCGGTCAGGGGCACGGCGAGTACCTCACGCCGGACCGCCCCGGGTTCGCGCCGGTGTTGGCCACGACGACCGACTTCCTGCGCTGGACCCTGTACGGCGACGGCGCGGCCGGCGCGCGCCTCCCCCTCGACGCCCGCACGGCGCTGACCCGCTACGAGTCACGGGCGGCCCGCTGAGGAACCCGAGCGGCGCGAGGTTGCGCGAGCCGTCGGCCACGCTGAGGCTGGCGTCTCGACCTCGACCAGGGCGCCATTTCGACGCCCCCACCGCGCACGCTAATGGTGTTAGCGTGCAGGCCTCACTGCGAGCCAGAATGAACGGGGGCCACGTGAAACCTGTCCGTGCCACTGCGAACCCACACGCCCGACGCCCATTGATACGCCTCTTAGCGATGGCAATGGCGACCCTGCTGGCGATTGTCGGCATGCCACAGGCAGCCTCCGCCTCCCCTGGATGGCAGCAATACACCGCGACGTCGAAGTGGCACTGCGGCGACTACTACGTGGTCGACCAGATTGCCGTCTTCCAGGCATGCGTCGTCGTGAACGGAAATGCTACACAGGCGGTCATCACCGTCCGCAACAACACCTCCACGACGATCCAGATCGGCCTACCGTCCTTCAACCTCTACGGAGCCGGAAGTTCGGTGTACATGGAGCACTGCAACGACAGCTGGCTGAGCCCAGGCGCCAACGCCGCCTGCTTCGGTGCCACCGTGAGCCGGGCCTGCGGCACCTACGTGCAGGCCCGGGGAACTGTGTACGCCCGTTATCCGGAAGGACGCTGGGGCTACATTAGCAACGCCTGGTCCGTATCCACCAAGATGTGCACCTGACGTCAATATAGAGTGCCGGCTGGTCGCTGCGTTCGAACGCGTTTCATCGGAGGCGCTTCAACGCAGCGTCCAGCCGTTCCTCACGGCGTGATTACCACTGCAATGATGATGCGCGGCAGCACTTCGGCAGCCGCCGCGAAGGCGCGAAACGAGCAACCTTCGACGCGCTCCCGGCCCGCGCGAATCCGTCCGCCGAGCCATTCCGGCCGAGGTTGATCCGGTTAACCGATTCGCAAGTCCACCGCATACGCGCACGGGCAGACCTGCCAGCACACCGCCGGTACGGTGGCCCGATGGACGATCTCGCGCAGCGCCAGTTGGCGAGCATCGCCGAGCTGGTCGAGGTGTCCGCGTCGGCTGGTATCGCGGTGTGGCTGCGCGGTGGCTGGGCGATGGACTTCCATCTCGGCGCGGTAACCCGCCCGCACGTCGACGTCGACTGGTACTGCTGGAGCGAGGACGCACAGCGGCTGGCCGCGCTGCTGCTGGCCCGGGGTTGGCGTCCCGACCCGAGGATGCCGCCGGAGCTACAGCTCGACCTGTTCGCGGGTGACGTGGAGGTCAGCGTCGCGTACCTGGGCCGGGACGACAGCGGTCGGCCGACTGTGGGCACCGGCCCCTGGGCGGGCACCCCTCTGCCGGTCGGGATGCTGGACGCGCCGCCGGGCCGGATCGGTTCGTTGGCCGTGCCGACGATCTCGGTGGCGGCCCAGATCGAGTTCAAGCAGATGTACCCGGTGTGGATGCCGGAGCGTCCCCGCCGTCCGAAGGACGCGGACGACCTGGCTCGACTGCGCGCTGGGCCTCGTCGAGCAGGCCCTCGTACAACCCGACCTTGAAACCGATCAGGTCCAGGCACTGCGTCACCCTCACCCTGGACGACGCGACCCTCGACCGGATCGACGAGATCGTGCCACCCGGAACCAACCGGTACGAGCCCAACGACGCCTTCCCCCCGCGCTCCCTGACCGAACCAGCGCGGCGGCGTCCACTCTCCGAACGCGCTGCGGCCTGAGACGACCGGCACCAGCGTGGCCGTGGCACGCCGGACCGCGCCGGAGTCACCGGCCCGGCAGGGCACAATTACCTTCATGTCGCGTCGTGTCACCCCCGCGCTGCTGGCCAGCGCCCTGCTCCTGGCCGGTCTGGTCGGCTGCTCCACGGACGCCCCGAAGAAGCAGACCGCGCCGGCCGCCGTCGAGCCGCCGCCGGCCGCCACGCCGACACCGCAGGTACCCGCCGGGTCCGCGCCCGAGAATGCCTTCGGCGTCGGCGTACGCCAGCTCAAGCTGAACCGGGACGGCCGTGCGCTGCCGACGACGCTCTGGTACCCGGCGGCCGGGCAGTCCGGCGGCGCGGCCAAGCGGTCGGCGACCGCGGCGGAAGGCCGGTTCCCGGTGGTCATGTTCAGTCACGGCCTGGGTGGGCGGCCGGACGACTACGCCACGCTACTGACCCGCTGGGCGGCGGCCGGTTTCGTGGTGGCCGCGCCGGCGTTCCCGCACACCTCCCGGGGCGCTGACAACAACGTCCTCGACGTGCTCAACCAGCCCGCCGACGTGTCGTACGCGTTGGATCAGGTGTTGGCGTTGGACGGCAAGGCCGGCGACGCGTTGCGCGGCCGGTTGGACGGCGAGCGGGTGGCCGCCGCCGGGCACTCGGCGGGCGGGGTGACCACCATCGGCCTGTTCACCGCGAGCCGGGACGAACGGCTGGACGCGGGGGTGGTGTTCGCCGGCACGGCGCTCGGGGTGGGCACCGCGTTCGCCGGTGCCGCCGCCCCGCAGTTGTTCGTGCACGGTGAGCTGGACGAGGTGGTCGAGTACGCGGCCGGCAAGGCCGCCTACGACAAGGTGCCCTGGCCGAAGGCGATGCTGAGCCTGCCGAAGGGGGACCACGGGCGGGCGCTGCTCAGCGACGGCGCGACGCTGCGGGTCGTCTCGGACACCTCGGTCGAGTTCCTGCGCTGGTCGCTCTACGGCGACCCGGACGCCAAGAAGCGCATCTCCACCGACGCGACGCGCGGCGACATCGCCACCTTCGACGACCACCTCTGACCCCGCACCCCGCACCCCGCACCCGGATCCGCGCCCAAGATCTGCGCAACATCGGGGATGTTGCTGCCTCGGCACGCCGGGATGCAGCAGTTTCCCCGATGTTGCGCGGATCTTGGGGCCGCGGGGCGCGCGGCGCGCGGGGCGAGCGCGGCGGCGTTAGGCCTCGTGGTCGATGACGACCTTGCCGAAGGCGTCGCCGGAGTGCAGTCGGGCGAAGGCCTCCTCGACCCGGCTGAACGGGATGACGCAGTCGACAACCGGGCGCACCTCGTTGTCGGAGCAGAACGCCAGCAGCTCGTACAGCTCACCGGGCGTGCCCATCGAGGTGCCCAGGATCTCCAGCTGCATGGCGAAGACCCGGCGCAGGTTGACCGACGGCTCGTGCCCGGCGGTCGCGCCGGAGACCACGATCCGGGCCATCGGCGCGGCCGACTTCAGCGAGTGGTCGAAGGTGGCCGCGCCGACCGTCTCGATCACCACGTCGACCCGCTCCGGCAGCCGGGCGCCGGGCTCCACGGCGGTGGCGCCGAGGGCGGAGATCCGGTCGCGCTTCACGGCGTCGCGGCTGGTCGCGTACACCCGCTTGCCCATCGCGACGGCGAGCGCGACGGCCGCGGTGGCCACCCCACCGCCCGCGCCCTGGACCAGCACGCTGTCGGCGTCCGCGACGCGGCCCTTGGTGGTCAGCATCCGCCACGCGGTCAGCCAGGCCGTGGGCAGGCACGCCGCGTCGGTCGCCGCCATGCCGTCGGGCAGCGGGATCAGATTCGACCGGGGTACGACCACCCGCTCGGCGAGCGTCCCGGCGAAGTGCTCGGAGAGGATGGAGACCCCGCGCGGGTCACCCGGGGTGACGACCACCGGGTAGACGACCACCGGGTGCCCCTCGGGGTCCACCCCGACCGCGTCGCAGCCGAGGATCATCGGCAGCTGGGCCTCGGTGAGCCCCACCCCGCGCAGCGACCAGAGGTCGTGGTGGTTGAGCGAGGTGGCCCGCAACTGCACGGTCACCCAGTCGTCCGCCGGAGGGGTCGGCTCGGGCCGCTCGCCGACGGTGAGCGCGGCGAGCGGGTCGGCGTCGTCGAAACGGGAGGCAAAGGCAGCACGCATGATCGGCACGGTAACAAGCTGAGCGCTCGTTAAGAAGACGTGCGCGTAGGCCAGCGGCCCAAGCTGCGCCGCAGCGCCCCCGGCCCAAACGTGCGCACAAGCCGGCGGCGCGAGCTGCGCCCCCGGCCGACGCGTGCGTCCTAGCGGCGGGCGACGCCGTCGCGGCGGGCGGCTTCGGCGACCGCCTCGGCCACGGCCGGCGCGACGCGCGGATCGAGCGGGGACGGCACGATCGCGTCGGCGGTCAGCGACTCGGCCACCACACCGGCGATGGCGTCCGCGGCGGCGACCTTCATCGCCTCGGTGATCCTGGTGGCACCGGCGTCCAGCGCACCGCGGAACACCCCAGGGAAGGCCAGCACGTTGTTGATCTGGTTGGGGTAGTCACTGCGCCCGGTGGCGACCACGGCGACGTGCCGGGCGGCCACTTCGGGGTGCACCTCGGGGGTGGGGTTCGCCAGCGCGAACACGATTCCGCCGGGCGCCATCTGAGCCACCGCCGCCTCGGGGATCTGCCCGCCGGAGACCCCAACCAGCACGTCCGCGTCGCGCAGCGCCTCGGTGATGTCGCCGTGCCGGCCGTCGGCGTTGGTGCTCGCCGCCAACTCGGCCTTGGTGCCGGTCAGCTCGCTGCGGTGCCGGCCGATGATTCCCTTGGAGTCACAGACCACCACCTGGTCGGGGTTGACGCCCCCGGCGATCAGCATCTTCGTCACCGCCACGCCGGCCGCGCCCGCGCCGCTCACCGCCACCCGCAGGTCACCCAGCTTACGATCGAGCAACGTCGCGGCGTTGCGCAGCGCGGCGAGCACCACGATCGCCGTGCCGTGCTGGTCGTCGTGGAAGACCGGGATGTCCAACGCCTCGTCGAGTCGGCGCTCGATCTCGAAGCAGCGCGGGGCGCTGATGTCCTCCAGGTTGATCCCACCGAACGAGGGTGCCAACGCCCGCACCACCGCCACGATCTCGTCCACGTCCTGGGTGTCCAGGCACACCGGCACCGCGTCCACGCCGCCGAACTGCTTGAACAGCACGGCCTTGCCCTCCATCACCGGCAGCGCGGCCCGGGGGCCGATGTTGCCCAGCCCGAGCACCGCCGAGCCGTCGGTGACCACCGCGACCGTGTGCGACACCCAGGTGTAGTCGTCCACCAGGGCGGGGTCGGCGGCGATCGCCTCACACACCCGGGCCACCCCCGGGGTGTACGCCAGGGAGAGGTCCTCCCGGCTGGTGAGCGGCACGGTCGAGGTGACGGCCATCTTGCCGCCCCGGTGCAGTTGGAAGACGGGATCAGCGGGGTCCACGGTGGACGAAGACATGGTGGTGACTCCAGGATCTGTCGAGCAGATGTGAGGCGGCCTGCCCCGCCGCGAGGTGGGCGGCGGGCGGTGGCACGCGGTGCGGGGGGTCACCCGGGCACTTTCCGAGCATAGTGTCGACACCACCCCTCGGATGTGAGCAGGGTCATAACTGCCGACGAGGTACCCGTCCCGGGCGCGGCCAGTAGCGGGCCACCACCCGTCCGCGCACGTCGGCCACCCCGTACGCCCGGGAGTCGTCGGTGATCAGGTCGTTGTCGCCCCGCAGCCACCAGCCGCCGTCCTGCGATCGGACCGCACGCTTCACCACCAGCAGGTCGGGCCGGGTCCGGAAGACCGCGACCACCACGTCACCGGGCCGGATCGGGCGGCCACCGACGCGAACCAGCACCGCGTCGCCGTGCCGCAGCGTCGGGGCCATGGACGGGCCGGTCACCAGAACGGCGGTCAGCGGCCTCCGCAGCCGGGGCGCCTCAGCCGGGTGATCGGCGGTCACTGGTTTCACCTCAACCGGTTGGGGGAGCATCTCCAGGAGTAATGTCGCCTTTGATCATCGCAAACTTCCCATGGAGGATCCCGATGCGACTTCCGCGCATCCTTGCGCCCCGCGTCACCGCGAGCGCTCACTGCGACCTGCCGTGCGGTGTCTACGACCCGGCCCAGGCCCGGATCGAGGCCGAGTCGGTCAAAATGATCTGCGAGAAGTACCAGTCGAACACCGACCCGGAGTTCCGCACCCGCGCCGTCATCATCAAGGAGCAGCGCGCCGAGCTGGTCAAGCACCACCTTTGGGTGCTCTGGACCGACTACTTCAAGCCCCCGCACTTCGAGAAGTACCCGAACCTGCACAGCCTGTTCAACGAGGCCACCAAGCTCGCCGGCGCCGGTGGCGTCAAGGGCAGCCTCGACCCGGCCACCGCAGACAAGCTGCTCGCGAAGATCGACGAGATCTCGAAGATCTTCTGGGAGACCAAGAAGGCGTGACCTCTCCGGTCATCCCGACGATCCGGCCGGCACGTCCCGAGGACGTGCCGGCCGTCGTCGCCATGGTGCACGAGCTGGCCGAGTACGAACGCGCGCCGGAGCAGTGCCACCTCACCGTCGAACAGTTGACCTCGGCCCTGTTCGGTCCCGGCGCGGCGTCGGAAGAGCCGAGCGCTCCGGCCCTCTTCGGTCACGTCGCGGTGGATGAGCAGGACCAACCGGTCGGCTTCGCGCTGTGGTTCCTCAACTTCTCCACCTGGGCCGGCGTGCACGGCATCTACCTGGAGGACCTGTACGTCCGGCCGGCCGCCCGGGGCACCGGCGCCGGTCGACTGCTGCTCGCCACGCTGGCCGACATCTGCGTACGACGCGGCTACCGACGGCTGGAGTGGTGGATGATCGACTGGAACCCGGCCGCCGGCTTCTACGCCTCGATCGGCGCCGAGCAGATGAGCGAGTGGGTTCCCTACCGGCTCAGCGGCGACGCGCTCCGCCAGCTGGCCGACCACGTCACCACCGCCGGCACGCGTACGGGCGACTGACCGGGTAGAGTCCCCGACCGGGGGGATGAGGCGTGACTCAACTGACTGGCCAGCCAGCGACCGACGATGACGTGGTGCACCTCACGGTGCCCGCCGACGGCGGTTACCTCGGCGTTCTTCGCACCGCCACCGCCGGTCTCGCGGCCCGGTTGCAGTTCGCGCTCGACGAGATCGAGGATCTGCGGATCGCTGTCGACGAGGCGTGCGCCATGCTGCTCGCCATCGCCACCCGCGACGCCGAACTGGAGTGCCGCTTCGCGGTCACCGAGGACGCGCTCACCGTCGAGGTGACAGTGCCGACCGTGCGCGGTGCCACCCTGCCCGCCGAGTCGTCCTTCGCCTGGAAGGTGCTCACCGCGCTGACCACGTCGGCGTCCGCCACGTCGGCCGACGGCCGGGCCACGATCGCGCTGCTCACCCGCCGCTCCGGCGGCTACTGACCGACCCGGCCCACCCTGGCGGTCACTGGAAGCCGAGGGCGCGGGTCGTCGGAGGGCAGACCAGCAGCCAGCCCACGCCCAGGCCGAGCGCCATCAGCGGCACGCCCAGCCAGCCCAGCCCCGCCTGGATCATGAACCAACCGATTGGCAGCAACATCAGCTGAAGCACGATGGCGGGGGCGCGTGCGCCCGCCTGACGGCGCAGCAGCGCGCGTCCCAGCGCCCAGAGCACGACGGCCGCGCCGATGGCGAACCCGGTCACCAGCAACGCCGCCAGCAGGTCGGTGCGGGTGGCCGTGAGGTCGGCCCAGATCAGCCAGACGGCGATCAGCCCGACGACTGCCGCCTCTGCCCACAGCAGCCGGACCGCCCAGCGGAGCGTGACGGGGATCGGGTCCGAGTCGATGGTCACGCGCGCCACGATACCCGGGCTGCCGGCAGGTACAGTGCCGCCCATGCGGGCCGTCCTGGTGGTCAATCCAAAGGCCACCACCACCAGCGAACGCAGCCGGGACGTGCTTGTCCGGGCGCTGCGCAGCGAAGTCGATCTCAACGTGCGCTACACCCGTCGGCGCGGGCACGCCGTGGCGCTCGCCCGGGAGGCAGCCGCGGAGGGGGTCGACCTGGTCGTCACCCTGGGTGGCGACGGCACGGTGAACGAGGTGGTGAACGGCCTGATGACGGCTGAGCCGCCGACTCGCGCCGGTGATGCGCCGATGGCCGAGCGACTGCCCGCGCTGGCTACCGTCCCCGGTGGTTCGACAAACGTGTTCGCCCGCGCGGTGGGACTGCCCCGGGAATGGCCGGAGGCGACCAGCATGATCCTGGAGGGGCTGCGGCTGGGCCGCAGCCGGACGGTGGGGCTGGGCCGCGCCGACGACCGCTACTTCACCTTCTGCGCCGGGTTCGGCCTGGACGCCGCGGTGATCCACCGGGTGGAGCAGGCCCGGCGCAAGGGGCGGGTGTCCACGCCGTCGCTCTACCTGCGTTCGATCATGAACCAGTACTTCCTCGCCTCCGACCGGCGGCACCCGGCGATCGTCCTGGAGCGTCCGGGCGAGCCGGCGGAGGCCGAGCTGGCCACCGTCATCATCCAGAACACCGCCCCCTGGACGTACCTGGGCGACCGGGAGGTCAACCCGAACCCGGAGGCGTCGTTCGATCTCGGGCTGGATGTGCTGGCGTTGCGTCAGCTCCGGGTGGCTAGCACAACACGGACAGTGACGCAGTTCCTGTCCCGGCAACCGAATCCGCGCGGTCGGCAGGTGTTACGACTCCATGACACGGCGGAGTTCACCCTGGTCTCCAGCCGCCCGCAGGCGTTCCAGCTGGACGGCGACTATCTCGGCGAGCGGGAGAAAGTCAGATTCACCTCCGTTCCGGCCGCACTGAGAGTAATCTGCTAGGTCTCGGGTACCGCAGTTGGTCGACACGGTGGCCACAACCGATCGGCCGGGTCGCCGCCACACCGAGGGGCAGGTGCCGGAAATGTCAGCAATGTCACGCGGACTGTACTATATTGATCCTCGACTGTGGCACGCCGGGTAACCAGGAAGGCGCGGAAACCCGGACAAACGGGTTGTGGGCTTGCTCACCGCCCGGAGTTTTTCCGAGCGTCACCCTTGACATCACGACTGTTCGTGAAAGTATTCACAAGCGAACTTGAGTTACCGGGACATTGCCTGGATATGCTCGTCAGGTTGAGCTGTTCCAGCCGGTCCCCGGCGCTAACCGCCTGCTCACGCACTGCCGAATGGACGAACGCTAACTGTCACCTCGGCACTGCGGATGCATATAGGGAAAGCACGACAAGCAATATTTGCCACCCATCCAGAATGAGGAGTGTTGCCGCCATGGACTGGCGTCACCATGCTGTCTGCCGCGACGAGGACCCGGAGCTGTTCTTCCCGATTGGGACGTCCGGACCGGCTCTCCTGCAGGTCGAGCAGGCCAAGGCCGTCTGCAGGCGCTGCTCCGTGACCGACCAGTGCCTGCAGTGGGCACTCGAGTCTGGTCAGGACGCCGGCGTCTGGGGCGGAATGAGCGAGGAGGAGCGGCGCGCTGTCAAGCGGCGCGGCGGTCTCCGGGTGCTGCGCGCTCACTCCGCCTGATCCCCAACGACACAGCTGTACGCCCCGGTGGGTTCGCCCACCGGGGCGTTCCGCTGTCCGGCACCGGGCCGGCACGGGATCAGCCCGTCGACGCCAGCACGGGCCGAGCGTCGACCCGACGCAGCACCAACTCGACCAACTCCGGGGCGTCGGTCAACGGCGCGGCAACCGCCACCGCACCCGCTGCCCCGGCCGCCTCGGCCACCGCGTCGTGGAACAACCCCGGCGCCAGGAAGTACGCGGACACCGCGACCCGGCGCGCGCCGGACGCCCGCAACCGGGACACCGCCACGTCGGCCGCCGGTGGAGCCGCCGACGCGTACGCCACCCGGCAGGGCACCCCGAACTCCACGCCGAGCGCATCGGCCACCCGGCCCACCGAGCGGCGCGCCCGCGCGTCCCGGGTGCCCGCAGCAGCCAGCACCAAGGCGTCGAACCGGCCCGGACGCGACGCGTCCAAACCACCCCGACGCGACGCGTCCAAACCACCCGGCCACGCCTCACCCAGCCGACGGCCCAGCCCGGCCAGCAGCGCCGGATCAGGGGTGTCGTCCGCCGGGCCGAGCACGTCGGTCACCCGTACCGCCAGTGGCGGCCCGGACCGGGTCGCCGCGGCGACCGCCGCGGGAATGTCCACCCGATGGTGGTACGCGGCGGTCAGCAGCAGTGGCACCAGCACCGCCCGACGGTGACCGGCCATGGCCAGCTGACGCAGCACCTCGGTCGGCCCCGGCTCGGTGTGGTCCAGCCAACTCGCCCACACCGGCGTGCCGGGCCGGGCCGCCGACACCGCCCGAGCCAGCGCCCGGGTGGCATCGGCCGCTCGCGGATCACGGCTGCCGTGCGCGACGAGCACCACCGGGTCCGCCCCGGTCACTGTCGTCCCCGGCGAGGTCAGACGTGCAGCCCGCACTCGGTCTTCTCGAACATCGCCCACCGGCCGGCCCGCGCGTCCTCGCCGGCCTTCGTACGCCGGGTGCACGGCCAGCAGCCGATCGACCCGTAGCCCTGCTTGAAGAGCTCGTTGACCGGCACGTTGAACCGGGCGATGTAGGCGTCCACATCCCGCTGCGACCAGGCCGCGATCGGGTTCACCTTGACCTTGCCGCGGCGTGCGTCGAAGGTCACCACCGGGGTGTTGGCCCGGGTGGGCGACTCGTCCCGACGCAGACCGGCGGCCCAGGCGTCGTACCCGCTCAGCGCCCGCTCCAGCGGCTCCACCTTGCGCAGCTGGCAGCAGTCGTCCGGTGACTTGTTGAACAGTCGCGGACCGTACTGGCCGTCCTGCTGGCCGACGGTGAGCCGGGGCCGGATCGACCGGACGTTCACCGGCAGAGTCCGGGCCACCTCGTCGCGGACCCGCAGCGTCTCGGGGAAGTGCAGGCCGGTGTCGAGGAAGACCACGTCCACCCCGGGGGCCACCCGGGACACCAGGTGCGCCAGCACGGCGTCGGCCATCGAGCTGGTCACGCAGAACCGGTCGCCGAAGGTCTGCGCCGCCCAGCGGGCGATCTCCAGTGCCGGGGCGCCCTCCAGGTCCCGAGCGGCCTGCTCGGCCAGGGCCCGCAGCTCGTCCGGGCTGCGCCCGCTCGGGTCGGCCGGTGCCGAGGCGCCCGGGCCCACCAGGCGCAGGCTCGTGGCCGAGACGAGACCCGCGCTCATTGGGTCACCGTCCGACTGAGCAGCCCGACGAACTTCACCGAGAAGACCCGGGCGCAGGCGTGGCACTCCCAGGTGCCGTGCCCCGCCTCGTGCGGCCGCAGGTCCTCCTCGCCGCAGTACGGGCAGTGCAGAGGTGCCGCTCGGTTCTCGCTGCTCACCGCAGTTCCTCCTCGTCGACTCTGATCACCCAGTTGGCGAACGTCTCGCCCTCGCTGCGACCGGCCAGGTAGCGAAGGGCCAGCCGTTCCACGTACTCCGGAAGCTCGTCGGCGGTGGTCTTCAGGCCGCGCAGCTTGCGGCCGAACCCCGCAGTCTGCCCCTGGGCCATGCCCAGCCCGCCACCCAGGTGCACCTGGAAACCCTCGACCTGCCGGCCGTCCGGGCCAACCACCAGTTGGCCCTTCAGCCCGATGTCGGCCACCTGGGTGCGGGCACACGCGTTCGGGCAGCCGTTGATGTGGATTGAGATGTCCGCGTCGAAGTCGCGCAGCCGCTGCTCCAGCCGGGCGACCAACTCCTCGCCGCGGGCCTTCGTCTCGACGATGGCGAGCTTGCAGTACTCGATGCCGGTGCACGCCATCGTGCCGCGCCGCCAGGCCGACGGCCGGGCCTCCAGACCGATCCCACGCAGCGCGTCGACGAGCGACTCCGTCCGCTCCGACGGCACGTCGAGCACCAGCAGCTTCTGGTACGGGGTGAGCCGCACCCGGTCGCTGCCGTGCGCCTCGACCACGTCGGCGAGCTGGCTGAGCTGCGCGCCGGAAACCCGCCCGACCACCGGGGCGGCGCCCACGTAGTGCCGCCCGTCGGCCTGCTCGTGCACACCCACGTGGTCGATCGGCTTCGACGGCAGGACCGGCGCTGGGCCGTCGAGCAGCGTACGACCGAGGTAGTCCTTCTCCAGGACCTCGCGGAAGCGCTCCACGCCCCAGTCGGCCACCAGGAACTTCAACCGGGCCCGGTTGCGCAGCCGGCGGTAGCCGTAGTCGCGGAAGATCCCGACCACGCCGGCCCACACGTCCGGCACCTCGGCCAGCGGCACCCAGACGCCGAGGCGCTTGGCGAGCATCGGGTTGGTGGAGAGGCCCCCGCCGACCCAGACGTCGAAGCCGGGCCCGTGCTCGGGGTGGTCGACACCGAGGAAGGCGATGTCGTTCGACTCGTACGGGGTGTCCACGAGCCAGGAGATCGACGTCTTGAACTTGCGGGGCAGGTTGGAGAACTGCTTGTCACCGACGTACCGCGCGACGATCTCGTCGATCGCCGGGGTCGGGTCGAGCAGCTCGTCGCGGGCCACCCCGGCGACCGGGCTGCCCAGCACGATCCGCGGGCAGTCGCCGCACGCCTCGGTGGTCTGCAGGCCGACCGACTCCAGCCGACGCCAGATCTCCGGCATGTCCTCGACCCGGATCCAGTGGTACTGGATGTTCTGCCGGTCGGTGATGTCGGCGGTGTCCCGGGCGAACTCCCGGGAGATGTCCGCGATCACCCGCAGCTGGGCCAGGCTGAGCTGGCCGCCGTCGATGCGGACCCGGAGCATGAAGAACTCGTCCTCCAGCTCGTGCGGCTCCAGCACCGCGGTGCGCCCACCGTCGATGCCCGCCTTGCGCTGGGTGTAGAGGCCCCACCAACGGAACCGGCCGCGCAGATCCTGCGGGTCGATGGAGGCGAAGCCGCGGTGCGCGTAGATGTTTTCGATGCGGGATCGAACGTTGAGCGGGTCGTCGTCCTTCTTGATCCGCTCGTTGGGGTTGAGCGGCTCACGGTGGCCGAGCGCCCACTGACCCTCACCCCGTGGCCGGCGCGGCGCTCGGGTCGGGCGAGCCGTCGGGTCCTCGGAACGGGCAGGGATGCTGCTGACCGCCATCGCGGCGTCCTCCGTTGTCTGCTGTGCCTCGGGGCACGCGGGGCGCGGCGGCCGGCCCGGCGAAGCGGGCAAGACAACGGTGTCGGAGACAGCCGGCGCGGAGCGCGCCCGAGACGGATTGGTCGGGCGTCGTCAGTAGGCCGGACAGATCGCGCTGCGCACGCGGCCGTAATCGACGTGGCGACGTGCCACGAAGCGGCGGACGACTGCGGCGGTCATGGAGTTCATGCTGCCACACCCCATGGGGGCCGGCCAATGTCCGCGTGCTGGATCCCACATCACGGGCCGGAGGTCAGCCGACCAGCTGGTCACCGAGGACAGTTCGGGCATAACACACCACCCTTCCCTGACGTACGCCGACGATCAGGCCGTTGTCCCGCAGCGTGGTGAGGTGGTGCGACGCGGTCGCCGGCGCGAGACCCAGCATCGCGGCCAGCTCACCGGTGCTCAGCGGCGCGTCGAGCAGGGACAGCACCGCCGCCCGTGTCCCGCCGAGCAGGGCGGCCAGCGCGGCGCTGGGCGGCGGGGCGGCCCACAGGTCACCGAGCCCGGCGGGCGGATAGCAGAGAGCCGGCCCGGCGTCACCTTCCCAGATCGCGTGCACCGTCGGCCCGGAGAAGGAGGTGGGCAGCAGCGTCCACGGGCGTCCGTCCAGACCGGCCGGCTTGGTCGTGCCAACGGCGACCCGCAGCGCCACGCCGTCCCACCGGATCAACGGGTGCAGCTCGCGGAGCAGGATGCGCCCACCCTGCTCGGCGGCGAGCAGCGTCCGCCGCCGGATGTCGGCCATTGCGAGCGCCCGCAGTCGGGGCCAGTCGGGTGCGATCAGCAGGGTGAAGTACCGGTGGAGCTGCGCGACCAGCTCGTCCGGGGTCAGCCGGGGTGCACCGGCCCGGTCCAGTTGCCGGCGCATCAGGGACGGGTCGGTGCCGGCGACCGCCCGCAGCTCGGCGGCCAGGTTCGGTGCCGCCCCGATCGGGGTGAGGAAATCCGGTACGTAACCGTTGGACGACCTGAGCACCGCCAGCAGCGGCTCCAGGCCGGCGTCCGGCAGCAGCCGCTCCGCGCGTTCCCGCCACGGGCGGTGCATCCAGTACTTCGTCGGCTTGCGTAACGCACAGGAGCTGGCCACCAGCTCGGCCAGCGGCGAGTGCACGAACCGGACCCGGCTCAGGTCGTCGGGCGAGAACCGAACCTCGATCACCTACAGATTCGACCACGGTCGAACGGTTCGGCGACAGCGCGGGGCGGCCCGAGGATCCTCGGTATGGAGTACAGGCAACTGGGCCGCTCGGGCCTGCGCGTCAGCGCGGTCGCGTACGGCAACTGGGTCACCCACGGCAACCAGCTCGACGACGACGCGGCGGCGGCGTGTGTGGCCGCCGCCCTGGACGCGGGCATCACCACGTTCGACACCGCCGACCGGTACGCCAACGGGCGGGCCGAGGAGGCGTTGGGCAAGGCGCTGAGCGGCGTCCGGCGCAGCTCGATCGAGCTGTGCACGAAGGTGTGCCTGCCGGTCGGGCCGGGGGCCAACGACGCCGGGCTGTCCCGCAAACACATCATCGAGGGCTGCCACGCCTCGCTGAGCCGACTGGGCACCGACTACGTCGACCTCTACCAGGCGCACCGGTACGACGACAGCGTGCCGCTGGAGGAGACGATGCTCGCCTTCGCCGACCTGGTCCGCCAGGGCAAGGTGCTCTACGTCGGTGCCTCCGAGTGGACCGCCCCGCAGCTGCGCGAGGGCCTGCGGCTCGCCGCCGAGCTGCGCATTCCGTTCATCGCCAACCAGCCGCAGTACTCGATGTTGTGGCGGGTGGTGGAGGCCGAGGTGTCGCCCGCCTGCGCGGACCTCGGCCTGGGCCAGCTCGCCTGGTCGCCACTCGCGATGGGCGTGCTGACCGGTCGGTACGAGCCTGGCCGACGTCCGCCCGCCGGCTCCCGGGCCACCGACGGCTTCGGTGGCTCGTTCATCGCCCGCTACTCGTCGGATCTGCTGCTCTCCCGGGTACGCCAGCTCCGACCGGTCGCCGAGGCGGCCGGCTGCACGATGGCCCAGTTGGCGGTGGCATGGGTGCTGGCCCGTCCGACCGTGGCGAGCGCGATCGTCGGCGCGTCCCGGCCGGAACAGCTCGCCGAGACGGCCAAGGCGGCGACGGTACGGCTCGACGACGAGCTGATCGCCCGGATCGACGCCGTGCTCGACGAACTCGTGGAGTGTGATCCGACGAAGACTGCCCGGCCAAACGACGTGATGTCCGCCTGGCGCCCGCCCCCTGCCGCTGGGTGACGCCCACGGAGGGGGTGGCCGTGGCAGGCTCGAACCGTGGGGCAATTGTCCGAGAGGTCGGCCGGGACGGCGTGGGAGCAGCTGCGCCGCCTGCCGGTCTGGCTCCCCCCGGCGCTGCTGACCCTGGCGGTGACAGCGACCGGGCTGGGCTCCGCCCAGCTCTGGCGCGACGAGCTGGCGACGTGGAGCGCGGCCACCCGCTCGCCCACCGACCTGGCCCGGCTGGCCGGCACCATCGACGCCGCCACCGGGCCGTACTACCTGCTGATGCACGGGTGGACCAGGATCGTCGGCGACTCGACGATCGCCCTGCGCACGCCGGCCGTGCTGGCGATGACGGTGGCGGCCGGGCTGCTCGGCGTGCTCGGCGCGCGGCTCGTCGACCGGCGCGCTGGCCTCTTCGCCGGGCTGCTGTTCGCGGTGCTCCCCGGCACCTCCCGCTACGGGCAGGAGGCCCGCCCGTACGCGCTGGCCACCATGCTCGCCGTGCTCGCCACACTGCTGCTGGTGACAGCGTTGCGCCGGCCGAGCTGGGCCCGCTGGGCCGGTTACGCCACCGCCGTCGCCGCGCTCGGGCTCATCCACCTGATCGCACTCACACTGCTCGCCGCGCACGCGCTGGTCGTCCTCATCGCCTGGTGGCGTGGTCCGGCTGAGGCCGGCATCGCCGCCCCGCGCCTCGACGTCGGGCGGGACCGGCGGGCATGGCGGTGGCTGGTCGCCGTGCTGCCGGCCGCGCTGTTGGCTAGCCCGTTGCTGGTCAAGGCCCGGACCCAGCAGTCCCGGCAGTTGAACTGGGTCCACCTGGTCCGGCCGGACGACCTGAGCGCGCTGCCCGGCGGCGTAGCCCAGAGCAGTGTGGTGGGTGGCCTGCTGGTCGGGGTCGCCGCGCTGGGCGCGGCGCGGCTCGGGCGGCGCGCGGTGCTGCCGGTCAGCGCGGTGCTGCTGCCCGTACTGCTGCTCTTCGCCGCCGGCGCGGTCGTGCCGCTGTGGGTGCCCCGGTACCTGGTCTTCGTGGTGCCCTTCGCCTGCCTGCTGGCGGGGGCGGCGCTCGCCGCCGTGGCCGCACCGGGCGCGCTGGTGGTGGTGGTCCTCGCCGGGCTGCTCGGCCTGCCCGACCAGGCCGCGCTGCGGCGCACCCACGAGTGGCCGCGCAGCGCCCCGGTGGACTACGCGGGGGCGGCGCGGGTGATCGCGGACGGTCAACGACCGGGGGACGCGGTGGTCTACTCGCCCCGGCACAGCTGGCTCTTCCTCGACCTCGGCATCGAGTACCACCTCGCCGACCCGCCACGCGACGTGCTGGTCACCGAGGACGAGGCACGCCGCGGCGATCTGTGGGCCGCCGAGTGCCCGCAGCCGGCACAATGCCTGGCCGGTACGACGCGGGTGTGGCTGGTCGTCTCCGGTCGGCAGGCCGACCCGCTGGCCGCCGTGCCCGACGCCAAGGGCGACGCGCTCCGCGCGGACTTCACCGTCGCCCAGGTCTGGCAGCGCCCCGGCCTCACCGTCGCCCTGCTGACCACCCGCTCCGACCGCTGACCCGGCCCCGGGGCGTCGGCCGGCGACCGGGCCCGCCCACCTCGATGCGCCTGATGCCTCTCAGTCATCCTGATGACTGAGAGGCATCACGCCCATCCCGACATCCGCTCCCGCTGCGGACCCCGCCCCACTGGAGGCGGCAGGGCGGGTCAGGGTTGGGAGCGGCCCTCCGGGGCGCTGCGGGCCAGCGGGATGACCAGCACCGCCTCGGTGCCACCGTTGGCCCCGGCCCGTAGTTCGATGGTGCCGCGCAGCTCCCCGGTGATCAGGGCGCGGACGATCTGGAGGCCGAGCCGGCTGCCGTGTTCGGCGTCGAAGTCCGGCGGTAGGCCGCGGCCGTTGTCGGTCACCGAGACGTGCAGCATCTTGCGGAACCGGTGCGCGGAGACCACCACCTCGGGCCGCAGCGACGGGTCGACCTCGGCAGCGGCGACCGGCACCATGCCAGACGCGGCGGGCACTGGGACCTCGTCCGCCTCGTCGGCCGGCGGGAAGCCGTGCTCGACGGCGTTGAGCAGCAGTTCGTTGAGGACCATCACCAGCGAGGTGGCGATCTCCGCCGGCAGCACGCCGAAGCTGCCCCGCCGCCGCATGCCGACGCTCACCTCGGTCGCCGCGACCTCGGTCGCCGCGCTGGCCACCCGGTCGACGATGCCGTCGAACTCGACCGCCTCGTCGCTGGACATGGAGAGCGTCTCGTGCACCAGGGCGATCGAGGCGACCCGTCGGACCGATTCCTCAAGCGCGACCCGGGCCTCCGGCATCGCCACCCGGCGGGCCTGCAACCGCAGCAGCGCGGCCACCGTCTGGAGGTTGTTCTTCACCCGGTGGTGGATCTCCCGGATGGTGGCGTCCTTGGTGATCAGTGCCCGGTCCCGACGGCGAACCTCGGTGATGTCCCGGACCAGCACCAGCGCCCCGATCGGCACCCCGGCCGGCATCAGCGGCAGCGCCCTGGTGAGCATCGTGGCACCCCGTGCGTCGATCTCCCGGCGGGGTGGCGCCTCACCGCGCAGCGCGGCCAGAATGCCGTTCGACGCCTCGGTGCCGTCCAGCGGGTCGCCGGCCAGCCGGCGGTGCAGCGCGGCCAGGTCCTCGCCCACGAGGTGCGCGGCGTAGCCCAGTCGGCGGTACGCGGACTGCGCGTTCGGGCTGGCGTAGGTGACCTTGCCGCCGGCATCGAGCCGGACCAGGCCGTCGCCGACCCGGGGCGCCGAGGTGGTCTCGCCCGGATGCCGTGGCGGCGGGAAGGTGCCGTCAGCGATCATCTGCGCCAGGTCGTCGGCGGTGGTGAGGTAGTTGAGCTCCAGCTGGCTGGGCGTACGCGCGGTGGAGAGGTTGGTGTCCCGCCCCACCACGGCGATCACCTCGCCGGCCTCCCCCTCGGCGGTGCGCAGCCGAACCGGGATCGCCTCGTGTCGGGCCGGCACGTCGCCGTACCAAACCGGGTCACCCTCCCGCCAGATCCGACCCTGGGAGTACGCCACCTGAAGGTGGGCCACCTCCGGTCCGCCGACGATCCGACCCACCTGGTCGTCCTGGTACGCGGTCGGCGCGGTGGTCGGACGGACCTGGGCGACGCAGAGGAACGTGCCCTCGGCGTCGACAGGCACCCAGAGCAGCAGGTCAGCGAAGGACAGATCGGAGAGCAGCTGCCAGTCGCCGGCGATCCGGTGCAGGTGGTCGATGTCGGCCGGACGGAGATGGGTGTGCTCCTCGGCGAGGTCGCGCAGCGTGGACACGGTGACCAGGGTGCCACGCCACGCCTCACATCGTCGCGGTGACCTTCTTCAACCCGCGCGGCGCGTCCGGATCCTCGCCCCGGGTGAGCGCCAGGGCCAGGGCCAGCCGCTGCATCGGCAGGATGTCCAGCAGTGGGGCGTACCGCTCGTCGACCTCGGGAACGGCCAGCCGGGTCGCGCCCGGCACGTCGGCGGAGCCGACCACCACGACGTCGGCGCGGCGTTCGCCGAGGCGGGGCAGCACCTCCCCCATCGACCGTCCACCGGGGCCGGAGCCGACCACGGCGAGCACCGGGACCTCCGGGTCGGTCATCGCGAGCGGGCCGTGCAGCAGGTCGGCACCGGAGAAGGCGAGCGCCGGCAGGTACGAGGTCTCCATCAGCTTCAGCGCGGCCTCCCGGGCGGTCGGGTAGGCGTAGCCGCGGCCGGTGGTGACCAACTGGCGGGCGAACCGGTAACGCGGGGCGAGCTGGGCCGGGGTGTCGTCGGCCAGGGTGCGGGCAGCCAGCTCGGGCAGCGCGTCGAGCGCTTCCCGTTCGGCGGTCGGCAGCACCCCGTCGCCGGCCCGGACCCCCTCCACCAGCATCAACAGGGCGAGCAGCTCGGCGGTGTACGTCTTGGTGGCGGCCACCGCCCGCTCGTGCCCGGCGGCGATGTCGACGCTCAGCTCGGCGACGTCGACCAGCGGCGAGTCGGGGGCGTTGGTCACCGCGAGGGTCAGCGCCCCGGAGGCGCGGGCGGCGCGCAGCACCTCGGCCAGGTCGGGCGAGCCACCGCTCTGGCTGACCCCGACGACCAGCGCGTCGGACAGGTCGGGGCGGGCCCCGAACAGGGTGACGACGCTGGGCGAGGCGAGCCCGGCGGGCAGGCCGAGCCGGATCTCGGTCAGGTAGGCCCCGTAGAGCGCCGCGTGGTCGGAGGTGCCCCGCGCGGTGAAGACCACGTGCCGTGGCCGCCGTTCGGCGATGACCGCCGCGACCCGGGCGATCTCCGCGGCGTTGGCCGCGGAGAGCAGGCGCGCGTAGCCAGCCGGCTGCTCGTCGATGTCGGCGGCCATTCCAGCCCCTGCACGTGTCACGGAAGCCCCTCCCCTGCGCGATTGCCGCGCGATTCTTGCTCAGTCTTGCACTTTTAACCGTATCTCAGCAATCGAACGAGCAGGACTGCGCAGCAGATCACCAGTTGATCTCAATATCAACTAAGCTTTCCCCGCCGCACCGGTCTAGCTGCCACGAGAGGACGACGTGCCTGAGGGAACAGACGATCCCGCGCTCTCCGTGACGGAGGAGCTGGCGCTGGCCCGGCTGGCCCTCGACGAGGGCGACCTGCACCACGCCGCCGGCCACCTCGCCGGTGCGTTGGCGCAGGCTCCCACCCTTCCGGAGGTGCACGAGACGCTGGCCCGGCTCGCCGCGACGAGCGGCGGCGGCCTCGACCTCTTCCCGATCAACCACCACACCTTCGTGGGCGCGGTGGTCGCCCGCGCCCACCTCCTGGCCACCGCCGGCCGCCCCGCCGAAGGGCTGGAGCTACTGGCCGCGGCGACGGCGTACGCACCCGGCACCGAATGGGCCGGCGTGCCCTGGGTGACCGCGCCCGAACTGGCCGAACGACTGGACCCGGAGCACATCGCCCGCGTCCTCATGCAGATCTGCGCCGCGCTGCCCGACCCCGTCCCCCGCATCGGCCGGGCCCCGCTGACCCCGTACCTCGCCCTCGCGCGCAACGCGGCCACCGTGCACCCCGAACACGGCCTGCTGCTGGGGGCGGCCTCCGCGCTGGCCCGACGTCTCGGCGAGACCGAGCTGGCGGTCCGCTGGGCCACCCGAGGGGTACGCGCCCAACCCTCGAAGATGGGCGAGGTGTGGCTCGGGTACGCGTACCGCAGCTCGGGCCGGACCCGAGACGGCCTCGCGGCCCTCGGTCGGGCCGTCGAGCTGGACCCCGACGACCTGGCGATCTATGCGGACATCGCCGGCACCCTGGCCGAAATCGGCCGACTGGACGAGGCGCTGGAGTGGACCGAGCGGGCGCTGGCGCGCGATCCTTCGTTCGACTGCGCGGTGCACACCGCCCACCGCCTGCGGCACCTGCGCGACGGCGACCTCGCCCATCTGGTCGCGCTCGCCGACTTCGTGCGGGACCACCCGGACGACAGCCACGAGCACGGCGACCTGGCCCAGTGCTGCCGGGGTCGTCCCTGGCTCGGCCAGCTCACCCCGGCCGGCGGGCCCCTGGTCGACGCGATGCGCCAGGCGGTGGCCGATGACGACAACGGTCTCGGCGGTGCCGTACGCCTACCCGCCGCCGCCCCGCCCAGCGCCGTCGGGACGGCGATCGCCACCGCACCGGGGCTGCGGATCGAGGTCGTCGGCGCGCCGGAGCCCGACCCGCGCGAACCCCGACGGGCGTCAGCGCAGCGGTTGTGGCACTACGCGGACGCCGTCCCCACACCCGCGCTGGCGGCACCCTCGGCGGCTGCTGTCGAACGGATCGGGCAGATCGCCCACCCGGCGTGGGCGCACCCACCGGCGGCGTACGACGCGGCGGTGGGCCTGGCCGGTCTTGAGCTGGCCGACCTGCTCGGTCTGCTGGTGCACCCGCCGGCCGCGCCGGCCAACGCGGTGGGTCGGCTGCTCGCCGCTCACGACCCGTCGGTCTGGGTCCGTGGCGTGCAGGTGTGGGTCTGTCTGGGGCTGCTGCACCACCGCACCGACGAGCCGTGGGAGGGCTCGACCCGCCGCCGGGTGCTCCTCGACCTGGTCTGGGGCGTCGAGGACTGGGTCACCGAGGCGGCGCTGTTCGCCCTCGTCACCGCGGCCTGGGTAGACCCTTCGGTCCGGCCGGACGTGGCCCGGGTGGTGGCGGAGCGGCTGGCCGACGTGGCCGACGTGGCGCGGACCCGACCGGTCCCGATCGCCGCGTCGCTGGCTCACCTGGCACTGGCCGCCCCCCAGCTGGACCCGGCGACCGCGGCCCTGGCCACCGAGCTGCTGAACACCCACTCCCCCCGACTCCCCCGCCCCCGCAACCCCCTACGCCGCCTCTGGCAACGCCTGAGCAGGGGCGCGCCGCGCCGACCGTGACGGTCGACGCGGCGCGTTCGTGGTCGGGTCAGGCGACCGGGGCGGCCTTGCCGAGGGCGACCTCGGCGTCCTCCTCCGGGGTGGCCTGCGGCGGCGCCTCGTTCGCGGTGCGCAGCGGGATCTCCTTGATGAACCAGGCGAGCACCGGGATCACGATGGTGAACAGGACCGCCCAGAGGAAGACGTGCGAGATGGCGTCGGAGAGACCGCCGAGCACCGCCTCGCGGGCCTGAGCGGGCAGCTCCCTGAGCTTCGCCAGGTCCATCCCGGCGCCGGCCTCGCCGCCACCGAAGGTCCGACCGCCCTCCGAGCTAGCCAGCCGGTTGGCGAAGATCGCGCCGAACAGCGAGATGCCGAACGAGCCGCCGATCGACCGGAAGAAGGTGGCCGCGCCGCTGGCCGCGCCGAGGTCCTTCTGCTCCACGCTGTTCTGCGCGATCAGCATCGACGTCTGCATGAGGAAGCCCATGCCGACGCCGAGCACGATCATGTACAGCGAGGACATCAGCTTGCTGGTGTCGGTGTCGAGCATGGACAGCAGCGCCATGCCCCCGGTCATCACCACACCACCGATGATCGGGTACGCCCGGTACCTGCCGTTGCGGGTGATCGCCCGGCCGATGACCAGCGAGACGACCAGCATGCCGAACATCAGGGGCAGCAGCAGCAGACCACTGTTGGTCGCCGACGCCCCCTGCACGGTCTGCTGGTAGAGCGGCAGGAAGTTCATCGCGCCGAACATCGCGAAGCCGAGCAGGAACCCGATCACCGAGATCAGCGCGAAGTTGCGGTTGGCGAAGAGCGCCAGCGGCAGGATCGGCTCCTGGACCCGGCGTTCCACGAGACCGAACACGACCAGTGCGACGACGGCCAGCACGGCCAGGCCGAGGATCTGCGGCGAGGTCCAGTCGTACTCGTTGCCACCCCAGGTGGTGATGAGCACGATCGCGGTGATGCCGACCGAGAGCAGCCCGGCGCCGAGCCAGTCGATCCGGTGCTCGGTGCGGTACTTCGGCAGGTGCATGGTGGTGATCAGCACGAGCAGCGCGACGCCGCCCAGCGGCAGGTTCACGTAGAACGCCCAGCGCCAGGAGAGGTGGTCGGTGATGAAGCCGCCGACCAGCGGGCCGGCGACCATGGCGATGGCCATGATGCCGGCGATCATGCCCTGGTAGCGCCCGCGCTCGCGGGGCGGGACCAGGTCACCGATGATCGCCATCACGCCGACCATGAGGCCACCGGCGCCGAGGCCCTGCACGGCCCGGAAGGCGATGAGCTGGACCATGCCGTCCTGCGGGCCGCCGAACATGCCGGAGCCGGCCATGCCGCAGAGGGCGGAGCCGACCAGGAAGATGACGACCGAGGTCAGGAAGACCGACTTGCGGCCGTAGAGGTCACCGAGCTTGCCCCAGATCGGGGTGGAGACGGTGGTGCCCAGGACGTACGCGGTAACCACCCAGGTGAAGTGGTTGAGCCCGCCGAACTCGCCGACGATCCGCGGCAACGCGGTGCTGACGATCATGTTGTCGAGCATCGCGAGCATCATCGCGATCATCAGCCCGAACAGCACGACCCGGATGTTGTTGGGTCGTGTGCCGACCTGGGTTGCCTGAGTCATGGATAAGCTCCCCCCGAGGATTGCCATACTTACCTGCCGCCCGGCTAGTCACCTTACTAGCCGCACGGTAAGTTGGGTACGGGCATCGGTCAAGCACATTAGGGGGCGTGGGTGAGCGAGAGCACAGGCGGCGGAACGCGGGAACGGATCAAGGCCGTCGCGCTCGAACTCTTCACCGAGCAGGGGTACGAGAAGACCTCGCTCCGGGAGATCGCCGAGCGCCTCAACGTCACCAAGGCCGCGCTCTACTACCACTTCAAGAGCAAGGACGACATCGTCGCCAGCTTCGTCGAGGACCGACTGGAGCGGATGGACGCGCTGACCGCCTGGGCCGCCACCCAGCCCGCCACCCTGGCCACCCGGCGCGAGCTGATCTCCCGGTACGCCGACACGATGTTCGACGGCACCCAGCCGTCGGTGATGCGCTTCTTCGAGCAGAACCAGACCGCGCTCAAGAGCCTCTCCTCCGGCCAGAAGATGCGCGGCCGGATGATGGAGCTGGCCGAGGCGCTCTGCCGGGGCGACGACTCTCCCGCCGCCCAACTGCGCGCCGCGCTGTCGCTGTTCGCGGTGCACACCAGTTGGTTCGCGGTCCGCGCGCCGCACATCAGCGACGACGAACGCCGCAAGCTCGCGCTGGAGGTGGCCGACGAGCTGTTGGCCGCCATCGGCACCCGGCCCGACGCCTGACCCGGGCCCGCCCGGCAGCGGCTCAGCACGGCGCGGCGGTGGGCGGTTCAGCGGGGACGGCCCGGCGGCTCAGCGGCGCGCCAGCTCCAGGCGCAGGCCGAGCAGGTCCACGCCCGGTGCCGGTGACCAGTCCTTCTCCGGGGAGCGGACGAACCCGCGCCGCGAGTAGAGCCGGTGCGCCGGATCAGCCATCCCGGCCCGGACGCAGATCACCACCGCCGTGCAACCCAACCCGGTAGCCCGGTCGACACACGCCTCGACCAACACGGCACCGACGCCACGACCCTGCGCGCCCGGGTCGACGGCGAGCATCCGGAACTCCGCCTCGCCCGGCCCGGACAGCTCCGCGAACGGGGTGCCCGGCAGCACGAACGTGACCGAGCCGAGCACCGCCCCGGTCAGCTCGTCGACAGCGACCAGCACCTCGCCGCTGACGGCCCGGGTCGCCACGTCGGCCAGCACCTCGCCGTACCCGTGCTCGCCCTTGAGTTGACCGTCCGCCTCGTACGCGGCAACGGTCAGCCGGGCCACCGCCGGAAAGTCGGCGGGCTCGGCCGGACGGACCAGCAGCCCGGTCAAGCGATCACCGCGATCAGGTCACCGTCCTGCACGACGTCGCCCTCGTGCACGGCGAGCTGCTGGAGCACACCGTCGGACTCGGCGACGACCGGGATCTCCATCTTCATCGACTCGAGGATCACCAGGGTGTCACCCTCGGCCACCGTGTCACCGGCCGTGGCGACGACCTTCCAAACGTTGGCCACCATCTCGGCGCGGATCTCCTCGGCCATGTCCAGGCCCTCCCTCTTCGCGACGTGCCTGCCGACGTATCCAATCATGCGTCGCCCGGTGGTGGGCGCGCAGCGGCACAGCCGGGACGGCAGTCCCGCCCTGGGGGAGGCGGCGGGTGCCGACCGCACTACCATCAGCGGGTCGGACCCGACGCCGGACCGCCGGTGGCCGCATCCGCGCCGAGGTCGTGCGCAGGACGGATCCGACCCATCACGAGGAGGTCAGCATGGCGAAGAAGTCCCGGAAGAAGAAGGCTCGTAAGAAGAGCGCCGCGAACCACGGCAAGCGTCCCAACTCCTGAACGGGTCGACGGGCCCGCTGCCCGTCGTCGCTCAGCCGGCCGAGGCCGGATACACCGGTGGCCCGGGTCGACATCGACCCGGGCCACCGGTCTTGCCAGCTCATGCCGACGCTCAGTCGGCCAGCTCACGGGAATCGCTGGTCTCGAAGACCACCAGCTCGGTGAGTTTGACCCGCAGCCGCTCACGCAGCTCGTCCGGCGCGGTCTCGTTGCCACAGCAACGCGCCACCAGCGCCCGCACCTCCTGCTCCAGCCCGTACTCGCGCAGGCAGGGCCCACACTCGTCCAGGTGGTGCCGGATCAGCGAGCGGCGCTCGTCCGCGCACTCCAGATCCAGGTAGAGATACACCTCCGCGAGGACTTCGCGGCAGTCCGTCTCGTGCGGCTCCCCACAGCTCACGTCACACCTCCCGGCCGGCAGCGGCGGCGGTCGAACCCTTCGCCGAGCGGGCCGCACTGAAGCCCCGCTCCCCCGCGTAGCGCTCGAGCAGCTTGCGCAGATTACGACGGCCACGGTGCAGGCGCGACATCACGGTGCCGATCGGCGTACCCATGATGTCCGCGACCTCCTTGTAGGAGAAGCCCTCGACATCGGTCAGGTAGACGGCCAGGCGGAACTCCTCCGGCAACTGCTGGAGGGCCTCCTTGACGTCACTGTCCGGCAGCCGGTCCAGTGCCTCCGTCTCGGCGGAGCGCAACCCGCTGGAGGTGTGCGACTCGGCCTCGGCGAGCTGCCAGTCGGTGATCTCCTCCGTGGGCGCCTGGATCGGCTGGCGCTGCCGCTTGCGGTAGGAGTTGATGTAGGTGTTGGTCAGGATCCGGTACAGCCAGGCCTTCAGGTTCGTGCCCTGCTCGAACTGGTGGAAGGCCGCGTACGCCTTCAGGTAGGTCTCCTGGACCAGGTCCTCGGCATCCGCCGGGTTGCGCGTCATTCGCAGCCCAGCAGCGTAGAGCTGATCGACGAATGGCATCGCGTCCCGCTCGAATCGGGCCCTGCGCTCGTCCGTCTTCTCGGTGGTCAACCGCACATCCCCTCGCGTCGGATGCTTTCCCGCCGAGGATACGCGCACGGACCTACCCACAGATTCACTTCCGGCTGGTGTGCCCGTGCTCACCGCACCCACCCCGCCCGGTCCCGCCGTCGCGGGCCACTGCGGGCCATCCAGCAGCCGCTTCAACTGCCGGGCGTCCCGTTCATCCTGTTCCAGGCTTCGTGTCTCGGTTGGCACCGGTCACCCCCCTCGCAGAAAAGTCGTCCGGGGGTAGTAACGCGAGATGACCACTGGGGCATTCCGGCCGGCTCTCCCCGTTCCTGGTCCCGGCCCCGACGGCGGCCGGCGCTGGGACCAGGAAGGGCCTGGGAGGACTGGTGTCACCGGCCCCGATCGGGCCGGCGGCACCATCGGATGCAACGACCAGTGCCCGGCACCGGAAACGGTCGCCCCGGCGAGCCGACGCGACCGGTCAGCCGGCCGCCCAGCCCTGGGCGGACAGCCAGTCGCGCACGGCGGCGGCGGTACCGGCCGGATCCCGGCGAAGATCGTGCGTCTCACCGGGACGGCTCACCACCTGAACCGCCGGCCCCGGCTCCGGCATCCCGAACGGGTCCCGGTCACCGTTGACGACAAGCGTCGGCAGACCGGTGTCCAACTCGGCGGCCCGTGAGCGTTCCGGCCGGCCGGGCGGGTGCAGCGGAAAGGCCAGGGCGACCACGCCCACCGCGCCCACCGCGCGGGCCGTCCGGCAGGCCACCCGCGCGCCACTGGAACGCCCACCGACCACCACCGTCGGCACGTCGGCGTGCCGGTCACGCAGCACGCCGAGCACCGCCACCCAGGCCTCGTCGAGGTGACCTGCCGGTGCCGGCGCCCGTCGGCCGGCGACCCGGTACGGCTGGGTCACCCGGACCACCGCCAGGCCGGCCGCGACCGACGCGTCCCGGACTGCGAGCAGGTCGGGCGCGTCGACGCTGCCGCCCGCACCGTGCCCGAGGACGAGCAGGGCGGCGGCCGGTCGAGCCGGCAGGTCGGTGTCAATCCGCGCCGGACCGCGCGGGGTGTCGATGTCGTCGCTGGGTGGCACCGCCCCATTCTGCGCCGCCGCACGAGCGACGGGTGCGAACCCGGCCGGCGATCAGCTCAGCGGGACCAGGGCGAGCAGGCGGTCGCGCACCGGCGGGCCGGCGTCGTCGATGGCGTCCGGGTCGGGATCGACCTCGCCACGCCAGGCGACGAGCATCGCCCGTCGTTCCCGGGGCGTGGTGCCGCCCCAGACGCCGTGGCAGTCGCCGACGTCGAGGGCCCAGGCCAGGCAGGACCCCTGTACGTCACAACTGCGGCACAGCGCGACGGCGGCGTCCGCCGGTTCGTTCGGTGCCGGAAAGAAGGTCTCCGGATCGACGCTCTGGCAGGTGCCCCTGGTACGCCACGCGTCGTCCTGTCGCCGTTCCCGCACTGCCCGCAGCAGTCGCGGATCTCGCCGCGCCGCCGCCACCTCGTGCGGACGCGGCATACGTGCCCGTGTCATCCGCCCACCTCCCCCGTGGGACCGGCAAGATCGGTGGACGTCGTCCGCCCCGTGCGAATCGATGTCCACTACCGGCGCTGTGTTCTATCGCACTTCGCAACATCGGGACAAGGGTCTGCCGGGAACCTGACTGAACAGTCGGGAGACGAATCACGCGGAACCCTGGCAAATCGGTGGCCGACGATGCGCGGCAGCGTCAGAAGAGAGTCAACTCCTGCGGCGTCACCGTCGGCGCCACCGGCACCCGGGCGGTCAGGTGCGGCCCGTCGTTGCGAACGTCTCCCACCGCCGCGCCCACCGGGCGGATCTCCAACCCCGCCAGCTGCTCCGCCGAAGCCGGGCTCAGCAGCCGTTGCGGCTCGTCCGTCGAGGCCAACCACGACGACCAACGCTCCGCTGGCAGCAGCACCGGCATCCGGTCGTGCACCTCGGTCAGGTCGCCGAGCGCCGCGGTCGTCAGCACGCTGAAGGTGAGCCGGGTCTCGGCGTCGGACTCCCAGACCGACCAGATGCCGGCCAGGGCGAGCACCGAACCGTCCCGGGGGGTCATGAAGTACGCCTGGCGGCCACCATCGGGCAGCCGGACCCACTCGTACCAGCCGTCGGCCGGGATCAGGCAGCGGCGACGGGCGAAGGAGCCCGCGTACGCCCGGCTGGTGGCCACCGTCTCCGCCCGCGCGTTGATCATGCGGGAGGCCGCCGAAGCGGACCGGGACCAGTGCGGCAACAGACCCCAGCGGCCGACGCAGAGGCTGCGGTGCCCCTCCGGGTTGAGCCGGACCAGCGGCACCGGGTCGGTGGGCGCGACGTTGTGATCGGCGCGGACCAGGCCGTCGGAGTCGTCGGACGACTCGAACAGCGCGCTCAGCTCGCCGGAGCTCCGGGTCGTCGCGTACCTGCCGCACATGGGGCACACGCTAACGCGTCGGGGGCGCTGTCGGCTGTCCCGACAACCGGGAGTGCGAGCGCCGGGTGCCGCCGGCCCCCCGACGACACGGCAGAATGTAACCGTGGGGAACCTGACAGCGACCCGGCCGCCGCAGCCGTGGACCGCACCGACCGCATCCGATCCGGTGGCAGCGACGTTGCGCCTGCCCGGTTCCAAATCGATGACGGCCCGGGCCCTGGTGCTCAGCGCGCTGGCGGCCGGCCCGTCGACGCTGGCCCGGCCGCTGCGCGCCCGGGACACCGAGTTGATGGCCGCCGGCCTGCGGGGGATGGGCGCGCACGTGTCGATCAGCGACGACGAGCGCTGGCTGGTCCGACCGCACCCGCTGGTCGGCCCCGCCCACGTCGACGTCGGGCTGGCCGGCACCGTGATGCGGTTCGTGCCACCGGTGGCGGGCCTGGCCGACGGGCAGGTCAGCTTCGACGGTGACCCGTACGTCCGCACCCGGCCGCTGGGCCCGCTGGTCGACGCGCTGCGCTCGCTGGGTGTCCGGATCGACGTCACCGGCACCGGCAGCCTCCCGCTGACCGTGCGCGGCACCGGCCGGGTCACCGGGGGCGAGGTCGTGATCGACGCGTCCGCCTCCAGCCAGCTCGTCTCCGGGCTGTTGCTGGCCGCACCACGCTTCGACCGGGGCGTCGTGGTGCGCCACGTCGGCCCGCCGGTGCCGTCCGCGCCGCACCTGCGGATGACGGTGCGGATGCTGCGGGCCGCCGGCGCGGCGGTCGACGACAGCACCCCCGACGTCTGGGCCGTCGAGCCCGGTCCGCTCACCGGGCGCGGCTGGGACGTCGAGCCGGATCTCTCCGGTGCCGTGCCGTTCTTCGCCGCCGCCCTGGTCACCGGCGGTGAGGTGACCCTTCAGGGCTGGCCGCACAGCAGCGCCCAGCCGGTCGAGCAGCTCCGTTCGCTGCTGCAACGGATGGGCGGCGAGGTCAGCCTCTCCACCGACGGGCTGACGGTGCGCGGCACCGGCGTGGTGCACGGTCTGACCGCCGACCTGTCCGACGTCGGCGAGCTGACCCTCGTGCTGACCGCGCTGGCCCTGCTGGCCGACTCGCCGTCGGTCTTCACCGGCGTCGGGCACATCCGGGGCCACGAGACCGACCGGCTCGCCGCGCTCACGCGGGAGTTCGGCGGGCTCGGCGCGGACATCACCGAGACCCCCGACGGGTTGGAGATCCGGCCCCGTCCGCTGCGCGGCGGGCTCTTCCGCACCTACCACGACCACCGGATGGCGCACGCCGCCGCGGTGGCCGGGCTCGCCGTTCCGGGCATCGAGGTGGACGACGTGGGGTGTACCTCCAAGACGATGCCCGAGTTCCCGGCACTATGGTCAGCGATGGTGACCGGCAAGAGCTGACGCGACGGAGGAAGGTCCTGGCGACCAAACGGCGGGAGTACGACGAGGACGACGTACGGGTCCGGCCCGGTAAGTCGTCACGCCCGCGTACGCGCACCCGCCCACGGCACGCCGACGCGGTCGACGGGTTCGTCATCGCCGTCGACCGGGGGCGCTACACCTGCGTGCTGTCCGGGGCCGAGCGCGGCGTGGTCGGCGCCGAGCTGCCCACCGTCACCGCGATGCGGGCCCGCGAGCTGGGCCGCAAGTCGGTGGTGGTGGGTGACCGGGTCAGCCTGGTCGGCGACACCTCCGGCGCGGAGGGCGCGCTCGCGCGCATCGTCCGGATCGCCGAGCGTCGTTCGGTGCTGCGGCGCACCGCCGACGACGACGAGACCACCGCCGAGGGTCGGCTGGAACGGGTGGTGGTGGCCAACGCCGACCAGTTGGTGATCGTGAGCGCGTTGGCCGACCCGCCGCCGCGTACCGGGTTCATCGACCGTTGTCTGGTGGCCGCGTACGACGCGGACGTCGAGCCGCTGCTCTGCCTCACCAAGGCCGACCTGGCCGGGCCGGAGGAGGTGCTGGGCTACTACACCGAGCTGGAGCTGCCGTACGTGCTCAACCGCCCCGACTCCGACCTCGACGCGCTCCGCGCGCTGTTGAGCGGCAAGGTGTCGGTGCTGGTCGGGCACTCCGGGGTGGGCAAGTCGACGCTCGTGAACCGGCTCGTGCCGGACGCGCTGCGCGCGGTCGGCGTGGTCAGCGCGATCGGCCGGGGCCGGCACACCTCGACCAGCGCGGTGGCACTGCGGCTGCCACCGGTGCCCGGGGTCGACACCGATCCGGGTTGGATCATCGACACCCCCGGGATCCGCAGCTTCGGGTTGGCGCACGTCTCGGCCGACAGCCTGCTGCACGGCTTTCCGGACCTGGTCGAGGGCACCGTCGACTGCCCACCGAACTGCCCGCACACGGCCGACGAGGCCGAGTGTGGGCTGGACGCCTGGGTGGCCGCCGGTAAGGCCGACCCGCGCCGGCTGGCCTCGTACCGCCGGTTGCTCGCCTCTCGCGCCGGCGAGGGTGACTCGCGCGGCGACGGTGACCAGCGCGGGCCGGGCGAGGGTGACCGGCGCGGGCCCGACGAGTGACGCGACGGGCGTGGGCTAGGTTGCCGGCATGACCGGGTACGCCGACGACCTCGCCCTCGCCCACCTGCTCGCCGACCGGGCCGACGCCATCGCCACGGCCCGGTTCCGCGCGCTCGACCTGCGCGTCGAGGCGAAGCCCGACCTGACGCCGGTCTCCGACGCGGACACCGCCGTGGAGCGGGAGATCCGCGCCGTGCTGGCCGAGCACCGTCCGGCCGACGGGCTGCTCGGTGAGGAGTACGGCGCACAGCCGTCCGCCGACGCGAACGGCCGCCGGTGGATCATCGACCCGATCGACGGCACCAAGAACTTCGTCCGGGGCGTGCCGATCTGGGCCACCCTGATCGCGCTCTACGACGGCGACCGGCCGGCGGTCGGCGTGGTGTCCGCACCGGCGCTCGGACGACGCTGGTGGGCCAGCGCGGGCGCGGGCGCGTACGCCGGGCCGGGCCCCGCCGCTGGCGAACGGATCGGCGTGTCCGCGGTGCGCGGGGTCGCGGATGCCAGCTTCTGCTACTCCTCGCTGGACGGGTGGGAGCGGGCCGGCCGGCTCGACGCGGTGCTCGACCTGATGCGGGCCAGCTGGCGCAGCCGGGCGTACGGCGACTTCTACGGCTACATGCTGTTGGCCGAGGGGGCACTGGACGTGATGGCCGAGCCGGAGCTGTCGTTGTGGGACGTGGCGGCGCTGGTGCCGATCATCACGGAGGCGGGTGGCACGGTCACTGATCTGGCCGGTCGACCGGCCCCGGCGGGCGCCCCGGGCACCGACAGCAGCGTGGTGGCCACCAACGGTGTGCTGCACGCCGACATCCTCGCCCGCCTCGATCGACCAGCCGCGCGCTGACCCCCGGCAACCTCTATCCTCGCCAGGTGGTCTCCTCCGGCTGGTGCTTCCTCGCGGCGATGATCGTCGCGTACGGCTTCGCCAACCTGCTCCAGTCGGTGGCGGCGGCCCGCACCACTGTCCACCACACCTTCGATCCGGGCCTGCTGCTGCGCCTCGCCGGGCATCGGACGTACCTGGTCGGCCTGGGCTGTCAGATCGGCGGCTTCGTGCTCGCCTTCCTGGCCCGACGGGACCTGCCACTGTTCCTCGTGCAGGCCAGCGTGGCCGCCGGGCTCGGGGTGACCGCCATCCTCGGGGTGCTGGTGTTGAAGTGGCGGCTGCCGGCGGCGGAGGTGGTGCTGCTGGCGTTGCTCTTCGCGGGGATCACCGCACTGGTGCTGTCCGCCCGGCCGGCACCGTCGAAGCAGCTCGGCACCGCCGGTTCGATAGCCCTGCTGGTGGCGCTCGGCGTGATCGCGGTGCTCGGTGTCTTCGCCGTACGGCTGCACGGGGCACCGGGTTCGGTGGCCCTCGGCTCCCTGGCCGGGCTGGCGTTCAGCTCGGCCGCTGTCGCCGCCCGGCCACTGGCGTCCGCGCCGTCCGCCGAGGCGTTCCTCGTCAACCCGTTGTTCTACCTGCTGATCGCCCACTCGATCGTCGGTCAGCTGCTGCTCGGTCTGGCCATGCAGCGCGGCTCGACGACCGCCGCGGTCGCCGCGATGGACGCCGCCGGGGCGGTGCCGGCAGCGATCGTCGGCCTGCTGCTGCTCAACGACAAGATCTGGCCGGGGCGGGAGTGGCTGGCCGCGGCCGGCTTCCTGGTCACCCTGGCCGCGGTGATCGGCCTGACCCGGTACGCGCAGCCGCAGCAGCACCCCTCGGTGACCCCCGGGCGGGACCGCGCGATGGTCGCCGCGACCCGCCCAGGCTGATACGAGCCCCGCGCCGCACCCCATGCCCCGCCCCGCGCCCTCAGATCCACGCAACTTCCCCGAAGTTGCTGCCTCCGGCGTGTGGGAGGCAGCAACATCCCCGAAGTTGCACGGATCATGGCGACGAGCATTCGGGCGGGACCGCGCGACGGTCGTCGCGATCCGCGGCTGACTCAGGCCTCGACCGGCTTGCGCCGGCTCACCACCCGCTCGTAGAGACGCTCCAACGCACCGGCGGTCCGCTCCCAGGTGTAGCTGCTGCGCACCCGGTCCACCGCGGCGTGGCCGTACGCGAATCGACCGGCGTTGTCGGCGAGCAGCCGGCGCAGTGACACGCCGAGCGCGCGTACGTCACCGGGAGGCACCAGCCGGCCGGTGACCTCGTCGACGACGGCGTCCGCCAGGCCGCCCATCGCGTAGCCGATCACCGGCACCCCGCAGGCCATCGCCTCCAGCGAGACCCGCCCGGCCGAGGAGTAGTGCGGCGTGCAGGCGACCACGTCCGCCGACCGGTACCAGGTGGCCATCTGGTCGTGCGGCACCGCCCCTACGAGGCGTACCTGGTCGACGACGCCGATCTGTTCGGCCAGCTCGCGCAGCCGGCGCGCCTCGGTGTGGTTGGCCAACTGGTCGGCCGGCGGGCCACCGGCGATCACCAACTCGGCGTCGCCGACCAGCCGCATCGCCCGGATCAGGTCCTCCTGGCCGTGCCCGGCGGCGAGCGAGCCCACCGAGAGGATGCGGGGCCGCTGTTCGCGCGGCGCGGCCTCGCCGTCGGGTTGGAACAGGTCGATGTCGACGCCGGCCGGCACCAACGCGACCGAGCTGCGTTGCAGACCCATCCGGGTCAGCTCGTCGACCTCGTCGTTGGACTGGGCCACGGCGATGTCGACGGCCCGGGTCAGCGCGCGTTCCAGCGTGATCCGCTGCCCCGGCCCGTCGTAGTGACCGCCCAGGTGACGCAACTGCTCGACGCCGAGCGAGTGGAACGTCTGCACCACCGGGATGTCGGTCTCCCGAACGGCGTGTGCGGCGGCCAGACCGCCGACCCAGTAGTGCCCGTGCACCACCTCGGGCCGCCAGGCACCGGACCACTCGTCGGCCAGCCAGCGGCCGACCTCCGTCACGTACGGGATCAGCTCGGCGGTGGGTAGTGCGGTGGGCGGGCCGGCGGGCACGTGGTGCACCTGGTAGCCGTCGACGTCCATCGTCGCCGGCAGAGCCGGGTCGTCCCGGCGGACGTAGAGCCGGACGTCATGGCCCCGCTCGGTCAGTTCCGCGGCGACCCTGGCGATGTGCTGTCGAGTGCCGACCGGTGGGCCGTCGGCGTGGCGGTACGAGCTGGCGTGCGCGCAGACGAGGCCGACGCGCATGGGTCACCTCCCTGCGATCTTTCCTCGGCGGTGGTCCTCCCGGTCAGAGCGTCCCATTAACCCCGCGACGCTGAGTCGAAACCTGGCAGATCAGGAAGAGTCCGCCCGACTTCCACCGACACTTGCGCCACGGCAAGCACACCTGCCACGCCACCCCACGATTCGACGATGATCGACAACCTGTCGCTGGTGTGACCAGGTCCGGCCGGGGGTACCGCTCAGGAATGCCGCTGACCCGCAGTCTCGACGATTCGACCGTGGTGATCACCGGCGCGTCCAGCGGGATCGGCACGGCGACCGCCTACGCACTGGCCCGCCGGGGTGCCGCCGTCGTGCTGGCCGCCCGCAGTGAACCGGCCCTGCTCCAGGTCGCGCAGCGCTGCCGGGAACTGGGCGGTCAGGCGCTCGTCGTACCGACCGACGTGACCGAGTTGGAGTCGGTGCGGCGGCTGGCCGAACAGGCGGTGGCCGAGTTCGGTCGGATCGACGCCTGGGTGAACAACGCCGCGGTCAGCGCGGTGGGTCTGTTCGACGAGATCCCGGTCGCCGAGTTCCGCCGGGTGCTGGAGGTCAACCTGCTCGGGACGGTGCACGGCATCAAGGCGGCCCTGCCCTACCTGGGCGCCGCCGGTGGCGGTGTGCTGGTCAACAACGCCTCGGTGCTGGCCGAGGTGGCCATGCCGTACCAGTCGGCGTACAACGCCACCAAGCACGGCATCCGGGGGTTGGCCGACACCGTCCGCCAGGAGCTGCGGGTCACCGGTCGGGGGCACATCTCGGTCTGCACCGTGCTGCCGGCGACCATCGACACCCCGTTCTTCCGGCACACCGGCAACCACAGCGGCCGGGAGCTGGTGCCGCCGCCTCCGATCTACCCGCCGGAGGTGGTCGCCGAGACCATCGTCCGGCTGCTGCGCCGGCCCCGCCGCGAGGCGTACGCCGGTGGCGCGGCCCGGTTGATCGGCCTGCAGTGGCGGCTGGCGCCCGCGCTGGTGGAGCGCACCCTCGGCTGGTACGCGCACCGCACCCAGTTCGGGCCGGGTGCCCGCGTGGACAGCAGCGGCAACGTGTTCCACGCCGACGCCCAGGCACGCCAGGACGGCGGCTGGCACGGTCGACGCCGGCAGTTGGTGCGGATGACCGCCGCGTTCGGTCTGGCCGCCGCCGGCACCGCTGTCGGCACCCTGGCGGCTATCAACCGCCGCTCCCGGTCGGACCGCTGATGGCGGACGTCGAGCGCCGGAATGCGCTGACCGTCTACGGCGCGCACAATGGGGCGATCATGGCGAGCTGTCTCGTGGAAGTCGACGAGTCATCGGCGGTGGTCCGGTTGACCGGTGTGCTCGACGCGGCCGGAGCCGAGGCGGTACGCGGCGCCCTGCTCACCCGCCTCGCGGACCGACCCGGCCCGGTGGTGGCGGACGTGACCGGTCTGCGGTTCGTCGAGCCGGCCGGTCGGCGCGTCTTCGCCGACATCCGCCGGGAGGTCGCCGACTGGCCCGCTGCGGATCTGCTGCTGTGTGACCCGACGGCCGCCGGGCCCGCCCACCCGGACTCCGCAGCCGCCGGGACGGCTCACCCGGATCCGGCGCTCGACGGCGTGCCGGCCTCGCCGACGCTCGACGGCGCGCTGGCCGCCGTCGCGGCCGCCCCACTGGCAGCGGTGCTCACCGCCGAACTCGCCCCGGCGGTGGGAGCCGCCCGGCAGGCCCGCGAGCTGGTCAACACCGGTTGCGAGCGCTGGGGCATGCCGACGCTCGCCGACCCGGCGTGCATCGCGGTCACCGAGATGGTCAACAACGTGGTGGCGCACGCGAAGACCCCGATGACGGTTCGGCTGGCACCTCAGGAGACCACCCTGCACCTGGCGGTGCGCGACCACTCCCCGCGCCGGCCGACATTCGCCGGGATTTCCCCGCCGACCCGGGCCGGCGGCCGGGGCCTGCTGCTGATCGACACGGTGACCCGTCGCTGGGGCAGCAGCGCCATACCGGACGGCAAGGTCGTCTGGTGTGTGCTGCACCCGGACGACGAGGCCGTCTGACCAAGCTGATCGCGACGCACCTCGCCGGCCGGTACGCGCTGCCGACCCCGGGCTTTCGCCGTCGACGCCCGGTTCGGTGTCGTTTCGCCGAAGGGTCACCCGGTTACGGCGGGAGGGCAGCGGGTAGTGATCAGACATGCGCGACAACGAGTACCCGACCCCCGTGTCCGACACCGAGGCGCAAGGGCTGCCCGACACCGCCGATGACGACTCGACCGCCAACGACGACGTCTTCACCGGGCGTGAGGCGGACGGCCCCGACCCGGCCCAGCTGCCCGGCGACCGGACGCCGGTGGCGGTGGACCGGTTCGGAACGACCGCTGAGGAGCAGCTCGACGGTGAGTCCTTGGACTACAAGCTCGACCGTGAGGTCTATGAACGCCCGGCGGACGATCCGCTGGCCGGCACGATCGACCCGAAGATCGCCTTCGAGGCGGACAATCTGGAAGCCGCGGCGGAGGCTCAGCTGGACGCCGACGTGATGGATCCCGGGCCCACCTCCGACCCGAACTCACCGGTCTCGCTCTACGACCACGGTCAGCTCGGCACGGTGGCCGACGCCACGGTGGGCCGGCTGGTGGAACCGGACGAGGGGTCGCACACCGACCAGGAGACCGACTCGGTGGCGTACGACGCGGGATCGGCCGGCGGCGGGGCGACCGCCGAGGAGCTGGCCATCCACGAGACGGAGCCACCGCGCTCGGTCTGACGTCCTCCCGGTCTGACGTCCGCCCGCTCAGTCGTCCAGGCCGCGTTCGATGGCGTACCGGGTCAGTTCGACCCGGTTGTGCAGTTGCAGCTTGCCCAGGGTGTTCTGCACGTGGTTCTGCACGGTGCGGTGCGACAGGCCGAGCCGCTGGGCGATCTGCTTGTACGACATCCCCTTCGCCACGAGCCGCAGCACCTCCGTCTCCCGTTCGGTGAGCTGGGGCGTCGCGGGTTCGGCAGCGCCGGCGCTCCCCCGCCCCGGCCCGGCGGCCAGCCGGCGGTACTCGCCGAGCACCAGTCCGGCCAGTCCGGGGGTGAAGACCGCCTCGCCGGCCGCGGTGCGGTGGACCGCCTCCAGGAACTCGGCGGGTGCTGTCGACTTCACCAGGTAGCCGGTGGCTCCGGCCTTGACCGCGTCCAGCACGCTCTGCTGCTCGCCGCTGGCGCTGAGCATCAGCACCCGTACGGCGGGAAGCGCCGCGCGCAACCCCAGGATCACCTCGACGCCGGAGATGTCCGGCAGTTGCAGGTCGAGGACGACGACGTCGGGCCGGGCGGCGGCGGCCACCCGAACGGCCTGTCGCCCCTCCCCGCTGGTCGCCACCACCAGGAACCCGGCCTCGGTCAGGTCGCGGGCCACCCCCTCCCGCCACATCGGATGGTCGTCCACCACCATCACCCGGATCTGGTTCACCGCGGGGACCTCGGCACGCTCAGCTCGATCTCGGTGCCCGCCTCGGGTGCGGACACGATCCGCACCGTCCCACCCAGGTCGGTCACCCGGCCCCGGATCGACTGGGTCACCCCGAGCCGCCCCTGGGCGGCCGCCTCGGCCAGCCGGCCGTCCGGAATGCCCGGCCCCTCGTCACGGATCGACACGGTCACCGTCTCCCCCTCGTCCTCGATCAGCACCCAGGCCCGCCCACCGGCGTGCCGTCCCACGTTGTCCAGGGCCGCACCGGTCGCCGCCGCCAACTCGCCGGCCACCCGCCGGGGCAGCGGCACCGGGGTGGCCGGGGCGGAGAGCGCCACCGCCGCCGAGGCGTACCGGCCGAGCAGGGTCCGCAGGTCCACCGCCTCGCCCCCCTCCGGAAGGCCCGCGGCGGTCGGGCTGGCACCGGTGATCAGCGCGCGCAGTGCGGCCTCCTGCTCACCGGCCAGCCGGGCCAGCTCGCCGGCCTCCCCGGGCAGGTCGGCGCCGCGCCGCTGGACCAGCGCCAACACCTGCAGAACCGAGTCGTGAATCCCCCGGGCCAGCCGTTCCCGCTCCCGGGTGGCGGCCTCCAGCTCCACAGCGCGTTGCAGCCGTTCCTCGGCGCTCGCCGCCAGCCGGGCCACGTGCCCGACCACCACTCCGGCGAGCAGCATGAGGATCACCCCGGTGAACGAGGACTGACCGATCCGCTCCCGGGTGGCCAGGTCCGCGCCGGCGACGATCAGCGCGGCGACAGTGCCCCGCCGCCGGCCGCCGGAGACGGCCCAGGCCAGCACCGGGCCGGCCATCCAGGCCACCCCGAGGGTGGGTACGCCGTGGGTGAGCGCCGTCCGACCGACCACCCACGGGGTGGCCAGCACGATGGCCACCACCACCGCGAGGTCGGCCAGCAGCAGCGGCCAGCGCCGCCAGGCCGGTCGGGCGTACCCGACAGCGGTCGCCCCGGTCCAGGCGATCATCAGCAGGATCAGGGCGCCGACGGCGTACGGGTGGGCGTACCGGTCGGCGTCGCGCACCGCGAGCGCGCAGACGTACGCCAGGGAGGCCAGCCTGAACACGGTGAGGGCACGCCACAGCGGCACCTCGAATCCACCCGGCGGTGACGGCATGGCGGTCAGGATGCCACAACGGTTCGGCCACACGGCGAGCAGCGAGTGCGGTTCGGGAAACCCTGACGTACGGTGGAAAAGCCGCGAAATACTCCGAGATGCGCCGCCGGGACGGGCCCATGACGAACGCAGATCCGCACGCACCGCGTACGGTTGTGCCCATCGAACCTGCCCTCCTGATCGCCGACGCCTTTGACCAGGCACAGGTGACCGAGATTCGACACTCGGTCGCCTCCTGCGCGCATGCCTCCGGCCTGCGCGGTCAGCGGCTGGACGACTTCGTGCTCGCGATCAACGAACTGATCACCAATGCCGTGCGCCACGGTGGCGGGCGCGGCTGGTTGCGGCTCTGGCAGGAGGCGGGGGTGTTGGTCTGCGAGATCGCCGACCACGGGCACGGGATCAGCCCGCAGCGACTGGGCGACCGCAGTCGGCCGGCAGCGGACACCGCCGGCGGCTGGGGGCTCTGGTTGGCCCGCGAGCTGACCGACGCGATGGAGGTGGCCACCGGCACCGCCGGCACCACCGTCCGCATCACCACCGGTCTGACCAGCCAGAACCCCACCCCGCGCTAACCCCCACCACGCCCCACCCCGCACGCGATCTTGCACTTGTTGTCGCGGCGAATCACCCGAAACCGCTCATCCCGGCGACGCAAACTGCAAGATCGTGGGGAAAGAGGGGCGCGGGGACGGGGTGGGTCAGGCGAAGAGGGCGGAGACGGATTCTCCGTTGTGGATTCGGCGCGTCGCCTCGGCCAGGGCAGGGGCCACCGACAGGACCCGCAACTTGGGGACCCGCTTGGCGTCCGGGATGGGCACCGTGTTGGTGCAGACGATCTCCAGGACGCCGTCCTGGTCGCTGAGCCGCTGCAACGCGTCGCCGGAGAAGAGCCCGTGCGTGCAGGCGAGCCGGATCGACCGAACCTTCAGGCCGCGCAGATGCTCCATCAACTCGACCACGGTGCTGCCCTTGGCGATCTCGTCGTCCAGCACGATGACGTCCCGGTCGGTCACGTCACCGATCACCGCGCTGATCTTGACCAGGTCGTCACTGAACCGCTGCTTCGCACCGGCCGCGACCGGTGTGCCGAGCAGCCGGGCGAAGGCTGCGGCCTCCTTGGCGTTGCCCAGGTCGGGCGAGACCACCACCGTGTTGCTGAGGTCGTAGCGCCGGAAGTGGGTGGCCAACTCCCGCAGCGCGTGCAGATGATCCACCGGGACGCTGAAGAAGCCGTGCACCTGTGGCGAGTGCAGGGTCATCGCGAGCACCCGGTCCGCCCCGGCCGAGGTGAGCAGGTCGGCGACGAGCCGCGCGCCGATCGAGATCCGCGGCGCGTCCTTCTTGTCCGAGCGGGCGTACGCGTAGTGCGGCAGCACCACGGTGATCCGACCGGCGGACGCGCCCCGGGCCGCGTCGATCATCAGCAGCAGCTCGACCAGGTGCTCCTGCACCGGCGGCACCAGCGGCTGGATCAGGAAGACGTCCCGCTCCCGGCAGTTGGCCTGCAACTGGACTTCCAGGCAGTCGTTGGCGAACCGGGAGACCCGCACCGGGTGCAGCGGCACCCCCAGGTGAGCGCAGATCTCGGCAGCCAGGTCCGGATGGGCGGTTCCACTGAAAACTGCGATGTCGCGCACGTTCGCACATCGTAGGGGACGCCGAGGACGGCCGACGGCGGTGGGCCGGAACCCACAGCGACGCCTGTCGCGCCGCGCCGCCGTCCGGGTACGGTGCTGCGGTGACCCCCCAGTACGTCGCCGCCATCGACCAGGGCACCACCTCCTCGCGGTGCATCGTCTTCGACCGGGCCGGGGACATCGTCGCCGTGGCCCAGCGCGAGCACCGGCAGGTCTTCCCCCGACCGGGTTGGGTGGAGCACGACGCCGAGGAGATCTGGGACAACGTCCAGCAGGTGGTCGCCGAGGCGCTGCGGACCGCCGGCACCGACGCGTCCGGGTTGGCCGCCGTCGGCATCACCAACCAGCGAGAGACCACTGTCGTCTGGGACCGGGCCACCGGCCGCCCGGTGGCCAACGCCATCGTCTGGCAGGACACCCGGACCGGGCCGCTGCTGCGCGAGCTCGCTTCGGCGTACGGCGAGGAGCGGTTCCGGACCCGCACCGGCCTGCCGCTGGCCACCTACTTCGCCGGGCCGAAGCTGCGCTGGCTGCTCGACGAGGTCGACGGCCTGCGCGAGCGCGCCGAGCGCGGCGAGGTGCTCTTCGGCACCATGGACAGCTGGCTGATCTGGAAGCTGACCGGCGCGCACGTCACCGACGTGACGAACGCCAGCCGGACCATGCTGATGGACCTCACGACGCTCGACTGGGACCCGGAACTGCTGGACGCGATGGGCGTACCGGCGGTGATGCTCCCGGAGATCCGCAGCTCCGCCGAGGTGTACGGCTCGGCGACCGGCGTGCTCGACGGGGTGCCGGTGGCCAGTGCGCTCGGCGACCAGCAGGCCGCCCTGTTCGGGCAGACCTGCTTCCAGCCGGGCGAGGCGAAGTGCACCTACGGCACCGGCAGTTTCCTGCTGCTCAACACCGGTGCCAGCCCGGTTTCGTCGACCCACGGCCTGCTCACCACCGTCGCCTACCGGATCAAGGACCAACCACCGGCGTACGCCCTGGAAGGTGCCATCGCGGTCACCGGCTCACTGGTGCAGTGGCTGCGGGACAACCTGGGGTTGATCTCCACGGCGGGCGAGGTGGAGGAGTTGGCCCGCACCGTTGACGACAACGGCGGCTGCTACGTGGTGCCGGCGTTCTCCGGGCTGTTCGCCCCGCACTGGCGCAGCGATGCCCGCGGGGTGATCGCCGGCCTGACCGGCTACATCACCAAGGGGCACCTGGCGCGGGCGGTGCTGGAGGCGTCGGCGTGGCAGACCCGCGAGGTGGTCGACGCGATGAACGCCGACTCGGATGTGGCGCTGCGCCGTCTGCGGGTGGACGGCGGCATGACCGCCAACGGCCTGCTCATGCAGTTCCTGGCGGACGTGCTCGACGTGCCTGTCATCCGTTCCCGGATCACCGAGACCACCTGCCTGGGTGCGGCGTACGCGGCCGGGCTGGCGGTCGGTTTCTGGCCGGATCTGGCCACCCTGCGGGCGCAGTGGCGTTCCGACGCGCAGTGGGAGCCGGCGATGGCCCCGGAGCTGCGCGATCAGGAGCTGCGCCAGTGGCACAAGGCCGTGCAGCGCACTCTGGACTGGGTGGACTGACCTCAGCGGCCGGTGCGGACCCGCGCCACGAACGCGCGCCAGGCCGCCGGCGCGAAGGTGAGGACGGCACCGGCGCGGTCGGTGGAGTCGCGGACCAGCACCTGGTCCGGCAGGTTGTCGGCCACCTCGACGCAGGTGTCGCCGCCGTTGCCGCTCCGGGTCGACACGCGCCACCGAGGGGTAGGGGCGGAGTTCACAGCTCGTTCACCAGCTTTCCGATCAGCTCGACGGACACGCTCGCCGGCAGGGCCTCGCCCAGCAGCGTGTCTCGATCGCCGCGATGGTGGACGGACTCCACCTGATCAGCTCCGCCAGGGCCTCCTGCGAGACGCCCGCACCGGCCCGGGCCGCCTTGAGCGCCCTGATCCACATGTCGCCGTTCATCCGACCGCCCCAGACTCCGCGAAGGGTGACGGGTCCATCCTCGACGGTGACGACGGTCAGGTCCAGCAGGTGCGGTGAAAGCGCGGTGTCCCGGTCAGTCCCAGCGGTTGCCGGTGAGCTTCTCGTAGACGTCGACGTAACGGGCCCGGGTCGCCTCGACCACCTCGGCCGGCACGTCCGGGGCGGGGGGCTGCTTGTCCCAGCCGCTGCCGGTGGCCCAGTCCCGCACGTACTGCTTGTCGTAGGAGAACTGCACCCGCCCCGGCTGGTACGACTCGGCCGGCCAGAACCGCGACGAGTCGGAGGTGAGCAGCTCGTCGGCGAGGACCAGCGTGCCGTCCGGCGCCCAGCCCAGCTCGATCTTGGTGTCGGCGATCAGGATGCCCCGGTCGGCGGCCAGTTCGGCACCGCGCCGGTAGATGTCGAGGGTGATCTGCCGCAGTCGCTCGGCGGTGGCCTCGCCCACCTTGTGCACCACGTCGTCGTACGTGATCGGCTCGTCGTGCTCGCCAGCCGGTGCCTTGCTCGACGGCGTAAAGATCGGCTCAGGCAGGATCGACGCCTCACCGAGCCCTCGCGGCAGCGGTACGCCGGAGACCGCGCCGGTGCGCTCGTACTCGCGCAGGCCGCCGCCGGTCAGGTAACCCCGGGCGACGCACTCGATCGGGATGATGTCCAACCGCTGGCAGCGGATGGCCCGCCCGGCGAACTCGGCGGGCACGTCGGTGGCCGAGATGACGTGGTTCGGCACCAGGTCGGCGAGCTGCTCGAACCACCAGAGCGAGAGCGCGGTGAGCAGGCGACCCTTGTCGGGGATCGGCGTCGGCAGCGGCACGTCGTAGATCGAGATGCGGTCCGAGGCCACCAGGATCAGGTCGTCGCCGTCGGCGTAGACGTCCCGGACCTTGCCCGAGTGCAGAAGTTCCACGCGCCCTAGTACACCACGCGACAGTGGCGGGCCCAGATTCGACCACCCGGCCGAGGGTGACCGGACGGACGTTGACACCTTCGTGCGCTGCCTGCGTGAATGGTCCGACCGCCACCCCCGTAGGTCCAGGAGAGCCCCGTGCCCGTTGTTCGACAGCCGCTCGACCGCCTCGGCGCCGACCCGGGCCGACGCCGACTGCTCAGCGCGCTGCTCGGTGCACCTTTGCTCGCGTCCGGCGGGCTGGCGGGTTGCAGCGACGGCGCCGCCACCTCGACCCAGGACGGGCCCGTCGAGCTGTCGGTCTTCTGGTGGGGCGACACCAACCGGGCCGCGCTCACCGAGAAGGCGCTCCAGCTCTACTCGACCCGCAACCCCCGGGTCACCTTCCGGGTCACCTGGCAGGGCGCCGACGGCTACTACGACCGGTTGGCCACCCAGGCGGGCGGCGGGAACGTTCCGGACCTGATCCAGATCGACGACGCCATGCTGACGGAGTACACCCGACGTCAGGTCATCCTCGACCTCACCGACCGGCACCTGGATCTTCGGGGCCTGCCGGAGGGCCTGATCCGCTACGGCACGGTGGAGGGGCGGACGATGGCGGTGGCCGCCGGGCAGACCCACGCCGTCGTGGTGTTCAACCGGGACCTGCTGCGGGAGCTGCAGATGCCGGAGCCACGGGCCGGAATGACCTGGGCCGACTACATCTCCTGGGCCACCGAGGTCACCGAGGTCAGCGACCGGCGGGTGGCCGGCACCATGGACGGGTCGGGCGACTACCGGGCGCTCTGGCTCTGGCTGCGGGCGCAGGGCGGCGAGTTCTACCGGGGCAACCAGCTCGGCTTCGGCGCGGACGAGCTGATCGCGTGGTTCGAGCTGTGGCAGCGGGCCCGCCGGGCACGGGCCACGCCGAGCGCGGCGCTGGTCGAGCAGGCCGACAGCGGCGAGCCGGCCCGACAGCTTGTGGTGAACGGGGCGACCGCCGCGTCCTTCGCCTGGTCGCACCAGCTACCGGAGCTGCAACGACTCACCGATTCCGAGTTGGGCATCGTCGGCTTCCCCGGCCCGCCGGGGGCCCAGTGGGCGCGGGCGTCGATGTACTGGGCGGCGTTCCGGGGCACCCGCCATCCGGACACCGTCGCCGACGTGATCAACTTTTTGACCAACAACGGTGAGGTCGGCGCCGTCCTCGGTCACGAGCGTGGGCTCAACGCCAGTTCCGCCGTGCGCCGCTATGCCGAGGGCAGCATCACCGATGCGGCCCAGCGACGTGCCGCCGCGTTCGGCACCAGCATCGCCGACCTGCTCGGGCCGGCGCCGGCGCCGCCGCCGAAGGGGCACGCCAAGGTGCGCACCCTGCTGGTCACCGCCGCCGAGCGCATCCGGGTCAAGCGCGACGGCACCCGCGAGGCCACCGCCCGCTTCCTGTCCCAGGCCATCGCAGCCCTGGCGGTCTGAACACCGGCGGCCGGCCCGGGACCGGCCGCCGGTGACCGTCGGCGCCGCCGACCCGGTCAGCGCGGCGGGCCACCCCGGCGGTTGCGCATCAGACGCAGCACCAGGAACACGACGATCGCGACCACCACCAGGCAGCAGAGCAGCGGCAGCACCCCGAACCCGCTGCGGCCGCGCCGCCGGGCGGCCTCCACCACGAGTTCGCCGGTGCCCGTGGACGCCCAGGCCGCCACGGGCACGAAGACCGCCAGTACGACAGCACCGAAGACCGCGCTCAGGCGGCCCCACCACTTACCGAATGAAGACATGCGCCCATCCTCGCCGAAGGGCGCAACCTCGGCACGTCGGTCCACGCCGAATCACCGGGGAGCGGAATGTCCGGAACGCTTCGGCCGGCGCGCAACGTGATCGCAACGCCTCGGTAAAGACGATGATCTTTACATGAATGTCTTGAGGTGATCGGATTCGCCTCATGGTCAACTCTGTACACAGTGCGCGGATCTCTCGTACCCGAAGATCTGTGGCGGCAGCGGTCGGCGTCACAGTCGTCGCCGCTCTCCTCACCCCCACGGCGGCGCACGGCGCCCCGCCGCCTCCACCGTCGCCGCCGAGCAGACCCGCGCCGAGCGGCGACGCGAACCGCACCCCTGCCACTGTCACGTTGATCACCGGCGACCGGGTGACGGTGACCCCGGGCGTCCACGGTGCAACCCCCTCGGTGGACGTCAAGCGCGCACCGGGCGCCACCGGCTCCGTGCGCATCTCCACCGAGGGCCGGGACACCTACGTGTACCCGGACGAGGCGGTCCCCTACCTCGCCACCGGCCGGCTCGACAAGCAGCTGTTCGACGTCACCCAGCTCATCGCCCAGGGCTACGACGACGCGCGCAGCGCCGAACTCCCCCTGATCGTCACCCGCACGCCGGGTTCGGCCAAGGCCAGGACCAGCAGCACGCTGCCGGGCGCGCAGACCACGCAGGAGCTTCCCTCCGTCCGTGGTGAGGCGCTGCGTACCCGCCGGTCACAGGCCGCGGACTTCTGGTCGGCCCTCACCGATGGACAGTCGCCGACCGCCCGTAGCGCTGCCACCCCGGCACCCTCCTTCGCCGCCGGCATCGACAAGGTGTGGCTCGACGGCAAGGCAACGGCCACCCTGGCCGACACCACCGCCCAGATCGGCGCGCCCGCGGCGTGGGCCGCAGGTGGCACCGGCGACGGTGTCCGGGTCGCCGTCCTGGACAGCGGCGTGGACACCACCCACCCGGACCTCGCCGACCGGGTGGTGGCCTCCCGGAGCTTCATCCCCGGCCAGGACGTGATCGACCGGAACGGGCACGGCACCCACACCGCCTCCACCGTGGCCGGGACGGGCGCCGCCTCCGGCGGCAAGGAACGGGGGGTGGCCCCCGCCGCCGACCTGGTGATCGGCAAGGTCCTCGACGAGTACGGCAGCGGATCTATCTCGGGGATCATCGCGGGCATGGAGTGGGCCGCGCGGACCGAGCACGCCAAGGTGATCAACATGAGCCTCGGCGTGAGCGCGTGGCACACCCAGGACGACCCGCTGAGCCAGGCCGTCAACCAGCTGACCGCCGAGACCGGCGCGCTCTTCGTCGTGGCCGCCGGCAACAGCGGACCAGATCCGTACACCCTCGGTGCGCCGGGCACCGCGGACGCCGCGCTGACCATCGGCGCGGTGGACACCTCCGACCACCTGGCGGGCTTCTCCAGCGTCGGGCCCCGGATGAACGACGAGGCGCTCAAGCCCGACATGACCGCTCCCGGGGTGGACGTGCTGGCGGCCCGCTCGCAGCACATCTCCTGGGGTGAGGGCTACTACTACGTCGACAGCGGCACCTCGATGGCGGCACCCCATGTCGCCGGGGCGGCCGCGCTGCTGGCGCAGAAGCACCCGACCTGGAGTGCGCGGCAGATCAAGGACGCGCTGATGAGCACCAGCGTCCGCACGCCCGACTACGACGCCTACCAGGCCGGCAGCGGTCGGTTGAACGTCGCCGCCGCCTACCACCAGGGCCAGGTCATCGCGACCGGGTCGGTGGACGCCGGACTCGTCGGGTGGTCGCCGGGCAGCACCCCACAGCCGATCAAGCGGACGATCACCTACACCAACACGACGGACAGCCCGATCACTCTGGCGCTCTCCGTCGACCAGGGCACCTCCCCCGCGCAGACGTTCACGGCAACCGCCGACCGGGTCACGGTGCCCGCTCGCGCCAGCGCGACTGTCGATGTGGTGGTGGCCCCGGCCGGCCTTCCCGCCGGCAGGTACTCCGCCCAGGTCACGGCCCGGTTCGCGACCGGCGAGGTGCACACTGCCGTCGGGCTCGCCGTGGAGTCCAAGAAGCACAACCTCACCATCCACCTGAAGGACCGCGCCGGCCGACCCATGAGCGGTGAGGTCGAGGTCGTCAACGCCGAAACCGGTTCGGCCTTCATGTGGGTGCCGGGCGGAAAGCTCACCGCCCGCCTCGCGCCCGGCTCGTACACCGTCGTGGCGGCGGCGGACGTGGAGGGCCTGCACGGGTCCCGCTCCTTCGGGCTCGCGATGCTGACCGCTCCCGAGGTCGACCTGAGCACCGACCGGGTCGTGGACCTCGACGCCGCGCGGGCCCGCCAGGTGAAGGTGGCGACACCCCAGCCGACCGCCGTCGTCAACAGTCGAATCGACGTCTACCGCTCCTTCACCGAGAGCGAGCCGACACCCACCGATTGGAACGCCCTCCGCGAGACGTTCTGGCCGGGCGCCGCCTACGACAGCCTGTGGGCCCTACCGACCGGGAACAAGGTGCGCAAGGGCAGCTTCGTCTTCACCACCCGGATCCGCGCCGCGCAGACGCCGCTGGCCATCGGCTACCCCGGCCGGCAGCTCAGTGACCCGCTCGCCCAGCCCGGTTCCCCGCCGCTGCCCGACGGCACCTCGCGCCTGGACGCCGTCTTCGCGGGTGCCGGCGGCACCGCCGACTACGTCGGCCTCGCCGCCCGCGGCAGGGCCGTGGTGATCCGCGCCAACGAATCGGTGACCCCCACGGATCAGGCAGCGGCCGCACACACCGCCGGCGCGACCATGCTCGTCGTGGTCAACGACCGCGCGGGCCGCAAGAGCGACTGGTACGGCAACCCCGACGCCGTGACGACCGGACCGATCCCGGTGGCCTCGGTGACCATGGACGAGGGCGAGGCGTTGATCCAGAAGATCAGCGCTGCCGGCCGCAAGCCGCTACGACTGGTCGTCGTCGCCCACCCCACGGCGAAGTACCTGTACGACCTGGTGGATTACCACATGGGCGGAGTGCCGAGGGACCCGTCCGCCAAGACCGACCCGAGCAACCTCGCCCGGATCGATCTCACGTTCTCCCCGCCGCCGGGCAAGCAGTCCAGCGAGACGCGGGTGGACTTCCCACCGTACGAGTACGCGGCAGCACGGCCGTTCTCGTGGGAGCCGGTCGCGCCGGGGCCGCGTACCGACTGGGTCTCCGCGGGTGGCGGCGTCAGGTGGATGCAGTACGCCGACGTCGCCGACTGGGCGCGGTCCAACACGGAGGCCATCGCCTACCGGCCGGGCAGCGTGCAGGAGGACCGCTGGTTCGGGCCCATCACCCGACCACGGCTGCTCAGCACCGAGATCCCGTTCCGGGGCGAGACCGGCATGAGCGCCTACATCCAGGGGTTCGGCGACGCGGGTGCCGCACACAGCGGCGGGGCCAGCATGCCGCAGCTCGTCACGTTCTATCAGGGCGACAAGCAGCTGACCCAGTTCAACGGCTGGCCGGAGGTCGGCGCGGGTGACCTGTCGCCGGAGAAACTGCCGTACCGGCTGGTCGTCGAGACCACGGGCAAGCCCGAGTTCAGCCCGTACTCGACCGCCACGCACACCGAGTGGAGGTTCGTCTCCGGCGGCAGCTCGGAGGTGCACGCCATCCCGCTGGTCCAGTTGGACTACGGGACGGACGTGGACTTCGCGGGTCGGACGAAGCGCCGAACCGACTTCGCGATCACGCCCGTCGTGGTGGGCAGCGCCGCGGCCCGGGACGCCGTGTCGTCGCTCCAGCTGGAGGTCTCCTACGACGACGGGGCGACCTGGCAGCGGCAGGACCTGCGGGAGAAGAAGGGCGCCTGGCAGGCGTCCTTGAACGCCCCGCAGCGGGCCGACTTCGTGTCGATCCGGGTCACCGCCACGCAACGCAACGGTGGCGGCGTCACCCAGACCGTCACCCGGGCCTTCGGCCTGCGGTAGCACCCGCCTGGGGGCCGGTGCCTGAACGGTGCCGGCCCCTCCCGGGAGCGCCCGTGTCGCAGCGGCACCAAACAAGTCCGGCCCCCACACTGTGGGGGCCGGACTCATATCACTTTCCGTGGTAGCGGGGACAGGATTTGAACCTGCGACCTCTGGGTTATGAGCCCAGCGAGCTACCGAGCTGCTCCACCCCGCGTCGACTGGTTAAGACTATCCCATCCGTCCCAGTCATGATCAGTGGGGGTCACCAACCGCCGCGGCCCCGGCGCCCCCGCAACGTCGAAGCCCGCCCCCGGTGACCCGGAGGCGGGCTTCGAACTGTGTTTCTCTCGTAGCGGGGACAGGATTTGAACCTGCGACCTCTGGGTTATGAGCCCAGCGAGCTACCGAGCTGCTCCACCCCGCGTCGGCTCGATAACCGTAGCGCACCACCCCCGGGCCCCGCAAAACGACATCCGAATCCGCCGGCACACCCCGGTCAGCCGAGCCACTTCCGGATGGCAGCGACCGCCCGGCGACTGTCCGCGTCGACCTGCGCCCGCTGGCTGGAGGTGTTCTCCCAGCCCTGCTCCCAGAGAATGGTCACCACGTCGCCGACCCGGATCGCCCGGACCAACCGGACGTCCTGCACACCGGTCGGGTCGCCGTTGACGTCCTGACCCGCGCTACGCATCTCGAACAGCACCGACCCGTCGCCGAACCCGCTGTCCGGGAGCAGCCGCTGCCGGCTCCGCGCCGCCGCGTCGCCGCCCGGCAGCCTCTGCTCGGGGCAGTCCCGCACCGCCTGCCGCAACTCGTCCAGCGCGTCGTCAGCGCGCCCGGCCCGGTAGATCGTGATCGAGTGCGTGTAGGTGCCGTCCGGGACGTACCCCTTGGGGGTCTGCGGCAGCTTGTAGATCAGCAGCCGGGTGCGGCGGTGCACGACCGACCCGCTCCCGATGTCCGCGCCGCACAGGTCCGGCAGCACGGCCTCGTCCCGGAACTGCGGCGCGATGCCGGTCTGGTTGGCCGACGGGACCGCATAGAAGGCCCGATCCGGCACGTTGGTCGGCGTCCTGGGCGGCTGTGTGCCGGTACCACCCGGAGCCGTCGACGTGCCCGGGGAGCGGCCGGGGGTCGTCGGCGAGACGGGCGGCGATGACGGAGCAACCGGCACGCTCGGAGACGCCGACACCAACGGCGTCGGCGTGCCGGCCGGCAACGGTACGGACGTCGGCGGCCGGGTGACCACCTGGGTTCCGATCACCGCGCCCACCACCACCAGCGCCACGGCGAGGGTGCTCCCGGCCGCCCGGAAACGGGCCCGGCGGTCCGCCTGGTGCCGCAGCACGTCGGGCAGGCCCAGTTCGCGAGCATCCGCGTCGGCGGCGAGGGACCGGTACAGCTCGGACAGTTCACGCGACATCGGTGGCCTCCAGTTCCACGGCAGCCAGATCGGGCAACAACGCGGCGAGTCGGGCCCGGCCCCGGGACAGCCACGACTTCACCGTGCCGACGGGCACGTCGATCTCGTGGGCGATCTCCTCGACCGGCATGTCGAACAGGTAGTGCAGCGCCAACGCCCGCCGGTGGGTCGCCGGCACCTGACGCAGCGCCTGGACCAGCAGCACGCTGTCCTCGTTGGGCGGCGACACCGGCGGCGGTGGCCCGGCCAACCGCAACGCGCCGCGCAGACCGCGCAGCCGCCGCCAGCGGTCGGTCGCCAGCCGGGACACCACCAGCCGCAGCCACGCCTCCGGCGCCGGATGCGACGACAGCCGCCCCCACTGCCGCCAGGCCCGGGTGTACGCCTCCTGCACCAGGTCCTGCGCCTCGGTGTAGTCGCCGGCGACCGCGTAGCCGTACCGCATCATCCGCCGGGCCGTGCTGCGGTAGAAGTCATCGAAGCTCTGCGCGTCCCTCACCACTGCTCCCCCTCGTCGCACCCCGTTGCAGATGAGGACGACGGGCCAGTGCCGCAGGTTGCGGGCCGTCCGCGCCTGTCAGCGACGTGACAGCCGGGCACAGCTCCGGACGCGGCGGAGCCCCCGCCGTCCGGACCGGTGCGGTCCGACGACGAGGGCTCCGAGACGTACTTCCGGGAGTGCCGGGTCAGCCGCCGGCACTCGGGCTGGCACCAGACCCACCAGCTGCCTGCTGCGCCTGCTGGAACGCGGTGAGCGCCTCGTCGAGGGCCTTCAGCGCCCGCCCGTACCGCTCGAAGTCGCCCGACGTCTGCGCGGCCCGGACCTCGGTGATCGCGGTCTGCACCCGGTCCGCGGCGGCGGCCAGGTCACCGGTCGGCGGTGGGGTGCCGGCGCTCGGGGTCGGCGTCGGCGCCGCCGTCCCCGAAGGAGTCGGCGTCGGGGTCGGTGTCGTCGGGTTGCCCCCGGTCGTCGGCGGCGGCGACGTGCCCTGCCCCGCCTTCTTACCCTGCTCGACCAACTGCTTGATGCCGTCGTTGATGTTGTCGGCGAGCGCCACGAAGGAGCCACCGTCACCGTACGAGAGCAGCACCTTCTGCAACAGCGGGTACGCGTCCTGCTGGTTGCTCTTCACGTAGACCGGCTCGACGTAGAGCATCCCGTCGGCGAAGGGCAGCGAGAGCAGGTTGCCGTACTGCACCTGCGCCTGATTGCTGGAGAGCAGGTTCAGCTGCTGACGGATGTTCGCGTTGTTCGTCATCTGCTGGTGCACCTGCACCGGGCCGGAGATCCGGGTCTGATCCGGCAACTCCAGCACCTCCAACCGGGGCTTCCCGTCGACGTACGACCCGGAGATCAGCGCGGCGAGGTTCTGCCGGCCGTTCGGGGTGACCGCCGAGGTGAGCTGGAACCGAGGGCTCTCCTGCCCCGGGAACTGGGTGAAGAGGTAGTACGGAGGCTGCTTCTGACCGCTGTCCGGGGCGTCCGGCACGTTGGGCACCTGCCAGAAGTCCTGCGCGGAGTAGAAGTCGCCGGGGTTGGTGACGTGGAACTTGGTGAGCAGGTTGCGCTGCACCTTGAACATGTCCGCCGGGTAGCGGAAGTGCTCGTTCAGCTCCACCGGGATGTCCGCCTTCGGCTTGACCAGGTCACCGCCGAACGCCTTGTTCCACGCCTTGAGCACCGGGTCGGTGTCGTCGTACTCGTAGAGCGTCACGGTGCCGTCGTACGCGTCGACAGTGGCCTTCACCGAGTTACGCATGTAGTTGACGTCCTCCCGGGCCAGCTGGAAGGTGCCCCGGTTGGTCAACTCGTCGGTGGTCTCGGTCTGCAGGTTGACCCTCTCCGCGTACGGATAGGAGGCCGCGGTGGTGTAACCGTCGACGATCCACTGCACCCGACCGTCGACCACCGCCGGGTACGGGTCGCCGTCCAGGGTGAGGAACGGCGCCACCTTCTCCACCCGGTCGCGCGGGTTACGCACGTACAGCAGCTTGGAGTCCTTGTTGACCGCCTCCGAGAGCAGGAAGTTCGACTCCTGCTCCTTGATGGCGTACAGCAGTCGCCGGGTGAAGGACCCGATCTTGACGCCGCCCTCGCCGGTGTAGGTGTAGGACTCGCCGCCACCCTCACCGACCGGCCGGTCGAACTCGGCCTTCTTGTCCGGGTCGGACTGCCCGACGATGGCGTAGTCGTCGGCCTCCATCCGCTCGCCGTAGTAGATGCGCGGCTGCTTGGCCGGGATCTGCTCGGTCTGCGAGGAACACGCCTCCTGGGTCTTCTCGCCGAGGAAGCCGGAGACGAAGAACGGCTGCCCACCGCAGACCACCTGGTTGGCCGGCGCGGCCACCAGCCCGTACCCGTGGGTGTAGACGGTGTGCCGGTTGATCCAGGTGTTCTGCTGGTCGGTCAGCTCGCCGTAGTTGATCTCCCGGACGCCGACCACGTAATCGGAGACCTTGCCGTTCACCCCGTACCGGTCGATGTCCAGCTTCGGACCGAAGTCGTAGAAGCCACGCACCTGCTGAAGCTGGGTGTACGTCTCGCTGACCAGCTGCGGGTCGAGCAGCCGTACGTTCGACACCACCGAGGTGTCGGTGGCCAGGTTCCCCGGCGGGGTGAGGTTGTTCGCCGCGTACGGGGTCGTCTCGGTGGCCGCCAGCCCGAACGCCGCCCGCGTCGCGTCGATGCTGCGCTGGATGTACGGCGCTTCCTTGTCCTTGGCGCTGGGCTTGACCTCGAAGGTCTGCACCGCCCAGGGGTAGATGCCGCCGATGGCCACCGCGGACACGCCGAGCAGCGCCAGCGAGATGCCCGGCCAGACCAGGTTCCGCATCCAGGCGTTGGAGAACACGATGATCGCGATCGCCACCACGATCGAGATGTAGGCGAGGATCTCCTTCGCCGGCAGCAACGCGTTGACGTCGGCGTAGCCGGCGCCGTACAACTTGGCGCCCTCGTTGTACTCCAGCAGCATCGCCCGCCGGTCCAGCACGTACGCGACCGCCTTCAACAGCACGAAGACCGCGACCAGGGAACTCAGGTGGGCGCGGGCTGCGTTGCTCATCCGGTCACCGACGCCCTGCAGGCGGACACCGCCGAAGAGGTAGTGCACCGCCAGCGCGCCGATCACGGCCAGCACCACAGCGGTGAAGGCGACCCCGAGCAGGTACCGCCAGAACGGCAGTTGGAACACGTAGAAGCCGATGTCGACACCGAACTCCGGGTCCTTGATCCCGAAGTCACCGCCGTTGCGGAAGAGCAGCCACTGGTTCCACCGGTTCTGCGCCGAGAGGCCGGCGAAGAGCCCGACCACCGCGGCGGTCAGCGAGATCCAGGTGCCCAGCCGCGGGGTGAGCACCATCCGGTAGCGCTCCAGGGTCGCCTGCTCCATCGAGTGCGGACGCAGTCGCGGGCGCAGCCGGTAGGCCAGCCACAGGTTGCCGCCGACGATCACCGCCATGCCGAGGCCGATGGCGAGGAACAGCACCAGCCGGGTGAGCAGGACGCCGGTGAAGACCTCGGTGTAGTTGACCTCGTCGAACCAGAGCCAGTCGGTCCACGCCTGCACACCCCAGCCGAGCAGGGTGAAGAGCACGAACACCCCGACCAGGACGGCGATCGTGACGCGCCCGCGCCGGCTCATCCTCGGAAGGGGGCTGCTGCTACGCATGACCACTGTTGGCTCCGCACGCTCGATATGATCGGCTCCGACCAGGCACCCAGAGTACGGGGTGTTCCTGAGCGTGTCGGGGCACGGTCACACCCGTCAGCAACGCGTCGGCTGACCACCCGCTCGCAACGTCTCCAGAGCAGTCATCGCCTCGTCCAACGAGCCCACCCGCAACAGCGGCAGATCGGGCTGCGGATTGCGGACCGCCTCGGCACAGTTGTCCGCCGGTACCAGGAAGACCTTGGCCCCGGCGCGCTTGGCGCCGACCAGCTTCTGGGCGATACCGCCGATCGGGCCGACGGCACCCTCGTCGTCGATGGTGCCGGTACCGGCGATGACCTGACCGCCGGTCAGGTCGGCCGGGGTCAACTTGTCCACGATCCCCAGGGCGAACATCAGACCGGCGCTCGGCCCACCGATGTCGCCCAGGTCGATGCCGAGCGTGAACGGATGCGGCTGCTGCTGATCGATCTCGACACCGATCCGCGGTCGGCCGTCCTGCTCCTGACTGGTCACCGTCGCGGTAGCCGGCACCCCGTCACGGGTGTAGCCGATGGTCAACGCCGTGCCCGCCGGCTTCGCCCGGACCAGCTCGGTGACCTTCGCGGCCACCGGCACCGGCTGGCCGTCGACCGAGGTGATCACGTCGCCCGCCTTCAACGCTCCGGCCGACGGGCCGTCCCCGGCCACCGTCTTGATCACCACCTGCACCGGAAAGCCCAACTTCCGCAGCGCGGCGGTCTCCGCGCTGGTCTGTGACGCCTTGAAGTCCTCGGCGTTGCGCTGCTCGACCTGCTCCGTCGACTCCCCCGGCGGGTAGACCAGCTCGCGCGGCACCACCGCCTCGTCGTCGGAGAACCAGCCCGCGATCGCCCCCCGCAACCGCACCGTGGGCTGCACCCCCACCGTGGTCAGCCGCAACTGGCCGGCCGAGGTCGAGGTCTCCCGACCGGAGACCTGGATGACCTCCTTACCGTCGGCCGTTCCGAGGGTGTTGACGGTCGGACCCGGGCCCAGCACCACGTACGGAATCGGCACCCGGAGCACCCCGATGCTCAGCAGGGCGGTGAACAGGGCACCGAGCAGGACCGTCAGGCCACGACGTCTCATGCCGCAGAGCGTACCGACCGGGCACGGGTCACCCGGCGAATGCGCCGCGCGACTTCGCCCTCAGCGCAACGCCAGCGGCGGCGACCTGGGGCGCGGTCCGCGTACCGTAGATGTCGTGCCTGATATTCCGTTCGGTTTCGCGCTCCCGGGTGGGCAGCCACCAGACCCCAACGATCCCGCGCAGATGCAGCAGTTCATGTCGCAGTTGCAGCACCTGCTCTCGGCGCCGGGCAGCGGGCCGGTCAACTGGGACCTGGCCCGGCAGGTTGCGGCCAGCCAGCTCGCGGCCGCCGGTGACCCGGCGGTGTCGATGTACGAACGCAACGCGGTCGAGGAGGCGCTGCGCCTGGCCGACCTGTGGTTGGAGCCCGCCTCGGCGTGGCCCTCCGGCATCCAGAACCCCGTTGCGTGGAACCGCAACGAGTGGATCTTCAAGACGCTGGACGTGTGGCGCAAGCTGTGCGACCCCGTCGCCAGCCGGATGGTCGGCGCGATGGGCGACCTGGTGCCACCGGAGGCGCGCGCCCAGCTCGGCCCGATGCAGTCGATGGTGGCCTCCCTCGGTGGCGCGCTCTTCGGCGGCCAGTTGGGCCAGGCCCTCGGTTCGCTCGCCGCGGAGGTGCTCTCCGCCGGCGACATCGGGCTCCCGCTCGGCCCGGCCGGCACGGCCGCGCTGATCCCGGCCAACATCCGGGCGTACGGCGAGGGCCTGGAACTGCCCGAGGACGAGGTCCGCCTCTACGTGGCGCTGCGCGAGGCCGCCCACCAGCGGCTGTTCCAGCACGTCCCGTGGCTGCGTGGTCACGTGCTCAGCGCGGTCGAGATGTACGCCTCGGGCATCCGGGTCAACCGGGAGGCGATCGAGGAGGCGATGGGTCGGGTCGACCCGACCGACCCCGAGTCGATGCAGGCGATCGCCCTGGAGGGCATCTTCACCCCGGAGGACACCCCGGCGCAGAAGGCCTCACTGGCCCGCCTGGAGACCGCGCTCGCCCTGGTCGAGGGGTGGGTGTGCCACGTCGTCGACAGCGCCGCCAGCGACCGGCTACCCAACGTCGTCCGGTTGGGCGAGGCTTTCCGCCGCCGTCGGGCCGCCGGCGGTCCCGCCGAGCAGACCTTCGCCGCCCTGGTCGGCTTGGAGCTGCGTCCCCGCCGGCTGCGCGAGGCCGCGGCGCTCTGGGCGGCCCTCACCCAGCACCGTGGCATCGAGGGCCGCGACGCGGTCTGGGGCCACCCGGACCTACTCCCGTCGGACGACGACTTCGCCGACCCGGTCGCCTTCGCGATGAACGACATGGACCTCAGCGAGCTGGACAACTTCGACTTCACCGCCCCCGGCGGGGTTGAGGAAAAGGCCCCCGGTCAGCCGGGGCAGCCCGGCCCCTCGGGTCAGTCCGGTCCGTCGGATGAGACCGACGGCGAGGGTGACGCCAAGTCCTGACGTCCGCGCATCAACGGCCTACGCCCGGGGTTCCCGCATGATCGACAGCGGGCGCCCCGGGCGCGTGTCCGGCAGGCCAGCGGGAGCCGCCGGATCGTGGGGCAGGCCAGGCTGACGGTTCAGGCGGGTCGGGCCGACCCGGAGAGCAGGGCGCGGGTCGCTTCCCAACCCTCGAAGGCCGGGTCCAGCGTGGCCAGATCGGCCGGGCCCCGCAGTCGTCGCCACCCGGCGGTGACCGCCACGTCACCCGGGCGCGGGGCGTTGGCGCGCGCCTCGGCCGGCGTCGCCGTGTCCAACTCCAGCGTCGGCAGCCATTCCGGCGCGGGCAGTCGTACCGCGACCCCGAGCAGGCCCGGGCCGCCGCCCTCGACCGGAGCCACCGCGACCGGTCGGGTGGTGAGTGGGCGCAGCAACTTGCCGACGGTCAGGGCGGGCAGGTCAGGCACGTCGCTGACCAGCACCGCCGCCTGGTCGTACCCCTCCAGCGCGGCGAACACGGCGTTCGGCGTCGGCTCGGCAACCTCGTACCCCTCCAGCGCGGCGAACACGGCGTTCGGCGTCGGCTCGGCAACCTCGTACACCGCCGTGCCGGGCCACACCAGCGCGTCGGCCAGAGCCCGGTCGGCCGGGGTCACCGCTACCGCGACCTCCACCTCGTTGAGCGTGGCCAGCAGGTCGATGACGTCCTCCGCGAGAGCCGCTCGCCATTCCGCCAGGTCGACGCCCGGCGGCGACCAGTGCACCGGCCCGAGTAACGCCACCACCACCCGTCGCGCCATCCCCCGACCCTAGCGCCCCACCCCGTACCGCCACCCGGCCCGGCCCGACCCGGCCACCAGGCCCGACCCACCGGCGTGATCGACTCGGCTTCGTTGAAGTCGCGGCGTCCGAGGGCCATCAATGGCGCGGTATTCAGGAACGCGAGTGGATCTAGGTCGATCGCGCCGCACCCGGCGTCCGACGGGGCGGCCTCGCGCGAAGGCCCCAGGGGCGGGCGTGTTGATCAGGGTGTGCAGGAGGCGGCGGCGACCCCTTCGAGGTAGCCGCGGGCGCGTTCCGCCTTGGGATAGCGACCGACCAGCGCCCAGAACCGGGCGTTGTGGCTGGGCACGATGAGGTGCGCCAACTCGTGGAGCAACACGTAGTCGATCACCCACTCGGGCATCTCCTGGACGCGGTGCGAGATGCGGATGCTGCGGTCGGCCGGAGTGCAGGAACCCCACCGGCCGTTCTGGTTGGTGACCCACCGGACGCTGGCCGGGACCGCTTTCGCGGGGTACTCGGCGAGATAGAGGTCGATGAGCCGGTTGGCGCGGGCCAGCAGCTCGGCGTCGGAGCGGGCCAGTCGACCCTCGCGCGCGGCGAGTCGGGCGAGCATCCGGTCGACCCACTCGCTCTCCTCGGCGCGGGAGAACTGGTCGGGGATGAGGACGACCACTCGCTCACCGTCACGGTACGCGGACACCGTGCGTCGTCGACGCTGGCTGCGCCGCACCTCGACGACAGGCTTGCGCGTCCCCGCCATCACTGGCCCGCGCAGCCTCGGCTACGTGTCACGAAGGAAAGCTAATGCCCACTGACCAGGGGTCCGCAAGAGTCAACCGCACGACACGCGCCCAGAAAATGGTGATTGGTCGCCAGGCGTCCCGAAAATTTCTTGACTGATGCGCCGTCGCGCCATCTCGTCACCCTTCGTGAACGCCGATGACGCGGGTACGCGGCACGTCCCACCGTAGGTGATCACCGTCCCGGATGCCCCTGCGGGGGCACTCGCACGGGTGGCTGTCAGGGTTTGGTCGGCGTGTCCCCGCCAAACTGACTTATCCGACCTATTTCGCCATGCACACTCTCGACGTCGACTTGCTCACAGTGTCGATGCACAGCTGACATGGAACTGCCCAGACCTGGGTAGGGTCCGCGGACCAGCGGTCACGAAGGTGGCCGCGGAGTGAGACCCAGCGCCGGCGCCCCGTGTGGCCCGCCGCCGGGCACCCCGCCGGAACGGCATTGACCGGCGGACGAGACGAGGAGGGCACCGTGGCCGACCAGGCCCAGACGACCTACAACGGTTACTGCGTGAAGTGCAAGGAGAAGCGGGACTTCGAGGGGCACGTCGAGGTCTCGAAGACCGGGATGAACATGGCCAAGGGCAAGTGTCCGGTATGCGGAACAACAGTGAACCGCATCCTGGGCAAGGCCAAGGTCTGACCCGAACGGGGTGAACGGGGGTGGGGTGGCCGGTGGCCACCCCACCCCCGTTGCCGATCGGCGACTCGACGACACCGGCGTTGGTGGCGGCCTGTCGGGTGACGGACAACACGGCTGGCAGGCTGTGGAAAACCCGCCAGATCCTGTGGATAGCGCTGGACAGCGGCCTGGCCGCCTGTGGACAACGATCGACCGAGCGCGAAGACGCGGTCACGATTCGTGACATGAGCCGCACCGCACTGCCCCGCCCCACCCTGCTGCCCGGCCTCAACCGGCTCTGGCGGGACCGGCACACCCTCCAGCTCGGCGTCGGCCCCGGTCCGGCAGTCCTGCTGGAGTTGGCCAACCCCCGCGCGGCCCACCTGCTCGACCTGCTCGACGGCACCCGCAGCGAGCGCACCGTGCTGGCCGAGGCGACGACCGCCCACGTCAGCGCCAACGACGCGCGTACCCTGCTCGACGCGCTGCGGGCCGCCGGCCTGTTGGTGCCCGCGCACAGCCTGCTCCCCCGCGACCTGACCGGCCCGGTCCGTGCCCGACTCGCGGCGGAGGCCGGCGCGCTGGCCCTGACCGCCACCCGGCTGCCCGGCACCCCGGCGCAGGTCCTGCGTCGGCGGCGAGCGGCCCGCGTCCTGCTCACCGGTGCCGGGGCGCTCGGCGGGCCCCTGGCGGTGGCGCTGGCCCAGTCCGGCGTGGGGCAGGTGATTCCCCAGCTCACCGGCCCGGTACGCGCCGTCGACCTGATCGGCACGGGCATCCCCGCCGCCGACCTGGGTCGCCCGCTGGCACCGGCGGTGCGGGCCGTTGTCGATCGCGTGGCGCCGGGCACCGGCACCCACCCGAGCCGCGCCGGGCGGGTCGAACTGGTGATCCAGCTCGGCATGGACCGGCCTCCCGCGCTGCTCGCCGCCGGTCTCGCCCAGCGCCGGCAGCCGCACCTGCTCGTCACACTCCGCGAAGGCGTACCGGTGATCGGGCCACTGGTCCGTCCGCCCGCCGGGCCCTGCCTGCACTGCGTCGAGCTGCACCGGGCCGACCGCGACCCGGACTGGCCGCGGCTCGCCGCTCAACTCGCCGCAGCCGACCCGGTGGCCGCCGGAACGACCGGCGCCCTGCTCGCCGCCTGCGGGTACGCGCTGGCCGAGGCGCTGACGCAGCTGGACGGAGGCCAGCCGGAGACGCTCGGTGGTGCCATGGAGATCGCCGGTCCCGGCCGTTTCCGTCGTCGGGGTTGGCCGCCACACCCGGCGTGCGGGTGCTCGAAGGGTCGAGTGTCCGCACCAGCCCGGCCGCAGAGCAGCAGGGGGGCCCTCCGGTCGGTAACAATGACCGGGTGACCGACATCCCGCGCCGCGCCGTGTCCCGCACCGCCAAGCTCGCCGCCCTGCCGCTCGGCTTCGCCGGCCGGACCGTTCTCGGGATGGGAAAGCGCGTCACCGGGCTCGCCTCCGACGTGATCTCGGCGGAGATCCAACAGCGCACCGCCGAGCAGCTGTTCAGCGTTCTGGGTCAGCTCAAGGGTGGGGCGATGAAGTTCGGCCAGGCGCTGTCGGTCTTCGAGGCGGCGTTGCCGGAGGAGATCGCCGCGCCCTACCGGCAGGCGTTGACGAAGTTGCAGGAGGCGGCGCCGCCGCTGCCGGCCGCCAGCGTGCACAAGGTGCTCGCCGAGCAGCTCGGCCCCGACTGGCGGGACCTGTTCGTCGAGTTCAACGACGTCCCGGCCGCCGCCGCGAGCATCGGCCAGGTGCACCGGGCGCGCTGGCGCGAGCCGGGATTCGACGCGGCGGGCGCACCGAACAGCCGCGACGTGGCGGTCAAGATCCAATATCCGGGGGCCGGCGACGCCCTGCTCGCCGACCTCAAGCAGCTCTCCCGACTGGGCGGGATGTTCCGGGCCATCCAGCCCGGCCTGGACGTCAAGCCGCTCCTGACCGAGCTGCGCGAACGGATCACCGAGGAGTTGGACTACGAGCTGGAGGCCGAGTCGCAGCGCGCCTTCGCGGCCGCGTACGCCGACGACCCGGAGATCTACATCCCGGTGGTGGTCAACGCCTCGCCCCGGGTGCTGGTCACCGAGTGGGTGACGGGCACGCCGCTGGCCGACATCATCCGGGAGGGCACCGAGGAGGATCGGAACGAGGCCGGCCGGTTGATGGCCACCCTGCACCTCTCCGCGCCGCAGCGGGCCGGGCTGCTGCACGCCGACCCGCACCCGGGAAACTTCCGGCTGCTGCCCGACGGTCGGCTCGGCGTGATCGACTTCGGGGCGGTGGCCCGGATGCCGGAGGGCACTCCGGAGCCGATCGGTCGGATCGCCGCGATGGCCCTGCGCGGCAACGCCGACGAGGTCGTGGCGGGGCTGCGGTCGGAGGGGTTCATCGGCTCGGCCGACGAGATCGACGCCGAGGGCGTGCTCGACTTCATCCGCCCCATGCTGGAGCCCATCGCGGCGGACGGCTTCCGGTTCACCCGAGCCTGGCTGCGGGCCGAGGCGGGTCGACTGGCCAGCCCTCGCTCCCCCACGTACCAGCTGAGCCGGCAGCTCAACCTGCCACCGTCGTACCTGCTGATCCACCGGGTGACGCTCGGGTCGATCGGGGTGCTCTGCCAGTTGGAGGCGAAGGCCCCCTACCGGAGCATCCTGGAGCGCTGGCTGCCCGGCTTCGCCCCGGTCGCCTGAGCAGGCCGAGGCCGGGTCGTTGAAAACATGAGGAGCTGAGAACGTGAGGAAGGGCGGGTGCCGGTCGGCACCCGCCCTTCTGAGTGGAGTGGTACTAGAGAACGCCTAGGTCGCGAGCCGCCTGATTGCGGCCGGTCATGGCGACGGTACGGGCGGATCGGTTTGCCTCAGTGCTCGTGGTGGTACGACCGGCCTGAGGCCGGCGCATTCGAGCCCTGGTCAACGCTTCGTTGAGTAGTTGCATCTCGAAGGCTCCACTCGGAATGTTCAACATCGTCTTCTCACTCACTGCCGGTACGACACCGGCGTCGTTGGAACGGGTCGGGAACATGTCAGGCTGCCAGCCGGACCGCGCCACGCACCTCGGACAGCCCACTGGCTGCCAGGCGCGCCTCGGCCTCGACCCGAAGCGCGGCGTCACGGGCGACGTCCTCCTTACGCGGACGGCCACGGGGCCGCTTACGCGGGACAACCGCGCCACGCTCGAAGATCTCGCCGCCCCAGACGCCCCAGGGCTCCGCCCGCTCAACGGCTCCGGCCAGGCACTCGACGCGCAGCGGGCAGTCCCCGCAGAGCGACTTGGCCAGCTCGAGCTCGGTGGGCGAGTCGGAGAACCACAGGTCGGGGTCGAACTTCCGGCAGGGCAGGTTCGCCTCCATCTCGACGCTCATGTCGAGGGGGGCCAACGCCAGACTCATCTCCCGGTCACCTCTCTCTCACTTCGATCTCGTGGATCGCATTCCGACGTACTTACGGCGGGCAAAAAACTGAGGCCGCGGATCCCGGTAAGCGGGTTCCGCGGCCTCGAGGTGAGCCGGAGTCTGATGGTCAGACCGGTCTACCTCGAGGTGGAACGCCGCGGACATCCATGCGCTTCTTGACGTCATTGATGTCCATGCCCGTGGTGCCACTGGTCCCCTCGACTCCGACGGGCGCGACGGTCAGGGTCAGCTCGGCCTGAACCTGGTGCACCTGCGGAACCGACGGTCGTGCAGCCGTGAGGGCCACCCGGACAGCCGACAGCGGAGCGCAGACAGACGGCATCGCCGTCAGACGCTCATAGGTGAAGATCTTCACGGTGGCCACCTCCCTCACGTTCCTCGAATCGACCGGACCGCCCCCGTGAGCAGCCGGAATGGCGCCGCTCGCGTGGTGTGTCCTGAGGCTATTCCTCGCGCCGGGGCGAGGGCAAACGAATTTACGACGAGATTTCGAAAGTTTTCTCCGGGCAGACATCGTCCACCCCGGCACCTGCCACGAGGGCCAGCACCGACTCCCCGTAGAGGCCCAGCTTGCGGGGGCCGATACCGGCGATGGCGATCAGCTCCTCCGACCGGGCCGGCCGCCGCTCGGCCAACGCGACGAGCGTCGCGTCGGTGAAGACCACGTACGCCGGCACCTTCTGCGCACCGGCCACCCGCTGCCGCCACTCGCGCAGCCGTTCGTGCAGCTCATCGTCGATGTCGGACGGGCAGGTGGGGCAGCGGCCGAGCTTTCGGTCCGGGCCGGCGAGCAGGGTGGCGCCGCAGATCCGGCAGGAGACGATCTGGGTGCGCCGCCGCTCGGGACGGCGGGCCGGACCGGTATCGCCGCTCGCCCGTTCGGTGCCGCCGGAGCGGTCCAGTTGGGGCAGGAACCGCGACGGCCGCCGGGCCCGTCCGCCCGGCGACCGCGCGGCCGCGTACGACAGCCAGAGCCACTCGCGTGCGCGGGTGATGCCGACGTAGAGCAGCCGGCGTTCCTCCTCGACCTGCTCGACGGTCTTGGCGTACGTGGTGGGCAGGGTGCCCTCGGCGAGGCCGACCAGGAAGACCGCGTCCCACTCCAGACCCTTGGCCGAGTGCAGGGACGCCAGCGTCACGCCGTCCACGGTCGGTACGTGCTGCTGGGCGGCCCGGCGGGCCAGCTCCTCGGTGAAGTCGGTGAGGGTCACCGGGCGTTCCACCGAGGCGGCCTCGCCGATCGGCACCAGCTCGGGGGTCGCCGCGTACTCCTCGGCGAGCTGGACCAGCGCGGACAGCGCCTCCCACCGCTCGCGGGCGGCACCGCCGGCCGGAGGGGTGTCCGGGGTCCAGCCGACGGCGGTGAGCGCCTCGATGACGGCGGCCGGCAACGGTGTCTCGCCCGGGATCGAGCGGGTGGCGGCACGCAGCGCGACCATCGCCTGGCGCACCTCGGCCCGTTCGAAGAACCGCTCCGCGCCCTGCACGACGTACGGCACCTCGGCCTCGGTGAGCGCCTTCTCGTACGCCTCGGACTGCGCATTGACCCGGAACAGCACGGCGATCTCCTTCGCCGGGGTGCCCGCGTCGATCAGGGACCGGCAGCGCGCGGCCACCGCGTTCGCCTCCGCCGGCTCGTCGGTGAAGATCCGCAGGTCCGGCACCGGCCCCGGGGGACGTTGCCCGATCAGTTCCAGGCGCAGGCGCGCCTCGGTGCCCCGGGCCTGCGAGATCACCGCGTTGGCCAGCCCGACCACCTGCGGGGTCGAGCGGTAGTCACGGACCAACCGGACCACCGTGGCGTGGCGGTGTCGGCGCGGGAAGTCGACCAGGTACGCCGACGTCGCCCCGGTGAACGAGTAGATCGTCTGGCTGGCGTCCCCGACCACTGTCAGGTCGTCCCGGCCGCCGAGCCAGGCGTCCAGCAACCGCTGTTGGAGGGGGTTGACGTCCTGGTACTCGTCGACGACGAAGTGCCGGTACTGGCCACGGACCTGCTCGCCGACGTCCGGGTGCTCCTCGATCCCCCACACCGCGGCCCGCAGCATGTCCTCGAAGTCGATCACGCCGTTCGCGCGCTTGAGCTGCTCGTACGCGGTGAACACGTCGGCCACCTTCGCCGGCTCGTGCGGCGTGTCGCGCAGCGCCCGGGCCGCGGCCACCACGTAGTCCGTCGGTTCGACGAGTGACGACTTCGCCCACTCGATCTCGCCGGCCAGGTCGCGGGCGGCGGCCCGGTCGGTACGCAGGCCGACCCGGGCGGCGGCGAGGGTGACCAGTCGTACCTTGCTGTCCAGCAGTTCGGGCATGGCACGCCCGGCCAGCAGCCGGGGCGCGAAGTACCGCACCTGACGCAGCGCGGCGGCGTGGAACGTCCGCGCCTGGACGCCACCCACCCCGAGCACCGTGAGACGGCTCCGCATCTCGGCGGCGGCGCGGGCGGTGAAGGTGACAGCGAGCACGTGTCGGGGGGAGATCTCCCCGGAGAGCGCCCGGTGGGCGATTCGGGAGGTGATCGCGCGGGTCTTGCCGGTGCCGGCGCCGGCCAGGATGCAGACCGGGCCGGCGGGTGCGGTCACCGCGGCGCGCTGCTCCGGGTCCAGCCCGGCGAGCACCTGTTCCGACGCTGAGTGAACCACCACAACCAGGAATCATCTCAGCTCCTCCCAGCGTTGCAGCGAACAGCCTCGGCTTGATCGGCAAGCCGCGGCCGGAGGAGTTGGAGGATCCGACCATGTTGACGATGTATTCCACCCCCTGGTGCGGCTACTGCCACCGGCTGAAGTCGCAGCTCGACCGGGAGGGCATCGGTTACGAGGTGGTCGACATCGAGCAGGACCCGAAGGCCGCGGAGTTCGTGATGAGTGTCAACGGCGGTAACCAGACGGTGCCGACGCTGCGCTTCGCCGACGGCAGCGCGCTGACGAATCCCTCGATCACCCAGGTCAAGCAGCACCTGGAAACCCTCAACGCCTGATCTGCCGGTTCATTCTCGGCGCACGGCCGCCCCACCTGGGGCGGCCGTTCGTCGTGTCCGGGCACGGGTCACGGTGGCGACGGTCGGCGGGTGCCGGAAGGCCGGGCCGGTCGGTGTCCTCAACCGGTCGGCGGGGCGCCGGGAGCGTCGGGCGGGTGGGTGGCGTCGGTGCGGGTGCCCCGGGTGGCGCGCTCAGGTGGCGACCCCGCCACAGGTAGCTGCCGGCGGCCAGGGTGGCCACCCCGACCAGCGCGAACAGCAGCCGGTAGTCCAGGAACCCGACCAGCAGGGCACCCGCCCCGATGGAGAAAGCCTGCGGCCCGCTGACCACCGCCTGGGTGGCGGCGGCGACCCGGCCGACCAGCGCGGGCGGCGTGCGGCGCTGGATCAGCGTGTGCAATCCCACCATCGTCAGCGGGAGCGAGACCCCGGCCAGCAGCACCGCCGCGAACCCGAGCCGCAGATCGGGGTACGCGAGCGCAAGCGCGGCCGGCGAGAAGAAGGCGACCCCGGCGGCGAGCGTGCCGACCTCTCCGAGCCGGCGGACCAGCGTCGGTGAGCAGAGTCCGCCGAGCAGACCGCCAACGCCCTGCACGGTGACCAGCACACCCACGAACGCGGCATCCCGGTTCAGCCCCTGGTCCACGTAGGCGAAGATGAGCGACTCGCTGAAGCCCATCACCAGTGAGCCGAGCCCGTAGCCGAGCAGGGCCCGCCGCAGGGCCGGCTCGCCGGCCAGGTGCCGCAGGCCGGCGCCCAGCTCGGCCGGCCACCGCAGCCGTACCGTCGCGGGCACCTGTTGCGGGGCGGGCAGCGCGGTCACCACCGCCGCCGCGGTCAGAAATCCGACCATGCCGATTCCGGCCAGCGCCCAGCCGCCGAGCGCCGCGTAGAGGGCCGCGCCCACCAGCGGGCCGACCAGTCGTATCCCCTGGCGTACGGTCTGCAGTACGCCGTTCGCCTCGGCCAGCAGCTTGACCGGCACCAACTCGCGGATGAGCCCGCTGAGCGCCGCGCCGAGCGTGATGGACGAGAGTCCGTAGAGGGCGGCCACCAGGTAGACGACCCAGACGTCTCCCGCGTCGTGGACGGTGAACAGCGGGGTGAGCAGGGCTGCGGTCACCACGTTCGCGGCGACGAAGAACGGTCGGCGCGGGTAGCGGTCCACGACCCAGCCGACCAGCGGTGCCAGCGTCATCGGCGCGATGACCGCGAAGATCGTGGCACCGGCCAACCCGTTCGAGCCAGTCAGATCCTTGACCCAGATCGCGAGTGCCAGCAGCAGGATCGACTCGGCGGTCATGCTGGCCAGCAGGCCGCCGAAGAGCAGACGGAAGTCGGGTCGGCGCAGGATCGTGCGCATGGGTCCCTCCGGCGGGATGGCGTGCCCAGGTGGGCGAGGTCGACGGCCGCGACCGCGGGTCCGTCGTCGTCCGGCATTCCCGTGGTCCGATTTTCGCAAGACACGCCCTCGCCGGAACCTCCGACACCGGTCGCGCCGTCCATACTGACCGTGGGGGGCGAATTTCATACAGTTACCGTCGCGTCTGCGGCGGTCGACGGGAAAGAGGACACTGTGCCTCCTGCCGCACCCAGCCCGATCCTGCGTCGTCGCCGGTTGGGCATCGAGCTGCGCCGCCTGCGTGAGGCCGCGGGTCTCACCGGCGATCAGGTCATCGAGCGTATCGGTTGGGCCTCCGCGTCCAAACTGTCCCGCCTGGAAAACGGCCGCAGCCGACCGGACCCGCAGGACGTCGGCGACCTGCTCGACCTCTACGGCGCCGACCAGGCGCTGCACGACGAGCTGCTGGGCATCACCAACGAGGCCGGCGACATGCGCGGCTGGTTGAAGAACTTCCCGGTCATGACGCAGCAGCAGCGCGGCTGGGCCGAGCTGGAGGCAGGCTGCGCGGAGATCTCCGAGTACAACCCGGTGCTGGTGCCGGGCCTGTTGCAGACCCCCGGGTACGCCCAGCTGCGGATCGTGTCGGCCCGCCAGGTGAACGCGGGCGCGGGCGAGCCGGAGCCCGGCGACGAGCCGGAGACCGAGGTGCAGGCCCGGCTGGCCCGCCAGTCGCTGCTCACCCGGGAGCCGCACGCTCCCCGCTACACCGCCGTGCTGGAGGAGGCCGCTCTCGGCCGCCGGGCCGGGCCGCCGGAGGTGCTGCACGAGCAGCTGCTCCAACTCTGCGAGCTGGCCCTGCTGCCGAACGTGACCCTGCACGTGCTGCTCCGGGACACCCAGATCGGCAGTTGGTTCCTTCCGCCGACCGCGTTCTCGGTCTATCGGTTCGCCGATCCCCTCGATCCGGAGACATTGGCCATCGAAGGTGGCTTCACCGACGTCATGTCGACCGAGGTAATCACGCTAAATCGCTATAAAGTGGTGTTCGAGTGGCTATGCACGGCGGCACTTAACGCCTCGGACACCCTCTCCTGGCTGATCGAGGCGGCGGGACGGCTGACCGAGGCGACGCCCCCATCCACAGTGGCGTTCGGGCCGGCAACGGCGCCGACCCAACGCCGCCAGGGTTCGGGGCGACTGACGGACCGGTGATCCACGGGGGACCTCCGTCGGGGCGTGCGGCACCACTCGTCCCATCGGATCGCTGCACATCAGGAGCAGAACCATGAACGACATCCGCAACACGCCGTCCGTCTCCGCCCACTCGTTGGCGGACGCCCCGTGGCGTACCAGCACCCGCAGCCAGACCTCCAACTGCGTGGAGGTCGCCCCGCTCGCCACCGGCCCGTCGGCGGTCGCCCTGCGCGACAGCAAGGACCGCGGCGGCCCGGTGCTGCTGTTCAACCGCGCGGGGTGGCTCGGTTTCATCACCGGCGCCAAGAAGGGCCAGTTCGATCTGAACTGACCCGGTGACCGGGTACGGGGCCGTCGGCGCACCGCCGGCGGCCCCGTCTCGTCGCACCCACCGACCCGTCGCCCGGTGACCCGCCAACCCTGCTGAGCAGCCATCGGCTGATCGGACGAGGCTCGAAACCGATAGGCGCGTTTCAGTTGCTGAGACGAACACGGGGCGTAACATGGCCCTCGGATACGTGGAACTTCCACACTGCTCATCCGTCGCGGTTCATCCGGAGACCCACATGCGGTTCCTGATCGTTCGCACCGACATCCGCGCCGTCGCCGACGGGGACATCGCCGCCGCCTGGGCGGACGGCCACCGACTTCGCGACGAGACGACCGCGCCCGAGCCGCGACGGCAGATCGTGCACGCCGAGGACCGGGACGCCGCGCTCCTGCTGGCCCGCGCCCTGGCCACGGTCGGCGCGGTCCGCGCCGGCAAGCAGCGGGTCAAGGTCCTCCCGCTGATCGAGCCACGGCCCGCCTTCCGACAGAGACCGGGCCGCCTCGGCACCTGACTCACAGGTCGTCCGTCGTGGTCGGACCGGCTCCCCCGCCGCGTTACTCGCACCCACCGACCACGACGGCCCGTGTTCCCGGCCCGTGACCGTCGCGGCAACGGCGGCCACGGGCCGGGACCGTGCTCAGCGGTCGGCGTCCACCCAGCCGTCCAGCCACCGGTGAATGAGGAACAGCGCGATCGACGACGGCGGCGGCAGGATCAGTCGGGCCCCGTCGCCCACGTCCACCGTCTGCCCAGCCAACGCCGCCCCGATCTCCCGGCGGGAGAACCACCGGGCGTACGCGATCTCGGACGGGTCCACCCGCACCGGCTCCGTCGGGTTCGCGGTGGCAAGGAAGCCCAGCATCAGCGAGCCGGGGAACGGCCAGGCCTGGCTGCCCACGTACCCGATGCGCTCGACCCCGATGCCCACCTCCTCGCGGACCTCGCGCAACACGGCCGCCTCCGCCGACTCGCCCGGCTCGACGTAGCCGGCCAGACAGGAGTAGCGGCGACCACCGGGGGTGCCCTGCCAGCCAGCGTTGTTGCCGAGCAGGCAGCGGCCGTCCGGGCCGTCCACCCCGTCGTGAACGAGCACGATCATCGCCGGGTCGGTACGCGGCCAGATCCGCCCACCATTGCGGTCCACCCGGGACCAACCGGCCTCGTCCATCGCGGTCGGCGCCCCGGTGCTGGTCGAGTAACCGTGCCGGGTGTGCCAGTTGACGAGTGCCAGCGCGGTGGTGAAGATGCCGGCCTCCCGGTCGGCGAGCAGGTGACCCACCTCGCGGAGGTGGACCGCCCGGGTCCCCGGAATCGGCGGCAGCGGCGCGTCGACGGCGAAGACCGGCACCCCGTCCGGCTCCACCCCCAGGAACATCGCCGCCGCCTCGGAGCCGGCGGGCACGTCACCCGCTCCGAACAGCACCAACGTCGGAGGCGACGTCTCGGTGCGGGCCAGCGTCCGACCGTCGTCGGTCGAGTCGATCAGCAGCACCCGGGCCCGCAACCACGCCTCGGTCAGCCACTGCGAGTCGCCCCGCCGGTGCGCCGCCCGATCCAGCGTGGACCGCGCCAACGGCGGCGCCGCCTCCCCGCTCACGCCTGCCGCTCGGTGTGGACTGTGGTCAGCGCGGCCAGCCCCGGGGTGACCCGCTCCGCGTCGCCGAGCACCACGATCGCCGCCCGCGCCGGTGCCAGGTACCGGGCCGCCGCCTGCGCCACATCCTCGATGCTCGCCTTCGCCAACCGCGCCGCGTACTCGGCGAGGAACTCCAGGCGCAGACCGTTGCCCGCGTACGCGCTGGTCAACGCGGCCAACCCGGCCTGGGTGGACATGCCGAGCTGAAGGGTGCCCAGGGCGTACTGCCGGGCCTGCTCCAACTCCTCGGGTTTCGGTGGCAGCGACGCCAACCGGCCCAGCTCGTACGTCGTCTCCAGCAGCGCCGGACCGGTGACCTCGGTGGCCACGTCGGCGGCGGCGACCAGCACCGACCCGGCGACGGAATGCTCGATCGCCGAGTGCGGGCCGTACGTGTAGCCCTTGTCCTCGCGGATGTTCTCCACCCACCGGGAGGAGAAGTAGCCGCCGAAGATCAGGTTGGCCAGTTGCAGCGGGGCGTGGTCCGGGTCGGTGCGCGACACCGCCGGCAGCGCGATCCGCAGCGACGACTGCACCGAGCCCGGCCGGTCGACAAGCAGCAGCGGCCCCGGCTCCAGCGGCGGGGTCGCTGGCAGGTCGGCCGTACGCCCGGCACCCGACCAGCCGCCGAGTGCCCGCTCGGCGGCGTCCAGCGCCTTCTCCGGCTGCACGTCACCGACCAGCACCAACTGCGCGCCGGTCGGGTGGACCCGCTCCGAGTGCAGGGTGCGCAGGGCCGCCGGTCGGACGGCCCGGATCTGGTCGGGCTCGGGCGTCTGCGTCGCGTACGGGTGCCGGCCGTAGATCCGCTTGAGCAGCGCCTCCCGGGCCAGGTGCGCCGGTTGACTCTGCGCCACCTGGATCCGGTCGACCAGTCGGTCCCGTTCGGTGGCCACCTCGTCGCTGGGGTAGCTGGCGCCGGTCAGCACCTCGGCCAGCAGCTCCAGCATCCGGTCCAGACCGGTGACCAGGCCGGCGCCGGAGAGCATCAGCCGGTCCGGGTCGACGCCCGCGGAGAGCCCGCCGCCCACCTTCTGCAACTCGGCGGCGATCTGCACGCTGGTCATCGACCCGGTGCCGGAGAGCATGGTCTGCGAGAGCATCGCGCCGCGGGCCAGGTGCACCCGACCGAACGGCACCCAGAGCCGCAGTTCGACCAGGGGCACGGCGGGCCGGCGTACCGCGATCACGGTGAGCCCGTTGGGCAGCGTCCGCTCGGCCTGCTTGGGCACCTTGAGCTTCCGGGTCGGCCCCAACGGGGGCAGCGTGCGCGGCGCGGCGGCCACAGTCCCGGTCATCGGGCACCTCCGGGGATGACTTCGATGGCGGCCCGACGCTCGGGGCGCAGGGTGGCCGCGGCGGCCCGGACCTGCTCCTCGGTGACCTCGCCGACCAGCCGGGGCAACTCGTTGAGCAGGCCCGGCTCGCCACGTTGCTGCTCCAGCACGGCCATCCGCAGCGCCCGACCGAGCACCGCGTCGGTGTCCCGCAACAGGTGGGTCGCCATCCGGGCCTGGGTGCGAGCCAGCTCACCGTCGGTCAGCCCGTCGGTGGCCAGCCGGTCCAGCTCCTCGTCGACGGTGCGCAGCACCTTGTCCACGTCACCCCCGGGCGGCAGGTGCGCCTGCAACAGCAGCGCGGTGGGGTCGCGGACGTCGAACGGGTCGCCCATGAAACCGAGGTATCCGCCGAGGCTGGTCACCGTGCGGTCGCGCTGCACCAGCCGCTCGACCAGCCGCGACGCGTCGCCGTCGGTGAGCACCTCGGCCAGCACCACGTACGGCAGGTAGCCGGCGAAGTCGGTGACCGGGTCGGGCACGCGCCAGGCGCCGGCCACCGCCGGAAGCGGCGCCAAGGCGTCGGTGTACGAGGTGCGCCGCTCGGCGCTCAGGTCGGGCTCGGTGAAGTCGGGCCGTTGCGGTGCCAGCCGGGCCGGCACGTCACCGAAGTGCCGGCTGACCAGCTCGGTCGCCTCGGCCACGTCGATGTCGCCGCTGATGGCGAGCACGGCATTGCCGCTGGCGTAGTAGCGGCGGAAGAAGTCCGCTGCGTCGGCGACGGTCGCCGATTCCAGGTCGTCGAAGGAGCCGTAGCCGTCGTGGGCGTTGGGGAAGGTGTCGAACATGACCGGCGGCAGGGTCAGCCAGGGGAAACCGCCGTACGGCCGGTTGAGGACGTTGACCCGGATCTCTTCCTTGACCACATCGACCTGGTTGCGCAGGTTCTCCTCGGTCAGCCGGGGACCGCGCATCCGGTCCGCCTCCAGGAACAGCGCGCGTTCCAGCGCGTTGCTCGGCAGCGTCTCGAAGTAGTCGGTGTAGTCCAGGTGGGTGGAGCCGTTGAAGGTGCCGCCCGCACCCTGCACATGCCGGAAGTGAGCCAGCTTCTCCAGGTTTTCCGAGCCCTGGAACATCAGGTGCTCGAAGAGGTGGGCGAAGCCGGTGCGCCCTTCCGGCTCGGAACGGATGCCGACGTCGTAGACCACCGCCACCCCGATCACCGGGGCACTGCGATCGGGGGTGAGCACCACCCGCAGGCCGTTGTCGAGGGTGAACCGCTCGACCGGATACTTCGTCGCTGGAATTCTGGATCTCCGCGCCGCCACGGAGTTGACCCTAGCGCGTCGGCAGGGCGGCCACCCGCGACCTTCCCGGAGCCGCCGCGACGAGGGCGGTCACCAGGGGCAGCACCTCGTTGCCGACCCGTTCGGCCTCCCGGCGGTGCGACCGGGTCCAGCCTGCGAACCGGGCCTGGGCGGCGGCGATCCGCTCCGGGCTCATCCCGGTCAGCAGCCGGTCGTTCCCCGCCCACACTTCGCGGCTTATCCCAGCAAGCTGGTAGGAGATACCGACATAACCGAGACGCGCCGTCCCGCCATGTGGATGGGTCTTGACGCTGACCGCGGCCTGGCCCACTCTTCCTACCAACTAAGTAGGAATACTGCGGATTGGATGGACGATGAGACGGCTCCCCCTGCGCCGGTTGGTCACGCTGACCACCCTCGCCGCCCTCGGCGCGGCGACCCTGGGCAGCACCGCCGGGTGCGGCGACGACAGCGAGGGCGCGGGCGGCAGCTCCGGCCCGGTGACGCTGCGCCTCGGCTACTTCCCCAACATCACCCACGCGCCGGCGGTCGTCGGCGTGGAGAAGGGCATCTTCGCGGAGAAGCTCGGCACCGACGTCAAGCTGGACCCGAAGACCTTCAACGCCGGCCCGGCCGCCATCGAAGCGGTCTTCTCCGGCGCGCTGGACGCCACCTACATCGGTCCGAATCCGACGGTGAACGCCTTCTCCAAGTCCAAGGGCGAGGCTGTCCGGGTCATCTCCGGCGCGGCGTCCGGCGGCGTGGCGCTGGTGGTCAAGCCCGGCATCGCGGACGCGCAGGGCCTGAAGGGCAAGAAGATCGCCACCCCGCAGCTGGGCAACACCCAGGACGTGGCGATCCGGTACTGGCTCAAGCAGCAGGGCCTCACCACCACCAAGGAGGGTGGCGGCGACGTCAAGATCGTGCCGCAGGAGAACGCCCAGACCATCGAGACCTTCACCAGCGGCGCGATCGACGGGGCCTGGGTGCCCGAGCCGTTCGTCTCCCGCCTGGTCAACGCCGGCGGCAAGGTGCTGGTCGACGAGCGCGACCTGTGGCCGGACAAGAAGTTCGTCATCACCAACCTGCTGGTCAGCACGAAGTTCCTCAAGGCGCACCCGGACGTGGTGCAGAAGCTGGTCGACGGTCAGGTGGCCGCCAACGAGTTCGTCAACACCAAGCCGGACGAGGCGCAGCAGGCCATCTCGGACGCGCTCGGCAAGATCACCGGCAAGCCGCTGGACCTGAAGCTGATCAAGCAGGCGTGGCCGACGTTGGAGTTCACCAACGACCCGATCCCGTCCTCCCTGAAGGCCGGGCTCGACCACGCCGTCGATGTCGGCCTGACCGAGCCGGTGGACCTCAATGGCCTGTACGACCTGACGTACCTCAACAACGCGCTCAAGGCCGCCGGCAAGCCCGAGGTCGTCCAGCCATGACGTCGACCACGACGACGCCGCAGAGCGCGACCACCGCGGTCGCGCTCTCCGGCGTGACCAAGGTGTACGGACGCGGGGCGAGCGCCGTCCTGGCCCTGGACGGCGTGTCGCTGGACGTCGCGCCCGGCGAGTTCGTCTGTCTGGTCGGCGCGTCCGGCTGCGGCAAGAGCACCCTGCTCAACCTGGTGGCCGGGCTGGACCGGGTCAGCGGTGGCCAGATCACCCTGGCCGGCGACGTCAACCCGGGCCTGATGTTCCAGGAACCGGCGCTCTTTCCCTGGCTGACCGTCGACGCCAACGTGGAGGTCCCCCTCAAGCTGCGCCGGCTCCCCCGGGCCCAACGCCGCGAGCGGGTCGCCGAGTTGCTGCGGACGGTGCACCTGGCCGACTTCGGCCGCAAGCGCCCGCACGAGCTCTCCGGCGGGATGCGACAGCGGGTCGCGCTGGCCCGCACGTTGGCTCTGGACACCCCGGTGCTGCTGATGGACGAGCCGTTCGGCGCGCTGGACGCGATGACCCGGGACATCCTGCACGACGAGCTGGAACGGATCTGGTCCGAGCGCCAGCTCTCGGTGCTCTTCGTGACGCACAACGTCCGCGAGGCGGCCCGGCTGGCCGACCGGATCATCCTGCTCTCCAGCCGACCCGGCCGGATCATCTACTCCACCGAGGTGACCATCCCGCGCCCCCGTCGGATCGACTCCCCGGAGGTCGCGGCCGTCGCCGCCGAGGTCACCGAGCGGCTCCGTACGGAGGTGGGCCGCCATGGCCAGTGACACCCTCACCAGTTCGGCGCGTACCGACGCCGAGATCACCGGCCTGGACGCGCTGGAGATCGCCGGCCGGGACAAGGAGGTCTCCCGGGGCGCCCGCCTCTGGGCGGCCACCTGGCCCAAGCTCGCCGCGCTGACCATCGCCATAGCCGCCTGGCAGATCGTGGTCTGGACGGGCTGGAAGCCGCCGTACTCGCTGCCCGGCCCGCTGGAGGTCGGGCGCGAGCTGCTGGCCCAGGCGCAGGGCCCGCAGCTCTGGGACGGCCTGGTCACCACGTTGCGCCGGGCCGCCCTCGGGTACGTCTTCTCGGTCGCGGTCGGTCTGCTGCTCGGCCTCGCGGTGGCCCGGTCCACTGTGCTGCGCGCCGCCCTCGGCTCGATGATCACCGCGTTGCAGACCATGCCGTCGATCGCCTGGTTCCCGCTGGCCATCCTGCTCTTCGAGCTGAGCGAGAAGGCGATCTTCTTCGTGGTGGTGCTCGGTGCGGCCCCGTCCATCGCCAACGGGGTGATCTCCGGCGTGGACTACGTGCCGCCGCTGCTGCTACGCGCCGGCCGCAATCTGGGCGCCCGTGGGCTCAACCTCTACCGGTACGTCATCGCCCCGGCCGCCCTGCCGGCGATCGTCGCCGGGCTCAAGCAGGGCTGGGCGTTCTCCTGGCGCAGCCTGATGGCCGGTGAGCTGCTCGTGGTCGGCATCTCGCAGACCTCACTCGGCGCCCAACTCACCTACTCCCGCGAACTGTCCGACGCGCCCTGGCTGCTCTCCACGATGATCGTCATCCTGGTCCTCGGTCTGGTCGTGGACGCCGCGTTCGGCGCTGCGGACAAGGCGATCCGGCGCCGCTGGGGCGTACTGGACCAGGCTGGTCAGTGACGTGTTCGTCTCCGCGCGCAGCGACTACGCGCTCCGGGCGATGCTCGCCGTCGCCGCCGCCGGTGGTGGCGACGGCGACAGTGCCGGCGAGTTGGTCAAGGCCGCCAGCCTGGCCGAGGTGCAGGGCATCCCGCTCAGCTTCCTGCAGGGCATCCTGCTCGACCTGCGCCGGGCCGGTCTGCTGCACAGCCACCGCGGTGCCGACGGCGGGTACGCGCTGACCCGCCCGCCCCACGAGATCACCGTCGGAGACGTGCTGCGCGCGGTCGGCGGCTCGCTCACCACGGTGCGCGGTCTGCCGGCCGAGCGCGCCGGCTATCACGGAGTGGCCGCGGGGCTCACCGACGTCTGGCTGGCGGTGCACGGGGCGATCGCCACCGTGGTCGACAGCACCACCCTCGCCAACCTGCTCACCCACGCCCCCACGACGTCTGAGCGGCGACGGTGATGTGGTCGGGCCGGTGCCCCGCCGACCCGACCACACCTCGCACCGATCCTGACCGGGCCTGCCCCTCCGCCGGCACCGGTAGGCCGGTCGCTGCTCAGCCCACGTGTGCGTCCGACGGGCCGGAGCCCGGGCCGCCAGGACTGTGCAGCTCCACCAGACCGGCGGGAGCATTGCCCGCCGGGGTGGCATGCCAGGGCGCGAAGGCCGCGACCATGGCGAGCAACAACCCGGCGAACGCGACCGCGACCACCAGGATCAGTTCACGCAGTGCGCCCGAGCCGGCTTCGCCCGCCATGGTCACCCCTCCCGTGTCGGGCCCCCCGCCCGACTTCCCCCGTCCGTCAGCCTCGACCACTGCCGGCCAGGGCGCAGTCGGCCAGCCGACCCAGCGGAGGCTGATTACCGACTCAGCCGAACGGGTCACCGCGCCGTCATCACGAGGCGGCCGGACGGCGGGCGACGCGCGGGAACGACACCGACCCGCCCAGCCGAAGCGGGACGGGTCGGTCGACGCGCAGAAGATCAGACGGTACGGGGGCGACGCGGGCGACGGGAGCGCCCCGACGCGCGGTGCGCCGGCCGGGCGCCGCCGTCGGAGGCCGAGCCACCGGAGGTACGCGTGCGAGAGGCGGGCGCCGGCGGGGCGACGATGGTCACCGGCACACCGGACGGCTCACGGGCACCGGTCACCCGGGCCAACGCCGCGTCACCGGCGCGCACCTGGACCGACTCGGGTCGGATGCCGGCGGTGGCCATCAGCCGGGACACGTCCCGGCGCTGCTCCGGCAGGACCAGGGTGACCACGGAACCGGACTCGCCGGCCCGGGCGGTACGGCCGCCCCGGTGCAGGTAGTCCTTCGCCTCGGTCGGCGGGTCCACGTTGACCACCATGTCCAGGCCATCCACGTGGATGCCACGGGCCGCCACGTCGGTGGCGACCAGGGCGGTCACCTGACCGTTGCGGAACTGCTCCAGGATGCGGGTGCGCTGCGGCTGGGACTTGCCGCCGTGCAGCGCGGCAGCGCGTACGCCCTTGGAGAGCAGTTGACGGGCCAGCCGGTCGGCGCGGTGCTTGGTGCCCATGAACAGGATGGTGCGCCCCTCACGGGCGGCGATCCGGGTCAACGCGTCGGGCTTGTCAGCGGCGTCGACGTGCAACACGTGGTGGGTCATCGCGGTGACAGTCGCGGTGCCCGGGTCCACCGAGTGGGTGACCGGGTTGCTCAGGAAGCGGCGGACCAACCGGTCCACGCCGCCGTCCAGGGTCGCGGAGAAGAGCATCCGCTGCCCCTGCGGCGCGACCTGCTCCAGCAGCTTGGTGACCTGCGGCAGGAAACCCATGTCGGCCATCTGGTCGGCCTCGTCGAGCACGGTGATCTCGACCTGGTCGAGCCGGGCGTCGCCACGGTTGATCAGGTCGTGCAGCCGGCCAGGGGTGGCGACGACCACCTCGGCGCCGGCGCGCAGCGCGTCCGCCTGCCGCTGCAGCGACAGCCCGCCGACGACGGTGGCGCAGCGCAACCCGAGCGCGCGGGCGTACGGGGCCAGCGCGGTGGTGACCTGCTGGGCCAGCTCACGGGTCGGCACCAGCACCAGGGCCAGCGGACGACCCGGCCGGGCCTTACGGCCGGCGGTACGCGACAGCAGCGGAAGCCCGAAGGCGAGGGTCTTGCCGGAGCCGGTACGACCCCGGCCCAGCACGTCCCGGCCGGCGAGCGAGTCGGGCAGCGTCGCCGACTGGATCGGGAACGGCTCGGTGATGCCCTGCGCGGTCAGCGCGCTGAGCAGCGCCGGCGCCAGACCGGTATGGGCGAACGAGGGAACAACTGTGGTCATGCGGAAGCCTTCCTCGACGCGGCACGTGTCGAGGGAGGGCGCCGAAGTCGGCGCTGTCACCAGCGGAAAGAGACCGCCAGGACTCACAAGCACGAACCGATTTGGAGTACAGGCCGGCCCGCCGCCGGGCCGCCGCCTGCGTGAGCAGGCGGCGGCGGGGCGGGCCGGTCCCGTCACCGTCACACCCGGAGGGCGCGACAGGTAATGCTGACCGATCCGAAGATCAGAGCGGGCGGATGTTCTCCGCCTGCGGGCCCTTCTGGCCCTGGGTCACCTCGAACTCGACCCGCTGGTTCTCGTCCAGGCTCCGGTAGCCGGAGGACTGGATCGCCGAGAAGTGGGCGAAGACGTCAGCGCCGCCGCCGTCCGGGGTGATGAAGCCGAAGCCCTTGTCAGCGTTGAACCACTTCACGGTGCCAATAGCCATGTGTTTCGTCTCCTTGACGGAACGTCGGACACGCACTTGTTGCGTGCCCGAAGAGGAGCGCTCCGCGCGGGGATGCGCGAATCGCCTGTCGCTTCTGGTCGCCCCGCCCGGAGAACTCCGGACACAACAAAGAGCGCCTGGGGCCACAATCCCGCCAGGCGCACACAGAGTCTCTGGTAACCAAAACTGCAACCCGGTCAACCTACCACGGTTTTCCCCGCAGTGGTCAATGTTGGGCAGAATCCTCGGGCAACTGGGCGATCATGGCCGTGAGGCCCGCCACATCCAGCAGGTCGGCGGGCCGTACGGTCACCCCGTGCCGGACGTAGTGGAACGCCGCGCCCACCCGCTCGACCGGCACACCGGCCAGCTCCGCCCAGGCCAACCGGTACACGGCCAGCTGCACGGCGGCCACCTCCGCCGCCGGCCCGGTGGGCTGCGCGCCGGTCTTCCAGTCGACAACGTCGAACCGGCCACCCGGCCGGGCGAAAACCGCGTCCATCCGGCCCCGTACCACCACCCCGGCGATCACCGTGGCGAACGGCACCTCCACCTCCACCGGTGACCGATCGGCCCACTCGCTGGCCAGGAACCGCTCCTGAAGCTCGACAAGCGCCTCGTCGGGTGCGGCATCGGCGTCGGCAGCGCCGGGCAGCTCGTCCAGGTCCAACAAGCGGTCCGCGCCGAAGCGCTGCTCCAACCAGGCGTGGAAGGCGGTGCCCCGACGCGCGTACGGGTTGGGTTCGGTCGGCACCGGCCGGCGCAGCGTACGGGCCAACGCCGCCGGATCGCGCCGCAACGCGACGAGCTGGGTGACGCTCAGCGCCCCGGGCAGCTCCACCTCGACCGCACCGGAGAGCCGGGTCAGCTCGGCGCGCTCGGCCAGCAACAGGTCCGCCTCGCGCTGCCAGCGCGCCACCTCCGGATCCACCTCCGGCTCGGCCTCCGACCCGGTCGGCGTCACCGGCCCGGCGGGCACTGCGCCGGCCGGCGTCACTGACCCGGCGGGCATCGAGCCACTCGATCCGACCGGCCCGGGCAGCACCGGCCCGACCGGTCCCGGGAGCGCCGCCGCCGGACCGTCGGCCATCAGGCGACGCACCAGCCCGGCCGCCTCGGCCAGCGCCGGCCGGCGACCACCCAACGGGTCGGCCGGCCACTCCGCGCGGAGCACCACCTCGGCCGTGGGGTTCGTCGCGTCCGGGGTCGGCTCCGGTGCCCACACGTCGATCAGGTGCCCCGGCCCACCGTCGAGGCAGGCGTCGTACACCTCACGCAGGAAGACCGACGGACCTCGCGGTCGCTTCGTACCCTCCCCCCACCAGTAACCCGAGCAGAGCAGCAGCCGGCGCGGCCGGGTCACCGCCACGTACGTCAGCCGCCGTTCCTCCCGCTCGTCGTGGGCCCGCCACGCGTCGGTGAAGTCGGTCACCGCCCGCGCCACGGCCCGCTGGTCGCCCGCCTCGTCGAGCGCCAACTCGGGCAGCCCGTCGGCGTCACCGCGCAGCGGGAACGGCAGCACACCCAGCCCGCCCAACCAGTGGTCGGAGTTGCGGACCGGCCCCGGCCACAGCCCGCGACTGAGCCCGGCCACCGCCACCACGTCCCACTCCAGACCCTTGGCGGCGTGTGCGGTGACCACCTGCACCGCGCCCTCCACCACCTCGACCTCGCCCGGTGCCAGACCACGCTCCTCGTCCTCGGCGGCGGCCAGATAGGACAGGAAGCCGGACAGGGTGGCGCCCGGCGTCTCCCCGCTGAACCGGGCCGCCACGTCGCCGAGCGCGTCCAGGTGCCCCCGGGCCAGGCCCGCGTCGCCGGCGCCGTCACGGCCGGCCCGCACCGCGACCTCCACGTCCAGGCCGATGGTCCGCTCGATGTCCGCGATCAGGTCCGGCAGCGCCTGGTCCAGTCGGTAACGCAGCAGCGCCAACTCCCGGCCGTACGCGCGCAGCCGCGCGAAACCCTCCGCCGAGTACGCCTGCGCCGGCCCGAGGTCGGCCAGCGCCTCCACCAGAGTCGCCTCGTCCAACAGGTCGGGGCTGATCTCCGCGCCGTCGTCGGCGGCCACCTGCCGTCGGGCCTTCGCGATGGCCCGGGCCCGCCGGTGCAGCGCCACCAGGTCACGCGGCCCGATCCGCCAACGGGCACCGGTGAGCAGCCGCAACAGCGCGGCCCCGTCGGTCGGGTCGGCCAGCACCCGCAACGTGCAGACCACGTCGCGCACCTCGGGGGTGTCCAGCAGGCCGCCCAGCCCCACCACCTCGACCGGCAGACCACGCTCGCGCAGCGCCGACTCGATCGCCGGGATCTGGCTGCGTACCCGAACCAGCACGGCGGTCGTCGGGCGCCGCGCCACCGGGATGTGCTCCGGGGCCACGCCCGGCGTCCCGGCCGCCCCACGCCACGCGGCCAGCACGCTGTCGGCAATCCAGTCAGCCTCGTCGGCGTACGTGGGCAGCATCGCGCAGTGCACGGTGCCCCCGGCCGCACCGCCGGGGCTGCGGTGCGGGATCGGGTCCCGGACGGTCAACGCCGAGCGCAGCTCCGGCACCCGGGCACCCGCCGCCCGCAGCGGGGTGGAGAGCGCGTTCGCCACCCGGAGGATCTCCGGGCGGTTGCGCCAACTCGTGGTGAGCCCCAGCGCCGGGGCCGGCTCACCATCGGCGCGGGCGAACTCGGTCGGGAACCGGTCCAGGGTGCCCGCGCTGGCCCCCCGCCAGCCGTAGATCGACTGGCACGGGTCACCCACCGCGGTCACCGGGTGCCCCCCACCGAACAGCGCGTTGAGCAACACCACCTGGGCGTGGCTGGTGTCCTGGTACTCGTCGAGCAACACCACCCGGAACCGGTCCCGCTCGATCGCGCCGACCGCCGGATGGCCCCGTGCCACCCGCGCCGCCCGGGCGAGCTGGTCGGCGAAGTCCATCGCCTCGAAGTCCACCTTGCGCCGGGCGTACGCCCGCACCAACGGCAGCAGCCGCAACCGGGTCTGCTGCAGGGTGAGCGCCTTGCGCACGTCGGCGTACACCCGACCCGGCCGGGACTGCACCTCGGCGAAGAACCGGCCGGTCCAGGCCGCCAACTCGTCCGGCGCGACCAGGTGCTCGTCCAACTCCCCGGCGAGCGCCAACACCGCGTCGGTGATGGTGCTCGGCATCCGGTCCACCTCGGACATGTCGCCGTCGTAGTTGCGCACCAGCAGGTCCACCAACTGCCAGCGGGACGCTTCGGTGAGCAGCCGGGTGGACGGCTCGTAGCCGGCCCGCAACCCGTGCTCGGTGACGATCCGTCCCGCGTACGAGTGGTAGGTGGAGACGGTGGGTTCACCGGCGAGCGGATCGTCCAACGGGTCCCGCCCCTGCCGGCCGACGCGGCGGATCAGCTGGTCGAGCCGGGTCCGTACCCGATGGGCCAACTCGCCGGCCGCCTTGCGGGTGAAGGTCAACCCGAGGATCTGCTCCGGCCGCACGTACGAGTTGGCCACCAGCCAGACCACCCGCGCGGCCATCGTCTCGGTCTTGCCCGACCCGGCACCGGCGACCACCAGCAGCGGCTCCACCGGGGCGGCGATGATCGCGGCCTGCTCCCGGGTCGGCGCCGGCAACCGCAGCAGCTTGGCCAGCTCCACCGGCGTGTACCGAGGGCCGGAGTCCGCGAGCCGGGGCGTCGGCGCGGGGCCCGCGCCGAACAGGGTGGGCTGACTCACGGTGTCGTCACAGGCTGCAACACCGGCTCACTCCTCGCCCTCACTGGTGCGTCGGACGGTGGGCGGCTCGACGACCTGGCGCCCCTGCCCGGAGACCGGGCAGCTGGTGCGCACCGGGCAGACCCGGCACTTCGAGTTGGCCACCGCCGCGAACGTGGCGGCTGCCATCGTATCGGCGGTTCGCCGGACCAGCGCGGTCGCCCAACCGGCCGCCGGCCCCTCGCTGGCCGCCGGTTGGTTCTGCTCTTTGGCGTCCTTGGCGGTGGTCCCCAGCTGCACCAGCGCAGCACCCCCGGACTCGTCACCGAACTCGGCGAACGCCCCCGCCTCCACCGCCGCCTGGTAGGCGCCAAGCTGTGGGTGCTCCGCCAGGTCGGCGCCGGTGACAGCGGTGGACTTGCCGGTCTTCAGGTCGATCACCACCAGCCGCCCGGCCTCGTCGACCTCCAGCCGGTCGACCCGACCGGTCAGCTCGACGGGCCGGTGGGGATCGTCCAGGCGGACGGCGAACTCGTGCTCGATGGCGAGCAGCCGCCGCGGGTTGGTGGCCAGCCAGCGCAGCAGCTTGTCGACCATCGACTCGGCGCGTTCCCGCTCCGGCCCGGCCATCCACCGGGCCGCCAGCTCGATCGCGTCGAACCGGGCGGCCACGTAGTCGAGCAGCGCGCCCCGGTCGGCACTGGCGTCCTCGGCGAGCATCGCGGCGGCGTGCACCAGGTTGCCCACCCCCTGCGCGGTGCTGGTCGGCCCGCTGCCGCCGTGCCGTTCCAACAGCCACCGCAGGCTGCACCGCAGCGCGCTCTCCATGGCCGACGGGGTGACCCGCACCGGGTCGCCGTCGTCGACGAGCGGCCGGTCGTCGGAGAGCGCCCGCAACCCCCACCAGTCGTCGGGGTGCGCGCCGGGCACTCCGGCGGCGGCGAGCCGGGCCAGTTCGGCCGCCGCGGCGCGCCGCCGGGTCGCCGGGGCAGCCGGGTCGGTGATGGCGGTACGGAGTTCCGCTACCAACGCCGGCAGGGTGAGCGCCCGGGGTGGACGGGTCACCGGCAGCGCCCCCGGATGGTCCGGCTCCTCGTCGCCGGTCTCGCCCGCGGTGGTGCCACCGGAGGACGGCCCGGTACGCGGACCGGGCGGCGGGCCCGGCGCTGTCGGCGGGGTGCCGGGCGGCGGGGTGCCGGGCGGCGGGGTGTTCGGGATCAGCTCGTGCAGGAACCGGCTCGGCTGCTCCTCGTGATCGTCACCGCCGACGGCGGCCGACGCCACCGCGCTGACCAGCAACCGGTGCCGGGCCCGGCTCACGGCGACGTGGAAGAGCCGACGCTCCTCGTCCAGCAACGCCGAGGTCTGACCCACCACGTTCGCCGCTCTCGCGCCGTCGACCGACCGGCCAGCCAACACGTCGACCAGCCGCTCGGAGCCGAGCAGGCTGCCGCGCAGCCGCAGGTCCGGCCAGATGCCCTCCTGTACGCCGGCCACCGCGACCAGGTCCCATTCCAGGCCCTTCGCCGCGTGCGCGGTGAGCAGGCGTACCGCCGCACCCCGGTCGGCGGTCGGCGCGATGGTGTCGGCCGGCAGATCCTGGGCGAGCACGTGATCGAGGAACACCTCGGTACGGGCCCCGGGCAGCCGGTCGGTGAACCGGGCCGCCGCGTCGAAGAGGACCAGCACGGCGTCCAGGTCACGGTCGGCCGCCTCGGCCCGCCGTCGCCGGGCCAGGTCACCCTCGCCGGCCTCCGGGGGGCCCTGGTTGATCGCGCCGGCCCAGCGTTCGGCGAGACCACTGGCGTGCCAGACGGCCCAGAGCACGTCCTCGGCTGTCGAACCCGGCCGATCGGCGGCCTCGCGTGCGATGGCCAACAGCCCGGCCACCGCCTGCACCGGTTCCGCCCAGCGACGGTCGATGCCGGCCAACTCCTCCGGATCGCGTAACGCCTCGACGATCAGCTCACCGGAGGGGCGTCGGTCACCGGCAGCCAGCGCGAGCGCCCGCAGGCCCTGCCGCAGTCGCCGCTCGGCCAGCGGGTCCGCCCCACCCAGCGGCGAGTGCAGCAGCGCGACCGCCGACTCCTCGTCGAGGCGTTCCGGCTCCAGTGCGCAGCGCAGCAGGAGCAGCAGCGGCGCTACCGCCGGTTGCAGGTGCAGGGGCAGGTCCTCGCCGTGCACCACTGTGGGCACCCCGGCCGCGTGCAACGCCCGTCGCAGGGTGGGCAGCTGCAACGCGGTGGACCGCACCAGCACCGCCATCCGGGACCAGGGCACGCCGTCGAGCAGGTGCGCCGAGCGCAGCGCGTGGGCCAACCAGGCGGCCTCGCTGGTCGCCGAGCGGAACGTGTGCACCTCGACCACACCGGGCGGCGCGTCCGGCAGCGGGTGCAGCCGACGGTGCGCGGCCGGACCCCGCAACCGGCGACCCAGCCGGGCGATCGCCGCGAGCAGACCCGGCCCGGCCCGGTACGACGTGGACAGCAGCACCTGCGCGGCGGGCGCACCGGAGGCCGTCCGGAAGCGGTGCGTGAACGTCGTCACCCCGGCCGGGTCGGCGCCCCGGAAGGCGTACGTGGACGAGTCGGGGTCGGCGAACGCGACAAGCGACTTGCCGCCGCCCGCGATGACCGAGAGCAGCTCCAGTTGGGCGGGGTCGGTGTCGGCCAACTCGTCGAGGTAGACGTGGGCGAGCCGGCGACGCTCGGCGGCCAGCAACTCGTCGTCGTCGCGCAGCAGCCCGGTGGCCGCCCGGACCAGCTCCGCCGGGTCGTACGCGATGGAGCCGCGGTTGCTGACGTCGCGCAGCGCGAGCACTGCCACGTACTCCCGCAGGAAGCGGGCGGCAGCGGGCCAGTCGGCGCGGCCGAGCTTCTCACCCAGCCGGGCCAGGTCGGCCGAGCCGACCCCGCGTTCGGCGGCGCGCATCAGCAGGTCACGCAGTTGGCCGGCGAACGCCCTGGTCCGCAGGGCGGGGCGCAGGTCGGTCGGCCAGCCGACCGGGTCGTCCTCGGGCTCCTCGCCCACCACGTCCAGCAGCTCACGGATGATCAGATCCTGCTCGGGGCCGGTGAGCAGCCGGGGCGACGGTTCGCCCCGCTCGGCGGCGGCGCGGCGGAGCAACCCGAAGGCGTACGCCGGGAAGGTGCGCACCAGTGGCTCGCGCAGCACCCGGTGGCCGTCCTGCGCGATGCGGGCCTCGATGCGCTGCCGCAGTGCGGCGGCGCCTCGGCGGCCGAAGGTCAGCACGAGGATCCGTTCGGGGTCGACCCCGTCGGCCACCCGGGCGGCGACCGCCTCGACCAGCGTGCTGGTCTTGCCGGTGCCCGGGCCACCGAGGACGAGCATCGGCCCGTCGGTGTGCCCGACCACCTCGGCCTGCACCGGATCGGCCCGCCAGCCGCCGCCGACCGCCACCCCAGACCCGATCGAACGCTCGGCCCCACCAACGCCTACGGGCCCATCGGAGCGCGCGGACCCACCCGCCGCCCCGACACCGCCGCCGCTGGCAGGCACGGAAGCGCCGTCAGGCGTCGCCCCGTCCCCCCGCGCCGGCCCACCGGGCCGCCGCACCAACCGGTACGCCTGCATCAGCTCATCCCATCAGACCCATCCGACACCAACCCACCCCCACCCCAACCCACCTCGTCGATCATGAAGTTAGCGGCGCGACACGCCGACAGCGACGTCGATAACTTCATGATCACCGCGAGCGACCGGGGGCGGGGCCAGGGGGTGGGGGGTCAGGTTAGGTGGGATTCGAGGATGTCTACGGCCTCGGTGACGGTGGTGGTCACGGTCAGCAGGTCGCGGCCGGCGGGCTTCAGGAAGGTCTGGTCGGCCAGCGCGTCGAGCCAGTCCAACAGGGGGCGGTAGAACCCGTCGGTGTCGATCAGCACCATCGGCTTGGCGTGCAGGGCGAGGGTGGCGGTCGTCCAGACCTCGAACAACTCGTCCAGCGTGCCCAGGCCGCCGGGCAGGGTGAGGAAGGCGTCCGACTTGTCGATCATCACGGTCTTGCGGGCGGCCATCGAGTCGGTCACCAGCAGCTCGTCCGAGGCCAGGTCGGCGACCTCCAGATCGACCAGCGACTGCGGGATCACGCCGACGGTACGCCCACCAGCGGAGCGGGCGCCGTCGGCCACCGCGCCCATCATGCCGACGCAGCCACCGCCGCTGACCAGCGTGTGCCCGCGCCGGGCCAGCTCCGCACCGGTCTCGGCGGCCAGGTCCAACCACCGCTGGTCGAGCGTACGAGAGGAGGCGCAGAAGACGCAGATCGCCGCCATCAGTCGTGGTCCCGGGGCTGCTCGGTGGCCTGTTCAGCGGCGGCCCGCTGGTCCGCCCCGGTACGGGCGACGGCCTCCTCGCGGACCGCCTCCTGCTCGGCGGAGAGCACGGCCTCGGCCTCGACGATGTACCGGACCGCCTCGTTGACCTCGTCGGTGAGACAGATCAGGTCCAAGTCGACCGGCCCGATCTTGCCGGTGGCGGCCATCGTGTCGCGCAGCCAGTCCAGCAGGCCCTGCCAGTAGGCGACGCCCATCAGCACCACCGGGAACCGGGTGACCTTGCCGGTCTGCACCAGGGTGAGCGCCTCGAACAGCTCGTCCATGGTGCCGAACCCGCCGGGCAGCACGACGAACGCCTGGGCGTACTTGACGAACATCGTCTTGCGGGCGAAGAAGTAGCGGAAGTCGATGGCCAGGTCGACCCAGTCGTTGATGCCCTGCTCGAACGGAAGCTCGATGCCGAGGCCCACGGAGAGCCCACCGGCCTCGCTGGCGCCGCGGTTGGCAGCCTCCATCACTCCGGGGCCACCGCCGGTGATCACCGCGTAGCCGGCCCGGGCCAGCGCGCCGCCCAACTCCTCGGCCAACTGGCACTCGGCACTGTCCGGCGCGCTGCGCGCGGAGCCGAAGACACTGACCGCCGACGGCACGTCGGCGAGGGTGTCGAAGCCCTCGACGAACTCGGCGAGGATGCGCAGCGCGCGCCAGGCGTCCTTGGTCTTCCAGTCGCCACGCCCCCGCGAATCCAGCAGACGCTGGTCCGCAGTGCTGCTCGGGATCGCCCCCCTGCGCAGGGTGACCGCACCGCGATGCCGCTCCTGTCCGGGACCCCGACCGGCCTCCCGCCCGTTGCTCTGGCTCATGGAGCAACCGTAGTGGAGCAGCACCGGCCGGGTGCGCGGGGCGGCGACGCCGAGAAATAGTTCGCGATCAAGGGCAACTATTCGGCTTCCCCGTACGTCTTACTATTCACATACCGGGTATGCCCCGGCGCGCGCCTTCGGGGAGGAGCCAGCGTGATCAGCAACAGCGAGATGATCCGGATTCGTCGCCAGATGCAGCGACGGATCCGAGACGTGGTGGCCGAACGCCGCCGCACCCGTGACCTGACCCTCTCCCCCGCAGCTCCCGCACCGACCGGATCCGATCAAGAGGTTTGCGTCGCCGACAACGGGCCAGGCTGACGCAAACCTCTTGATCACCGGCGGGGCAAGGTGGGCGGGGGCGGGGCGTGCGTCAGGCCGGGGCCAGCCAGCGGTGCAGGGTTGCCGCGCCGTCGCGGATCTTGCTGATCTCGACGTGCTCGTCGGGGTGGTGGGCGAGATTCGGGTCGCCGGGGCCGAAGTTCAGCGCGGGGATGCCCATCGCCGCGAACCGGGCCACGTCCGTCCAGCCCAGCTTGCCGATCGGCGCGGCGCCGACCGCCGCCAGGAACTCCTTCGCGGGGGCCGCTTCGAGCCCGGGCGCGGCACCAGCAGCCGTGTCGGTGACCGTCACCTCGAAGCCGGCGAAGACCTCCCGCAGGTGCGCCTCTGCCTCGGCCGGAGTGCGGTCCGGCGCGAACCGGTAGTTGACCTCGACCTCGCAGTGGTCGGGGACAACGTTGCCGGCCACGCCGCCGTTGATCCGTACCGCGTTCATGCCCTCGCGGTAGTCGCAACCGTCGATCGTGACCCGGCGGGCCTCGTACGTCTGGAGGCGTCGCAGCACCTCACCGGCGGCGTGGATGGCGTTCACCCCGTGCCAGGAGCGCGCTGAGTGGGCGCGTACCCCGGTCGTGGTGACCACCGAGCGCATGGTGCCCTGGCAGCCCGCCTCGACGATGCCGTACGTCGGCTCCAGCAGCACCGCGAAGTCCGCCTGCAACCACTCCGGGAACGCCTGGGCGACGAGGTTGAGGCCGTTGTACCGGGACTCGATCTCCTCGGCCTCGTAGAAGAAGTACGTCACGTCGTAGCGCGGCTCGGGCAGGGTGACCGCCAGGTGCAGCGCGTACGCGGTGCCGGACTTCATGTCGGAGGTGCCGCAGCCGTACATCAGGTCGCCGCGCATCGTCGACGGGAAGTTGTTGTTCAACGGCACCGTGTCGAGGTGCCCGGCCAGCACGACACGCTGCGACCGACCGAGGTCGGTGCGCGCCATCACCGTGTTGCCGTGCCGGTGGGTGGTCAGGTGCGGTACGCCCCGCAGCACCTCCTCGACACAGTCGGCGATCGCCTTCTCGTTCAGGGACACGGACTCTATGTCGACCAGAGCGCGGGTCAGCTGCACCGGATCGGCGAGGACCTCGGGGGTCAGCGGGTTCTCCATGGTTCGCACGGTACCTTCAGGTCTGTCAGTGCGAGGAGCGAGCCGAGGTCAGCCCGGCCGTGACCGAGAGGTGTAACAGTGACGTCCGCAGATTCCGCCTGGGGCATCGGCCTGGCTACGGTCACCGCAGACGAGCAGGTGCTCGACACCTGGTACCCGACCGGCAAGCTGGGCCTGGGCGAGCTGCCGCTGGTCGCCGGCGAGGACAAGGCGGACGTGCTCGACCTGCCGCCGGCCGCGCTCGGCGACCGGTCCCTGCCCGGTCTGCGTACCGTGCAGGTGGTCACCGTGATCGGCTCGCTGGACGACCCGATCAAGGACGCGTCCGACGCGTACCTCCGGTTGCACCTGCTCTCGCACCGCCTGGTGCGACCCAACCAGCTCAACCTGGACGGCATCTTCGGCAAGCTGGCCAACGTGGCCTGGACGTCCGCCGGGCCGTGCCCCCCGGAGCGGGTGGACGAGCTGCGGGTGATCGAGCGGGCCGCCGGCCGGCACCTGTCGGTGTACGGGGTGGACAAGTTCCCCCGGATGACCGACTACGTGGTGCCGTCCGGGGTGCGGATCGCCGACGCCGACCGGGTCCGCCTGGGCGCACACCTGGCGGCCGGCACCACCGTGATGCACGAGGGCTTCGTCAACTTCAACGCCGGCACCGTGGGCACCTCGATGGTCGAGGGGCGGATCGTGCAGGGCGTGCTGGTCGGCGACGGCTCCGACATCGGCGGTGGCGCCTCCATCATGGGCACCCTCTCCGGCGGCGGCACCGACAAGATCAGCATCGGTGAGCGGAGTCTGGTCGGCGCGAACGCCGGCGTCGGCATCTCGCTCGGCGACGACTGTGTGGTCGAGGCCGGCTGCTACATCACCGCCGCGTCGAAGATCACGCTCCCCGACGGCCGGGTCGTCAAGGCCCGGGAGCTGTCCGGCGTCGACGGGCTGCTGTTCTGGCGCAACTCGGTCACCGGCGGGCTGGAGGCCCGGCCGCGCACCGGCCGGGGCATCGAGCTGAACGCCGCCCTGCACGCCAACGACTGACGACCCGCCGGGTCCGCGGCGCTCGGCCGCGGACCCGGACGGGGTACGCCTCAGCGCAACCGGTACGCCTGGATGACCCGTTGGGTCACCGTGTTACCGGCGGTGTCCCGGGCGGTGGCCCGCAACGACACGTGGCCGGTGCCGGCCGGATGCCGCAACACTGCCGACCAGGCGTCGGTCGAGGTGCGGACCAGCTTCGCCCTGCCCCAGGTCTTCCCGCCGTCGTACGAGACGTCGACGGTGAGCTTCTCCACCCGGGCGGTCGGCGCGCCCGGCTGCCGCTGCACCCGGACCGGGACGACGAAGCCCTGACCGGCCGGAGCGCTGTTGTCGACCCGCAGCGGCGGCGCGAAGCGCACCACCGACAGGGGCAGTCGGGCCGGCGTGTCACCGGCGACGTGCCGCGACCGGAAGGTCCAGCTGGTCTCCACCTCGGTGCTCAGGTCGGTGAAGCTGCGCTTCGCCGACGTGACGAGCCGGTAGTCCGCCTTGCCCGGTGGCACTGTGAACTCTCCGTAGCCGGCGTACTCGCTCTCGCCGACCAGCTTGCCGTTGCGCCAGAGCGTGGTCTGCGCGCTGTCGTTCAGTGAGCCGCCCGGGTGCCCGGCCGCGTCGCTGTGGATCGGCACGTCGACCACTATCGTGTCGCCGTCGCGGGTGACGCTCTGGTGCGGCCAGCGCGGCTTCGGGAACGACGGTCCGTACGGGCCCTGGTTCCAGATCTCCTGCACCGTCCGCCCGGCCCGGTACGCGGTGGGAACGGAGAAGAGCACCGTCTGCGGGTTCAACCAGCCCTCGTCGTCCACCGTCCCGAAGGCGACCTCGGACTCCCACGTCACCCCCTTGGTGTTGTAGTGCTCGACCCGCTGGCCGGGCACGGCGGTGGGCAGGATCAGGGCGGAGCCGCCGACGTTGTACTCCAGCACGGGGTACACGATCCGCTCGGCCTGCATGCCCGGGTAGCCGCCACGGAACCGGTGCACGACGGTTGCCAGGTCCCGTCGGGTGTAGTCGCGGACGAACCCGGTCGGCATCCGGCCAGGGATCGCCTCGGCCAGCGCGTACAGGTATGGGCTGTTGGTCGGGTCTGGCGTGGTCCACTGGCTGCTGACGGTGGCGACGAACCGGTCGGCGGGGCTCGGCTTGCCGAGCTGACCGCTGGTCAGGTCGGCGAACGTCTCGGCCCAGAGCCCGACGGTGTACGCGCTGCCGTCGTCGGCGGTGAAGTTGCCGCTGACGTCGATCAGGAGCGGAACGGCGGTCCGGTCCGGAACTGTCGTCCGCACCGGCTTGCCCCTGCGGGCGTCCACCACGATCCGGGTGTCCCGCTCGACTGTCACCTCGGGCTGCGCCAACAGGGACATCCCGCGCGGCTCATCCTCCGGGCCGGGCTCGAAGACCAGACCACTGAGGCCGTAGCGCCCCTTGGGCACCCGCACGCTGGCCACCCCGTCGGAGCTGACGACGTCCCAGGCGCCGAAGGTGTCCATCCCGAGCAGCAGGGTCCAGTGGTCGGCGGTGCGCTCACCGGCCCGGTTCAGGTGCTCCACCGTCAGCGTGTAGCTCTCCACCTCCCGGTTCACCGCCAACGGGGTGACCGCGACCGCCGTCCCGGACCGGGCCACGATCCGCCCGGTCCAGTAGCCGTCGGCGTCGCCGAGGCGGGTGTCGGAGGTGACGGTCGTGGCGGCCGTGCCGCCGGCCGGCACGGTGAGTTGGTTGGCACCCAACTGGAACAGTCCGGCCGGCAGCGTGCGACCGTCGGGGCCGGCGCCCTCGACGCTCAGCTCCAGGGTGACCGCTGCCGGACCGTCGTTGCGCCAGGTCACCGTGCGGGTGATCGGCGCGTCGTCATCGTGCGGCCAGAGCGCACGCCCGAACGAGACGCTCACCGGGTCGGTGGTGACCTGCTGGGCGATCGCGTGCGCGACGTCGACCCGGCCGGCTCCCTGCTGGTAGGCGGTCTGCTCCGGGTGCGGCTTGGCGGCGGCCATCAGGGTGGCCTTGATCCGGTCGGCCCGCCATCCCGGGTGTTGCTGGGCCAGCAGCGCGGCCGACCCGGCCACGTGCGGGGTGGCCATCGAGGTGCCGGAGATGGTGACGTAACGGTCGTCGACCGGCTCGCCGATGAAGCCGTTGGCGGACCGGGCGGCGACGATGTCGACGCCGGGCGCGGTGATGTCCGGCTTCAACGCGTCGTCGCCGACCCGGGGACCCCGGCTGGAGAAGTCGGCCAGTTCGTCGTCCCGGTCCACCGCGCCCACGGCGAGCCCGGCGTCGGCGCTGGCCGGGGAGCCCACCGAGCCGTCCGAGCCGTCGTTGCCGGCGGCGAGGACGAAGAGGGTGCCGGTCTGGGCGGTCAGCGTCTGCACGGCCTCCTCCAGCGGGTCCACCTCGGGGGTGTCCCAGCCGCTGAGGCTCATGTTGACCACGGCGGCCTTCTTTTCGACAGCGGCCCACTGCATGCCGGCGAGGATCGCCGAGTCGCTGCAGCCGGCGTCCTCACAGACCTTGCCGTCCAGCAGCGTCGCGTCGGGCGCCACACCCCGGTACTTGCCGCCGGAGGCCGCGCCGCTGCCCGCGATGGTCGAGGCCACGTGGGTGCCGTGGCCGACCGTGTCCCGAGCGTCGGTGGCCTCGGTGAAGTTGCGCGCCTCGGCCACCTTGCCGGCCAGGTCGGGGTGGGTCGCGTCGACGCCGGTGTCCAGCACCGCGACGGACACTCCCGCGCCGGTGAACCCGGCCGCCCAGGCGGCGGGCGCGCCGATCTGCGGCACGCTGTGGTCGAGGGTCACCCGTCGACGGCCGTCCAGCCAGATCCGTTCGACGCCCCCTGCCGCGTCGAGCCGGGCCCCGGCGGGACCGGTGGTCACCGTCTCCCAGACCGCGCCCAGGGAGGACTTGTCACTGCTCAGGGCGGCGCCGCGGATGACCGGCAGGTCGCGGGTCAGCCGGGTGCCGGGCAGCGCGGCCGGGGCACGTCGGGCGGCACCCGTCGAGCCGTACGTCACCAGGAGCGGCAGGGTGTCGCGGTGGGCGTCGTCGTAACCCGCCTCGACCAGCCCGGTGACGTCGAAGAGTCGCCGGTCCACCCGGCCCGAGCGCAGCAACGGCAGCGCGTCCGTCGGCGTCACCGAGAGGCGTCCGCGCTCGCGCCGGACGAGGAACTGCACGCTCTCCCGGCCGGCGCCGGGCCGGACCGCGGCGCCGGAAGCGGTGACGGTGACCCGGTCACCGGTGATCAGCGTGACGGTGGTCGAGCGGTTGGCGGTGGGTCCACCCGGCGTGGCCTGTTGGCCGGTGCCGCCGGGTGGGGCGGGCGCGGCGGGCGCGGCTGAGGCGGAAGCCGGCGCGGAGAGCGCCAGCGTGAGCACGAGACCGAGGGCAGCCAATCTTCTTGCCTGATGCAACGGATCCTCCTGGTCAAGCGTCTTTGATACATGGGAGTCGCATTGACAACCCACAATTGCATACTGGGTATGCAAAAAGAAGTACAAAAAATGACGGACCCGCCACGAGCCGACGAACCGGGCCGGCATGATCGGGCGGTGACCTCCATGAAGGACAAGATGCTCGCCGGCGAGCCATACCTGGCCGACGATCCGGACATCGTCGCCGACCTGGCCCGGGCCGCCCGGCTGATGGAGCGCTTCAACACCAGTCCCGCCGACGACCCCCAGGCCCGGATCGCGGCGCTGCGGGACCTCCTCGGCGAACTGGGCGAGGACACCTGGATCCGCCCGCCGTTCTACTGCGACTACGGCTGGCAGATCCGCATCGGCCCGCGCAGCTTCGTCAACTACAACGCCGTCTTCCTCGACGTCGGTCGGATCACCCTCGGCGCAGACGTCCAGGTCGGCCCGAACGTGCAACTGCTCACCCCGACACACCCGGTCGAGCCCGGCCCGCGACGGGACAAGTGGGAGGCGGCCCGACCGATCACCATCGGCGACAACGTGTGGCTCGGCGGTGGCGCGATCGTGCTGGCCGGCGTGACGATCGGCGCGAACACCGTCGTCGGGGCGGGCGCCGTGGTCACCCGGGACCTGCCCGCCAACGTCGTGGCGGTCGGCAACCCCGCCCGGCCCGTCCGTCAGCTCGACTAGGGTGCGCCATCGAGGCCTAACTCGATCGGGGACACGGAGGACCGCATGGGCACGATCCACATCGACCTGTTCGCGACACTCGACCTGGTCGCCCAGGCACCGGGCGGCCCCGAGGAGGACCCCGAAGGCTTCCCCTACGGAGGTTGGCAGGCACCCCTGTTCGACGAGACCGGTGGCCGCCAGGTGATGGACGGCATGCGGGGCATGGACGCGCTGCTCCTGGGCCGCCGGACCTACGACATCTTCGCCTCGTACTGGCCGCACCAGGCCGACGGCGTCGACGGCGGAATCGCCACCCTGTTCAACAGCATCCCGAAGTACGTCGCCTCACGCGGCAACCCGGATCTGGGCTGGGAGGGCTCCACACACCTCGGTCCCGACCTGGCCACCGCCGTCCGGGCGGTGCGGGACAAGCACGAGAAGGTCCACGTGATCGGCAGCCTGAACCTGGTGCAGACGCTCCTGCACGAGCGTCTCTTCGACCAGCTCAACCTGTGGATCTTCCCCATCGTGCTGGGCGTCGGCAAGAAGGTGTTCGACGGCGGCGCGGTCCCCGCGAACCTGACCCTGCTCGAACCGCCAGCCACCTCCGGAAAGGGCGCGGTGCTCCTGCGGTACGGCCTCGCCGCCGGGACGCCCGGCACCGGGGACATGAGCCGCCCGGGACGCGGCGTCGAGCAGTAGCGCGCCCGGCTCGCCCCCGGTCAGGCCGGCGAGGGCTCCGACAGGCGGACCACCAGGTCGGCCCGGTCGGCGGTGGGAGTGATCAGGGCCGCGTTCGACTCGTCGCTGCCCAGCGCCCACGCCCGCGCCTGCTCCGGGGACCTACCGAACGCCTCGTGCCGGGCGGTCAGCCGGCGGTGCCGCACCTCGGCCTCCAGGTCGAGAAACCACGCCTCGTGCAGCAGCGGTCGGATCTCCTGCCAGGGGAAATCCGGCAACAACAGGTAGTTGCCCTCGGTCACCACCAGCCGGACCGAGGGCAGCACCTCGATGGCGCCGGCCACCGGCTCCTCCAACTCCCGGCGGAACTCCGGGGCGTAGACCGACGTCGGCTCCAACCGGTGCAACCGGCGCAGCAGCGAGACGTACCCGTTGACGTCGAAGGTGTCCACCGCACCCTTGCGGTCGGCGCGGCCCAGGCGGACCAGCTGCGCCTGCGCCAGATGGAAGCCGTCCATCGGCACCAGACAGGCGGCCGACCCGACCTCGGCGACGATCCGTTCCGCCAGGGTGGACTTCCCGGCCCCCGGCGCACCGGCGATGCCGAGCAGTTGTCGCGGGCCCGCCTCGGCAAGCGCCAACGCCCGCGCCACCAGCTCGTCGACGGAGAGCACCCGGGCCGGCGGCATCAGCCCAGAACCGGGTCGCTGATGGTGAACCGCGCCCGAACGGCCGCCTGCACGGTCTGCGGCTGCGGGTCCAGCTCAAGCTCCGGCGGGCCGCCGCCCGCGTCGCCGCCCCCGGCGAAGGCCGCACGGGCGAACATCGGCCGGTCGGCGGGGCCCGCGTCGGCCAGCTCGATCAACGAGGTGACCTGCGCGCCCAGCGCCTCCGCGTACTCCCGGGCGCGCAGCAGCGCGTCGCTGATCGCGGCGTGCCGGGCCGCACGATGGGCAGGGCTGTCGGGCCGGAGCTCCCACCACGGGCCGGCCACCTCGACCTGGTCCTGGTCGGCGAGCCGGAGCATCAGCTCACCCAGCGCGGTGAAGTCGGTGACGGTGACGGTGGTGGTGACACTGCCGTGCCAGGCGACCACCCGCTCGCCCGAGCGCCGGGTCTCCGGTCGCACCCGCAGGTCACCGGTCTCGCGCCGGGCCACCGCCGGCCCGGAGCCGTCCAACAGCACGCGGACCGCTGCGGCCCGCTCGGCCAACCGGGTCAGCGTCGCCTCCCGGTCCCGGTCGCGGGCTGTCGCGGTGACCGCGAACCGGGCCAGCTCGGGCGGCACCTCCTGGTACGCCTCGCCGCGCACCTGCACCACCGGACCGTCCACCGCCATGCCCCTCAGCCTAGTCAGCCACGGGACGCCGCGCCGTGTAGGAGACAGTGTCCGCGTCGACGTGCAGGCGGCTCAGATGGCCGCCGCTCACCCCCAGCTCCCGCAGCCAGGACACCTCCGCGGCGTGGTCACCACCGGCCGGGAACCGCCTGTCGTCCGCGTCGAACCGCCGGTCGCGCAGCGCCGCGCGGGCGGCGCGCGCCTCGTCGTACCGCGCGGTGAGCCCGGCAGCGTCGTCGGCGCGCAGCGCGGTGGTCAGGTCCTCCAGGAACGTGGTGACCTCGGCCAGCTCCCGCAGCACCCGGTCCCGGTTGCCCAGCAGCATGTTGGCGGTCCGGTCGGCCGGGGTCCCGGCGACCCGGGTGCCGTCGGAGAAGCTGCCGGCGGCGAGCGCGAGTATCGCGTCGCGCAGTGGTGCGCGCTGCACCGCACCGGCCAGCGCGCCGGCGAGCAGGTGCGGCACGTGTGAGGCGAGCGCGGCGGCCGAGTCGTGCTCAGTGGCCGACATCGGCACCACCCGGGCCCCGAAGTGCTCCACCAGCAGCGCGGCCAGCCAGCGGAACGCGGTGATCGCCGGCCCGGGGGCCGGACAGAGCACCCAGGCCGCGCCGGTGAGCAGGTCCGCCCGCGCGGCGGTCAGGCCGGCCCGGTCGGTGCCCGCCATCGGGTGGCCGGGCACGAACCGGTGCGTCAGTCCCTGCGCGGCGGCGAACGCCGCCACCTGTTCCTTGGTGCTGCCGACGTCGGTCAGCACACACCGCTCGCCGGTCATCGCCGCCACCTCGACCAGCGTCGACGGCAGGGTGGGCAGCGGACCGCACAGAAAGACCACGTCCCGGTCGGCCACCGCGTCGACCAGCCGGTCCGGCGCGGGTACGCCCGCCCGTCGGGTTTCCCGCCGGGTGGCGTCGTCCGGGTCCCACCCGACCACGTCGATGCCGGCGGCCACCAGCCGGAGCAGCACCGAGCCACCAATCAGGCCGGTGCCGACCACCGCCGCCCGCACCCGCGCACCTGGCCTGTCCACCATCCGCACACCTCGATGTTCCTGCTGGGCTCGTGGCGCCGCGACGGCCCCGATCAGGTCCGGCGCCGAGGATATCGGTCGGCCCCGGCTGGTCGTCGCCGCGAACCCGTGGACGGGCTCGACGGCCCGGACCGCGATCAGGCCAGGCGCGCGGCGACGGCGGCGACGTGCTCGTCGGACTCGGTCAGGGCGACGCGGACATACTGCCCGGCCGTCGGGCCGTAGAAGACGCCGGCGGCGACCAGGATGCCGCGTCGGGCCAGCCAGTCGACCGTCTCCCAGCAGTCCTCACCTCTGGTCAGCCAGAGGTACAGGCCCGCCTCCGAGTGCTCGACGGTGAACCCGGCACCGGTGAACGCCGCGGTGAGCACCTCCCGCCGGGCGCGGTAACGCTCCCGCTGCTCCTCGGCGTGTCGCTCGTCCTCCAGCGCCGCCACCATGGCCGCCTGCACCGGCGCGGGAACGATCATGCCGGCGTGCTTGCGCACCTTGAGCAGCTCGGCGACGAGCGCCGGGTCGCCGGCCACGAACCCGGCCCGGTAGCCGGCGAGGTTGGACCTCTTGGAGAGCGAGTGCAGAGCCAGCACCCCGGCATAGCTGCCCCCGCTGACCTGCGGAGACAGCACCGAAACCGGGTCGGCCGACCAGCCCAGGGGCAGGTAGCACTCGTCGCTCGCGACGACAGCGCCCCGCTCGCGGGCCCAGTCGACCACCTTGCGCAGGTGCGCTGCGGGCAGCACCCGCCCGGTCGGGTTGCCGGGCGAGTTGACCCAGACCAACCGGACCCGCGGGGTCGGCCCCAGCGAGGTGAGCGAGTCGGTACGGACGACGGTGGCGCCGGCCAGCCGGGCACCGTCCTCGTAGGTGGGGTACGCGATCGACGGCACCACCACCACGTCCCCCGGGCCGATCCCGAGCAGCGTGGGAAGCCAGGCCACCAGCTCCTTCGAGCCGATGGTCGGCAGCACACCGAGACCGTCGACGCCAGCACCACAGGCCCGGGACACCCACGCCGCGATGGCGGCCCGCAACGCCGGGGTGCCGGCGGTCAGCGGGTAGCCGGGAGCGTCGGATGCGTCAGCCAACGCCCGCCGGATCACCTCGGGCACCGGGTCGACCGGCGTACCCATGGAGAGGTTGATCAGGCCCTCCGGATGCGCCGCGGCCAGCGTGGCCGCGGCGTCCAGGGTGTCCCAGGTGAACTCGGGCAGCCGCGACGAGACCGGCGCGGGCCGGTTCAGTGGCCCTCGCCGCGCGGCGGCTGCGCGGCGACGAAGGTGGCGTCCTTCTCCACCTTACCGATCTTCGAGGCACCACCGGGCGAGCCCAGGTCCTCGAAGAACTCGTAGTTCGCGCCGGTGTAGTCCTTCCACTGCTCCGGGACGTCGTCCTCGTAGAAGATCGCCTCCACGGGGCAGACGGGCTCACAGGCACCACAGTCGACGCACTCGTCGGGGTGGATGTAGAGCATCCGGTTGCCCTCGTAAATGCAGTCGACCGGGCACTCCTCGATGCATGCCTTGTCGAGCACATCTACGCACGGCTCGGCGATGATGTAGGTCACCGGTCTTCTCCTCCGCAAGACTCGCCGCGATCTCCCGCGACGGTAAGAGCCTAGTATCTCGCCGGGGAGGGGGTCGATCGTGCTCCGACAGCAGGATGTGGGACACCGAATCGTGGTCCGCCGGATTGTGGGGATTCGCGAGGGCCGCCCGCTATTCTCCGACGCTCTCGGCGAGCTGGTCGAGCTGAGCGAGACTCATCTCACGCTGGCCACCGCGCAGGGGCAGCTCCGGGTTCCGGTGGCGCAGGTCCACCGGGCCAAGCGCGTACCGCCGACCCGTCGGCCGACGGCCGCCGCGGTGGTGGCGCTGGAGCGGGCCGCCGACGAGGCCTGGCCGGCACCGACCCGGGGCCGGCTGGGTGACTGGCTGCTCCGGTCGGCCGAGGGCTGGACCGGGCGCGCCAACTCGGCACTGCCGATCGGCGATCCGGACCGGCCGCTGGCCGCCGCTGTCGACGCCGTGCAGCGCTGGTACGCCGAACTGGGCCAACCCGCGCTGATCAACACGCCGCTGCCGCTCGCCGCCCCGGTCGGCACCGAACTGGACGCTCGCGGCTGGGGCACCCGCCCACCGACGCTGGTACAGACCGCACCGCTCCCCCGGCTCGCGTCGGCCTCCGACGACCAGCAGGGCGGCACGGCCGCCGACCAGGGCGACGCCAGGGGCGCACCGGACGATACTGCCGACCCCGCCTCCGGCACACCGGGCGCCGCCTCTCGGATCGACGCCGCCCCCGGTGCGCGAGCCGGCGGGAGCAGTGCGGTCGTCGAGCTGGTCGCCGCGCCGAGCGACGAGTGGCTGGCCATCGCCGCCGGGCGCAAGGGCGGCCTGCCGGACGCCGCCCGGCACGTCCTCACCGCAGTGGACCAGGTCCGCTTCGCCCACGTGTACGCCGACGGCACCCTGGTGGCGATCGGCCGCGGCGCGGTGACCGGCCAGGGGCGCTGGCTGGGCCTCAGCCTGATCGAAGTGCTGCCGGTGGCCCGCCGACAGGGACTGGCTCGCCGTGTGATCAACGAACTGGCCGGCTGGGGGGCTTCCGGCGGCGCGACGCACGCCTTTCTCCAGGTCGAGCAGCGCAACGAAGCGGCGGTCGCGCTCTACCAGCGGCTCGGGTTCGTCACCCACCACACCTACCTGACCCGGGTCGCCCCGGGCAGGTGATCGACTCGACTTTCAGCAAGTCGCGGCATTCCGGCGCCCGGGACACCCCAACTTCACGAAAACCGAGTTGATCAAGCTTCGGGGCGTGGGACGGACCGCCGGACGGGCCGAGGCTGGCGCGGGTCGAGCGGGGCCGGTGGTCAGCGGCGCACGACCCGGCGCGGCTTGGCGGCCTTGACCTCCGCGTACCGCTTGAGCTGCTGAGAGCGGTAGTCACGGCCGAGCGCGGTGAGCACCAGGTAACCGACCAGCACCCCCGCGCCGGTGGCGAGCAGGTAGAGCCAGATCTGGGCGAAGAACGTCCCCGCGCCACCGGCGAACGGGTTGTGACCGACCAGCAGAGGCCCGACCAGCACTGTCAACACCATCGCCACCGGCACCACGAGGGCCATGTCAGCCGACCAGTCCGCCAGCGGCCGGCGACGGCCCCAGCGGAAGGCGACCACGGCGAGGATCAGCCCGATCACCGCGAACATCGTCAGCGACACCCGGTCAGCGGCGGTGTCGTCACCGTCGAAGCCGAACTCGGTGATCAGTCGGGCGACCACGTTGACCGCGAACAACGCTGCTACGAGCACCCCGATGTCACGCCACCGCTTGTCCATCGCCGGACCCTCCTGCCGTACGCCCCGTCGTGGGGTTCGCATCCCTGGCAGGAATATCTACCACCCTTACCTGGGATCCGTCATCAGCCGGCAACAGCCCGACGTCAGCCACCGAGCACGGGCGGCTGCGGGGCGAGAATCTGCCGGAAACCCATCACCGCGAACGTCATCGCGCCCGCCACGATCATGGCCAGCCCGACCCAGTTGTCGCCGGCCAGCAGCAGGTCGCCCTCGCTGGTCCGGATGGCGGCGACCGCCATCAGCGCGAACCACGGCACCGCCGGCAACGCCACCGCCCAGCGACGGCCGACCGCCTCGTGCGCGAACCAGCTCAACGCGATGTTGGCGCCGATGGCGAGGAGCACCGACACACCGATGAGTTGCCCGCCGACGCGGACCGTGGCGAGCAGCAGCTCCAGCACGCCGGTCACCACCCCGGCGACGGCCACGACGATCGCACCAACCAGCCGCAGGCCCAGGTCCACCAGTCGCGGCGGTGGCCCCGCCGGGGGCGGGGCTTCCTGGTCGTCCACGACCGTCACCGGTGCGGCCGGCAGCGTCACCGCAGACCCGCCGCCGCGACCGGGGAACGGTCCGGGGCGGGCTCCGCGGGCAGGCCGGCGAACAGGTCGTCCTCCCAGCCGTACGGCCCGGCGCCCGGCCCCTTCTCGCCGACCGCGAGGGTGAAGAACTCCACACCCATGAACTCGCCGCCGAAGTTGCCGGCGATCGAGTAGAGCCAGGAGTTGGCCGGGATCTGGGTGGCGTGCGCCCGCATCGCGGCCTCCTTGGCCAGGTGCTGGTCGGTGCCGTCGATCCGGGCGGCGATCTGGGCGTCCGGAGTGCCGAAAGGCAGGTCGGCGATGTCCTCGATGCCGCCGAACGGGTTGTCGGACGACTCGGCGAAGTGCGCCATGCCGGCTTCCAGGACGCTGAGCGGCATGGCCGTCCAGTAGACCTTCGCCGGGGCGCAGCCCTGCGCGGCGGCCAGCTCGACGGCGCGCATGGCCACCCGGTGCGCCTGGATGTGGTCGGGGTGGCCGTAGAAGCCGTTCGGGTCGTACGTGACGAGCACCTGCGGGCGTACCTCCCGCATGATCTCCACGAGATGCCCGGCGGCCTCGTCGAGGTCGGCCTGCCAGAAGGCCCGGGGGTGCTCGTTGGTCGCGAGCCCCATCATCCCGGAGTCGCGGTAGCGGCCGGCGCCGCCCAGGAAACGGTGGTCGCGCACGCCGAGCGCGGCACACGCGGCAGCCAGCTCGGTGATGCGGTACCCGCCGAGCTGGTCGGCCTCGGCGGCGGCGAGCTGGGCCAACGCGGGCACGTGGATCTCGCCTTCCTCGCCGAGCGTGCAGGTCACCAGCGTGACGTGCGCGCCTGCGGCGGCGTAGTGGGCCATCGTCGAGCCGGTGCCGATCGACTCGTCATCGGGGTGCGCGTGGACCAGCAGCAGGCGGCGGTCGGGCAGCATCGTCACGACGGTCACTCTAACTGGCAGTTCTCCCCGGCCGAGGCTGACGCGTCCGCCCAGGTCGGCCACATCACCTCCGCTGCGGCTCTACGATTTGGCGTGTGGACTTTCCGGAGCTGGCCGCCCGCACCCGCCGGTTCAGCCACGGCGCGCCACGCGCTGTCTCGGTGGCTGAGGACGGCTCCCGGGTGATCTTCCTGCGCTCCGCCGGCCCCGAGGATCCGGCGGACGCGCTCTGGCTGCTGGACGTGAGCACCGGCGAGGAGCGGCTGGTCGCCGATCCGGCGACCCTGCTGGGCGAGGGCGGGGACGTCCGGTCCCTCTCCCCCGGCGAACGGGCGCTGCGCGAGAGGCTGCGGCTCAGCGCCGCCGGCATCGGCTCGTACGCGTTGGACGCCGCCGGCCGGGTTGCGGTGTTCGCGCTGGCCGGGCGGCTGTTCCGGGCCGACCTGGTGCACGGCGACGTGGTGGAGGTGACGGCCGTCGGCCCGGTGCTGGACCCCCGTCCGGATCCGAGCGGGCAACGGCTGGCGTACGTGACCGACGCGGCCGACGGTGTGCGTCGGGGTGAGCTGCGGGTGATCGACAGCGACGGCACCGACACCCTGCTGGCCGGCGAGGACGCCGGGGTGAGCTGGGGGTTGGCCGAGCACATCGCGGCGGAGGAGTTCGGCCGGTACCGGGGGTACTGGTGGGCCCCGGACGGCCGCATGGTGCTCGCCGCCCGGGTCGACGAGTCCCGCCTGGAGCGGTGGCACCTGCACGATCCGGCGCAGCCGGCGAGCCCGCCGACGGCTGTGGCGTACCCCCGGGCCGGTGGGCCGAACGCGGAGGTCAGCCTGCATTTGCTGGACCTGGACGACGGCTGGGTCGACGTGCACTGGGACCGGGAGACCTACCCGTACCTGACGGGGGTCAGCTGGGGTGAGGGCAGCCCGTTGATCACCGTGCTGCGCCGCTCGCAGCAGCACGGGCTGGTGCTGGCCGTGGACCCACGAACGGGTGAGACGCAGGTGCACGCCGAGCTGGCCGACCCGCGCTGGGTCGAACCGATCGCCGGCACCCCCGCCCACCTGCCGGACGGCCGGGTGCTGGTCGGTGGGGAGCTGGCCCACGACGGGTACGACGCCCGGTGCCTGTTCGCGGACGGCACCCTGCTGACCCCGCCGTCGCTGTACGTGCGGCGGGTGGTGGGGCGGCTGCCGGCTGCCGCCGGCCCGGCCGACCTGCTGGTGGAGGCGAGCGACGGCGAGCCGAGCGAACGGCACCTGTTCCGGGTCCGCACCACCATCGGCGGTGGGGTGGACGCGCGCCGGCTCACCACCGACTCCGGCTGGTACACCGCCGCGGTGGGCGGGGACGTGGTGGCCGTCGGCGTCGCGTCACTGGACCATGCCGGGGTGCGCTGGACGGTCCGCCGCGGCAACGAGGAGATCGCCGAACTGCAGTCGTTCGCCGCCACCCCGCCGTACTCCCCACTTCCGCTGCTGGAACGGGTGACTGATCGACGGTTGCCGGCTGCGGTGCTCTACCCGGACAACCACGTGACAGGCCGGCGGCTGCCGGTGCTGCTGGACATCTACGGCGGCCCGGGGCACCAGGAGGTCGTGGCGGCGCGGGCCGCGTGGTTGGAACGGCAGTGGTGGGCCGACGCCGGGTTTGCGGTGGTCACCATCGACAACCGGGGTACGCCGGGCGTCGCGCCGTCGTTCGAGAAGGCGATCCACCGACGGGTCGCCGACGTGATCCTGACCGACCAGATCGACGCGCTGACCGCGCTCGCCGGCAAGCACCCGGATCTGGACCTGGGTCGGGTGGGGGTGCGCGGTTGGTCGTTCGGCGGATGGCTGGCCGGGTTGGCGGTGCTGCGCCACCCGGAGCTGTTCCGGTGCGGGATCGCGGGTGCCCCGGTGACCGACTGGGCGTTGTACGACACCGCGTACACCGAGCGTTATCTGGGGTTGCCGGAAGACGGCATGGACATCTACGCGCACCACTCGCTGGTCGAGTTGGCCGGCGAACCGGTCACCGGCCCGGACCAGGCCCGCCCGTTGCTGCTGGTGCACGGCATGGCGGACGACAACGTGGTGGCCGCGCACACGCTGCGGCTCTCCGCGGCCCTGCTGAACGCCGGTCGGCCGCACGCCGTGCTGCCGTTGACCGGGGCCACCCACATGGCTTCCAATGGCACCGCCGAGCGGCTACTCCCCTTGGAACTGGATTTCCTCCGCACCCACCTGCTGTGATGGCCACGATCACCAACGCTCCACGAGGTGTTCCCGGCCCGGCGGCGGATCGTACGGCTCGGGCCAGTAGTCGATGATCTTGCTGATCAGCCCATGCTCGGACATCTCGAGCCAGACACACGCGTCCTGCTGCTCGACGCCAACACGAACGTCGAGCCACAGGGCAGCGAGGCGGCCATCGGCGATCACCCGTCGCGGCCGGAGGTGCCAGTCGCCGGGATATTCGGTGTTGAACCGCAGGAACGCGTCCTTGCCGCGAATCCGCTCCCGGGTCTGCGGCATCTCGTAGACCACATCGTCGGTGAGCAGCGCGGCCAACCCGGACCAGTCGCGGCGCTCCAAAAGATCAACGTAGGCGTGGGCGGCCCGCCGGGCCGTCGAGGTGTCATCCACGGCGCGGACCCTAGCCGTCACCAACGACAATTTGGCAAGCCGTCGCTGTATCAACGGCCCTACCCGGCCGACCTCCGGTGACGCCGTGGCCGTGGCCGTAGCCGTAGCCGTAGCCGTAGCCGTAGATCTTGGACAGTTTCCGTTAGCGTGGAACGGAAACTGTCCAAGATCTCTTGTTCGCGCAGCGGCAAGTCGCGGTGATCACACCAGCAACTCCGGGCGGACACGGTGCGGCGAACTCGATGTCGCTGGTTTCAGGGGCGTGCGTCGTACCGGGTCCGGGCGTCGAAGACGCGGTCCATGTGCGTCTCCGCCCAGTTTTTGATCGCGACCATGACCGGGAACAGTTCATGGCCGAGCGGGGTGAGCTCGTAGTCGACGCGGACCGGCACCGAGGCGGTCACCGTTCGGGTGACCAGGCCGTCGCGCTCCAGGGTGCGCAGGGTCTGGGTGAGCATCTTCTGGCTGACGCCGGCGATGCGGTGGGCGAGCTCGCCGTGCCGCTGCGGGCCGTCGGCGAGCGCGGGGATCACCAGGGCGACCCACTTGTCAGTGAGCCTGCTCAGCAGCTCACGGGTCGGGCACTGGTCCAGGAACGCGTCATAGTCGCGTTTGGCCTGCTCACGGCGTTGCGCCGCCGATGTCGTCGCCATCAATTCCCCTCCGGTGCCCTAGGCACTTTACGGTACCTACTTACTCACAGTGCCGACGATTCGTACGGTCGTGGTGATCAGAAAATGCCACGAAGGAGACGGCGATGCGCGCAGTCAGCTATGCACAGTTCGGAGGGCCTGAGGTCCTGCACGTGGCCGAGGTGCCGGTGCCCGAGCCCGGGCCCGGGCAGGTGCGGGTGCGGGTCGCGGCGTCGGTGATACATCCGGTCGATCTGATGATCCGCTCCGGTCGGTTCCCGGCCCCGTTGCCGACCGGCCTGCCGTACACGCCCGGCTGGGACGTGGCCGGCAGCGTCGACGCGGTCGGCCCGTCGGTCGACGGGTTCACGATCGGCGACGAGGTCATCGGCTTCTCGCCGTGGCTACAGACCACCGTCGGCACCCACGCCGAATACGTGGTCCTCGACGCCGCCTGGCTGACCTCCGCGCCCGCCGGCGTCCCCGCCACCGAGGCGGCGACCCTGCCGACCAATGGCCTCACCGCCGCCCAGGCTCTCGACCTGCTCGCGCTCCCCGGGAACTCGACAGTGCTCGTCACCGGCGCCGCCGGGCAGGTCGGTGGGTTCGCTCTGGCGCTGGCCCGGGCGGCCGGTCTGCGCGCCACCGGGCTCGCCGGACCCGGCGACCGCGAGTTCGTCGAGTCGCTGGGCGCGGCGTTCCTGTCGCGCACCGACGACCCGACCGGGACGTTCGACGCGGTCATCGACCTGGCGGTGATCGGTGCCTCGCTGCTGGACCTCGTTCGGGACGGCGGTGGGTACGTGGCCGCGTCACCCCCACTTCGCCCGGAGCCGGTACGCGGAATCCGGACCTTCGCGCTGGAGGTGCAACCGGACGGATCCCGGCTGGGCGAGTTGGTCAAACTCGTCACCAACGGCGACATCCCGCTCCGGGTCGCTGACGTGTTCCCCTTCGCCGACGCGGCGGCCGCCCACGACCGACTGGCTCGAGGTGGTGTGCGCGGCGGCGTGGTGATCGTCCCCTGACGTCCCCACCCGACGGTCATGGCCGGGGTGCGGAGGGCGACGAGTTCTGCCTTCCGCACCCCGGCCTGGGCCGGACTCTCAGGTCACGCCGGCTCGATGGGCAACCACAGTTCGCAGGTCGCGGTGCTGAAGTCGTCAGCGCGTTCGAGGATGGCGACCATCGAGGGGCCCGGCCGCAGCCGCCACGGGTTGGACGGGAACCACTCGCTCGCGGTCGCCGCCCAGGTGCTCTGCAGCGCCTGCGGATAAGGTCCGGCGGTCCGGAAGACCGCCCACTGGCCCGCCGGCACCTCGATGGCGTCCAGGTCGTCGGGGACCGGGGCGTCCCGGGACACCGCGACCCCGTGCAGGTAGGTCAGTTCGGTGCCCTCGGTGGCCTCGGCGTCGACGTCGGCGCTGACCTGCAGCAGCCCGGCGGGCTCGGTGTCGCTGAGCGCCTTGAGCCGGAGATGCTCCTGCGGTGCCAGCCCGGCGATGTGCTGCTGGATGTGCGGGTTGATGCCCTGGTGGATGAGTGGTACCCGGGCGGCGTGTCCGACGAGCCGGAACGCGGGCCGGTCGGCGATACGGGTGTCCATGGGGGTGCTCCCTTCGACGGTCAGGCGGAACCTGAGCTGCGGTTGTGTGCGAAGGGGGCCTCCGTCGCGGCGTACGTCACCGGGGCTGACACCGTGGACCGCCCGGAACGCCCGCCCGAACGCCTCGGTCGAGCCGTATCCGTGCCGGACGGCGATGCCCAGCAGATCGTCCTCGCCCCGAACGACGTCGGCGGCGGCGACGGTCATGCGGCGTCGGCGCACGTACTCGGACAGCGGCATGCCGGCCAACGAGGAGAACATCCGGCGCAGGTGGTACTCGGTGGTGCCGAGCGTCCTGGCCACCGCATTGACGTCGAACTCCTCGGCGAGGTGCTCTTCGAGCAGGTCGACAAGCTTGTTGAGTGCCGCGATCACGAGGCCTCCTTTCGACGTCAAGCCTGACCGAAGGACCCTGCCCCGCACCCGACCGTAGCGGTCCGATCCGATCAGGGGCGCGGCTTCCCGGACGACGACAGGGGCCCCCTCCCGACGGCGTTGTCGGAAGGGGACCCCTGAACTTCTGCGCTGTGCCTTACGGCTTGACGTACGCGTTCACGAACGCCGGGTAGCCGAAGACGCTGGAGATGAAGACTCCGCCGGCCTTGGACCCGTGCACGTTGTACGCCACGTCCACGTAGAGCGGCACCACCGGCGCGTGCTCCTTCATGATCCGCTCGTCGAGCTTGGCCCACTCCGGGCCCTGGTCGGCCGGGGCGAGCGCCAGGATTCGGTCCATCTCGGCGTTGACGGCCGGGTCGTTGAAGTACGACTGGTTGCTGTTGCCCTCGGCCTTGATGGTGCGGCCGTCGTAGAGCACCGGCAGGATCGACGCCCCGCTCGGCCAGTCCGCCGCCCAGTTACCGATGTACAGGTCCCAGGGGTTGTTCTTCTTCTTGATCTCGTCGAGCTTGGCGTCGTCGGAGATGTTCCGCAGCGTGATCTTGAAGCCGGCCCGCTCCAGGTTGGCCTTGAGCTGTGCGCCCTGCTGCTGCTCGGTGGAGTTGTCCGCGACGCCGAGGACCAACTCCGGCGTCTTTCCGCCGAGCAGTTCCTTGGCCTTGTCGACGTTGCCGTTGGGCCCGGCCGGGTACGCCTCGTACGCCTTGTAGCCGATGGTCGCCGACGGCATCAGCGTGGTCAGCGGTGCGGCGACGTTCTGGCCGCCGAGCACCTTGATCATGCCTTCACGGTCGATGGCGTAGTTGAGCGCCTGCCGGACCTTGAGGTCGGTGACCCGCTGGTTGTTGATGACCAACTGGTTGGCGCTCGGGGTCGGCGAGAGGATCGTCCGGGACTTGAGCGCGGCGTCTCCGGCCACCTTGGCGACCAGCGAGGCGGGCACGGTGTTGAACGCCAGTGCGCTCTGGTCGGCGCCGTTGTCGGCGATCACCCGGTTGTTGGCGGCGTCCGCGGTCGGCCCGAAGGTCCAGACGAACCGGTCCGGGTACTGGTGGCGCACCGGGTCGGTGTTGGCGTCCCAGTTCGGGTTGCGCTCCAGGGTGAGCTGGACGCCCACCTGGTTCTCGGCGACCCTGTACGGGCCGGAGGAGAACGGCTGCTTGTCCACGTTGATGCCGGTGTCCTTGTCGGCGGGCAGCGGCGCGGTGGTCGGCAGCGAGGCGGCGAACGGCAGGTCGCAGCGGGGCTTGGCGAACTCGAAGCGCAGCGTCTTGGCGTCCGGCGTGGAGAGGCCGGGCGGCAGCGACGTCTTGTTCTTCTTGAAGTCCCACTTGGTGTCGAACTGCGCGGTGTCGGCCAGCCACTCCTGGATGTAGGTGGGGCCGCCCGAGAGGTCGGGGTCGAAGGACCGGGCGATGCCGTACGCGATCTCCTTGGCGGTGATCGGCCGGCCGTCCTCGAACTTCACCCCGTCCTTGATGGTGAATTCCCAGACCTTGCAGTCGTTGTTGACGTTCTTGCCCGGGTTCTCGGCCAGGTCACCCACCAGGACCAGGCCACCCTTGCCGTCGTCCTTCCAGGTGGTCAGGTAGCGGGACCAGAGCGGGTTGGCCATGAGACCGGCGAACGAGTACGTCCGCTGCGGGTCGAGGTGGGAGATCGGCGATTCCCGGATGACGGTGAAGGTGCCACCCTTCGCGGCGCCGCTCACCTCGGCCGCCGGCCCCTGCGAGTCCTTGGGGTCGGTCGCGATGACCCCGGTCTGCTTCCGGTCGGTGTCCACCGTCGTGCCCTCGCCCGTGTTCTTCGAGCACGCACCCAGTGCCACAACCAGAGCGATCGCGCCGCCTGCGGCAACCGCCACGCGTGGTCGCATGAAGTACCTCCTTCAGCCATGTGCCGTGCGGTTTCGTCGGGGCGAGAACCGCCGACGTCCCGAGGATCGTAAGGAAGAAAACCTACGAGTTGTGTAACAGTTGTCGATAAATTTCGCCATCCGTCGGCGCGGCGGGCACCGTGGGGTCAGCGCAGCCGGACCCGGGGGTCGATGGCCGCGTAGAGCAGATCCACCAACACGTTCGCCAGGACGACGAAGACGGCCGCGATCAGCACGGTGGCCATGATGGTGGGCAGGTCGCCGGAGCGCACCGCGTCCACCGCCGTACGCCCCAACCCCTGGATGCCGAACGTCGTCTCGGTGATCACCGTCCCGCCCAGCGCCCCGCCCACGTCCAACCCGGCGATCGTCACCACCGGGGTGATCGCCGCGCGCAGCGCGTGCCGCCCGTACACGGTGGGTTTGGCCAGGCCCTTGGCCCGCGCGGTCCGGACGAAGTCCTCCGACAGCGTCTCCAGCATCTGCGCCCGGGACAACCGGGCGTAGATGGCCGAGAACAGGAACGCCAGCGACACCCAGGCGAGCGCCAGCCCACTGGCCCACTTCACCGGGTTGTCGAACAGTGACGTGTAGCTGGGCACCGGCAGCAGCCGCAGGTTGTAGACGAAGACCATCAGCAGCACCGCGCCCACGAAGTACAGCTGCAACGACGCGCCGGTCAACGAGAAGCCGATGGCGGCCCGGTCCAGCCAGGTGCCCCGACGCAGCGCGGAGATCATGCCGAGTCCGACACCGAGCAGCAACCACAGGATCGCCGCCGGGATCACGATGCTCAGCGTCACCGGCAGCACCCGGGCGATGGTGTCCGAGACGGCCTCGTTGGTGACGTACGACCAGCCCAGGCAGGGCGCGTCGCACCGACCACCCTGGGCGCTGCCCAGGTCCCGGCCGGTCACGATGCCCTTCATGTAACCGGCGTACTGGCTGATCAGCGGGTCGTTGAGACCCAGGTCGTCGCGGACCCGTTCCAACCGCTCCGGGTTGCAGTTCTTCGAGCAGATGCTGCTCACCGGGTCGCGCGGCAGGGCGAAGAACATCAGGAAGGTCAACACGCTCACCGCGAACAGGGTCAGCGTGGCCGAGAAGAGCCGCTTGAGCAGGAACCGCGCCATGGGGTACCCCCTACCGGGACGACTTCGGGTCGAGCGCGTCCCGCAACGCGTCGCCGAAGAGGTTGAAGGCGAACACCAGGGCGAAGATCGTGACGCCCGGGAAGAACACGTACGCCGGGTCGGTCTGGAGGTAGTCCAGACTGTCGTAGATCATTCGGCCGAAGCTCGGCGTCTCGTCACTGAGCCCGACGCCGATGAACGACAGCGCCGCCTCGCTGGTGATGAACTGCGGCACGGCGAGGGAGAACGAGACCAGGATCGGCGCCCAGATGTTCGGCAGCAGTTGCCGGAAGAGCATGTGCCCCAACCCGGCGCCGCTGGCCTTGGCCGCCTCCACGAACTCCCGCTCCCGCAGCGCGATGACCTGCCCGCGGACCAGCCGCGCGGTGCTGGTCCAGCCGAAGATGGCGAAGACGGCGATCAGCACACCCACCCCGAACGCGGACGACACCTGCCCCCGCTCACCGTAGAAGCGCAGCGTGATGGCGGGGGTGAGCGCCAGCGCGATGATCAGGAAGGGCATCGCCAGGGTCAGGTCGGTGATCCAGTTGATCACCGCGTCGAGCCAGCCACCGAGGTAGCCGGCGAGCGTGCCGAGCGCGACGCCGATCGTCGCGGTGATCAGCGCGGCGGCGAGGGCGATGAACAGCGACGTGCGCAACCCGTAGATCAGCCGGACGAAGATGTCCCGGCCCAGCCCCGGTTCCAGCCCGAACCAGTGGTCACCGGTGACACCACCGGCGTACCCCAGCGGCATGCCGTTGCCGTCCAGCAGATTCTGGAACTGCTCGCGCGGCCCGACCCCGTAGACCATCTCGATCAGCGGGGCGGCCAACCCCAACACCATGAAGAACACCAGGAGTACGCCGCTGACCACTGCCGTACGGTCACCGCGCAGCCGCAGCCAGGCGAGCTGCCCGGGTGAGCGGCCGACAACGCCCCTGGCGGCGGTCGTACTCGCGTCCGGGTCGGACTCGATCTCGGCCAGCGCCACACCCTCCACCGGGGAGAGACTCACGACGACACCTCCTCGACGGTCGGGGCCGCCACCTTGGGGCTTGTGCTGGCTGCTTCCCCTTCCGGGAAGTGACACGCGGTGGCCTGCCGGCCGCCGTCGCGCGGGACCAGCGCCGGCTCCTCGGTGGCGCAGATGTCCTGCGCCTTCCAGCACCGGGTGCGGAACCGGCAACCCGACGGCGGGTCGAGCGGGGTGGGCACGTCACCGGTCAGCCGGATCCGGCCCGCCGGGCCGAGCTGGGTGACGTCCGGGATCGCCGAGAGCAGAGCCCGGGTGTACGGGTGCTGCGGGCGCTCGTAGATGTCCTCCCGGTCGCCGATCTCCACGATCCGGCCCAGGTACATAACGGCGACCCGCTGGCAGAAGTGCCTGATCACCGCCAGGTCATGCGCGATGAAGACGAACGCCAGGCCGAGTTCCCGTTGCAGGTCACGCAGCAGGTTGACGACCTGCGCCTGGATCGACACGTCCAGCGCGGAGACGGGCTCGTCGGCGACGATCAGCTTGGGCCGCAGGGCCAGCGCCCGGGCGATGCCGATGCGTTGGCGCTGACCGCCGGAGAACTCGTGCGGGTACCTGTTGTAGTGCTCCGGGTTCAACCCGACCAGCTCCAGCAACTCCTGCACCCGCGCCTTGATCCCGCCCGGCGGCTTGATCCCGTTGACCTGCAACGGCATCGCCACGATCCGCCCGACGGTGTGCCGGGGGTTCAGCGACGCGTACGGGTCCTGGAAGATGATCTGGAGTTCCTGACGCAGCGGACGCAACTCCCGGCGGCCGGCGTGCGTGATGTCCCGCCCGGCGAACTCGATGCTGCCGGTGGTCGGCTCCAGCAGCCGCACCAGCATCCGACCGGTGGTGGTCTTGCCGCAGCCCGACTCCCCCACCAGGCCGAGCGTCTCGCCCGGGCGCACGTCGAAGTCGAGCCCGTCCACCGCCCGCACCAGGCCGGTGGCGCGCAGCCCCTGCCGTACCGGGAAGTGCTTGGTCAGGCCGCGTACCCGCAGCAGTGGTTCGTCGGTCATCTCCACAGTCCTCCGTTCGGGACTGCCGTACTCCGCTGCGCTGCGTTCCTCGCCCTCACCGAGCGACCCCCACTCGTGCGATGTCCTCGGCGTAGAACGTGGCGCGTTCCTCTTCGCCGAGGTGGCAGGCGACCAGGTGACCGTCCGCGCCGGCTGTGCCGGTCCCACCCGCCGGGCGCAACTCCGGCACGTCGGTGCGGGAGCGGCTGCCGGCCCGGTCCGCGTACCGGCAGCGTGGGTGGAACGCGCAGCCCTGCGGCAGGTTGATCAGGCTGGGCGGGTTGCCGGGGATGGGCACCAGGTCCGCGTCCGCGTCGCCGTGCAGCGACGGCACGCTCGAGAGCAACCCCCAGGTGTACGGGTGCTGCGGCGAGCGGAGTACCTGCTCGACGCTGCCCCGCTCGACGGCCCGCCCGCCGTACATGACCAGCACGTCGTCGGCGACCTGGCCGACCACGCCGAGGTCGTGGGTGATCAGGATGATCGCGGAGTGGAACTCGGCCTGCAGGTCGGCGAGCAGGTCGAGGATCTGCGCCTGCACCGTCACGTCCAGCGCGGTGGTCGGCTCGTCGGCGATCAGCAACGCCGGGTCGTTGACCAGGGACATCGCGATCATCGCCCGTTGGCGCATGCCGCCGGAGAACTCGTGCGGGTACTGGTCGAAGCGACGCGCCGGCTGCGGGATGCCCACCCGGTCCAACATGTCGACAGCCCGCTGGCGGGCCTCCCGCCGGTTGGCCTTCGGGTGGTGCACCCGGTACGCCTCGGCGATCTGCCGGCCCACCGTGTAGTACGGGTGCAGCGCCGACAGTGGATCCTGGAAGATCATCGCCATGTCCCGGCCGCGCAGTCGGCGTACCTCCTCGTCGGCGAGACCGACCACCTGCCGGCCGCCCACGGAGATCTCCCCGGTGATGGTGGTCCGTTTCGGGTCGTGCAGGCCGAGGATGGCCAGCGAGGTGACGCTCTTGCCGGAGCCGGACTCACCCACGATGCCGAGGGTGCGACCCCGGTCGACGGCGAACGACACCCCGTCGACGGCGCGCACCACGCCGTCCGAGGTGTCGAACCGGACCCGAAGGTCATCCACCCGCAGGTAGGCGTCCTGGTCGGAGCGCTGTGCCGGCACGGCGGGACGGTCGTCCGGTTCACCGGACGGCAACGGTTCCGAGCTGTCCACGGCCACCTCCCTCAGTGACGAAGGGAACTTACAGGAAAGTCCCGAGGGTGAAAATAAGCTACAAAGTCGGCACGTGTCAGCGGGCCCGAGCGTAACGAGTCGGCATCGGCCCCGCACCCCCGTCACCTCCCCATCCACGCCCATTCATGGCTCCAAGCGCACGTCAAGTGCGATCATTGGGCGAGCAGCCAACAGAGGATGTCGGTGGCTCGAGGTGGAGGTGACGATGACCGCGGCGGTGTTCAACCACGAAGGCCCGTGGACCGAAGAGGAGTACCTCGCCCTCGGCGAGACGCAGCAGCGCGTCGAACTCTTCGACGGGAGCCTCCACGTGACCCCAGCGCCCACCCCCCGACACCAGAACATCTCCGGCGAACTGCGCGCGGCCCTACGGGCTCCGGCTCGCGAAGCCGGTCTGCACGTGCTGGAAGCGGTAAACGTCCGACTCAGGCCCGGCCGAATCCCCATCCCCGACCTGGTGATCACCGGACCGATCGACTTCGACGAACTCAACGTCGAGGCGGGTGATGTACGGCTGGTTTGCGAGATCATTTCGCCGAGCAACGCGTCCACCGACAAGGTACTCAAGATGCACTACTACGCATCGGCCGGGATCGAGTGGTACCTGCTGGTGGAGCAGACGAATGGCACGCTGCACCTCTACCGGCGGCAGGGCAGCCACTACACCGAGCAGTCCGTGACCAGGCCGGGTGATCTGCTCGTGCTCACCGAGCCGGTGAAGGCCAGCATCCGGCCGGAGGAACTGCTTCCCTGACAGGTGTGGACGGCTGGCCTAGGGTCGGTCCATGACCGAGTTCGACGCGGCCACCGCCGCCGTACAGGCCGCCCTCGACGCGGGCGCGCGGTACGCCGATGCCCGGGTGATGCACCGCCGCTACGAGTCGATGACCGCGCGCAACGGTGACGTGGAGGAGCTGACCCAGGACGAGAGCATCGGGCTGGGAGTCCGCGCGTTGGTCGGGGCGAGTTGGGGCTTCCACGCCGTACCCGATCTGTCGGACGCCGCCGCCCGCGACGCCGGACGGCGCGCAACCCGGACCGCGATGGCGAGCGCTCGGGTCCCGGGCCCGCCGGTCGACCTGGTGCCGGTCGAGGCGGTCACCGCCAGCTGGGCCTCCGACTGCCGGATCGACCCGCTCGGGGTGCCGCTGTCCGACAAGGGCGATCTGCTGGTCGACGCGACCCGCATGATGACCGAACACGGCGCGGACCTGGCCGAGGGGCTGTACCAGATCTGGGACACCGCGAAGTGGTTCGTCTCCAGCGAGGGCCACCGGATCGACCAGCGCATCCGCGAGTGCGGTGGTGGCATCTCGGCCACCTCCATCGGTGACGGCGAGACGCAGCGCCGGTCCTGGCCCAGCTACCGCGGCCAGTACGGCACCACCGGGTGGGAGCTGGTCGAGTCGCTGGATCTTGCCGCGCACGCCGCGCAGATCGCCGAGGAGTCCCGGGCCCTGCTCACCGCGCCGCAGTGCCCGGCCGGTGAGACGGATCTGATCCTCGGCGGCGAGCAGTTGGCCCTCCAGATCCACGAGTCGGTGGGGCACGCCATCGAACTGGACCGGATCCTCGGCTGGGAGGCGGCGTTCGCCGGCACGTCCTGGCTGGACCTCGCCCAGCTCGGCTCGCTGCGCTACGGCTCGGAGCTGATGAACATCACCATCGACCCGACGATCCCGGGCGCGTTGGGCAGCTTCGGTTTCGACGACGAGGGCTCCCCGGCGGTCAAGCGGGACGCGGTCCGCGACGGCCGCTGGGTGGGGGTGCTGGCCGGTAGGGATTCCGCCGCCATGGCCAGCCTCGACTACGGCGGCAGCGTACGGGCCGACGGGTGGGCCCGGCTGCCGATGGTGCGGATGACCAACGTCGGCCTGGAACCCGGCCCGCACACCCTGGAGGAGATCATCGCGGCCACCGACGACGGGGTGCTGATGGACCTCAACCGGTCCTGGTCGATCGACGACAAGCGGCTCAACTTCCAGTTCGGCTGCGAGGTCGGCTGGGAGATCAAGAAGGGGCGGCGGGGGCGGATGCTGCGCAACCCCACGTACACCGGGATCGGCCCGCTGTTCTGGCGCTCGATGGACATGCTCTCCGGTGAGACGGTCTTCTGGGGGACGCCCAACTGCGGCAAGGGCCAGCCCGGCCAGATCGGGCACACCGGCCACCCGGCCGCGCCGGCCCGGTTCCGCAACGTCCGGGTGGGGGTTTCAGCGTGAGCGCGAGGAGTGAGCCGGTTTTGCGAGCCCCGCAGTCGCGAACGAAAGGCGGCCCCGTGAGCGCGAGGAGTGAGCCGGGTTTGCGAGCCCCGCAGTCGCGAACGAAAGGTGGCCCAGCGTGAGCGCGAGGAGTGAGCTGGAGCTGGCGGGGCAGGTTGTGGAGTTGGTGCGGCGGCTCGGCGGGCCGGCCGCGCAAGCGGAGGCGGTGGTGACCCGGGCGGACCTGGCGTTGACCCGGTTCGCCAACTCGGGCATCCATCAGAACGTTTCCGAGTCGACGGTGGGGGTCCGACTGCGGGTGCACCTCGACGGTCGGACGGCAGCCGGCGGCGGCAGCGTGGTCACCGCCGACGGGTTGTCCGCACTGGTGGAGCGCACCCTGGCGGCGGCGCGGCTGTGCCCACCCGACCCGGGCTGGCCGGGGCTGACCGCGCCCGTGCCCGTGCCGCAGGCGCCGTCCGTCGACGAGGCCACCGCGCAGGCCGAGCCGGATCAGCGGGCCGACCGGGTGGGGGCGTTCGTGGCCGCCGCCGGGGGCCTGAGCACCGCCGGTTACTGCCGTACCGCGCACCGCTCGTCGGCGTTCGCCAACTCGGCCGGGCACTCGGCGTACGGCCGCTCGGTGGAGGCGGCGATGGACGGCATCGCCCGCCGCGACGGCGCGGACGGGGTGGCCAGGCGCAGCGCTGACCGGCTGTCCGACCTCGACGGCGCCGAGTTGGGCGCGCAGGCGGCGGCGAAGGCGCAGGCGGCGGCCGACCCGGTCGAGTTGCCGCCGGGGCACTACGAGGTGGTGTTCGAGCCGGCCGCCGTGGCGGACCTGCTGCAGAACCTGTCGTTCTACGGCTTCAACGGCAAGCGGTACAACGAGCGGCAGTCGTTCGCCGAGCCGGGCGCGGCCCAGTTCGACCGAGCGGTGACGGTGGTGGACGATCCGCTGGGCGGGTCCGGGTTGCCGTTCGACGCGGAGGGCACCGGCCGGAGGGCGTTGACGCTGGTCGACGCGGGCACCACCAGGGCGGTGGCCCACGATCGCCGGACCGCCGCCGAGGCGGGCACGGAGTCCACCGGGCACGCTGTCGCGGGGGGTGCCACCTGGGGCCCGATGCCCCGCAACCTGCGGCTGAGTGGTGCGGCGGCGGGCCCGGCCAGTGCGGCGGGCCGGAGCACCACCGGCGCGGCGGCCGGCGCTGTCGTCGACGCGGACACGGCCGGGCTGGTGGCTGGGGTACGCCGGGGACTGCTGGTCACCGACCTCTGGTACACGCGTGTGCTCGACCCGAAGAGCCTCGTCGTCACCGGGCTGACCCGCAACGGTGTCTGGCTGATCGAGGACGGCACTGTCGTCCGGGCGGTCCGTGACCTGCGGTTCACCGAGTCGTACCCGAGGGCGCTGGGGCCGGGGGCGGTGCTCGGGCTGGGTGCGCGGGCGGTGCGTCAACCGGAGCGGGTGGACGGTGCCTGGTGGGCGGCGCCCTCGTTGCGGCTGGCGTCCTGGCACTTCACCGGAGGCGCCTCCGGTTGATGTTCAACCGGCGCGCGGAAAACCGGCGAGCTGGGGCTTTTCCGCAGGCCAGACACACGGGACACTCCCTTGCGCGGACGGCCCGCAGAGATCGGCGTAACGTGTGTCACTTAGCTGCGTCGGTCGATCCGGCGCGGTCGTTGGTGTGCGCATGACGTGGCAGCGGGTGCGGGTTCGCCGGTCCGCGTGCCGACCGGAGAGAGATCAGCCCGCCCGTACGGGCCCGTCGAGGAGACGACTCGAATGACTTCAACGGCAACGAGGCCGAGGGGGGCGCGGGCGCGCGCCGCCATCGCGGCGAAGACGTTGCGTACCGACCGATGGTGGTTCGCCCCGCTGATCACCGTGATCGGGCTCAGCGCCTGGGTCGTGTACGCGACGGTCCGCGTCTTCATGCACGACTTCTACTGGGTCGCGGATTACCACTACCTGACCCCGTTCTACTCGCCCTGCGTCACGGAGCGGTGTATCGAGGGCGCCTCGCACTTCGGCCGCTTCCTGCCCGGCTGGTGGATCATCCCGGACGCCGCGCTGACGCTGCCGTTCCTGCTGCTGTTCCGGCTCACCTGCTACTACTACCGCAAGGCGTACTACCGGTCGTTCTGGCTGTCGCCGCCGGCCTGCGCCGTCCCGGACGGGCACAAGGAGTACAGCGGTGAGACCCGTTTCCCGCTGCTCGGGCAGAACCTGCACCGCTACTTCTTCTACGCCGCGGCGATCATCTCGCTGATCAACACCTGGGACGCGATCCTCGCGTTCCACTCGCCGAAGGGCTTCGGCTTCGGGCTGGGCAACATCATCCTGGTGCTCAACGTGGTGATGCTCTGGGCGTACACGATCTCCTGCCACTCCTGCCGGCACATCATCGGCGGCCGGCTCAAGCACTTCTCCAAGCACCCGGTGCGCTACCGGGCCTGGACGTTCGTCTCGGCCCTGAACGTCCGGCACATGCAGCTCGCCTGGATCACCCTCGGCACCCTGGCGCTGGCCGACTTCTACATCATGGCGCTCGCTGCCGACTGGTTCCCCGACCTGCGGTTCATCAACTAAAGGGCCCCTGACATGACCACAACCACTCGCATCGAACGACACCACTACGACGTCGTCGTCATCGGGGCCGGCGGCGCCGGTCTGCGCGCGGCGATCGAGGCCCGACTCGCCGGCAAGAAGACCGCGATCATCTCCAAGTCGCTGTTCGGCAAGGCGCACACGGTGATGGCCGAGGGCGGCGCGGCCGCCGCGATGGGCAACGTGAACAGCCGGGACAACTGGCAGGTGCACTTCCGCGACACCATGCGCGGCGGGAAGTTCCTCAACAACTTCCGGATGGCCGAGCTGCACGCGAAGGAGTCGCCGCAGCGGATCTGGGAGCTGGAGACGTACGGTGCGCTCTTCGACCGCACCAAGGACGGCAAGATCTCGCAGCGCAACTTCGGCGGCCACGAGTACCCGCGCCTGGCGCACGTGGGCGACCGGACCGGCCTGGAGCTGATCCGCACCCTCCAGCAGAAGATCGTCTCCCTCCAGCAGGAGGACCAGCGCGAGTTCGGCTCGTACGACGCCCGGATCCGGGTGTTCTCCGAGACGACCATCACCGAGCTGCTGCTCGACGGTGACCGGGTGGCCGGCGCGTTCGGCTACTACCGGGAGTCGGGCGAGTTCATCCTCTTCGAGGCGCCGGCGGTCGTGTTGGCCACCGGTGGCGTCGGACGCTCCTACAAGGTCACCTCGAACTCGTGGGAGTACACCGGGGACGGGCACGCGCTGGCGCTGCGCGCCGGGGCGACGCTGATCAACATGGAGTTCCTCCAGTTCCACCCGACCGGCATGGTCTGGCCGCCCTCGGTGAAGGGCATCCTGGTCACCGAGTCGGTACGCGGTGACGGCGGTGTCCTGAAGAACTCCGAGGGCAAGCGGTTCATGTTCGACTACGTCCCCGATGTCTTCCGCAAGCAGTACGCGGAGACCGAGGAGGAGGCGGACCGCTGGTACACCGACCCGGACAACAACCGGCGTCCGCCGGAGCTGCTGCCCCGCGACGAGGTGGCCCGCGCCATCAACAGCGAGGTCAAGGCCGGTCGGGGGTCCCCCGCCGGTGGTGTCTTCCTGGACATCGCGAGCCGACGCTCGGCCGACGAGATCCGCCGCCGGCTGCCGTCGATGTACCACCAGTTCAAGGAGTTGGCCGACGTCGACATCACGGCCGAGCCGATGGAGGTGGGGCCGACCTGCCACTACGTGATGGGCGGCGTCGAGGTGGACCCGGATTCGGGTGCCGCCTTCGGCCACGTACGCGGGCTGTTCGCCGCCGGTGAGGTTTCCGGCGGCATGCACGGCTCCAACCGGCTCGGTGGCAACTCTCTGTCCGACCTGCTGGTCTTCGGCAAGCGGGCGGGTGGGCACGCCGCCAGCTACGCCGACGGGCTGACCAGCCGACCGAAGGTGGCGGTGGACGAGGTCGAGGCCGCCGTGGAGACGGCCCTCGCTCCGCTGCAACGGGACACCGGCGAGAGCCCGTACATCCTTCAGCAGGACCTCCAGGCGGTCATGGGGGATCTGGTGGGGATCATCCGCCGGGAGGGTGAGCTGGCCGACGCGCTGGTCCGGCTCGCCGAGCTGCGGGAGCGGGTGGCCAAGGTGAGCGCGGCCGGCGGCCGACGCTACAACCCGGGCTGGCACCTGGCCCTGGATCTGCGCAACATGCTGGTGGTCTCGGAGTGCACCGCGAAGGCGGCGCTGGAGCGGCAGGAGTCGCGCGGCGGGCACACCCGGGAGGACTTCCCGGCGATGGAGCCGAAGTGGCGGCAGGTCAACCTGGTCTGCGCGCTGGACGGCGACACCGTGCAGCTGACCCGCAAGCCGCTGCCGAAGATGCGGCCGGAGCTGATCGGCCTCTTCGACCGGGCCGAGCTGGCCAAGTACCTCACCGACGAGGAGCTCGCCGACTTCGACGCCCTCGTCGCCGACGCTGGAGAGGCGGACAACCGATGAGCGCGAAGCGTCAGTTCCGGATCTGGCGGGGCGACGAGAGCGGCGGTGACCTCCAGGACTACATGGTGGAGGTGAACGAGGGCGAGGTCGTCCTCGACGTCATCCACCGTCTGCAGGCCACCGACGCGCCCGACCTGGCCTGCCGGTGGAACTGCAAGGCCGGCAAGTGCGGCTCCTGCTCCATGGAGATCAACGGCAAGCCGCGGCTGGGTTGCATGACGCGGATGTCGACCTTCGGCGACGACGAGACCGTCACTGTCACCCCGCTGCGCACCTTCCCGGTGATCCGGGACCTGGTCACCGACGTCTCGTTCAACTACGAGAAGGCACGGGAGACTCCGGCGTTCGCGCCTCCGGCGGACGTCGCCCCGGGTGACTACCGGATGCAGCAGGTCGACGTCGAGCGCTCGCAGGAGTTCCGTAAGTGCATCGAGTGCTTCCTGTGCCAGACGGTCTGTCACGTGATCCGCGACCACGACGAGAACAAGCAGGCGTTCTCCGGCCCGCGGTACTTCATCCGGGCGGCCGAGCTGGACATGCACCCGCTGGACGCCCGGACCGACCGCAAGGAGTACGCGCAGGCCGAACAGGGCCTCGGCTTCTGCAACATCACCAAGTGCTGCACCGAGGTCTGCCCCGAGCACATCAAGATCACTGACAACGGGATCATCCCCATGAAGGAACGGGTCGTCGACCGCAGGTACGATCCCCTTGTGTGGCTTGGTAGCAAGATCTTCCGTCGGGGCGAGACACCCCAGACCAGCGTGACCACCGCCCGTCAGGGCTCGGCGACGCCGGGCTCGGCCCGGGGTGGGGTGCACTCGCACGCGGGTGGCTCCCACGACTCGCGGGCTGAGGCGCAGGCACAGAGCGGCGTCAACTGGCACCGGGAGGTGCCCCACCCGACCGCTCCGGCGGTCGACGACCGGGGCAAGCTGCCGCTGACCGAGCTCACCTTCGACCGGGCCGCCGCGCCGTCGCCGTTCGGCGACGACGTGACCTTCCCGCTGCCTCCGGAGCACCTCAACTTCGCCCACCCGGAGCAGGACAACAAGCACTGACCACCGGAACAACAACGGGGGCCGTGGCGATAGCCACGGCCCCCGTCCCACTCCCACCCCACCCCGCCCCGCCCCGTTGATCATGAAGTTGTTGCCACGACACGCCGCGCGCGGTGGCAACAACTTCATGATCAACGCGAGCGGAGGAGGGGGCGGAGGGCTGCCACGATGGGGGCGTCGGCGGGGAGCCAGGTGACCGAGTCCAGTTCGTCGGCGGTGAGCCACCGCAGTGCCTCGTGCTCCAGCGCCTGCGGTTGGTCGCCGCCGAGCAGGCGGGCCGCGTACACCTTGAGCACCGAGCGGCCGTGCGCCATCCGTACGTTGCGGCCGACCCGGTCGCCGATCTCGACGCGTACGGCCAACTCCTCGGCGCACTCCCGGATCAGCGCGTCGGTCTCGGCCTCCCCCGGCTCGACCTTTCCGCCCGGAAACTCCCACATGCCCGCTACCTCGGGTGGCGCGGAACGCGCACAGGCGAGCACCCGCCCGTCCCGGATGATCGCCGCGCCGACGATCACCTTCAGGTCCCGTCGCTCGGCCTGCCCGCCACCATTCGCCCGTTCGGTCCGCACGGGCGTCCAGGGTGCCAGATCAATCGGCGGTTTGGGTACCGTAGCCGTCCGCTAGGCCAATAAGACACGGAAGTGTGGGCGTGGACACCCCCTCCGAGCAGCGAGAGACTAGGGGACACCGACAAGACACGGGATGGCGACGATTTGGCCACGAGCCGGCAACGGCGCTTGGGGGGTGCGGTGATGCGCGTGCTGTTCAACAGCAGGGCCAAGCACGACTACCTTTCCGACGCGTTGACCTTGCTATCTGGTTGGACACGCGAGGGCGAGCAGATCCGACGGACGCTCGTGATCGACGATACCCAACACGCCGCACTAACTGAACGGGTCAAGGTTGTCGCGGACGCGCTGCATCTGCGACCCGAGATCAGCCGCCGGGCCGACAGCACCCAGATCCGGGTCGGGCACGGGAGCGGCGGGCCCCTGACCGAGGGCGAGGTCCTGTTGGCCGCCCGCATCGAGGACGCGTACCGGGCGGTCACCGAGGGCTGACGACCGACGCCGACTCCGCGTCCTGCGGGTACCAGCGCAGTTCCACCGAGTTGCCGTCCGGGTCCCGCACGTAGATCGAGGTCGCCGAACCGCGGGCGCCGAACCGGCTGACTGGCCCGGTCAACACGGTGAACACTCCCGACCCGATCACCCGCGCCCAGTCCAGCGGTGCCACCACCAGGCAGAAGTGGTCCACGTTCGCGCCCTGCGGTTCACCTCGGACGAGGTCGATGATGCTGTCCGGGCTGATCCGCACCGACGGGAACGGGACTGCGCCCGCCCGCCACTCGTCGACCCGTACCGGCGCCAGCCCGAGCCGGCCGCAGTAGAAGTCCAGGGACCGTTCCACGTCGGCGACGGTCAGCACCAGGTGGTCGAAACCGATGACCCGCATCGCGCTCACGCCTCCTCCAGGTCGGCCGCCGCGCGCAGCCAGCCGCTGAACAGCGCCGGGTCGACGTCGGCGAGGTCGCGCAGCTTCACCGCCGCCATCGAACGCGCACCGGGCACCAGCCGTCCTGACGGGTCGGCGATTTCCTGCCCCCGCCACAACCCGAAGGTGACGAAGGACCCGTACGCCTTGATCAGGCAGACCGGGCGCTGGCCGGGACGGTCGCCCAGGCCCCAGACCGGGTGCCCGTGCCACATCGCTCCCGTCGCCGCGGGCAGGGCCGCCGCGATGATCGGCGTCAGCTTCTCGCCGATCTCGCGCAGTGGGCCGGCCAGGCCGGCCAGGTAGTCGTCAACGCTCACGTTCTCGCCTTTCGCTTGGTGTTCCCTGCCGCGTTCACGATTCCCTGACGCAGGACACCGACCAAGACCTGATGTCGCTACGATCGTTGCCCGCAGGTCAACGATGGGAGCGGTGTGCTGGAGCGGTACGAGGTCGAGACGTTCCTGACGCTCGCGGAGGAACTGCACTTCGGCCGCACCGCCGAGCGGTTGACAGTCAGCACCGGTCGGGTCAGCCACATCGTGAAGAAGCTGGAACGCCGGATCGGCGCACCGCTGTTCGCCCGTACCAGTCGGGTCGTCCGGCTCACCCCGATCGGCCGGCAGCTCGCCGAGGAGCTGGCCCCGCTGGTTGCCGGGATGGACGAGGCCGTCCGCCGCGCGACCGACGCCGCCCGGGGCGTGACCGGGACGCTACGGGTGGCCTTCCTCGGCGAGTGGACCGCGCCGGTGCTGCTCCGGGCAGTGGCCCTGTTCGGCGAGCGGCACCCCGACTGTCGGGTGGAGGTGCACGAGGCACAGTTGTCCACCACCCGTTCCGGGCTGCTCGACGGCTCGACGGACGTGCTGATCGCCTCGTACCCGTTCGACGGGATGGCCACCGGCCCGGCGCTGCTTCGCGAGGATCGCGTGCTGGCGGTGGCGGCGGGTCACCCGCTCACCCGGGAACGGTCGGTGTCGTTGGAGGTCCTCGCCGACCACCCGGTGGTGCAGTACCCGAGCGTGACCTCGGCGGAGTTCAAGCGGGACCGCACGCCAGAGCGGACCCCGGGCGGCCGTCCGGTGCCGAAGGGACCCGCCGGAAACACCTTCTCCGAGATGCTGTCCCTGGTCGCGCTGGGCCGGGGCGTGCTGCCGGTGGGCGAGCACACGCGGCGCTACTACCCGCGTCCCGACGTGGCGTACGTGCCCATCCACGACGCGCCACCGATCGAACGGGGGCCGGTCTGGCTGCCCGGCAACAGCACCACCCGGGTACGCGAATTCGTCCGCGCCGCGACCGACGCGAACCCCCGATGAGACACGCCGAGTTTCGCCACCACCGGCTGGTGCACGTGTACGACGCCGAGTGCCGGTGGGGCCCGGACGACGACTTCTTCCAGGCGGTGGTCGACGAGACCCCGGCCGCCCGGGTGCTCGACCTCGGCTGCGGCACCGGCCGGCTGACCGTTGCTCTCGCCGCCGCCGGCCACACCGTCACCGGTGTCGACCCGGCCGGCGCGTCGCTGGCTGCCGCCCGTGCCAAGCCGGGCGGCGAGCGGGTGACCTGGATCGAGGGCACCTCGGCGCTGCTGCCCGAGCGGGCGTTCGACGTGGCGGTGCTGACCAGCCACGTCGCGCAGTTCTTCGTCGACGACGCGGAGTGGGCGGGTACCCTCGCCGACCTGGCCCGGGCGCTCGTGCCCGGCGGCCGGCTGGTGTTCGACGCGCGCGACCCGGCGGACCGTCGCTGGGAGCGGTGGAACCCGGTGGATTCGCACCGGGTGGTCAGGCTGCCGGCCGGCGGCGAGGTCCGCGCGTGGACCGCCGTCACCGGGGTACGCGACTCAGTGGTCGACTTCACCCACCACTACCACTTCGACGACGGGGAGGAGATCCTCAGCTCGGCGTCGCTGCGCTTCCGCACCCAGGTCGAGCTGCGCGAGTCCCTGACCACTGCGGGGTTCCATGTGGACCGCGTGCACGGAGGCTGGCACGGTGAGCCGGTCGGCCACGGTGACGGCGAGTTCGTGGTCCTCGCCCGGGTGGGCCCGTTGGCACCGGTTTTCTAGCCTGGGTGGCATGGCGAACATCGCGTACGACCGCAAAGAGCAGGTCCAGCAGATCGAGAGTGGCCTCCTCGAAGGCGAGCAGATCATCGCCGTCTACGACGCCGTCGGTACCGGCACCGGGTTCATCGGGCTGACCGACCGCCGGGTGATCATCCAGGACCGCTCGTTCGTCGGGAAACGGTTCGCGATCACCAGCATCCCGTACTCGAAGATCACCAGCGTGAGCGTGGTCAGCAACAAGTCGTGGGGTGGTTCGTTCTTTTCCACCGGAGCCATCGCCATCCACGTCGGCACGCACACCTACGAGGTGGAGTTCCGTGGCGCGCAGAAGAGCCACCACGTACACAACGTGATCCTGCACCACATCTCCTGATCGCACGTCCCGGCGTGGGCCCGGCTGGCGTAATTGCCTTGCCGGGCCGCGGTGTCTCTGGTGTCCTCGGTCGACAGCCGCGCGAAGGGAGCAGCCGCCATGCCCGATACGACGAAGTCCCCCGAACCCACCGTCATCCGATCTGACGAATCGAGACTTCGTGAGCAGCACCGTTCCCCTGGCGCTGGGCGCCACTGACTCCAACCCCGGAGGCCGCTGATGTCGGTCTTCGACGATCCCGGCCTCTTCGGCCGGCTGTGGGCCGCCGACTACGACGACGGCGACACCAACCCTGACCCGGCCCCCGCCGTGGACTTCCTGGCCGACCTGGCCGACGGCGGCCCGGTTCTCGAACTGGCGATCGGCACCGGCCGGGTCGCGCTTCCGCTGGCCGAGCGCGGCCTCGACGTGCACGGCGTCGAGGCCTCCGAGGAGATGCTCGCGCTGCTGCGGGCGAAACCCGGCGGCGAGCGGATTCCGGTGGTCGTCGCCGACATGGCGGACGTACCGGTGACCGGTGAGTTCCGGCTCGCGTACCTGGTCTTCAACACCCTGTTCAACCTGGTGGACGCCGAGCGGCAGGCGGACTGCTTCCGCAACGTCGCCCGGGTGCTGTCGCCCGGCGGCGCGTTCGTCATCGAGACGTTCGTGCCCGACCCGCGCAGCTTCGACTCGGACGAGCAGGTGCAGGTACGTGAGGTGACCGAGGATTCCGCGACGATCCGGCTGCACAAGTACGACCGGCCGGCGCAGCGGTTCATCCGGCAGACCATCACGTTCGACGGCGACGGTGTGCACCTGAAGCCGTTCGCCATGCGGTACGCCTGGCCGCACCAGATCGACGAGATGGCGCAGCAGGCAGGGCTCCGGCTCACCGAGCGGTACGCCGACTGGCACCGCCGACCGTTCCAGGCCGACAGCCCGTCGCACATCTCCGTCTACCGGGCGGAGTAACGGTTTGGTCGACTCGGGTTCCGGAAAGTCGGAGTGTCATCGCCACGACGACACCCCGATGTCAAGGAACCCGAGTCGATCTCCCGCCGCCGGAAAGTGAGATGCCGCCATGAGCAGACGAGCCATCCAGGCGACCCTTGCCCTGTCGGTCCTCCTGATGACCGCCGGCATCATCCTCAAGGTGACCGGCGACGGCGGCGCCGACACGGTCGGCGCGGTGGCGGTGGCGCTCGCCTCGGTGGGTTCGATCGTGGCGAGCATCGGCTCGTCCTTCCGCGCCGCCCGCGGGAACGGCGGTCCGGACCGGTAGGTCGATCCCCTCTGCTCTCGGCTGATTCTGCTGGTAGCAGCAGTTGTTGATCCGTGGGGCCTGCGTCGGGTGAGCTGGCCACATGCCGTCGGATGCCTCCCGCTTCCCGCGCTCCTCGCCGTACTGGCCGGTGGTCAGTCACCCTCAGCTCCGGCGCGTGCTGCCCGGGCTCGCCGTCTCCGCGTTGGGCGACGGGATGGCGGTTGTCGCGGTGTCCTGGCTCGCCATCCAACTCGTCCCGCATGATCAATGGGGCCCCTGGATCGCGGTGGCCATGGCGGCGTACACACTGCCCAGCGCGGCCGGAACTGTCGTCTTCGGCCGGCTGCTGCGCGGTCGCGGCGGCGCCCAGCTCGCCGGGTGGGACGCAATCCTGCGGGCCACGGCACTCGCGGCGATCCCCATCGTCCACCTCTTCGGCGCGCTCACCATCGGGCTGTACGTCGTGCTGCTGGCCGCGTCCGCACTGCTGCACTCGTGGGGTTCCGCCGGGCGGTTCACATTGATCGCCGAACTGCTGCCGCAGCAACACCATCTGCCGGCCAACGCGGTGCTCTCCACCATCGGCGGGTTCGCCACCATCGTCGGTCCACCACTGGCGGGCCTCCTGATCGCCTGGGTCGGGCCGGTATGGGTGGTCGCCATCGACGCCGCCACCTTCGCCGCGCTGGCCCTGACGTACCGCCTCGCCCTGCCTGCCGCCGGCAGCGACCACCGGCACGAGCGCGACGCGTCGCGGACCGCCGGCTTCGCGGTCATCCGTCACAACCCCGCCCTGCTGGGCCTGCTGGCGCTGAGCCTCGCGTTCTTCTTCCTGTTCGGGCCGGTGTACGTGGCGATGCCGATCCACATCACCGATGACCTGCACGCCTCCGCGACGCTGCTGGGCGCCTACTACACCGCGTTCGGCGTCGGCGGTCTCGTCGGCGGCGTGGTCGCCGGACACCTGCGCCGCTGGCCGCTGCGGGCCACCACCATCGGCATCGTCGTCGGCTTCGGCATCACCATGCTCCCGCTGGGCCTGGGCGCACCCCTTGGCGTGTCGCTGCCGGCATTCGCACTGGCCGGCCTGATCTGGGCGCCGTACATGTCCACGTCGATGGCGCTGTTCCAGCGCAGCACGCCCATAGCGCAGCTACCGGCGGTGCTCGCCGCCAACGGCGCGGTCCTCGTGCTGGCGGTGCCCCTGGGCACCATGCTGGGTGGACCACTGGTGGGTGCCATCGGTGCCCGGCCGACGATGCTGCTCTGCGCCACGGCGATCGTGACCGTCGGCCTGGTCGCCGGAGGATTCGCCATTCCGTGGCGGAAGCCACGATCCTCCGGCGACCCGGCAGTCACCGAGGTCAGTGCCCGTCGCTGATCTGGACGTCGTCCGGCGCCGGCCGGCCGCGCCCCGTCTCAACCAGCTCCTTGAGACTCATCAGGAAGATCGCCCACTTGGTGCTGCACTCGTGCATGAGGTCGGTCGGCTCGCGCCAAGCCTCGTGCGTAAAGCCGACGATCGTGTAGCGACCCCGCTGGTCGAGCCGCCAACCGATCTCGGTGCCGATCCACTCCTCGGGGCCACCGACGACCCGCCACCGCACCCGGCCAACCGGGTCCAGCTCAAGGATCTCCAGGTCGAACCCGCCCTCGCACCCGAAGTGGACGGCCAACTGCCCGCCGACCTCGCTCTTGCCGGTCGTGTCGATCGACCACCATCCGGCGACGCCCTCGGGGGTCGCCACCGCTTGGTAGACGTCGGCAAGCGGAGCGACGACGCCGACCTGGTGCAGAATGTCGACCACCTCAGCCTCCCTGGCTGTCGCTGCGACCGCGTTCGATCGTCTCGGCGATGCGCTTGATCCGGCGGAGTCGGGCGTCCCAGGTGGAGCCCACCGCCGACAACTGGGCGACCGCGCGGGCGAGTTGCGCCTCGTCCACCTGGTAGTGACGCTCGCGACCGGCCGGCTCGGCTTGGATCAGCCCAACCCGGTCCAGCACCGCCAGATGTTTCGAGACGGCCTGGCGGGTCACGGGTAACCGCCTGCTCAACGAGGTGGCGGTGCCCGACCCGTCGGAGAGCAGCAGATCGATCATCGTTCGCCGGATCGGGTCGCCGATCGCCGACCACAACTCGTCGTCGACCACCGCGCTCATTTGGTCGCGACCAGCCGCGAAACGTACGCACCGAGCCGGGGCAGGTAGTGGTCCCAACCATTCTGGTGGTCGCGGTACTGCTCTTCCAGGACGGCGACCTCCCACCCCTGCTCACGGAACCCGGTCTCGGTCATCCGGATCTGCGTCCCCGTGCCGTTGGGGATCAGGTCGAAGGTGACGAGCAGCGCCTGCCCGCTGCGGTCCGGCTCGGTGAAGCACCACCGGAAGGAGAACCGCTTCGGCGGGTCGACCTCGACGACGGCGAACGCGACGGTCGTCGTCTCGCCGGTGTCGGCGTCGCGCCACACCAGCTCGCCGGGCGCGCCGGCGACCGACTCGAACCGTGCGTCGTCTGGCCACCACTCCCGCATGTGCTCGGGCTGGCTGACCACCTCGAAGACCACCTCGGGGGACGCGTTGACGTGGATGTCGCGTTCGATCGTTCCCTGTTCCATGCCCATCACCTTTCGCAACCTTTGGTTGCACTCAACCTACGGCAACCGGACGCCATCGCGCAACCTTTCGTTGCATGTCGCGGGTTCCGTCGTACCCGGGATGCACAATGCCGGGCATGTCTGAGCCGTCGCCGCACCGCCACCACGCCATCGACTACATCGAGCTCACGGTGACCGACCTCGCCGCAGCCAAGCGCTTCTACGCCGACGCGTTCGGTTGGCAGTTCACCGACTACGGGCCGGAGTACGCCGGCATTCGCAGCCCGCACGGCGACGACGCACCCGAGGTGGGCGGGCTCCGTCTGGATACGGAAGTTCGGGCGGGCGGCCCACTCGTGCTGCTCTACTCCACCGACCTGGACCGGTCGGTGCAGGCCGTGAAGGAAGCCGGCGGCCAGGTGGTGAACGGGCCGTACGAGTTCCCCGGTGGCCGGCGGTTCCACTTCACCGACCCCAGCGGCAACGAGCTGGGGGCCTGGGCCGAGCAGTAGGACGGCGTTCATGGTGAGAAGGCCGTCCGTCACTGACCTGTCAGAGGTCCTCGCCGCTGAGGACGAGACAGCCGAACATGTCCGCGAGGACGGCCCGCTGGTGGTCGGTCAACGGGTTCACGAAGACCGCGACGCCGACCCCGCGCTGCTGGCACGCGTCGGCTACTTCGCCGGCCCTACCGGGGCTGAGCAACGTCCGCCGCGAGAACGGGTCGCCCATCTTGTCCGCGCCGCCGGAAGAGACACCCCGCCGCTGCACGTGCCGGCTCACGATCCGGCCACCGTGGGCTTCCACCAGGCTGGCCAGCAGATTGAGCTTGCTGTCGAACTCCTGGTCCTTCGCCGAGAACAGTCCCACCAGCGCCACGTCGGCACCTGCCAGCACAGCTTTCAACGCCCCGCCCCGATGCCGCTTCGCCGGCTGTCAGCGTCGCCGGGCGCGCAGCACGCCGGTCAGCATGGGCACTGTGAACTCGCCCTGGGCGGTTTCCGGTCGGCTTCCGAGGAAGGCGCGGACCCGGTCGAGCGTGGCCACTCGCTCCCCGTCCGGCATGACCAGCATCCCGGCCCGCGTCGCGAGCGTCGCGGCGAGCGAGTCGGCGGTACGCCGCTGACCGTGCGGGAACTCGACCTGCTCCGCCGACCCGAACCGGGCGATCAGGCCGGTGCGCGCAACGAGCATGTCCGCCGTCGCCGCGCGCCAACTGCTCAACGTGTCACGCGGGCCGATGGCGGCACTCCCGCTCACGCGTTCGAGCCCGGCAACCCAGTCGACCCGGTCGTCCATGATGTTCCACAGACCGGCCAGGACACCGCCCGGTGCGAGGACTCTGGCGATTTCCGCCCCGGCGACGGTCATGTCGAACCAGTGCAGCGCGTTGCCGGCCAGCACGGCGTCGACGGACGCATCCGGCAACGGGATGGCCTCCGCGCTACCCGGCAGGGCACGGACCGCCGGCAGCGCACGGCGTAGCTCGGCGAGCATCGCCGCGTCGGGCTCGACCGCCACCACGTCCGCGCCCACCGCGACCAGCGTCGCGGACAGCTTGCCGGTGCCGGCGCCCAGGTCGAGCACACGCAGGCCGGGCGCGGGCTCCAGTGCCCACCGCACCGCGGCCTGCGCGTAGTCCGGGCGGTGCTCGGCGTACGCGGCAGCCGCCGCACCGAACGACGATCGCAGCAGCTGTTCGGCCATGCGGTCAACCTACCGCCGTTCGTGGGCATCGACTGCCCCATGACAGCGTGCAGAGACCCTGCGGAGCCGGTGGGGCGTCCGCCAGCCCGTCTATGTGCTCGGCATCGCGGTCAGCATGGCCATGATCCACTCATCTTCCTGAAAACCGCGCTATCCAGGTCGGAGGGACACCGCGACGTCAATGAAGCCGAGTCGATCATGCACGTCAGACGTTGAAGCGGAACTCCACCACGTCGCCGTCCTGCATGACGTACTCCTTGCCCTCGATGCGGACCTTGCCCGCCGCCTTGGCCGCCGCCATCGAACCGTGCTCGACCAGGTCCTGGTACGAGACCACCTCGGCCTTGATGAAGCCGCGCTGGAAGTCGCTGTGGATGACGCCCGCGGCCTCCGGCGCGGTGGCGCCGATCGGGACGGTCCAGGCGCGCGCCTCCTTGGGCCCGGCCGTGAGGTACGTCTGGAGGCCGAGGGTGCGGAAGCCGACCCGGACGAGCTGGTTGAGGCCGGGCTCGTTCTGCCCGATCGACTCCAGCAGTTCGCGGGCCTCCTCCTCAGGCAGGTCCACCAGCTCGGACTCGATCTTGGCGTCCATGAAGATGGCCTCGGCGGGGGCGACCAGGGCGCGCAGCTCGTCGAGGAACGTCTCGTTGGCCAGCTCGGCCTCGTCGACGTTGAAGACGTACAGGAAGGGCTTGGTGGTGAGCAGGTGCAGCTCGCGCAGGTGCTCCAGCTCGATCTTGGCGGCGGCTGCCCCGGAGTAGAGGGTGGTGCCACCGTCGAGCACCTCGATCGCGGCCTTCGCGGCGGCGACGGCGGCGGCCCGGTCCTTGCGGAGCTTGGCCTCCTTCTCCAACCGGGGCAGCGCCTTGTCCAGGGTCTGCAGGTCGGCGAGGATCAGCTCGGTGTTGATCGTCTCGATGTCGTCGGCCGGGGAGACCTTACCGTCGACGTGCACCACGTTCGGGTCGGAGAAGGCCCGGACGACCTGGCAGATCGCCGAGGCGTCCCGGATGTTGGCCAGGAAGGCATTCCCCCGGCCCTGCCCCTTCGATGCGCCACGGACCAGGCCGGCGATGTCGACGAACGACACCGGCGCCGGCAGCACCTTCTGCGAGGAGAAGATCTCGGCCAGCTTGCTCAGCCGCTCGTCGGGGAGCCCGACCACGCCGACGTTGGGCTCGATGGTGGCGAACGGGTAGTTCGCCGCCAGCACGTCGTTCTTGGTCAACGCGTTGAAAAGCGTGCTCTTGCCGACGTTGGGCAGGCCGACGATGCCGATGGTGAGACTCACGACGGGCCAGCTTACGCCGGTCCCGGCCGGGCCGGTCCAGGCGGCTCCGATTCGGCGCTGGGCAGGTGGTCGATGTTCGGGTCCGCCGGGCCCCTGACGCGTTGCTACCCTGCCGGTTCGATCTCCCACTGCTGGAGGTGAGATGGCCTCGACGTTGCCTGAGCTGTACATCGCCGTCGATGTGGAGGCGGACGGGCCGATCCCCGGGCCGTACAGCATGATCTCGCTGGGCATGGCCGTGGCCGGCCGCCCGGACCTGACCTTCTACACCGAGCTGCGTCCCATCTCCGACGAGTTCGTCCCGGCGGCGCTGGCCGTCTCCGGCCTGGACCGGGAACGTCTGCTGCGGGAGGCGCCCACCGCACAGGAGGCGATGTCCGCCGCTGCGGCCTGGGTCAACGGGCTGCGCCGGGTCGGCCGTCCGGTCTTCCTGGCCGCCCCGGCCGTCTGGGACGGCATGTTCGTGCACTGGTACTTCGTCCGCTTCGTCGGGCACAGCCCGTTCGGCGCGACCGGCTCCGGTGTCGATCTGCGCAGCTACTGGATGGGGTTGACCGGCAGCGATTGGGTCCAGACCCGCAAAGGCACGATCAAGCACGAGCTGGGCCTGCACGACGTGCCGCACACGCACCACGCCGGTGAGGACGCCGCCGAGCTGGCCCAGGTCTTCGACGCGGTGCTCCGCCGCCGACAGCCCGCCGAAGAGGCGTCACGCCCGGCCGAGCAGGCGTGACGCTCAGCGAGGCGTGACGCTCAGCCGAGCAGGCGAGGGGCGATGACCGCCTCCCGCACGCTGCCGTCCGCGCCCCGGCTGACCTCGTACGCCGAGACGCCCTCGCGGTCCGCGACTGCCTCGACCAGCCGGGTGCCCCGGTAGACCAGGCCGACGCCGTCGTCGGTGCAGTGACTGGTGGGGAGCGTGCCGTCGCCGACCAGTTCGTGCATGAGCGGGCGGCGCTGCCCCTCGCTGTCGTAGTGCACCCCGTTGCCGTACGGGAGCCAGGCCAGGCCGTCGGTGAAGCCGCGCAGCCGGGGGCCGAAACTGTCGGTGGCACCGCCGACATGCCAGCAGATCGAGCCGGCGGAGACACCGGCCAGCACCACGCCGGCCTGCCAGCACTCGTGCAGGATCTCGTCGAGCCCGTGCACCCGCCACACCGCGACCAGGTTGGCGACGCTGCCGCCACCGACCCAGATCACGTCCTGGGCGAGCAGGTGGGCGCGGACGTCCTCGACGTTCGGCATCGGGAACAGCGCGAGGTGCGACGGCTGGAACCGGGTGTCGGCGAACGCCCCGTAGACGCCGGTCAGCGAGGTGGGCTGGTCACCGACGGCCTGCCCGAGGTAACAGATTCGCGGCCGCGAACCGGCCTCGGCCAACTCGGCCGCCAGCTCGAAGACCGGGCCGGGACGCAGGTCGTAGGGCCCACGGTCGCCCCGGAGGAAGCCCATGCTGGTGGCGATGATGGTCGGTTCGCTGGCGGGCATCTGGGCGTCCTTCCGTTGCGGGCGGTGCGGCGTCCATCCTGCCGCAGCCGGCCTCCCGCCCGTTGCGATCCGGTGCGGGGCCCGACCTTTACCCGTGGCGATCATGGTGGTGGCGGGGTGTCCGACAGTCGCGGCCCCCGCCAACCACCATGATCAACCAGACTGGTCGGGACGCCGTTGCCGGGGCACCTCAACGTCGGGCCACTGCCCCAGGGCGGGACGGTCGGCCGGCGGCAGTTGCCCGGCGGCGGCCCGGGGCAGGGTGAACCGGTCGGCGGCGGCCGGTCCGGCCGAAGCCGACTCGCGCAGCATCCACCGCACCTCGTCGGCCGTCCAGCCCAGCCCCGGCCGCGCGGCGAGCTCGCGGATCAACCGCCGACCGACCCTCGTGTCGTCGTCGTAGAAACGCATGCACCAGTGGTGCGTCCACATCCCGAGCGCCCGCAGGCCGGCGTCGTCCAGCGAGCCCACCAACCGGCCGCACGCGGTGTCGGGGAAGCTCTGCTCGGGATCGCCCGTCCGGTCCCGTTCGATGGCACCGACGGCGGCCGGCGCGACGGCCCGCATCCGGCGGTAGAAGGACTGCGCCACCGCGCGGGGCAGCGGCGGGAACGCACCCGGTGTCGACGCCGTCGTCCAACCCGCCACGCTCGTCATTCGCCGCACCCCTTCTTCAGTTGGTGGCCGGACGTTACCCGGCGCGCCCGACACTTTCGGGCCGAAAAACCCCACCGATCGTGGATAGCGACGATGACCTGGGACGTCTGTATCTGTGACAACGAAACGGGGTGGTGGGTGGACGAGGACGAGCGCGCGCGGCTGGCCGAATTCGTCGGCAGCCGGACTCCGGCGCTGATGCGGGTCGCGTACCTGTTGACGGGGGACCGCAACGCCGCCGAGGACCTGTTCCAGTCGGCGTTGGCGCGAGCCATCCCCAAGTGGGGCAGCATTCGACACGCCGATCCGGAGGGCTATCTGCGGGTGGTGATGTACCGCGAGCAGATCAGCTGGTGGCGGCGGTTTCGACGGCGGCGGGAGACCCCGCTCAACCCGGCGGACGAACCGGTCGGCGGTGACCCCAGCGGCGGCTCCGACGTGCGGTTGGCGATGCGTGCCGCGCTGCGTCACCTGCCACCGACGCAGCGGGCGGTGGTGGTCCTGCGCTACTACGAGGACCTGCCCGAAGCCCGGGTGGCCGAGTTGCTCGGCTGCTCGGTGGGCACCGTGCGCAGCCGTACCCATCGAGCGGTGCAGCGACTGCGGGAACTGCTGCCGGACGTCGACATGCTGGAGGTACGGCGATGACGGACCCCTTCGAGCACCTCATCCGCTCCACCCTCACCGACCTGGCCGAGGAGGCACCGATCGTGCATGACCAGTTGAGCCGAGCGGAACGGCGGGTGCGCAACCGACGCCGCGCCACGGTGACGGTGGGGGCGGTGAGCACCCTGGCGGCGATCCTGATCGCCACTCCGCTCGCCGTGGCCGCGACCGGCTCGGACGAACCGCCCCCGGCCGTGCCCAGCCCGGCCGGTCCGGCGGCCGTCCCCAGCCCGTCGGCACCCACCCCGTCCGCGCCCACCGCGGTGCCCTCGGTCGAGCCCAGCCCCGGTGGCGGGCTGGCCAGCCCGGTGGGCCCGCCCGGTGTGCCGGGCCGGCCGACTGTCTCGCCGAGCCCGTTGACTCCGCCAGGAGTGCCGGGCAAGCCGGGCGGACCGACCGCTTCCCCGAGCCCGTCGAGTCCGCTGGGCCCGCCCGGTGTACCGGGCCGGCCGACGGCTTCGCCGACCCCGTTGTCCTGAGCACTACCGGTCCGGTCGGCGGTTACCGCCGGCCGGACCGGCCGTCCCACCGTCACCGCCGGCCACGCTGGTGCCGGGCCGCCCCGACGCGGAGGCGAGGAGCCGGTTGGCCCGTCATTGGCCGCCGCGAGCCGGAGACGAGCAGTCGGTCGGAGATTCCGGTCACCTTCGCGCGCCACTCTCCCGCACCGGCGAGCGTCGTGCGGCGCGGCGACCAGTGGGCACCGGCGCACCAGATTTGTCGCCGCCGACGTGCCCGCTCATTCTTGGGCCATGACCGATCCCGGACACCCGAGGCGCGCGCCGCGGGGGCACCGATGAGCACCGCCATGGCCCGGGTGCCCGACTCCCTCCGAGGGCAGATCGTCACGCCCGGCGACCGCCGGTACGCCAACCTGCGCTCGACGTACACCAGGTCGGCGTCGCCGGCCGCCGTCCTGCTGCCGAAGACCACCGCCCAGGTGGTCGACGCGCTCCGCTACGCCCGCGAGCAGCGGCTGCCCATCGCGGTCCGCAGCGGCGGGCACGGCCTCTCCGGAGCCTCGTCGAACAACGGTGGGATGGTCATCGACCTGTCCATGCTCAACCGGGTTCAGGTGATCGACGAGCGGGCCGGGCTGGTCCGGGTCGAGGCCGGTGCCCGCTGGGCGAACGTCGCGAAGGCGCTGGCCCCGTACGGCCTGGTGATCAGTTCGGGCGACTACGGCGGCGTCGGGGTCGGCGGCCTGGCCACCGGCGGTGGTGTCGGCTGGCTGGTCCGTGCGCACGGCCTGACCGTCGACCGGGTCCGCGCCGTCGAGGTGGTGCTGGCGGACGGGACGCTGGTACGCGCGGACGCCGACCACGAGCCGGAGCTGTTCTGGCTGGTCCGAGGGGCCGGAGCCGGCGCGGGGATCGTGGTGGCCTTCGAGATCGAGGCGGCCGAGCAGCGCAACGTCGGTGTCGCGCAGCTGGTCGTCGAGGCGCATCCGGACGGTCGCACGGTCCGGGAGTGGACGAGCTATCTCGCGCAGGCGCCCCGGGAGTTGTCCGCCGCCGCCGTGGTGTTCGCGGAGGGCCGATCGGTGCTCATGTCCATCACCGCCGTGGTCGCCGCCGAGAGCCTGCGCCGGGCCCGACCGGCGGTGGAGCCGCTGCTCGCCATCGGCAAGGTGCTCGAACACCGGACCGACCTGCTGCCCTACCCGACGCTGGTGCCGACCGCGCACCTCAACCCCAACGTCGGGCAGCAGCGTGGCACCACCACCAACGGGCTGTTCACCGCGCTGGACGACGCCGGGGCGCGGGCCGTGACACGAGCGGTGACCGGGCCGGGGCGGGCGGTGGTCCAACTCCGCTCGTTGGGCGGGGCGGTCAACGACGTCGCCTCCGACGCGACCGCGTACCCGCATCGCCACCAGGACACCCTGATCGTGGCGTCGGTGTTTCCGCCGCAGGCCGACGCCGCGTTGAACGCCGCCTGGCGGGCGGTCGGAGCGCGCGCCGACGGTGCGTACGTCAACTTCGAGAGCCGGCCGGACCCGGCCGCGTTCGCCCGGATCTACCCGGGTGAGACCGGGGCCCGGGTCCGGCGGCTGTGGAAGCGGTACGACCCGGACGGCGTGTTCCGACCGGCCCTGCTGACCGGCCAGCCCAACCGCGCCGCGCAGACCAACCGCGCCGGCCAGTCCAGCCGCTCTGCCCAGGCGGACCGCGCCGCCCAGCCCGGCCGATCCGGTCAGCCCGGCGGGTCTGGTCAACCACACCGGCGTCGTCGACGCCCCCGTTGACCCGGCCGCTTCGCACCGGCACGCCCAGGTCCGATTCCCGCCAGCCGATGACCGGTCGAGCGGGGCATCATCGGTGACATGGAGCTGGACTTCGAGCGGTGTTACCGGGCTGTGGACAGCCGTGACCAGCGGTTCGACGGCTGGTTCTACACCGGTGTGACGTCCACCGGCATCTACTGCCGGCCGTCCTGCCCGGCGATCACGCCCAAGCGGCAGAACGTCCGGTTCTTCCCGTCCGCCGCCGCCGCGCAGGGTGCCGGGCTGCGCGCCTGCCGCCGCTGCCGGCCGGACGCCGCACCCGGCTCGCCGCAGTGGGACGTCCGCGCCGACGTGGTCGGCCGGGCGATGCGCCTGATCGCGGACGGGGTGATCGACCGGGACGGCGTGCCGGGGTTGGCCTCCCGGCTGGGCTACACCGAACGGCACCTGCACCGGATGTTGAGCGCCGAGATGGGTGCCGGGCCGCTCGCGCTGGCCCGGGCGCAGCGGGCCCAGACCGCCCGGATCCTCATCGAGACGACCGACCTCGGGATGGCCGAGATCGCGTTCGCCGCGGGCTTCGGCAGCGTGCGGCAGTTCAACGACACGCTCCGCGAGGTGTACGCGAGCGCCCCGTCCGACCTGCGCACGGCCCGTGGTCGCCAGCGGGCGGCGGTCGGGGCGGGGACGATCACGCTCCGGCTGGCGTACCGCCCGCCGCTGCACGCCCGGGCGCTGCTGGACTTCCTCGCGGTGCGGGCGTTGCCCGGTGTGGAGGAGGTCCGCGACGGGACGTACCACCGGGGTCTGCGGTTGCCACACGGCACCGGCCAGGTGGCGCTGACCCCGGCGGACGGGCACGTGGCGGCGACGTTGCGGCTGACCGACCTGCGCGACCTGGCGCCCGCTGTGGCCCGCTGCCGCCGGCTGCTCGACCTGGACGCGGATCCGGTGGCCATCGACGCCACGCTGGCCGCCGACCCGGCGCTGGCCCCGGCGGTCGCCGCAGAGCCCGGCATCCGCGTTCCCCGGTCGGTCGACGGCTTCGAGATGGCCGTCCGCGCCATCATCAACCAACAGGTCTCGATCACCTCCGCGAGAACAACCCTCACCCGCCTGCTGACCGCCGCCCACGCCCGCGTTGATCATGAAGTTGTTGCCACCGACGACGGCGTGTCGGGACAACACCTTCATGATCAGCGGGGTGGGCCGGAACAGAACGGGCTGCGGGGGTTCCTGGGCGCGGAGGAACTTTTGGGCCTGCCGGATTCGGCGTTCGGGATGCCGGTGGGGCGGCGGGAGTCCTTGCGGGGGTTGGCCCGGGCGGTGGTGGACGGGTCCGTCGATCTTGCACCTGGGGTGGATCGGGGGGAGGCCGTCCGGGGACTGCTCGCGCTCCCGGGCATCGGCCCGTGGACCGCCAACTACCTGGCCATGCGCGCCTTCGGCGACCCGGACATCCTGCTCAGTTCCGACCTCGCGGTCCGGCGCGGCGCCGCCGCGCTCGGCCTGCCCGACACCCCGACAACCCTCGACCGGTACGCCCAGCGATGGCGTCCCTGGCGGTCCTACGCCACGATCAGACTCTGGAGAGCGGCATGACCATCGACAGCACCGTACTGCGCACACCGGCCGGCCCACTGAGCATCCTCGCCGGCCCCGACGGTGACGTACGCGCGGCCGGCTTCACCCCGGACCCGGCGACACTGCTGCCCCTGGTCCACCCGACCCTGCGGGCACCACTGCGGGAGCGCGCCGACCTCGGGCCGGTCAGCGCGGCGGTCACCTCCTACCTGGACGGTGACCTCGCCGCCATCGACGCGGTGCCGGTCCAGCAACGCACCGGCGGCGAGTTCATGGCGCACGCCTGGCAGGTGCTGCGCGAGGTGCCGCCGGGCACCCCGGTCACCTACACCGGGTACGCCGCGCTGGCCGGTCGGCCACCGGCGGTGCGGGCCGCCGCGGCCGCCTGCGCCCGGAACGCGGCAGCCCTCTTCGTGCCCTGTCACCGGGTTCTTCGCACCGACGGCACGCTCGGCGGTTACCGCTGGGGGCTGGAGGTGAAGAAGTGGCTTCTCGGTCATGAGCGCCGCTTGACGGCAAGCTGACAGAACCATCGACACCTGTTAGACGCTACCGTCTGGTAGTGCCTGTGGAGAGCGACGGCGACCCGGCCACCCGGGCCGCCGCGGGAACCCGCCCCGCGCACAACCTCTGGCGGCTACGCCGCTACCTGCGCCCGTACGCCGCCGAGTTCGCCTGGCTGCTCGTCGCGGGGCTCGCCGGCACCGCCGCCGGGATCGCCGTACCGCTGGTCGTGCAGCGGGTCGTGGACGGGCCGGTGGCCCGACACGAACCGACCGGGCTGCTCCAGCTCGGCGGCCTGGCGCTGCTGCTGGGTGTCGTCGAGGCGGTGCTCATCTTCATCCGCCGGTGGGTGCAGTCGTCCTCGGCGGTGGGCATGGAGGCGGCGCTGCGCGCCGACGTCTACGCCCATCTGCAACGGCTGCCGACGAGTTTCCACGACCGCTGGCAGTCCGGCCAGCTGCTCTCCCGGATCACCAGCGACCTGTCGGTGATCCGCCGGTTCCTCTCCTTCGGCGTGTTCTTCCTGGTGCTCAACCTGACCACGTACGTGGTCGTGGTGGTGCTGCTGATCACCCTGCATCCGGTGCTCGGGGTGCTGGTCGCGGCCAGCGCGGTGCCGCTGCTGCTGATCAGTCGCCGGTTCGGGCGGCACTACCACGCCGCGTCCCGCCGGATGCAGGACCTGCAGGGCGACGTGGCGACGCTGGTCGAGGAGACCGCACAGGGTCTGCGCACCATGAAGGCGTACGGGCGGGGGCCCGAAATGGCCGCCCGCTTCGCCGGCGCGGCCCGGCGGCTGCACGACACCGGGGTCGGCAAGGGGCGGCTGCTGGCCAACACGTCGGCGCTGCTCGACCTGGTGCCCAACGTGACCCTGGGCGTGGTGCTGGCGGCGGGGGCGGCCGCCGCCGCGCACGGCGCGCTCACCATCGGCGAACTGGTCGCGTTCGTCAGCCTGCAACTGATGCTCATCTGGCCGGTGCAGTCACTGGGTTGGATCATCGCCAACGGTCAGGAGGCGGCCACCGCCGCCGACCGGATCCAGGAGGTGCTGGACACCCCACCGGAGATCGTGGACTCCCCCGGTGCTGTCGCTCTGCCCCGCGACGCGGTGCACGGCCGGCTGCGCTTCGAGCGCGTCGCGTTCAGCTATCCGGGTGCCAGCACGCCGGTGCTGCGGGAGATCGACCTGAGCATCGAGCCGGGCGAGACACTGGCCCTGGTCGGCGCCACCGGCTGCGGCAAGAGCACACTGCTCTCCCTGGTGCCCCGGCTGCACGAGGTGACCGCCGGGCGGATCACAGTGGACGGCCATGACCTGCGCGACCTGCGGCTCGCCTCGCTGCGCCGGCTGGTCGGGGTGGCGTTCGAGGAACCCACGCTCTTCTCCATGTCGGTGCGCGAGAACCTCACCCTGGGCCGCCCGGACGCCGGCGACGACGAGGTCCGCGCGGCCCTCGCGCTGGCCCAGGCCGACTTCGCGTACGACCTGCCCTGGGGGTTGGCCACCCGGGTGGGCGAGCAGGGGCTGTCCCTCTCCGGCGGGCAACGGCAACGGCTCGCGTTGGCCCGGGCCGTGCTCGGCCGACCGGCGGTACTGGTGCTGGACGACCCGCTCTCCGCCCTCGACGTGCACACGGAGGCCCTGGTCGAGGCGGCGCTCCGCCGGGTCCTGCGCGACAGCACCGCGCTGCTGGTGGTGCACCGGCCGTCGACGATCGCGCTGGCCGACCGGGTCGCTCTGCTGGAGGACGGGCGGATCACCGCGACCGGCACACACTCCGACCTGCTGGCCACCGTCCCGGCGTACCGGGCGCTGCTCGCCGCCGAGCCGCCCGCCGGGCACCCCCCACCGGCCGGGGCGGGCGGGCCCAGCCCGTCCCCTTCGGACGGGTGGGGGTTGGTGCGTTCGTGAGCGTGCCCCGGCAGGCCGACCCACCTCCGGAGGAGGAGCCCGAGCTCACCCGCTGGCGCGGAACCGCCACCGACCCGGAGGCCGACCGCAGTCGAGCGGAGGAGACCAGCCCCGAGGCGGTGGCCCGGCTGCGCCGGCTCAGTCGCAGCCTGCTGGGCGACCTGCTCCGCGGGCACCGGAAGCGACTCGCCGCGGCGGTCGCCCTGCTGCTGGCCCAGAACGCCGCCGCGATGGCCGGCCCGTACCTGGTCATGATCGGCATCGACGGGGCCATCCCGCCGTTGCGCGCCGGCGACCCGGGGCCGCTGATCGCCGTCGCCGGGGGGTTCGCGGTGGCCTCGGTGACCGAGTACGCGGCCCGCCGCGGCTTCCTCGCCCTGTCCGCCCGGATCGGCCAGGCCGTCCTGCTCGACCTGCGCCAACGGGTGTTCGGGCACTTCCTGCAACTGTCGGTGGGCTTCCACGAGCGGTACACGTCCGGCCGGATGGTCTCCCGGCTCACCAGCGACCTGGACTCGATCGCCGAACTGGTCGACGGTGGGATCGACAGCCTGGTGCTGGCCGGACTGTCGATCCTGTCGGTGGCCGCCATCCTGCTCTGGCTGGACCTGCCGCTGGCGGCCGTGACGCTGTTCGCCTTTCCGTTCCTCTTCTCGCTCTCCCGCTGGTTCGCCCGGTCGTCAGCCAGCGCGTACCGGCGGACCCGGGACGCGGTCGCGCTGGTCATCGTGCACTTCGTCGAGTCGATGCGCGGCATCCGGGCGGTGCAGGCGTTCCGCCGGGAACCCCGCAACCAACGGATCTTCGTGGCGCTCGGCGACGACTACCGACGGACCAGCCTGCACGCGTTCCGGCTGATCGCCACGTACTCGCCAGCGATCAAGCTGATCGGCAACGTCACGGTGGCCGTGGTGCTCTGCTACGGCGGGTGGCGGGTGCTCGGCGGGCAGACCGAGATCGGTGTGCTCGCCGCGTTTCTGCTCTACCTGCGCCGCTTCTTCGAGCCGATGCAGGAGCTGAGCCAGTTCTACAACTCGTTGCAGTCGGCCACCGCCGCTTTGGAGAAGCTGGCCGGGGTGCTCGACGAACGACCGGCCGTCGCCGAACCAGCCCGGCCCACACCACTGCCGACCGGAACCGGCCGTGGCCAGCTGACCTTCCGGGCGGTCAGCTTCGGCTACCGGACCGACACCCCGATCCTCCGCCGGCTGGAGCTGACGGTGCCGGCCGGACAGACCGTGGCGCTGATCGGGCCCACCGGGGCCGGCAAGTCGACGATCGCCAAGCTGGTCGCCCGGTTCCACGACCCCGACACCGGCACCGTCACGTTGGACGGGGTCGACCTGCGCGACGTACGCGACGCCGACCTGCGCCGGGCGGTGGTGCTGGTGACGCAGGAGAACCACCTGTTCAGCGGCACCGTCGCGGAGAACATCCGGTTCGGTCGCCCGGGGGCCGACGACGCCGCCGTGCAGGCCGCCGCGCGCGCGATCGGCGCGCACGACTTCATCGCCGCGCTACCCGACGGGTACGCCACGCAGGTGCACCGACGAGGCGGGCGGCTCTCCGCCGGGCAGCGGCAGCTCGTCGCGTTCGCCCGCGCGTTCCTGGCCGACCCGAGCGTGCTCATCCTGGACGAGGCCACGTCGTCGCTGGACGTGCCGACGGAACGTCTGGTGCAGCGGGCACTCGGCACCATCCTGCGCGACCGGACCGCACTGGTGATCGCCCACCGTCTCTCCACAGTGGAAACCGCCGACCGGGTGCTCGTCATCGATGGCGGGACTGTCGTCGAGGACGGCCCACCCGCCGTGCTGGCCGAGGCCGACGGCCGGTACGCCGCCCTGCACCGCCAGTGGCGCGACTCGCTGATCTAGGGCCGGCGTCGACGGCCCGCCGCCGGTGTGTTCGGCCGCAACTACGTCGCCCCGCACCCGGCGGATGCCTACGATCGCAGGATGACCGACACGGCGAGGACGGCCCGCGCCGGCGTTCCCGAGCGTCCGACCCTGGACGGGCTCGAGGAGAGCTGGGCGCGCCGCTGGCAGGAGGAAGGCACGTACGCGTTCGACCGCTCGAAGGAGCGCAAGGACGTGTACGCCATCGACACCCCGCCGCCGACCGTATCGGGCGAGTTGCACATGGGGCACGTCTTCTCGTACACGCACACCGACACCTCGGCGCGCTACCAGCGGATGCGCGGCAAGGCCGTCTTCTACCCAATGGGCTGGGACGACAACGGCCTGCCCACCGAGCGTCGGGCGCAGAACGTGTACGGGGTGCGGCCCGACCCGGCGCTGCCGTACGACCCGGTGTGGCGGCCACCGGCGGCCCCGGTCGACGACGCGGCCCGCCGCGACCCCACCCCGATCTCCCGGCGCAACTTCATCGAGCTGTGCGAGCGGCTGACGGTCACCGACGAGCAGGCCTTCGAGGCGCTGTGGCGGCGGCTGGGGCTCTCGGTGGACTGGTCCCTGACGTACACGACGATCGGCCGGATCGCCCGCACCACCAGCCAACGGGCGTTCCTGCGCAACCTGCGCCGCGGCGAGGCGTACCAGTCGGAGGCGCCGACGCTCTGGGACGTCGGCTTCGCCACCGCTGTCGCCCAGGCGGAGCTGGAGGACCGGGAGCGCCCCGGCGCCTACCACCGGCTGCGGTTCGCCACGGCCGACGGGCGTGAGGTGCTCATCGACACCACCCGGCCCGAGCTGTTGCCGGCCTGCGTGGCGCTGGTCTGCCACCCCGACGACGAGCGGTACGCCGACCTGGTGGGCGGCACGGTGCGCAGCCCGCTGTTCGACGTCGAGGTGCCGGTGTACGCCCATCCACTCGCCGAACCCGGCAAGGGCACCGGCATCGCGATGGTCTGCACCTTCGGTGACCTGACCGACGTCACCTGGTGGCGTGAGCTGGGGCTGGCCACCCGGGTGGTGATCGGCCGGGACGGTCGGCTGCTCCCCGAGCCGCCGGACGGCGTGCCACCACAGCCGTACGCGGCGCTGGCCGGGCAGACCGTCAACGGTGCCCGCCGGGAGATCGTCGGGATGCTGGCCGACGCCGGTGACCTGATCGGCGAGCCGCGCCCGGTCACGCACCCGGTCAAGTTCTACGAACGCGGTGACCGGCCACTGGAGATCGTCTCGACCCGACAGTGGTATCTGCGCAACGGCGGCCGGGACGAGGCGCTGCGCGCCACCCTGCTGGGTCGCGGCGAACAGCTGCACTGGGTGCCGGCGCACATGAAACACCGCTACGACAACTGGGTGGGCGGCCTGACCGGGGACTGGCTGGTCAGCCGCCAACGCTTCTTCGGGGTGCCGGTGCCGGTGTGGTACCGGCTCGACGACGTTGGCGAGCCGGACTGGTCCCACCCTCTCACGCCGGACGAGTCCGCGCTGCCGGTCGATCCGTCCAGCGACCCGGCACCGGGTTACGACGAGTCGCAGCGCGGCCAGCCGGGCGGCTTCATCGGCGACCCGGACGTGCTGGACACCTGGGCCACGTCGTCGCTGACCCCGCAGATCGTCGGTGGCTGGGAGACCGACCCGGACCTGTTCGCCCGGGTCTTCCCAATGGACCTCCGCCCGCAGGGGCAGGAGATCATCCGGACCTGGCTCTTCGACAGTGTGGTCCGCTCCCACTTCGAACACGGGGTGCTGCCCTGGCGGGACACCGTGCTCTCGGGCTGGATCCTCGACCCCGACCACAAGAAGATGGCGAAGTCCAAGGGGAACGTGGTGACCCCGCTGGCCCTGTTGGAGCAGCACGGCTCGGACGCGGTGCGCTACTGGGCGGCCAGCGGCAAGCCCGGCATGGACCTGGCGTTCGACCCGGCGCAGATCAAGGTGGGCCGGCGACTGGCCACCAAGCTGCTCAACGCGTCCAAGTTCGCGCTCGGGCTGGGCGCGGCGGACGCCCTGCGCGCACCGACGACCACACCACTGGACCGGGCCATGCTCGCCGAGCTGGCCACCGTGGTCACCGCCGCGGGCGCCGCCTTCGACTCGTACGACCACACGGCGGCGTTGCAGGTGACCGAGGCGTTCTTCTGGCGGTTCTGCGACGACTACATCGAGCTGGTCAAGGAGCGCGCCTACGGCACCGGCGCGGCGGCCGACTCGGCACGGGCAGCGTTGGCCTCGGCGCTGTCGGTGCAACTGCGGTTGTTCGCCCCGGTGCTGCCGTACGTGACCGAGGAGGTCTGGTCGTGGTGGCGTTACGGCTCGGTGCACCGGGCGCCCTGGCCCACCACCCACGAGGTGGCCCGGACGATCGAGGGGTCGGGAGATCCGGCGCTGCTGCGGCTCGCCGGTGACGCGTTGAGCCAGGTGCGACGGGCCAAGTCGGAGCGGAAGCTGTCGATGAAGGCGGAGGTGCCGTTGGCCGAGGCGCTCGGTCCGGCGGCGCTGCTGGAGCAGCTCACCCTGGTCGCCGACGACCTACGGGCGGCGGGCCGGATCGGCAAGCTCGACCTGCTCCCGGACCGTGCCCCGGAGCTGGTCATCGCCTGCGCCTTCTGACCCGGGTCCGCCGCCGCCCGGACGGGCGGCGGCGGACCCGGGTCACCAGCCGCGCAGGAACCGCAGCCCGAGCAGGAACGCGACCACGGCGGGCCCCACCAGCAGGGTGATCGCCTGGAGTCGGTACGGCATCCGGTGCCGGGTCAGCTCCCCCGCGTTGCCCAGCACTATCGCCCCGGCCAGCATCAGGAAGGCGCCCCACCAGCCGGTCTTGAGGTGGATCAGATCCACCCGGATCAGTTGCAGGGTCAGGCCGAGCAGCGCGCCGGTCAGCGCGAGCAGGGCCACCGCCCGGTGCAGGCCGCGGGCCAGTGGGTGAGCCGCCCGCCAGCCGTAGGTGCCGGCTACGGCCAGGCAGGGCAGCACCACCAGCAGTGGCCAGCCGCGCCCCATCACGCCGAACATCAGCAGCGCGCCGACCGCGAAGACGATCGTGCCGACACAGGCCAGCACGTACCCGGCGAAGGCCCGGCCGCCCCCGCGGGCCAGCAACGGCCCACCACTGGCCGCGATCAACGCGGCCGGAATCAGGATGAACACGGCCCACCAGTGGAACTGGCCGCTGCCCTGGGCCGCCGTGGCGACCGTGGCACAGGCCAGCCCGGCGACGGCCAGGCTGGTCAGCCACGGCCGGCTGCTCCGGGAGTACGGCTCAGCCAACGACGTCCGCTCCGCTTCGACGCTCACGCCCGTCAGCCTGACCCGAGCGGGCCCGACCGGTCCATCCGGCCAGCCCTACCGCCGCGCGGGGGCTGGCCGGAACAGCGGCTGGGGCGTGTGTCAAAGCCTCGGTCGAGCCGAGGCGGAGTCCAGGCGGCGATCCGGCAAGGCGGAGACTGGCCCGGATACCGGTGTTGTATCCGGGCCAATCTCCACGGGCCCGCCGCAGGCCGGCCAGGGGCTTTGACACATGCCCTAACACCGCTGTCAGCTCGTCTCGCCGGCCACGCTGAACGAGCGCAGGCGGTCGATGGCGAGCACTGTGAAGCCGATGCTGACCAGCGCGGTCATCACCGACGCCACCGACACCGACACGCTGGCCTCCAGCAGCCCGGTGGGGGCGATCCGGTCGGCGAGGGCGATCACGTACTGCTGGATGGAGAGCACCTTGGTGCCGCTGACGAAGTTGCCCAGCAGGCCCTCCCAGATCAGCACGTAGACCAGGCCGAGGAGCACCGGCCGCCTGGTGACCAGGCTGAGCGCGAGGAAGAACGCCGAGTACGCCAGCGCGCCGAGCGCCGCCGCGGCTGCCAGCGCCAGACCGAGGCGTACCGAACTGGCGAGCACGCCCGCGACGTAGAGCGGCACCGCCACGGTGACCGCGGTGACCCCGGCGGCCACCGCGAGCTTGGGCAGCACGATCTGCCACCGCGGCAGCGGCTTGGTCAGGATGTGCACCACGGTGCCGTCGTCGATCTCGGCGCCCAGCACGCCCGTGCCGATGATCAGCGCGACCACCGGCAGCACCACGGCGAGCCCGAGACCGACGAGCACCGGCGGCCCCCACTCGCGCGGGTCCACCCCCAGCGACCGACAGAGCACGGCCAGGCCGAGCAGCACCAACGGCAGCGGCAACAGCAGCAGGAACCGACGTCGGCCGAACAACCCGCGCGCGGTGATCCAGGTAACCGTGGACATCTATGCCTCCACCAGGTAGGAGAAGACGCTCTCCAGGGATTCGTCGGACGGCACCAGTTGCCGCACCCGGATGCCCCTGCTCAGGGCGATCCGGGGTAGCGCCCGGGTGAACGCGCCGTAGTCACCGGCCCGCACGGTCAGGCCGGTCGGCTCCAACTCGACGCCGCTCACCGACGCCTCGGCGATCAGCGCGACGGCCAACGCCCGATCGTCGGTGGAGCGCACCGCGAAGACGTGCGGGCGGTTGGTCATCAACCGACGGATGGTCCGGAAGTCGCCGGAGGCGGCCAACCGGCCGGCCACCATCACCTGCACCGTTCCGGAGACCTGCTCGACCTCCTCCAGGATGTGCGAGCTGAACAGGATCGTCCGGCCAGCGTCGCCCAGGGTGTGCAGCAGCTGCATCATGTGCAGCCGCTGGCGCGGGTCCATGCCGTTGAACGGCTCGTCGAGCAGCAGCACCTGCGGGTCGTGCACGAGCGCGGCGGCCACCCGGGCGCGCTGGCGCATGCCCTTGGAGTACGTGCCGATCCGGCGGTCCTGCGCCGATTCCAGCTCCACCAGATCGATCGCCCGTCGGGCCGCAGCCGCCGGGTCGGGCAGTCGGTGCAGCTTCGCGCTGGCCAGCACGAACTCGTACGCGGTCAGGAAGCCCTGCACCGCCTCCCGTTCGCTGACCAGCCCCAACCGTCGGTAGACGTCGGGGTTGCGCCAGGTCGGCTCGTCGTCGAGGGTGACAGTGCCGCGCGACGGGGCGAGGAACCCGGCCATCATGTGCAGCAGCGTGGTCTTGCCGGCGCCGTTCGGGCCGAGCAGCCCGGTCACGCCCGGCCCCAGGGCCATGCTGATGTCGTTGACAGCGACCACGTTGCCGTACCACCGGGACACCCCGGTCAGGCTCAGCGTGCTCATCAGGAGGCGACCTTCCGGTAGCGGGCCAGCAGCAGAGCGGTCGCGCCGGCGACCAGCAGCACCGCGGCCAGGGCGTAGACCGGGCCGAACCCGCCGATGGACGGGCCGCCCTGGTCACCTTCGACAAGCAGGTCACCGAGCGACCAGATGCCCACCCCCTGCACCAGCGTGGAGGGAGACGCGAGCCCGGCCAGTTCGTTGGCGGCGCGCGACGGCAGGATGCTCAGCACACCCACGATCGGGGTGGTCATCAGGAAGACCGCGACCACACCGCCGGCGGCGAAGGCACGCTTGCCGGTCAGCGACGCGACCAGCAGGCCGACCGAGGCGAAGACCACCGCCCACAGGCCGGCGTAGAGCAGCCCGGGCAGCAGGTCGAGCAGTTCGTTCCACACCCCGCGCATGCCCTGCTTGGTGGTGAACGCGGCGCCCAGGAACATCAACAGCTGCGGCCCGCCGAGCAGCAGCCAGAGCGCGGTGGCCAGCGCCAGCAGCTTGGCCAACGCGTAGTCGCTGCGCGGCAGCGGCCGGGAGAAGTACAGCGGCAGCACACCGCTGCGCAGATCGCGGGAGACCAGCTCCGGGGCGACGACCGCGACGAAGAAGATGACCAGCCAGCTCATCGAGTCGGCGAACTGGGCGTACGTGGCGACCGGCTCGCCGATCTGGCTGCGGATGGCGGCCAGGGCCACCGCGACCAGGGTGACGATGCCGACCACCAGCCACGGGAAGATCTTGGCCTTGGCGCTGCGCCCGAACCCGAACGCGGTACGCAGACCGTGCAGGTAGAGCGCGCCGAAGACCTGCCGACGGCCCAGCCTCGGGCCCTCGTAGCGCTGGTAGCCGATGTCGTGGATGACTCCGGTCGGCGTCTGCCGGGCGCTGGTGGTGGACGGCTCAGGCATGAGTGAGCTCCCTCGTGGCGAAGAGTTCGGCCACCCGGTGCCGGCGCTGGTCCAGTCGGTGCAGTGGCAGGTCGAGGTCGGCGACGGCGCCGAGGATCAGGTCGTAGGTGCCGTCGTCGGCGAGTTCGACGAGGAGCAGTCGCCCGTCCCGCGCGACCGGCAGCTTCAACTCGGCCAGCCGGGCGGCGAGTTCCTCGGTCCCCTCGCTCACCTCGACGGCGAGCACGTCGGTCGCCGAGGTCATCGCGGAGATGTTGTCGGCCCGCAGCAGCCGGCCACCGTCGATGGCGATCAGGGTGTCGCAGATCCGCTCGACCTCGCCGAGCAGATGCGAGCAGACCAGGACGGAGATGCCGAACTCGGTGCCGATCCGGTGCACCAGGGCCAGCATGGCGTCGCGGCCGGCCGGGTCCAGACCGTTCGTCGGTTCGTCGAGCAACAGCAGGTCGGGGTCGTGCACGAGCGCCTGGGCCAGCTTGACGCGCTGCTTCATGCCGGTCGAGTAGCCACCGACCGGCCGGTAGCGCTCCTCGTAGAGACCCACGTGCCGCAGCGCCTCCGAGGCCCGCTCGCGGGCCGCGGTGCGGGGCAGGCCGCTCATCCGGCCGAGGTGGGTGACCAGCTCGGCGGCGGACAGGTCCGGTGGGAGGCAGTCGTGCTCGGGCATGTAACCGACCCGGTTTCGGACGGCCGCCGGGTCCGCGGTCGGGTCGATGCCCAGCACCGAGACCTGACCGCTGGTTGGTGCGATCAGGCCGAGCAGGATCTTGATCAAGGTGGACTTGCCGGCGCCGTTCGCGCCCACCAGGCCGATGATCCCGGGCTCGACGGCGACGGTGAGGTCGGCCAACGCGGTGACCCGACCTCCGTACGTCTTGGTGAGCGACTGGGTCGCGATCAGTGTCACGCGCCCAGCGTAGGGAGTCGATGCCCGGCATGGACACCGGCGCGCCCCCGGCGCTCCCCTGATCCTTTGCCGGGCGGCCCCCTAAGGTCCGCGGCGGGCGCCCGCGGCGTTTTCGCCGGTCCCGCGTTCGGTCGGACCCCGCTTCCGGAAAGACCCATCCGAGGTGACACCATTCACCTCTCGTTCACCGGGCATCGATCCGCCTGGCGATCGACCGACGACGCGGGAGGGATCCTGATGGCCGAGGTGGGCGTCCCCAAGGTGAGCGTCGTGGTGCCGGCGTACAACTGCGGCCCGCACATCGAGAAGCTCATCGCCTCACTGCTGCGCCAGTCACTGCCCGCCGACGAGTTCGAGGCGATCTTCGTCGACGACGGCTCGACCGACGAGACGGCCGAGCGGCTGGATCGGCTGGCCGCTGAGCACCGGCACATCACTGTGCTGCACATCGAGAACTCCGGCTGGCCCTCGCGTCCGCGCAACCTCGGCATCGAGCAGGCCCGCGGCGAGTACGTCTTCTTCGCCGACGACGACGACTGGTTCGCCGACGAGGCATTGGAGCGGCTGTACGCCTGCGCGAAGGCGAACGACGCCGACATCGTGATCGGGAAGATGGCCGGGTACGGCCGGCCCGTGCCGCGGGAGCTGTTCCGGAAGAACCGCTTCGACGCGACGCTCGCCAACTCACCCCTGATCGACAGCCTGACCTGCCACAAGCTGTTCCGACGGTCGTTCCTCAACGAGCACGGTCTGCGGTTCCCGGAGGGCGGCAAGCGTCGGCTGGAGGATCATTCGCTGGTCGTCCGGGCCTACTTCCTGTCCCGGCGCACCTCCGTGTTGTCCGACTACATCTGCTACCACCACGTTCAACGGGGCGACGCACGCAACGTCACCGCGGCCCCGCTGGAACCGTCGAGCTACTACGCCAGGGTGCGGGAGGCGCTGGACGTGGTGGACGCCCACACCGAGCCGGGTGCGCTGCGGGACCGGCTGCACCGGCGCTGGCTGCGCAACGAGATGCTCAGCCGGCTGCGCGGCAAGCGACTGCTGAACGCCGATGAGGCATGGGTGGAGCAGGTCGCGCTGGAGGTCCAGAAGATCATGCTGGACCGCTTCGCCCCTGGCGTCGCCGGTGGGCTGCCGCCGATGCTCCGGGCGATGGCGTACCTGGCGGAGCGGGGCCGGGTCGCGGACCTGCGCCGGCTTGCCCAGTGGGAGGCGGGCATCCGCGCCCACGGCACCGTCGGTGAGCTTCGGCGCGTCGACCATGCCGTCACGGTGACCGTCGCCGCCGAGCTGCGCTCCGCGGACCAGCCGGTCAGCTTTCGCGCCGAGGGTGACCGCGACGTGCTGATGCTGCCGCTGGAGGAGATCGCCCCCGAGGTGCTCGACGCGACCGCGCAGGTGCGCAAGGCCCGCCTGGACCTGGTGGCCCGCCACCGGGAGACCGGCGCCGAGATCTTCCTGCCGAGCACCTTCGAGACCGAGCGGATCACCGGTACGACAGCAGCGGACACTGTCCACCTGGTGCACCGGGCCACCGCCACCATCGACTTCGCCGCCCTCAACGGCGGCCGGACGCGGGGTAGGTGGCTGCTCAAGGCCCGGATCACCAACGTGGGCTGGACCGAGGACGCGCGACTGCCGCTGGTGTTCATCTGCCGGGCCGACGGCTCGCGACCGCGGATCCGCGACGAGCGGAAGGTGTGGAACCGGCTGAGGTCGGCGGTAGGCCGGCGGATCAAGCGCTGACCCGGCGGCGGGGGTCTTGGAGTGGCACCCTCGACCGATCGGCGGTCGGCTGCGAAACTGTGTGCCGGTCAGCGAGTGGGGAGCGTGAATGAGCAACGGCTGGGTGCTGCCCGACGAGGTGCTACGGGACGCGCCGGCGTACACGCCACGTCCCGGTGAGCTCGCGGATCTGGAGCTGCTGCTGACCGGCGCGTACGCTCCGCTGACCGGCTTCATGACCCGCGCCGACCTGGTCTCGGTGAGCCGACGCGGCCGGCTGGCCGACGGCACCCCGTGGCAGGTCGCGGTGGTTCTCCAGGTGCCGACCGCACTGGCGCAGAGCTTCGATCCGCGCGACCCGGCCCGCCGGGCGCTCGTGCTGACCGACGGGGAGGGTGCCCCGGTCGCCGCCCTGGACGTGGCCGACGTGTGGCCGATCCGCGAGGGTGTGGCGGGGGTGGGCGGCCAGGTCCGACGACTGGGTGACGGTGGGCACGGCCCGTTCCAGCGGCTGCGTCGTGACCCGGAGGAGGTCCGCGCGCTGCTGCCCCCGGGCCGGGTGCTCGGGGTGATCGCCGATCGGCCGCTGCATCGTCCGCAGCTCGCCCAGATCGCCCATGCCGCCCGCACCCTGGCAGCTCATCTGCTCGTGATGATCCCGGTCGGTGAGGGCGGCGTCGGTGGGCTTCCGCCGGAGGCGCTGGTCCGTACGATCTTCGCCGCCCGGGACCGGATGCCGCCCGCCACGCTGGTCGCGGTGCCGCTGTCGCACCGCCAAGAGGAGATCAGCGACGCGTTGCTGCGCGCCCGGGTCTCCGCCGCGTACGGGGTCACCCACCTGCTCTCCACCGGGGAGATGCTCTCCGGCGCCGGGCTGCGGGTGCTGGTGCCCCGCGAACTCGCCTACGACAACCGGGACGGGCAGTGGCGGTGGCGGGAGGACATCCCACCGCGCAACCGCCGGCTCGCGCTGACCCAGGCGGAGATCGACGATCTGCTCGACAGGGGTTTCCCGCTGCCGGAGTGGCACACGCCGCCCGCTGTGGCGCGGGAGTTGGCCCGGGCCCGGCCGCCGCGCCGGCAGCGAGGGCTGGTGGTCTTCCTGACCGGCCTCTCCGGCTCCGGCAAGTCGACTGTCGCCCGAGGGCTGGCGGACGCGTTGCGGGAGAGCGGCGACCGAACGGTGACCCTGCTCGACGGGGACGTGGTGCGCCGGGAGCTCTCCGCCGGGTTGAGCTTCAGCAAGGCCGACCGGGACCTCAACGTCCGGCGGATCGGCTGGGTGGCCGCCGAGATCGCCCGGCACCGTGGGGTGAGCATCTGCTGCCCGATCGCCCCGTACGCGGCGGCCCGCGCCACCGCCCGGGAGATGGCTCTCGCCGCCGGGGCGGGTTTCGTGCTGGTGCACGTGGCCACCCCGCTGGAGGTGTGCGAGCGCAGGGACCGCAAGGGCCTGTACGCGCGGGCGCGGGCCGGCCTGCTCACCGGGATGACCGGCATCGACGACCCGTACGAGGAGCCGACCGACGCGGATCTGGTTCTCGACACCAGTGACGTGAGCGTGGCGGACGCGGTGCAGGCCGTGCTGCACCACCTGACCGAGACCGGTTGGGTGGAGCTGACCATCCCGTCCACCTGAGGCGTCGCCGTACCCCCGTTTCTTCCGCCGCTGAGCGGCACGCGCTAGTGTTCATCTTTGTTGGAACACGTTTGACCGCGTGAGGGTACGTGGACCCTGGGGAGGCACGGCGGATGCTCGCTCAGCAGCGGCAGGCGGCCATCCTGGAGCGGGTCCGTTCGACCGGTGGCGTCCGGGTCAGCGAGTTGGCCGGCGAGTTCGGCGTGTCCGACATGACCATCCGGCGTGACCTGGACGCGCTGCACGAGCGCGGCCTGCTGGCCAAGGTGCACGGCGGTGCCACCACGACCGGGCCGAGCGCGACCGACGAACCGGGCTTCCGCGCCAAGTCGGTCCGCCAACTGCCGGAGAAGGCAGCCATCGCCGACCGGGCCGCCCAGCTGGTCCGGCCCGGCGCGGCGGTCGCGCTCTCCGCCGGCACCACCACCGCCGAGCTGGCCCGCCGGCTGGTGGACGTCCCCGAGCTGACTGTCGTGACGAACTCGCTGCCGGTAGCCGAGATCATGCACGCGGGCGGCCGCCCGGACCAGACGGTGGTGCTCACCGGCGGGGTACGCACACCGTCGGACGCGCTTGTCGGCCCACTCGCGGTGGGGGCCGTCCGGTCACTGCACCTGGATCTGCTCTTCCTGGGCGTGCACGGCATCACCGAGCGGGCCGGCTTCACCACACCGAACCTCATGGAGGCGGAGACCGACCGGGCGCTGGTGGCCGCGGCGGACCAACTGGTGGTGCTCGCCGACCACACCAAGTGGGGCACCGTGGGCATCTCCTCGATCGTCGAGTTGGCGGCGGCCCACGTACTGGTCAGCGACGACCGGTTGCCCCCACCCGCACGGCGGGTACTCGACGAACGGGTGGGCGAACTGATCATGGTGAAGGCGACAGGGGGCGGGCCGCGTGACGCGCACGCCGACAACTGAGGGGACGGCGCCGTGAAGCGCACCGCGATCGACCTGGCCGACGGCCGGGAGCTGATCTACTTCGACGAGCGCGACGACGCGGTCCGCGACCAGCCGGACCGCCGCGACCTGCCACCGCCTCCCCCCGCGTCGCAGCTGCGCTACGACCCGCTGACCGACGAGTGGGTGGCGGTCGCCGTGCACCGGCAGACCCGCACCTTCCTCCCACCGGCGAACGAGTGCCCGCTCGACCCGTCGGTGGGCGACCGGCTGACCGAGATCCCCGCACCCGACTACGACGTGGTGGTCTTCGAGAACCGGTTTCCGTCGCTGAGCGGTCGGGTGGCCGAGGAGCCCGGGGAGATCACCCCGTTCACACCGGTCCGGCCGGGCGTCGGCCGGTGCGAGGTGGTCTGCTTCACCTCCGACCACAACGCGTCCTTCGCCAGCCTGCCGCCACGCCGGGTCCGTACCGTGCTGGACGCGCTCGCCGACCGCACCGAGGCGCTCGGCGCGCTGCCCGGCGTCGAGCAGGTCTTCTGCTTCGAGAACCGGGGCGTCGAGATCGGTGTCACGCTGCACCACCCGCACGGGCAGATCTACGCGTACCCCTTCGTGACGCCGCGCACCCGCGCGATGCTGGCCGCGGCGCGCCGGCACGCCGAGCGGACCGGCGGGGGCAACCTGTACGCGGACGTGCTGGCCGCCGAGCGGGCCACCGGTGACCGGGTGGTCGCCGAGAACGAACACTGGACGGCCTACGTCCCGGCAGCCGCCCGCTGGCCGTTCGAGGTGCACGTCGCGCCACACCGGGTGCTACCGGACATCCCGGCGCTCAACGACAGCGAGCGGGAGTCGTTCGGTCCGCTCTACCTGGATCTGCTGCGCCGCTTCGACGGCCTCTTCGACATGCCGATGCCGTACATCTCGGCCTGGCACCAGGCCCCCGTACGGATCGATCGCGAGCTGGGTTACCTGCACCTGCAGCTGTTCAGCATCCGGCGGGCCACCGACAAGCTGAAGTTCCTGGCGGGCTCCGAGTCCGGGATGGGCGTCTTCATCAACGACATTGCCCCGGAACGCGCCGCCGACCTGCTGCGTGCCGCCTGAGCGGGCCCGCTGCGTCGTGTGTCTGAGCTTGGCCGGTGACTGAGCGCGGCCGGGCCGGCGCGGCGGGAAACAGGGCGCGGGGGGCCCGGGACAGGGCCCCCCGCAGGGAAGGGACGGCTGGCTGTGCACGGCACAGCCGGGAAGGCTGGCTGATCGGCGCACGGTGCCGCGGGTCGACCGTGGTCAACCTTCCTGGACGCGACTGGCATCTCGTCCATCCTGGTCAACGAGGCGCGCCGGCAGCAGTGACGCCGACCGGCGTGGCGGCCCCGGACACACCGGAGCCCGCCGGCAGGGTGCCGGCGGGCTCCGATGACGCGGTACGCCTGGATCAGGCAGCGAGCTTGCGGGCCAGGTTCTCGTCGAGCGCGTTCATGAACTCGTCGGTGGTCAGCCACGGGGCGTCGCGCGAGATGAGCAGCGCGAGGTCCTTGGTCATCTGGCCACCCTCGACGGTGTCGACGATGACCTGCTCCAGGGTGTTGGCGAACTCGGTGACCGCCGGGGTGCCGTCCAGCTTGCCCCGGTGGGCCAGGCCCCGGGTCCAGGCGTAGATCGACGCGATCGGGTTGGTCGAGGTCTTCTCGCCCTTCTGGTACTGCCGGTAGTGCCGGGTGACAGTGCCGTGCGCGGCCTCGGCCTCGACGGTACGGCCGTCCGGGGAGAGCAGGACGGAGGTCATCAGACCCAGCGAGCCGAAGCCCTGCGCCACGGTGTCGGACTGCACGTCACCGTCGTAGTTCTTGCAGGCCCAGACGTAGCCGCCCTCCCACTTGAGCGCGGCGGCGACCATGTCGTCGATGAGCCGGTGCTCGTAGGTGAGGCCGGCGGCGTCGAACTCGGCCTTGAACTCCGCCTCGAACACCTCGGCGAAGATGTCCTTGAAGCGGCCGTCGTACGCCTTGAGGATGGTGTTCTTCGTCGACATGTAGACCGGGTAGTTGCGGTCCAGGCCGTACCGGAACGAGGCGCGGGCGAAGTCCCGGATCGACTCGTCGTAGTTGTACATGCCCATGGCGATGCCGCCGCCGGGGAAGTTGGCGACCTCCATCTCCATCGGCGTACCGCCGTCGGCCGGGGTGTAGGTGATGGTCACCGTGCCCGGGCCGGGGACGACGAAGTCGGTGGCCTTGTACTGGTCACCGTGGGCGTGCCGGCCGATGATGATCGGCTTGGTCCAGCCGGGGACCAGCCGCGGCACGTTGGACATGATGATCGGCTCACGGAAGACGACGCCGCCGAGGATGTTGCGGATGGTGCCGTTGGGCGACCGCCACATCTTCTTCAGGCCGAACTCCTCGACCCGGGCCTCGTCCGGGGTAATGGTGGCGCACTTGACGCCGACGCCGTGCTCCTTGATGGCGTTGGCGGCGTCGATCGTGACCTGGTCGTCGGTCTCGTCGCGGTACTGGATCGACAGGTCGTAGTAGTGCAGGTCGACGTCGAGGTAGGGCAGGATCAGCTGCTCCCGGATCTGCTTCCAGATGATCCGGGTCATCTCGTCGCCGTCGAGTTCTACGACCGGGTTGTTTACCTTGATCTTCGCCATCGGCCGGCGCTCCTCTCGGGGGACACGTGCTCAAGCAGTACGAGCGTACTGCAATTGGACCGGCAGCCCCCAGCCGGCCTCGACCGACCGGCGGAACCGGACTGCGCGGAACAGGAATGCCCTGGAATCATCGTCCGATGCCACTGAACCGCACCCTCGGGTCTATCACGGTCACCGCGCTCACCGACGGTGAGGGTCCCTTCTTCCAGCCTCGCGCGGACGCGTTTCCGCAGGCCACGGCAGCTCACTGGGCGGAGGCCGACCGACGCGACCCCGGCTCGGTGACCGCCGACGGGCAGTGGTGGCTGCCGTTCCGCAGTTTCGCGATCCGGATCGACGACGGGCCGGTGACGCTCGTCGACGCCGGCATCGGGCCGGCGGACTCCCTCGCCGCGAGCTGGGCACCCGTGCCCGGCCGGATGCCCGCCGAGCTGGCCGCCGCCGGCATCGACCCGGCCGACGTCGACACGGTCGTGCTGACCCACCTGCACAGCGACCACATCGGCTGGGCGGTCACCGGCACGCCGGGGCGGCCGTACTTCCCGAACGCGAGCTACCTGGTGCAGCGCGCCGAAATCGACGCGGCGGAGACGCTCAACCCGGGGCTGCCGGCCGGCCTGATCGGGCCGTTGCGCGCCGCCGGCCAGCTCCGGGTGGTCGATGGCGAGACCACCCTCACCCCGGCGGTACGTCTGCTGCCCACCCCCGGACACACCCCAGGCCACCAGTCGGTGCTCGTGACGGTGGCCGACGAGCGGATGCTGTTCACCGGCGACCTGCTGGTGCACATGGTGCAGCTGGTCGATCCCGACCTGGCGTACGCCCACGAGGTGGACCAGGAACAAGCCCGCCGCTCCCGCCGGACCACCCTGGCCACGGCGAACCCCACCCTCCTGGCCACCCCCCACCTGGCCACCCCCTTCACCCCCCACCCCCTGATCAGTTGATCATGGGGTTGACGGGGTTTTCGATCTCCACGCCTGCCGCTAACCCCGTGATCGACCGGAGGGGGTGGGGGTGGGTGCGCGAAGGGCGCGTCGGCGGAGCCGGCGCGCCCTTCGTTGCGTTCGTGGGTGTTACATGCTGGAGATGTCGGCCTGCTTGGCGCGGACGGCCTCGGCGGCCTCCTTGAGGCTGGCCAGCTCGTCGGCGTCCAGGTCGGTCTCGACGACCCGCTTGACGCCCTCGGCACCGATCTCGGCCTCGACACCCAGGTAGACACCGGAGATGCCGTACTCGCCGTCGACCCAGGCGCAGACCGGCATGACGTCGCCGGAGTCCTCGGCGACGGCCTTCGCCATCCGGGCCGCGGCGGCGGACGGTGCGTAGTACGCCGAACCGGTCTTGAGCAGGGCGACAACCTCCGCGCCACCGTTGCGGGTCTTGACGACCAGCTCCTCGATCTGCTCGGCCGGCATCACGTCACGCAGCGGCTTGCCGTTGACGGTGCTCTTCGACGGCACCGGGACCATCGTGTCGCCGTGGGAGCCCAGGGTCAGCGTGCGTACCGACGCCACCGGCACGTTCAGCGCCTCGGCGACAAAGTTGCTGAACCGGGCCGTGTCCAGCATGCCGGCCTGGCCGAGCACCCGGTTCTTCGGGAACTGGGTGGCGAGCTGGGCCAGCGCGGTCATCTCGTCCAGCGGGTTGGAGACCACGATGACGACGGCGTTCGGGGCGTACTTGGCGACGTTCTCGGCGACCTGGCGGACGATCTTGGCGTTGGTCTCCAGCAGGTCCATCCGGCTCATGCCCGGCTTCCGCGGCAGACCAGCGGTGATCACGACGACGTCGGAGCCCTCGATGCTCTCGTAGCCCTCACCGTTGGGGCCGGTCGTCACGCCGACGACCTTGGTCTCGAAGCCCTCGATGGCCCGCGACTGGTTGAGGTCGAGCGCCAGGCCCGCGGGCTTGCCCTCCACGATGTCGGTGATCACTACGGTGTCGAAGACGTCGTACTCGGCCAGGCGCTGTGCGGTGGTGGAGCCGTAGAAGCCAGCCCCGACGACAGTGACCTTCTTACCCATGGTCGTCCCACTCCCTGATACCAGTCGGTTTTCCGGACCGTATCAGTCATCCTGGCACCGATCCGGCCAGGGGCGGCGGGCATCGCCGGGATGGGGCGAACGTCACCGCCGTCCTGGTTCGGCGCGCCGAGGTGCGGGTCAGCCGCGCTCGGCGCGCTCCACGACATTGGTGAGCAGCATGGCCCGGGTCATCGGGCCCACGCCGCCGGGCATGGGGACGAGCGCGCCGGCCGTCTCCACCACCCCCGGGTCCACGTCGCCCGTGTAGCGGCCCTTGCCGTCCGCGCCGATCACGCGGGTGATGCCGACATCCACCACCACCGCGCCAGGGCTGATCATGTCGGCGGTGAGCAGACCCGGCACGCCGGCCGCGACGATGACGATGTCGGCGGCGCGGGTGTGCGAGGCGAGGTCGAGGGTGCCGGTGTGGCACAGGGTGACCGTGGCGTTCTCACTGCGCCGGGTGAGCAGCAGGCCGAGTGGGCGCCCGACGGTGTTGCCCCGGCCGACCACCGCGACGGTGGCACCGCGCAGCGCCACGTCGTGTCGGCGGAGCAGCTCGACGATGCCGCGCGGGGTGCACGGCAGCGGCCCGTCGTAGCCGAGCACGAGCCGACCCAGGTTGACCGGGTGCAGGCCGTCGGCGTCCTTGTCCGGGTCGATCAACTCCAGCACCCGCTGGGTGTCGAGGTGGGCCGGCAGCGGCAACTGGACGATGTAGCCGTGGCACGCCGGGTCGGCGTTCAGCTCGGCCAGCACGTCGTCGACCTGCTGCTGGGTGGCGTCGGCCGGCAGTTCGCGGCGGATCGAGGCGATGCCCACCTCGGCGCAGTCGCGGTGCTTGCCGTTGACGTACGCCTGGCTGCCCGGGTCCGCCCCGACCAGGACCGTGCCCAGCCCGGGGGTGATGCCGCGTTCCGCGAGTGCCTTCACCCGGATGCGCAGCTCGTCCTTGATCTCCGCTGCGGTTGCCTTGCCGTCCAGAAGCGTCGCCGTCACGACCAGATCGTCTCACGGCCGGCACCCGCGGTTCAGACGACCTCAGCTCGGGGCGGTCCGCCGCTACTGCCAGGTGCCGGTTGCCCAACGTTCCGGCCGAGTCGAACTGACTACCACCTGAGTGACCGTGTGTGACGTGTTGCTAGTCACTCTCGGTCACAATTTGTGGGTTCGATCACTGTCGAACCAGACAGCCCGGGCCGGCGAGACGGAGACCGGACTTTCATCCCAGCGGGGGTCAAGCCAACCCACCCAAGCCCAACCAGCTCGTCCGTCGTCCGAATATCCGCAGGATATTGCCAGTAAACCCGGCTTTGGCTAGCAGATTCACCCGCCCTCGACAAGGAGGGAAGGCCCGGACCGTTATCCACCCGCAACCGCGTCGTTGCCGAAGGCCCGCCACCGACCTACCGTTACCGCTTGTTGCGCAGCGTAACCCAGCGTCGGGCTTGACTGCGCAGCGTGAGGAGATGAGGAGGCTCAATGCGAGTTCGTAGACTCGCCGCCTGGACCGCCCTCCCGCTCGCGGTGACGCTGGGCCTCGCGGCCTGCGGCAGCGGCGGAGACGGTGGATCCGGCGGCAGCGACAGTTCGGTGGTCAGCATTCAGATCGCCGAGCCGAAGCACCTGGTTCCGACAAACACCACCGAGACGTCCGGCGCGCAGGTGCTCACCGGCCTGTTCAGCCCGCTCGTCGACTACGACGCCCAGAACAAGCCGTACGAGGTCGCCGCGGAGTCGATCACCTCGTCCGACAACAAGGTCTGGACGATCAAGCTCAAGGACGGCTTCACCTTCCACAACGGTGAGAAGGTCACGTCCGAGGACTACATCAACGCCTGGAACTACGGCGCGTACGCCCCCAACGGTCAGGACAGCAACTACTTCTTCGAGAAGATCGCTGGCTACGCCGACCTGCAGGGCAAGACGCCGAAGGCCAAGGAGATGTCCGGCCTGAAGAAGGTCGACGACCTCACCTTCACCGTGACGCTCTCCGAGCCGTACATCGACTTCAAGACGGTGCTCGGTTACACCTCGTTCTACCCGATGCCGGACGCCGCGTTCTCGGCCCCGGGCGTGCTCAAGGACTCCTACGAGCAGGCGCCGATCGGGCAGGGCCCCTTCAAGATGAAGGGCACCTGGCAGCACGACAGCAAGATCGACGTCGAGCGCTACGACGCCTACCCGGGCGAGAAGCCCAAGGTCAAGAACATCGAGTTCCGGATCTACCAGCAGCTCACCGCGGCCTACGCGGACGTCCTCGCGGACAACCTGGACGTGCTGCCCACGATCCCGACCGAGAGCCTGAGCACCGCGCCGAGCGACCTGGGCGACCGGTACCAGACCAGCCCGATGTCGTCGTTCCAGTTCCTCGCGTTCCCGACGTTCGACAAGGACTACAGCAACCCGGACGTGCGCAAGGCAATCTCGATGGCGATCGACCGTGACGAGATCACCAAGTCGGTCTTCAAGGGCTCGCAGACGTCGGCGCGCTCCTTCGTCTCGCCGGTCCTGCCGGGCTACCGGGAGAACACCGCCGGCGCGGCGGCCGAGTTCAACCCGACCGAGGCCAAGAAGCTCTACCAGGCCGCCGGCGGTCCGTCGAAGATCGTCATCTCGTACAACGGCGACGGCGGGCACAAGGACTGGGTCGACGCCACCGTCAACCAGCTCAAGACCAACCTGGGCGTCGACGCGGTCGGCTCGGCCGAGCCGAAGTTCGCCGACCTGCTCACCAAGGTCGAGAAGAAGACGCCGGTGGGTGCGTTCCGGATGGGTTGGGTCATGGACTACCCGACCATGGAGGACTACCTCGGCCCGCTGTACACCACGAACGGCTCGTCGAACTACTACGGCTACAGCAACCCGGAGTTCGACAAGCTGGTCAAGGAGGGTTCCGCCGCCAAGACGCAGGACGAGGCGATCGCCAAGTACCAGCAGGCGGAGGACATCCTGGCCAAGGACATGCCGGTGATCCCGCTCCGCTTCGGCGAGAACGTGTTCGGCCACTCGTCCAAGGTCAAGAACGTCGAGATGGACCTGTTCCAGCGGGTCAACCTCGTCAAGATCGAAGCAGCCAGCTGAGCTGAGCATGGTGCGGGCCACCCGGGCGACGAAGCCCGGGTGGCCCAATCCGCGCCACCGGGGGCCGGGCCGCAGCAGCGGACCCGGCGTCGGTGGCGCCGGCTCCCCCGGGCCGGACGGCACGTCTCCGATATTTCGGGTACGACCAGAGACGCCGTCCTGCGACCCTTTCGCACATTTCCGGAGAGACTGCTAAGCATGTTCCGCTACATCCTGCGGCGCCTACTGCAGATGGTCCTGGCCTTCTTCGGGACCACCCTGATCGTCTACGCGCTGACATTCGCCGGGCAGGGCGACCCGATCCAGGCGCTCGCCGGCGAACGCCCGGTGACGCCGGCGCAACGGGCGTACCTGACCGAGAAGTACCACCTGGACGCCACCGGCGTCGGCGGCTTCTTCTACCGCTACTTCGACTACGTGAAGAACCTGCTCCAGGGCAATCTGGGCGAGTCACTCACCGGTCGGAACATCGGTGACATCCTCCAGCAGGCCTGGCCGGTCACCGTGCGGCTCGCGCTCATCGCGCTCGCAGTGGCGATCATCTTCGGCGTCACCGCGGGGGTCCTCGCCGGCATCCGCCGGGCCAGCATCTTCGACAATTCGACGCTCGTGCTGACCCTGCTGGTGCTGGGCATCCCGACCATCGTGCTGGCCCCGCTGGCGCAGTACCTCCTGGGCGTCAAGTGGCAGCTCTTCCCACCCACCGCCGGCTCCGACCCGACGTTCTACGCGCTGCTGCTGCCGGGCATCGTGCTCGGCTCGCTGTCGCTGGCCACCGCCCTACGGCTCACCCGGGCCTCGGTGGCGGAGAACCTGCGCGCGGACTACGTCCGGACCGCCCGGTCCAAGGGCCTGGTCAAGCGGCGCATCGTCATCGTCCACGTGCTGCGCAACTCGCTGATCCCGGTGGTCACCTTCCTCGGTGTGGAACTGGGCAACCTGATGAGCGGCGCGATCATCACCGAGGGCGTCTTCAACATCCCCGGCGTGGGCTTCAACCTCTTCCGCGGCATCCGCACCGAGGACGGTCCCCTGGTGGTGGGCATCGTCAGCGTGCTGGTCGTGGTCTACCTGATCTCGAACCTGGTGGTGGACGTCCTGTACGCCGTACTCGACCCGAGGATCCGCTATGAGTGAGCGCAGCGAACGAATCATCAGCGCAGCGTGCTTGGGCTCTCATGCCGGTGCCGAGCGCAGCGAGGTGGCGGCATGAGTGACTTTGAGACTGTGGCGGCCACCGAGAACCAGGCCGCGCGGCGTGGCCCCTCGGGCGAGCCGGGCACACCCAACCAGGTCGGCGCCCCGAACAAGCCCCGCAGCCTGGCCGGGGACGCCTGGCGCGACCTGCGCCGCAACCCGATCTTCTGGATCTCGCTGGCGCTGGTGGTCATCTTCACCCTGATGGCGCTGTTCCCCGGCGTGTTCACCGCCAACAGCCCGAACGACTGCCTGCTCTCCCGGCAGCACGCCGGGCCGTCCGGCGGGGCCATCTTCGGGTACGACTTCCAGGGCTGCGACACGTACTCCCGAGCGGTCTACGGCACCCGGGCGTCGCTGCTGGTCGGCGCGCTCGCCGCGCTCGGCACCGGGATCATCGCGCTGGTGGTCGGCATGCTGGCCGGCTACTTCGGCCGCTGGGTCGACGCGGTGCTCTCCCGGGTGATCGACGTGGTGCTCGGCATCCCGCTGCTGCTGGCCGCGATCGTGCTGCTCAAGCGGGTGTCCAGTGACAGCCAGTGGGCGCGGATCGGCGCGGTCGTCTTCGTGTTGGCCCTCCTGGGCTGGACCACTGCCGCCCGGGTGGTCCGGTCCTCGGTGATCACCGCCAAGGAGCAGGACTACGTCGCGGCGGCCCGGATGCTCGGTGCCGGCAACAGCCGGATCATGTGGCGACACATCCTGCCGAACTCGCTGGCCCCGGCGATCGTGGTGCTGACCATCGCGCTCGGCTCGTTCATCGCGGCCGAGGCGACGCTCTCCTTCCTGGGTATCGGCCTGAAGGCACCCACCATCTCGTGGGGTCAGGACATCGACACCGGCCGGATCCACATGCGGGAGGCGGCCACCCCGTTGATCGTCCCGTCGACCTTCCTGGCGTTGACAGTGCTGGCGTTCATCATGCTCGGCGACGCGATCCGTGACGCCTTCGATCCGAAGCTGCGGTGATCCATGCGAGCGCGAGGAGTGAGCGAAGCGAGCCCCGCAGTCGCGAGCGAAAGGCAGGCACAGCCATGACCGTTCAACCGACGCCCGCCTCCGCCACGCCCGAAGGCGGTCACCTGCTGGAGTTGCGGGACCTGCACGTCGAGTTCCGCACGAACGAGGGTGTCGCCCGGGTGATCAACGGCGTGTCGTACCACCTGGACGCCGGCGAGACCCTCGCGGTGCTCGGCGAGTCCGGCTCGGGCAAGTCGGTCACCGCCCAGGCGATCATGGGCATCCTGGACACCCCGCCCGCGTTCGTCCGCTCCGGCCAGATCCTCTACCAGGGTGAGGACCTGCTCACCCGCTCCGAGGAGCAGCGCCGGCAGGTACGCGGCAAGGAGATCGCAATGATCTTCCAGGACGCGCTCTCCGCCCTCAACCCGGTCTTCCCGGTCGGTTGGCAGATCGGTGAGACGCTTCGTCAGCGCGCCGGCATGTCCCGGGCCGACGCTCGACGCCGTGCCATCGAACTGATGGATCTGGTCAAGATCCCGGGTGCCGCCAAGCGGATCGGGGACTACCCGCACCAGTTCTCCGGCGGTATGCGGCAGCGCGTCATGATCGCCATGGCGTTGGCGCTGGATCCGAAGGTGCTGATCGCCGACGAGCCCACCACGGCGCTCGACGTGACAGTGCAGGCGCAGATCATGGACCTGCTCGCCGACCTGCGCCGCGAACTCAACATGGCGATGATCCTGATCACCCATGACCTGGGTGTGGTCGCCGGTGTCGCGGACCGGATCGCGGTCATGTACGCCGGCCGGATCGTCGAGCACGCCGACGTCCGCTCGCTCTACAAGGCGCCCGCCCACCCGTACACCAAGGGGTTGTTGGAGTCGATCCCGCGCCTGGACGTCCGCGGCCAGGAGCTGTCGACGATCAAGGGGTTGCCGCCGAACCTGATGCGCATCCCGTCCGGCTGCCCGTTCCACCCCCGGTGCCCGTACGTGCAGCAGGTCTGCGTGGACGAGGTGCCGCACGACCTGGTCCTCGGCGACGGCCGGACCAGCGCTTGCCACTTCGCGCAGGAGGTCCGTGATGACAGCGTCGCCCGCTAACTCCACCAAGGTCCGCGGCGAGACCATCCTCTCCGTCGACAACCTGGTGAAGCACTTCCCGATCACTCAGGGGGTGCTGTTCCAGCGGCAGATCGGGGCGGTGAAGGCCGTCGACGGGGTGAGCTTCGAGCTGCGTCGGGGCGAGACGCTCGGCGTGGTCGGCGAGTCCGGCTGCGGCAAGTCCACCCTCGCCCGGCTGCTGATGCGGTTGGAGACGCCCACCTCCGGGCGCGCCACCCTGGAGGGCAGGGACCTGTTCAAGGCCTCCGGCGGCGAGCTGCGCCGGTTGCGCCGCAACATGCAGATGGTCATGCAGGACCCGTACACCTCGCTGAACCCGCGGATGACGGTCGGCGACATCATCGGCGAGCCGTTCGACATCCACCCGGACGCGGCGCCGAAGGGCAGCAAGCAGCAGCGGGTCCAGGAACTGTTGGACCTGGTCGGGCTCAACCCGGAGCACATCAACCGGTACCCGCACCAGTTCTCCGGCGGTCAGCGTCAGCGCATCGGCATCGCCCGTGCGCTCGCGCTGAAGCCCGAGGTGATCGTCTGCGACGAGCCGGTGTCGGCGCTGGACGTCTCCATCCAGGCGCAGGTGATCAACCTGCTCAAGCAGCTACAGGGCGAGCTCGGGCTCTCGTACATCTTCATCGCGCACGACCTGTCGGTGGTGCGGCACATCGCCGACCGCGTCGCCGTGATGTACCTCGGTCGGATCGTCGAGATCGGCACCGAGGACGAGATCTACGAGCGGGCCACCCACCCGTACACCCAGGCTCTGCTCTCTGCCGTGCCGGTGCCGGACCCGGAGGCCCGGGACCAGCGCAACATGATCCGGCTGGTCGGCGACGTGCCCAGCCCGGCCGACCCGCCGAGCGGATGCCACTTCCGGACCCGCTGCTGGAAGGCCCAGGAGATCTGCGCCGTTGAGGACCCGGCCACGGTGCCAAGGGCCGCCGACCCGCACCCCTCCGCCTGCCACTTCGCCGAACTTCGCCCCACCCCAGCCTGACCCACCCCGCCCGACCCGAGCGGACCAGAGCCGTTGATCATGAAGTTGTTGCCCTGACACGCCGACGTGCAGGGCAACAACTTCATGATCGACCAGGTTTCGGGGGCGCGGGGGCCGGGGGGTTAGTGGAAGAAGTGGCGGGTTCCCGTCAGGTACATCGTTACGTTGGCCTTCTTGGCCGCCTCGATGACCTCTTCGTCGCGGATCGAGCCACCCGGCTGCACGATGGCGCGGACGCCGGCGTCGATCAGGATCTGCGGCCCGTCGGCGAACGGGAAGAACGCGTCCGAGGCGGCGACCGAGCCGCGGGCCCGATCGGCACCGGCACGGGTGACCGCCAGCTGCGCCGAGTCGACCCGGTTGACCTGACCCATGCCGACCCCGACGGTGGCACCGTCCTTGGCGAGCAGGATCGCGTTGCTCTTCACCGCGCGAACCGCCCGCCAGGCGAACGTGAGGTCCCGCAGCAACTCCTCGTCGGCGGCCTCACCGGTCACCAACCGCCAGTTGGCCGGGTCGTCACCGGGGGCGTCCACCCGGTCGGCGACCTGGGCCAGCACGCCACCGGTCACCTGCCGCACCTCCACCCGGGCCGGCGTCCAGGCCGGCGCCCGCAGCAGCCGGATGTTCTTCTTGCCCTGCAGCACCTCGACCGCGCCCTCGTCGAAACCGGGGGCGACCACCACCTCGGTGAAGATCTCGGCGACCTGCCGGGCCAGCTCGACCGAGACCGGCCGGTTGACAGCGATGACGCCACCGAACGCCGACACCGGGTCGCAGGCGTGCGCCCGGCGGTGCGCCTCGGCGACGTCTGCGCCGATGGCGATGCCGCACGGGTTGGCGTGCTTGATGATCGCCACCGCCGGCTGGTCGGCGAAGTCGTTCGCGGCCCGCCAGGCGGCGTCGGCGTCGACGTAGTTGTTGTACGACATCTCCTTGCCGTGCAGCTGCTCCGCCTGGGCCAGCCCCGCCGGGGCGTCCGGGTCGACGTAGAGCGCGGCCGGCTGGTGCGGGTTCTCCCCGTAGCGCAGCACCGCCGACTTACGCAGCGCCGAACCGGTGAACGTCGGCCAGGAGTCGTCGGCCGGCGCCAGCTCACGGGCGCACCACTCGGCGACAGCCACGTCGTACTCGGCGATGTCGGCGAACGCCCGCGCCGCCAGCGCACGACGCTGGGCCAGCGTGAAGCCACCCTCGGCGAGCGCCCCGATCAGCGCCGGGTAACCGGCCGGGTCGGTGAGCACGGCGACCGAGGCGTGGTTCTTGGCGGCGGCCCGCACCATGGCGGGGCCACCGATGTCGATCTGTTCCACGCACTCCTCGACGCCGGCGCCGGAGGCGACTGTCGCCTGGAACGGGTAGAGATTGGAGACCAGCAGGTCGAACGCCGCCACGCCCAACTCGTCGAGCTGCGTGACGTGGGTGTCCTTGCGCAGGTCCGCGAGGAGACCCGCGTGCACCTTCGGGTGCAGGGTCTTCACCCGGCCGTCGAGCACCTCGGGAAACCCGGTCACCGTCTCCACCGGCGTCACCGGCACCCCGGCGGCGGCGATGGTGCCCGCCGTACTGCCGGTCGAGACGATCTCCACGCCGGCCGCGTGCAGGGCCTGAGCCAGCTCGACCAGCCCGGTCTTGTCGTAGACGCTGACCAGCGCTCGCCTGATCGGGCGGCGCCCGTCCTGAGTGGGACTCACGGAACCGTGACCTTCCTTCCGGTGATGGTCCAGCCTTCGCGGACCAGGCGACCGACCTGCTCGACGAGCTGGCGCCGCTCGGCTTCCTTGATGCGCTCGGTGAGCGTGTCCACGTCGTCGTCGTCCAGCACCGGCACCGCGACCTGCGCGACGATCGGCCCGGTGTCCATGCCGGCGTCGACGAAGAAGAGGGTGGCCCCGGTGAGCTTCACGCCGTAGGCGAGGGCGTCACGCGGGCCGTGGATGCCGGGAAACGCCGGCAGCAGCGTGTTGTGGGTGTTCAGGTAGCGGTCGCCGAAGGCGGCGAGAAAGTGCGGACCGACCAACTTCAGGAAACCGGCCGAGATGACCAGGTCGGGTTGGTGCTTCGCGACGTGCGCGGTGAGCGCGCGGTCCCAGGCCTCCCGGGTGTCGTGGTCGCGGACCCGCTCCACGAACGTCGGCACCCCCGCCGCCTCGGCCCGGTCCAGGCCCGCGATGCCGTCGCGGTCCGCGCCGACCGCGACGACCTGCGCGCCGTACGCGGGGTCGGCGGCGGCATCCAGCAGCGACTGAAGGTTGCTCCCGGAGCCGGAGATGAGGACGACGATGCGGGCGACAGACGCGGGCTCGGTCACCGGGTCACCCTATCGGCAGGTCAGGGACGCCCATCGGCTGGGCGGCGCGCCGTCATCACCAGCGGCCACGTGCCTCGACCCGGTACGCTGCCGCTCGCTCGGGCTGAACGCCGCACCGGCCCACACACCGCCCCTGATCCGGCACGACGAGGCGGCCGACAAGAGCTGTTCACGTGCTTTGGGAAAGATGTCCTCCCGCCGCATTACTGGGCATTGGGAGGACTGACCGCGATCATGGATGGAAACAAAGAGCACCAACTGACGGAACCCAGTTCAAGGAGCTTCTCGAATGCAGCCCGGTAACCCCGGTCAGGACCCGTACGGCCAGCAGCCCAACCAGGACCCGACCGCTCCCCAGCCGCCGGCCGCCCCGTACGGCCAGCAGCCCACCTCCGGCCAGCCGTACGGCCAGCAGCCCAACCAGGACCCGTACGCCGCACCGCAGGCACCGTACGGTCAGCAGCCCACCTCAGGGCAGCCGTACGGTCAGCAGCCGCCGTACCAGGACCCGTACGCCCAGCAGCAGCCCCCGTACGGCGCCCCGACGTACCCGAACGCCGGGTACCCGCAGGCGCAGGGGCAGAACAACACCCTCGGCCTGGTGTCGATGATCCTCGGTATCGCATCGATCCCGCTGGTCTGCTGCCTGTACCTGGGCATCCCGGTCGGCATCGCGGGCATCGTGACCGGTTATCTCGCCAAGCAGAAGGTGGCGCAGGGCCAGGCCAACAACGCCGGCCAGGCCAAGGCCGGTCTGATCTGCGGCGCGGTCGGCGTCGGGCTGGGCATCCTGCTGCTCATCCTGAGCGTCGTGGCGCAGGTCAACCTGCCCACCCAGCCCTGACGGGCTCGGATTCGACGGGGCGTTCCGGGTTCGCCCGGGGCGCCCCGCGCTCGTCTACTGTGCCGGCCGGCGGGTCAGCACGCGGGTGGCGGCGGCGCCGAGGAGCGCGCCGGCCGTGATGACACCGGCCGCCACCGCCCCGACCTGCCAACCCACCGGCCCGACCTGGGACAGCCGACCGGCGCCGAGCGGTCCACCGGAGACCGCGGCGGCCGCACCGAGCACCACCCCGGCCACCGGCCCGGCCAACGCCGCCGGCGCCAGCAACTGGGCCCAGCGTGGGGCGGCCCGCTCAGGCCCGGCGAGTCGAGCCACCCGACGGGCGAGCAACCAGCCGGCGACCATCCCGGCCAGCACCGGCACCGCGAGCAGCAGCGCGCCGAAGCCGTCCACCGGGCCCCGCGGCAGGCCAGCGAGCAGCGGCACGGCCGGCAGCGCGCCGACCGACACCTCGCTGGTGCGCACCGCGGTGTCGGTCCCGACCGCGAAGCCCGGCCCGAGCAGGTAACTGGTCGACCAGACCGCCGCGTTGGGCGCGTAGGCGACGCTGACCAGTGTGATGCCGGCCTGCCCGGCGACCCCGGTCCGGTACGCCCCGATCATGTCGGCCGCGTCGCCGCCGCCGGTGGCCACCGCCAGGCCGGCCGCGCCAGCGCCCGCGCCGAGCAGCAGCAGCCCGGCCACCAGACCGGTGCGCACACCGTCGCGCACCGGGCCGGGCAGCCATGCGACGAGCAGCCGGGTCACGGCGGTGATCCGGACAGCGCCGACCAGCGCAGCGAGTGTGCCGACCACCGCGAACGTGGCGCCCGCCCGGATCAGCGACACCTCCGGCCCGCCGGTGCCGACCAGCACCGCCGCGAGCGCGCCGAGCAGCGCGTATCCGATGCCGACCGCAGCCGCGGCGAGCAGTGCCCTACGCGGCGAGCGGGTGTCGCGAGCGCCGATCGCCCGACTGACGTGCACGCCGGCCCGGGTCAGGCGCCAGAGCGCGAGCACTGTCAGCGCGAGCGGGGCGAGCCCCAGCGGGCCGGACTCGGTGCGCAGGGGCACGCCGTGCCCGAGCAGCCAGCCGGCCAGCGCGGTGCGCAGGGTGCCGGTCAGCGTGGTGGAGTCCGTGCCGAGCTGCACCAGGCCGAGCACGATGGCGACCGGGAGGTAGGAGGTGAGCGCGGCCCAACAGGCGGCCACCCCGGCGGCAACGGGCAACGGCGCACGCCCGCGCGGCGACCCACCCGCGCGGGGCGCGGGCACCCGCCGGGCCGACGCGGCACGGTCGACCGGCCGGTCGTCGGCGCTCACACCGCCGGGACGGCTGGGACGGTCAGGGGTGACGGGGGACATCAGCTCTACTCTGGCACGTCGCGCGGGCGGTGGCAGTCCGTTAACCCCTCCTGAGGACCGCGAGTTCACCGAACCGGCGTCCTGCCCACCCGGGCCGGTCTAGCCTCGGCCCAGAGGGGGCGCGAGCCGCCGCCACCCGGGACGGGTCCGCCGGCCGTCGTCCGGGCCGGTACGGCGCCCATGACCGCTCGGAGGAAGTTGTGACGACGCCATACCCGCCTCCCCCGCCACCACCGGCGCGGGGACGCGACCGGACCACCCTCTGGGGCGTGCTGGGCATCGTGCTGGGGCTGATCTGCTGCGGCATCCTCGGCATCATCTTCGGCTACCTGTCCATCCGCGACGCCCGGCGGTACGGGCAGTCGCCGTTGCTCGGTTACCTCGCCATCGCGTTCGGCGTGATCAACATCATCGGCGGCGCGATCCTGCGGGCAACCGGCAACTACCCGTTCTGGAACAACGACTGACCGGCGGCGAGCACAGGTACGCCGAAGGGGGTCGACCGTGACCGGTCGACCCCCTTCGTGTTGCCGGACCGGCTCAGCTGCCGGACATGATCTCCCGCATCAGCTTCGCCGTCTCGGTCGGCGTCTTGCCGACCTTGACGCCGACCGCCTCCAGCGCCGCCTGCTTCGCCTCGGCGGTGCCGGCCGAGCCGGAGATGATCGCTCCGGCGTGACCCATGGTCTTGCCGGGAGGCGCGGTGAAGCCGGCGATGTAGCCGACCACCGGCTTGGTGACGTTGGCCTTGATGAACTCGGCGGCCCGCTCCTCGGCGTCGCCACCGATCTCACCGATCATGACGATGGCGTCGGTCTCCGGGTCGGCCTCGAACGCCGCGAGGGCGTCGATGTGGGTGGTCCCGATGATCGGGTCACCGCCGATGCCGACGCAGGTGGAGAAGCCGATGTCGCGCAGCTCGTACATCATCTGGTAGGTCAGCGTGCCGCTCTTGCTGACCAGACCGATCCGGCCGGAACCGGTGATGTCGGCCGGGATGATGCCGGCGTTGGACGCGGCCGGCGAGGCGATGCCCGGGCAGTTCGGCCCGATGATCCGGGTCCGCTCGCCCTGCGCCACGTTGTACGCCCAGAACGACGCGGTGTCGTGCACCGGGACGCCCTCGGTGATCACCACTGCCAGCGGGATCGCGGCGTCGATCGCCTCGACCACGGCGGCCTTGGTGAACTGCGGCGGCACGAAGATGACGGTGACGTCGGCCCCGGTCTCGGCCATCGCGTCCGCCACGGACGCGAAGACCGGCAGCTCGGTGCCGTCGAAGTCGACAGTCTGGCCCGCCTTGCGCGGGTTGACGCCGCCCACCACATTGGTGCCGGCGGCCAGCATCCGCCGGGTGTGCTTGGAACCCTCGGACCCGGTCATCCCCTGGACGATGACCTTCGAGTCCTTGGTCAGCCAGATAGCCATGATCAGACCCCCGCAGCTGCCAGCTCGGCGGCCCGCTCGGCCGCACCGTCCATGGTGTCCACCCGCTGTACGAGCGGGTTGTTCGCGCTGTCCAGGATCGCCCGGCCAGCCTCGGCGTTGTTGCCGTCGAGCCGGACGACGAGCGGCTTGGTGACCCGCTCGCCGCGCTGCTCCAGCAGGGCCAGCGCCTGGATGATGCCGTTAGCGACCTCGTCGCAGGCGGTGATGCCGCCGAAGACGTTGACGAAGACGCTCTTCACGGCCGGGTCGGAGAGCACGATCTCCAGCCCGTTCGCCATCACCGCGGCGCTCGCGCCGCCGCCGATGTCGAGGAAGTTGGCCGGCTTGACGTTGCCGTGCCGCTCACCGGCGTACGCGACCACGTCGAGGGTCGACATGACCAGACCCGCACCGTTGCCGATGATGCCGACCTCGCCGTCGAGCTTGACGTAGTTGAGGTCCTTGGCCTTGGCGGCCTGCTCCAGCGGGTCCACCGCGGCCTGGTCGACCAGGGCCTCGTGGTCCGGGTGCCGGAACGCCGCGTTCTCGTCCAGGCTGATCTTGGCGTCGAGCAGCAGCATCCGGCCGTCGCCGTTCTTGGCGAGCGGGTTGACCTCGACCAGGGTGGCGTCCTCGGCGACGAACGCCTGCCACAGGCCGACGGCAATCTCGACCACCTGGTCGGCGACCTCGGTCGGGAAGCCGGCAGCGGTCACGATCTCGCGGGCCTTGGCCTCGTCCACGCCCTTCACGGCGTCGATCGGGGCCTTCACGACCTTGTCGGGGGTGTCGGCGGCGACCTGCTCGATGTCCATGCCGCCGGCGACGCTGGCGATGCAGAGGAAGGTGCGGTTCGCCCGGTCGAGCAGGTACGAGAAGTAGTACTCCTCGGCCACGTCCGCGGTCACGGTGATCATGACCTTGTGGACGGTGTGACCCTTGATGTCCATGCCGAGGATGTCCGTGGCCCGAGCCACCGCCTCATCCGGGCCCTCGGCCAACTTGACGCCGCCGGCCTTACCTCGGCCGCCGACCTTTACCTGCGCCTTGACGACCACACGGCCGCCGAGGCGTTCGGCGATCGCGCGGGCCTCTTCCGGGGTAGTGGCGACGCCGCCGGCCAGCACGGGCAAGCCGTGCCGCTCGAACAGGTCCCGCCCCTGGTACTCGTACAGGTCCACGATTGCGCGTCCCGTCCCGTCTCCGCGGCGCGCCGTCGCGCCGCCACCAGCGTTCAGAAAACAGTTTGACGCCTGTCATCAGTTGAAACAGGCCATTGGCCGCAGCCTAGCGAGGTCGGCACCGCCGGCAACCGAGCGGGTGCACGGTGTGCGGTAATGCACAACCGGACATCAGGTGTGGCCCGTTTCCGGTCATCCACCGGGTGACATCCACCGTCCGAGCGATGTTGTCCGGCTTGCGTAACCCTGCGGTGGGGGCGTCGTTGAGTCAGATGTCGGAGCGCTGAACAGCGCAATGACGGGAGACGGCCGATGCCCTGTCGGTCGAGGGGTGGCGGCGGGGCATCGTGCATAGAGGGGCCGGACGTGTGAGGGGTGCGTCCGGCCCCTCCCCCGTGCCCGGATCCGGTCGCCGCGGCGGACCGGCGTGTTTCTCAGGAGACCGGCTGGGCCACGTTCTGCCGGACCCAGTCGACAATCGCCTGAGTGGTGGCGCCCGGCGTGAAGATCTTCGCCACGCCCAGCTTCTCCAACTCGGGAATGTCGCCGTTCGGAATGATGCCGCCGCCGAACACGACGATGTCGCGGGCGTCCCGCTCAGCGAGCAGTTCCAGCACCCGCCGGAAGAGCGTCATGTGCGCGCCGGAGAGCACGGACAGGCCGACCGCGTCGGCGTCCTCCTGGATGGCGGTCTCCACGATCTGCTCGGGGGTCTGGTGCAGGCCGGTGTAGACGACCTCCATCCCGGCGTCCCGCAGGGCACGCGCGACGACCTTCGCGCCTCGGTCGTGGCCGTCCAGGCCAGGCTTCGCGACGACGACCCGGATACGAGAGCTCATCAGCGCACACCTTTCACCGGCTTGACCGCCTTCACCTTAACGAACGGTAACCCGGCCGGCCCGGCCCGGGAAATCCGGGCTCCGTCACCGGCCGTTACCCGGCGCAGCCGCCCGACAACCCGGGGTGGTCCGGCCGCGAACCCTCCCGCCACCTCCTCGACAGTGCCGGCGACACCATCCCGGCGGGGTGCGGAGTCAAGCCGGACGAGTCCGCCGGAACGGTCACGCTCGGCGACGAACGGGCAGCGACGGGGGCACCGTTCGGCGTCGCGATGCATGACAATCATGGACGCAAACGGACAGATCGACACGCCAATTTCTCGCTCTAGCTTGTGACTCGCCTGGCGAATGGCTAACGTGTCCACGGTTGTCATCAGGTCCATGGACGGGTGACGACGCGGTCAGCGGACGTTCACTGGAACTTCAGAGGACGCCCACCGGCCGCTTCGGAACCCCGACAACGGAGGGTGTGCGTGCGCCAGCGCCTGTCGTCTGAGCCCGATCGATATCGCGGTCGCCGCCGCGTACCCACCCCACCCCGCAGCCGTTACGCCGCTGTCGTGACCACCGCGTTCGTCGGTGCCGGCATCGTGGCCCTCGGCGCGAGCGCCCTGCCGGACGCGAAGGACGTCAGCCCGTCGGTCCTCGACGAGCTCAAGCAGGCGTCGATCACCAGCCAGGACGCCGCCGCCCGGTCGGAGAACGCCGACCGCGCCTCCCGGGACAGCCGCAGGGAGGACAGCGCCGAGCCCGAGGTCTGGCTGCTGCCGCTGCAGGGCTACGACTTCAACTCCCCGTACGGGATGCGCTGGGGCAAGCTGCACACCGGCGTCGACCTGGTCGCCGCCGAGGGCACCCCCTATGTGGCGATCCACGACGGGCTGGTCACCAAGGCCGGCTGGTTCGGTGGGTACGGCAACGCGGTGATCGTCCAGCACGCCGACGGCAGCGAGGCCATCTACGGCCACTCCTCCGCAGTGAGCGTGAAGGAAGGCCAGCAGGTGAAGGCGGGCGACCAGCTCGGCCTGGTGGGTCAGACCGGCCACGCGTACGGCACCCACCTGCACCTGGAGATCCATGTCAAGGGGCAGCCGAAGGACCCGGTGCCGTTCCTCCAGGAGCGCGGAGTGGACATCAAGCTGCAAGTTGAGGCAATTTACAGCGAGGTAGCCGCCTCCTGACGCTTCGTCACGACCGTTGACCGCCCGGATCTGTCGATCCGGGCGGTTTTTCGTGCGGCGACCCTGGCTGATGTATCCCGGGTCACAGCGGCGATTGTGACCGGCGACACGGGCAAACATGATCACTTTTCCGGAAGTAGTGCACCAGATCGGGCCATATCGGGGCAGCCGACCGTCCGTTGACGGTCCGGCCGTTCGGTCCCCGCGCCTGCCGCGCCTCGGCCCGACACCAGTATTTCGAGGTCAGTGCCCCTCGACTGTGAAGGTCCGCCGTGCAGGAAGACAGCCCCGTGCAGAACGAGAACACCCCCGACACCAGCCGGACCGCGCAGCCGCGGCGCACCGGCCGACGGAACCGCCTCATCGTGCTCGGGGCCGCCGCCCTGGTGGCCCTCGGCCTCGGTGGGGTCGCCGTCGCCACCAGCGGCACCGACCACCCGGCACCCGCCGCCGTCTCCCTCGACACCCAGTCCCGGGCCGAGGCCGCGAGCCGGGCCGACCGCTCGGTACGCGAGTCGAGCGCGCCGGCCACCCCCTCGATCAGCCCGACGCCGAGCCCGTCCGCGGTCAGCGCCAGCCCGACCCCCACCAAGGCGGCCGTCGCGAAGGCCAAGCCGAAGCCTAAGAAGTCCACCAAGCCCGCGCCCGCCTGGGTCGACCCGATGCCGGGCGCAGCCGTCACCTCCTGCTACGGACAGCGCTGGGGCACCCTGCACGCCGGTATCGACCTGGCGCTGCCCTCCGGTACGCCGATCCGGGCCGCCGCCGCGGGCACCGTGACCCAGGCCGGCGACGCCTCCGACGGGTACGGCAATTCCGTCTTCGTCGACCACGGCAACGGCTACCTGACCCACTACGCCCACCAGAGCCGCATCGCGGTCACGGTCGGGCAGGCGGTCAAAGCCGGCCAGGTCATCGGCTACGAGGGCGCCACCGGCGATGCCACCGGCCCGCACCTGCACTTCGAGGTGCACCAGGGCATGTGGAACCAGATCGACCCGGCCCCGTTCATGCGGGCCCGTGGCGTCGACCTGGGCTGCTAACGCGTCCCTGCGCGTAACGACAGGAAAGAGTGGCCTCAGCGGTACGTGAGGTCACTCTTTCCTTGGTCCGGCCCGCTCGGTCAGAGCTTGTCGACCGGAGCGTGCCGGAGCACCAACCACATGGTCTGATCGCCGAAGTCGATCTGCGCGCGGGCGCCCGGGCCGTGGCCCTCGACGGCGAGCACCCGACCCAGCCCGTACCGCTGGTGGTTGACCCGGTCGCCCGCGGACACCTTCGGCCCCTGCGGCAGCTCGCTTGCCGTGGTCAGCCGGCTGGCGTCCACGCCGAGCCGTTGGGCCAGCTGCGCCGCCTTCGGCGTGCCACCGGTGAAGGTGCCACGGCCGCCGGGCGCGCGGTCCGCCCGACCGCCGACGCCGCCACCCCCGCCGGCCCACGAGGTGTACGACCCCTCGGTGCGCTCCCAGTGCACCAACTCGGTCGGCAGCTCCTCCAGGAAGCGCGACGGCGGGTTGTAGGACGGCTGCCCCCAGGCCGAACGGGTCACCGCCCGGGAGAGGTAGAGCCGCTGGCGGGCGCGGGTGATGCCGACGTACGCCAGCCGGCGCTCCTCCTCCAACTCGCGGGTGTCGCCGAGCGAGCGCAGGTGCGGGAAGACGCCGTCCTCCAACCCGGTCAGGAAGACCACCGGGAACTCCAGGCCCTTTGCGGTGTGCAACGTCATGAGGGTGACCACACCCTGGTGGTCGGGGTCGTCAGAGGGAATCTGGTCGGCGTCGGCGACCAGCGCCACCTGCTCCAGGAAGCCGGCAAGTGTGGCCCGCTCGCCCTCCTCGCCAAGCGCCTCGATCCGCTCGGTGTACTCGCGGGCGACACTGACCAGTTCCTGAAGGTTGTCCACCCGGCCGGCGTCCTGCGGGTCCAGGCTCTCCTCCAGCTCGGTGAGGTAGCCGGATCGGGTCAGCAGGGCCTCCAGCACCTCTTCGGGGGTGCCGGTCTCGGCCAGCTCACGGGCGCCGTCGAGCAGCGCCACGAAGTCGGCGATGCCGTTGGCCGCCCGACTGGAGATGCCCGGTGCCTCCCGGGCCCGGCGCAGCGCCGCCCCGAAGGAGATCCGGTCCCGGCTGGAGAGCGCCTCGACACACGCCTCGGCCCGGTCGCCGATCCCCCGGCGCGGGGTGTTGAGCACCCGCCGCAGGCTCACCGTGTCGTCGTCGTTGACCACCGAACGCAGGTACGCCAGGGCGTCGCGGACCTCCTTGCGCTCGTAGAAGCGCACCCCACCGACCACCTTGTAGGGCAGGCCGACGCGGATGAACACCTCCTCGAAGACGCGGGACTGGGCGTTGGTGCGGTAGAAGACCGCCACATCGCCGGGGCGCGTCTCGTCGGCGTCGACCAGCCGGTCGATCTCCCGGGCCACCCAGTCGGCCTCGGCGTGCTCGGTGTCGGCCACGTAGCCGACGATCTGCTCGCCGGCACCGGCCTCGCTCCACAGCCGCTTGGGTTTGCGGGAGGTGTTGCGGTCGATCACCGCGTTGGCCGCGTTGAGGATGGTCTGGGTGGAGCGGTAGTTCTGCTCCAGCAGGATCGTCCGGGCGTCGGTGAAGTCCCGTTCGAACTCCAGGATGTTGCGGATCGTCGCACCCCGGAACGCGTAGATCGACTGGTCGGCGTCGCCGACCACGCACAGCTCGGCGGGCGCCACCCCGTCGGTGCCGGAGACCAGCTCCTTGATCAGGACGTACTGGGCGTGGTTGGTGTCCTGGTATTCGTCCACCAGCACGTGCCGGAACCGCCGCCGGTAGCTCTCCGCGACGTGCGGGTGCGACTGGAGCAGGTGCACCGTCGTCATGATCAGGTCGTCGAAGTCCAGGGCGTGCGCCTCACGCAGCCGGCGCTGGTAGAGCGTGTACGCCTCGGCCAGCGCCCGCTCGTTGGGCCCGGTGGCCCGCGCCGCGAACTGCTCCGGGTCGACCAGCTCGTTCTTGAGGTTGGAGACCTGGGCGGCGAGCCCTCGCGCCGGGTAGCGCTTCGGGTCGAGATCCAGCTCGCGGGTCACCAACTGCATCAACCGGCGGGAGTCGTCCGCGTCGTAGATCGAGAACGTCGACTTGAGGCCGGCGTGCTCGTGCTCGGCGCGCAGGATCCGTACGCACGCCGAGTGGAACGTCGACACCCACATCAGGCGGGCCCGGGGGCCCACCAGCGCGGCGACGCGCTCCTTCATCTCGCCGGCGGCCTTGTTGGTGAAGGTGATCGCGATGATCTCACCGGGGTGCACGTCCCGAGCGGCGAGCAGGTAGGCGATCCGGTGCGTGAGCACCCTGGTCTTGCCGGACCCGGCGCCGGCCACGATCAACAGCGGCGAGCCGGCGTGGCTGACGGCGTCGCGCTGCGGCCCGTTCAGCCCGGCGAGCAACTGCTGCGGATCGAGACGCGCGGCGGCCGCCCCGGGTCGGTGCGGGCGGGCCGGCGCGGACTCCGGCGCAGGCGGGGACGCGGGGATGTCGAAGAGAGGATGCATCGCCCGACAAGTCTATGCCGCCGGCCGGACACTATGCCTTCGGCGCTCAGCGGCCCGTGTCCGGGGACGGCACCACCACCGGGTGTGCCCACCGTCGGGAAAGCTGCCCTTCGCGCCCCGGATTGCTTGCGCACCGGGCAACGACGTGGGCATACTCAACGGCGTGATCGCTGCGCGCTACTACTTTTACTATGGCACCGGGAGTCCGGCTGCCGTGGGTCGCGCCTGATCGATTCAGACCTGCTAAAGCCCCGGGCTCCTGGAGTCCGGGGCTTTTTCCGTCCCAGGTTCCGGGCACCGGGCACCACACTGCGAGAGGTACCCGATGATGACAGACGTGATGGAGCAGAGCGGCGGCCCGACCCGACCGGGGCAGCCCGCAGCGCAGGGCGCTGGGTCGGCGGCGACCGCACCGCCGACGGGTGGGAACACCGAGCCGGCCGAGCAGCAGACCGGCACCGAGGAGCCGTCCGCCTCCGCGCGGATCGTGCAGATCAGGGAACGGATCGACGAGATAGACAACGCCTTGATCACGCTCTGGCAGGAGCGCGCCGCGTTGTCCCAGGAGGTCGGGGCGACCCGGATGGCGTCCGGCGGGACCCGCCTGGTGCTCTCCCGGGAACGGGAGATCCTGGAGCGGTTCCGGGTCGCGCTCGGTGCCGACGGCACCCAGTTGGCCCTGCTGCTGCTCCGCGCCGGCCGCGGCCCGCTCTGAGCCACGCCGGCCGGCGATCGGGGCACCCGACGCACTGATCGGCGTGGCCGCGTGCAGCACTCGTCCACGGGTCATTGACAGACGAAACCGCCTGCCGTCGTCGTGGTGACGACGGCAGGCGGTTTCGGTGACTCACACCCCGTGGGTGGCGACGATCTCGCGCTTCTCCGCGAAGTGGCAGGCGCTCGGGTGGTCCGAGCCCGCCCGGATCTCCAGCAGCGGGACCTGCTCGGCACAGACGTCCTGCGCCTTCCAGCAGCGGGTCCGGAACCGGCAGCCCGAGGGCGGGCTGATCGGCGACGGCACGTCACCCGTGAGCCGGATGATCGTCTTGTGGTGCCGCTGCGTCGGGTCCGGCACCGGCACCGCGGAGAGCAGAGCCTGGGTGTACGGGTGGGTGGGCCGCTCGTAGATCTCGTCCTCGGTGCCGATCTCCACGATCTTGCCGAGGTACATCACCGCGACCCGGTCCGAGAGGTGGCGGACCACCGACAGGTCGTGCGCGATGAAGACGTACGACAGCCCGAACTCGCCCTGCAGCTGCTCCAGCAGGTTCATGACCTGGGCCTGGATGGAGACGTCCAGCGCCGACACCGGCTCGTCACAGACGATGATCTCGGGCCGCAGCGCGAGCGCACGGGCGATGCCGATGCGCTGACGCTGACCGCCGGAGAACTGGTGCGGGTACCGGTTGATGTGCTCGGGGTTGAGCCCGACCAGGTCGAGCAGCTCGCGGACCTTGGCCCGGCGGCTGCCCTTCGGCGCCACCTCCGGGTGGATCTCGAACGGCTCACCGAGCAGGTCACCGACGGTCATCCGCGGGTTCAGCGAGGTGTACGGGTCCTGCATGACCAGCTGGATCTGCCGGCGCAGGCGCCGCAGCGCACCACCGGACAGCTTGGAGATGTCCTGACCCTTGTAGACGACGCTGCCTTCGGTCGGCTTCTCCAGGTTCATCAGCACCCGGGCGAGCGTCGACTTGCCACAGCCGGACTCGCCGACCACGCCGAGCGTCTCGCCGGCGCGCAGATCGAAGGAGACCCCGTCGACCGCCTTGACCTGACCGACGGTCTTCTTGAACACCACACCCTGCGTCACGGGGTAGTGCTTGACCAGGTCACGGACCTCGAGGATGTTCTCAGTCACGGTTCACCAGCTCCTCGGCGAAGTGGCAGGCGCTGGCCCGGGCATTGCCCACCTGCAGCAGCGGCGGGAGCTTCTCCCGACACACCGGCTGAGCCATGGGGCAGCGCGGGTTGAACGGGCAGCCCGGCGGGATGTTCATCAGGTTCGGCGGGAGGCCCTTGATCGTCCGGAGCTGCTGCCCCTTCTCGTCCATCCGCGGGATCGAGTCGATCAGGCCCATCGTGTACGGGTGCGCCGGCTTGGCGTACAGGTCGTACACGTCTGCTTCCTCGACGATCCGGCCCGCGTACATGACCGCGATCCGGTCCGCGACGTCGGCGACCACACCGAGGTCGTGGGTGATCAGGATCATGCCCATCTGCCGCTCGCGCTGAAGCTCGGCCAGCAGGTCCATGATCTGGGCCTGCACCGTCACGTCGAGAGCGGTGGTCGGCTCGTCCGCGATCAGCACCTCCGGGTCGAGCGCCAGCGACATCGCGATCATCGCGCGCTGCCGCATACCGCCGGAGAACTGGTGCGGGTAGTTGTTGAACCGACCCTTGGCGTTCGGGATCTTGACCTGGTCGAGCATGTCGATCGCGCGCTTCTTGGCCTCCGCGCGGCCCATGCCCCGCCGGACCCGGAACTGCTCGGCGATCTGGAACCCGACGGTGAAGACGGGGTTCAGCGCGGAGAGCGCGTCCTGGAAGATCATCGCGATGCCCTCGCCGCGGATGCGACGGCGCTCCTCGGCGGCCATGCGCAGCATGTCCTTGCCGTGGAAGCGGACCTGCCCACCGGTCACGAAGCCCGGCGGCGTGTCGAGGATGCCCATGATGGTCTGCGCCGTGACGCTCTTACCGGAGCCGGACTCGCCGAGCACGGCGAGGGTCTCCCCCGCGTCGACGTGGTACGTGACCCCGTTGATGACCTTTGCGACGCCGTCCCGGGTACGGAACTCCACCCGCAGGTCGTCGACCTCAAGCAGCCGGCCGGAGGGACGCCCGGACCCACCGGATCCCGGCGCTGACTGCTCGGACACGAGAATGTCGGACAACTGGATCTCCCCTAGCGGAGTTTCGGATCGAGGGCCTCGCGGACCGACTCACCGAGCATCACGAAGCTCAGCACTGCGGTGACGAGGAACGCGGCGGGGAAGAACACCAGCCCCGGCGCGACCCGGACGAACTGCTGCCCATCACTGATCATGATGCCCCAGGACACCACCGGCGACTTCAGACCGACGCCCAGGAACGACAGCGTGGCCTCGGCGCCGATGAACGAGCCGACCATGATCGTGCCGTAGACCAGCAGCGGGGCCAGGCAGTTCGGCAGCAGGTGCTTGAGGATGATCCGGCCGGTGCCGGCACCCAGTGCGCGGGCCGCCACGATGTAGTCGGCCTCCTTGGTGGCGAGCACCGAGGAGCGCATCAGCCGCATCACGACCGGCCAGCTCAGCACGATCAGCGACGCGATCACCAGGCCCATGATCTGGGCCTTGCTGTTGCCGGAGCCCGACCCGTTGAACGTGGTCAGGATGACGATCGCGCCGAGCACGAAGGGCAGACCGAAGAAGACGTCGGCGATCCGGCTGAGCAGCGCGTCCACCCAACCACCGCGGTAGCCGGAGATGATGCCCATGGTTCCGCCGATGAGCAGGGTGCCCAGCACGGAGAGCACGGCGACCACGACGGAAGCCCGTGCGCCGTAGATGACCCGGGCGTAGACGTCACGGCCCTGCACGTCGTAGCCGAACCAGCCATTGGCGGACGGCTTGTCGAGGCTGCGGGACAACGAACCGTTGACCGCGTCGCCCGGGGCGAAGAGCGACGGGAAGGCCGCCATCAGCAGGAAGATCAGGATCAGCGTGGCCGAGATCCAGAACAGCGGCTTGCGTCGCAGGTCACGCCAGGCGTCGGCGAGCAGGCCGCGCGGCTTCTCGTTGCTCTGCGGCTGGCCCGCGGTGGCGGGGGCGGCGGAGTCGGTCGGGTGTGCGCCAGGGGTGCTGACGATCGATGCGGTACTCGGGTCACTCATAACGGATCCTCGGGTCCAGGGCGGCGTAGAGCAGGTCAACCAGCAGGTTCATCACGAGATAGACCAGCACCAGGACGACCACGATTCCTACCACCGTGGCGCTTTCCTTGGTGATGATCGCCCGGAAGACCTGGCGGCCGATTCCGTTGATGCCGAAGATTCCCTCGGTGACGATCGCGCCACCCATCAGGGCACCGAGGTCGGTGCCGAGCAGGGTCACCACTGGGATGAGCGAGTTGCGCAGCAGGTGCACACCCACCACCCGGCGCATCGGCAGGCCCTTGGCGATGGCGGTACGCACGTAGTCCGCGCGACGGTTCTCCGCGATGCTCGTTCGTGCCACCCGGGCGATGTACGCCACTGACGCGCTACCGAGCACGAAGCCCGGCACGATCAGCTCGGACCACCGCATCTCCGAGGAGACGGTCGGCTTGATGATGCCCCACTGCACGCCCAGCAGCCACTGCAGCACAAAGCCGACCACGAAGACCGGCAGCGCGATCAGGAAGAGGGTGGAGACCAGGACCAGGTTGTCCAGGAAGCCGTTACGCCGCAGGCCGCTCAGCACACCGGCGCCGAGGCCGATGATCGCCTCGATGGCGAGCGCCACGAGCGCCAACTTCAGCGTGTTCGGGTACGAGGTCATGATGATGTCGCTGATCTCGCGCTGCGAGAAGGTCTGACCGAAGTCGCCCTGGAGCAGGTTCTTCATGTAGCTGCCGTACTGCACGAAGACGTTCTGGTCGAGGTGGTACTTCTCGGTCATGAAGGCGATGTACTGGTCCGGGCAGCGACGCTCACCGCACTTCCCGGCGAACGGATCACCGGGGACGGCCCAGACGAGCCAGTAGATCAGGAACGTCGTACCGATGAAGACCGGCACGAGTTGGAGCAGCCGTCTCAACAGATAACGGCCCATGGGGTGGTCCTCCAGACAGGGGGCGCGTCGGACGGCCGACACGGTGGTGACAACGTGCGAGTGAAGCGTTGTAACACCCACTCGCGGAACGGCCCCGGGTCGGGCTCACCGGATGTGGCGAGCCCGACCCGGGGTCAGACCGTTCGGATCAGAGCTCGACCGAGGTGATGTCGATCTCGCCGACGTTGTTCAGCTCGAGCTTCTTGATCTTCTCCGAGTGGCCGGACTGCTGGCCGTAGAAGTAGACGGGGATGCTCGGGACATCCTGGTCGACCTTCTCGACGGCCTTGGCGAACGCCTCGTGCGAGGCCTCCAGGCTCGGCGCGGCGCTGGCCTGCTTGGCCAGAGCGTCGACCTCGGGGTTGCTGTACAGACCGTCGTTGGAGGAACCGTTGGTGACGAACAGGGGGTTCACCCAGTTCTCCACGTCCGGGTAGTCCTGCTGCCAGGCGGCGCGGTACGGGCCCTTCATCGTGTGGGCGTTGATGTTCTGGCGGAAGACCGCGAAGGTCGGCACGCCCTCGGCCCGAGCGTTGATGTTGAGGTTGGTCTTGATCTGCTGCGCGACGGCGTCCATCCAGTCCTTGTGGGCGGAGTCCGCGTTGTAGTAGAAGACCATCTCACCGGTGAAGCCACCGGCCTCGGCGAGCAGCGTCTTGGCCGTCTCCGGGTCGAACTTGCAGGCGGTGCAGTTGCCCGGCTTGGCGCCCGGGGTCAGCGGGTTCGCCCAGCTGTCGGCCGGCTTGCGGGTGCCGAAGAAGATCTTGTCCGAGATCTCCTGCCGGTTGACGGCGAGGGACACGGCACGACGCAGCTTCGGGTTCTGGAAGCGCTTGTCGTAGATCGGGAACGCGATGAACGCGGTCGACGGCGTCACCGTGTTGCGGCCCCGGTCACCGAGGTCGGTCTTCCACTTGTCACCGGCGAGCGCCGAGGTGGGAACGACCTCCATGAAGTCGAGGTTGTTCGCCAGCAGGTCGGCGTAGGCGGCGTTGTCGTCCTGGTACAGCTTGACGTCGACGTCCTTGATCTTCATCTTGTCGCGAAGATTGTAGTCGTCGAAGCGCGTCAGCTTGATGAGGGAGTTGTCCTCCCACGACACGAACTTCACCGGGCCGTTGGCGATCGGCTTGCGGCCGAACTCCTCGGGCTTCATGGTGAAGAAGACGTCGGGCAGCGGCATGAAGGCGCTGTAGCCGAGCTTGGTCGGGAAGACCGCGGTCGGCGCCGACAGGGTGACCTCGAAGGTCTGTTCGTCGATGACCTTCAGGCCGGACATCTTGTCGGTCGACGGCGTCGGAGCCTTCTTCGGGCCGTCCGGGCCGTCCGGGTCCGTGGTGTAGGTCTGGTCGAAGCCCGCGATGTCGGCGAAGAAGGTGCCGTTCTGCGCGCCGTTCGGCGAGTAGGCGGCCCAGTTCCAGGCGTCGACGAAGTTCTTCGCCTTCACCTCGGTACCGTCGTGGAACTTGGTACCGGCCTTGATCTTGATCGTGAAGACCTTGGAGTCCGTGGTGTTGATGGACTCCGCCAGCGCGTTACGCGGGGCCCCACCGTCGTTCGGGTACTCGACCAGACCGGTCCACAACCAGTCGATGATCTTGCCGCCGCCGGTCTCCGTGGTGTTCGACGGGACCAGCGGGTTCTCCGGCTGGACGCCGTGCACAACGATCGAGCCGTCCGCGCTGGCGGCAGTATCGCCGTCGCCGCCGCTCGAGCAACCGCTCGCGACAAGCGCGGCAGCCGCGCTGAGCGCGATGGCGCTCGTCGCCCGCTTCGAGACTCTCATTCCGAGGGGCCTCCTCTTTCTAACCAGGTTCCGTCGTGGGTTTCACGCACGTTTGGGGGTGACACCGCCCGACCACCCCGGGGCGCGGGTCGCCGGGACCACAGGGAAGTTGGGGACACCCCTGATGTTCCGATCCGCCGGGCTCCCCACCAACGAGGCGCGACACGACGCAACCGACACAGCCACGGGCCGCCGTGATCGGCAGAATCGTGGTCGTGGGGCGTACGGAGTGCCACACACCGATGGTGAGGTGCTGCCACTGTGACACCCACTGGCCGCTTCCGTGAAGGTGCCGTTATCAAGCCGTTAGTTGCCCGCCACGTTGCCGATACTTGAAAAATGATCATAAAACGGTCGCGACAGGCCGCGTTGAGCAGGAAATACGTTGCGTCACCCGAACACCAGGCCTCGGCCCGCGCCTGTCCCCGAGGTGACCTCGACCCGGTGGGACGTCTGTCACCACTGACGTTTCGAGCCATCCGGATGAGGGCGCCCAGGGCTACCCGGCCACGATCACCGGCTGGGTGGACGAGGGCGCGCCGGACGTTTCTCTGCTCCTCGCCGCCAGCGACCCACCGTCAGACGAGCCGGCGATCCGCCGCCCACCGGGAAAGCTCGTAGCGGTTGGACATCTGGAGCTTGCGCAGCACGTTCGACACGTGCGTCTCCACCGTCTTGATGGAGATGAACAGCTCCTTGGCGATTTCCTTGTACGCGTACCCCCGGGCCAGCAGCCGCAGCACCTCCCGCTCACGGTTGGTGAGCTGGTCCAGCTCCGGGTCGGCCACCGGGGCGTCCGGCCGGGCCGCGAAGGCGTCCAGCACGAACCCGGCCAGCCGTGGGCTGAAAACCGCGTCGCCGTCGGCCACGCGGCGGATCGCGGCAGCCAACTCGTCCGGGGAAATGGTCTTGGTGACGTACCCCCGGGCACCGGCACGGATCAGCCCGATCACGTCCTCCGCCGCGTCGGAGACGCTCAACGCCAGGAACTTGACCTGCGGGTGGGTACGCCGCATCGCCTCCAGCACGGCGCGACCGCCACCGTCGGGCATGTGCACGTCGAGCAGGACCACGTCCGGGCCGACGGCGGCGATCCGGGTGACCGCCTCGGCCACCGTGCTCGCCTCGCCCACCACCTCCACGTGGGCGCCCAACTCCGCGCGCACCCCGGCCCGGAACATGGCGTGATCGTCCACCAGGAACACCCGCAGCCGCTCGGGGCGGGCATCCGCCGGGTCGAGGTGCTCGGTCGACTGCTCGGCCATGGTCATCTGTTCCTCTCCGCTGCGGACGAGTCCCGGGAGATCGGCAGGATCAACCGGACCTCGGTCCCCTCCCCCGGGCCGGACCGGATTTCGGCCCGTCCGCCGTGCCGCTTCATCCGCCCGATGATCGAGCCGCGTACGCCGTGCCGGTGGTCCTCCACGGTATCCGGATCGAAGCCCTTGCCCCGGTCCCGAACGAAGACGCTGACCTGATCCGGCTCCACCTCGGCGTAGAGCGACACGGTCTGCACGCCGGCGTGCCGGGCCGCGTTCACCAGAGCCTCGCGGGCGGCCGCGACCAGTGCCCCGACCTTCTCGTCGGTCTCCCGGTCGCCGACCACCACCGTCTCCACGCTGATCGCGAAGGTGTCCTCGACCTCGGCCGCGGCCTGCTCCAGGGCGGCGGCGAAGCGCTCGCTCGGCGAGGCGGTCGGCTTGTAGAGCCAGTTGCGCAGCGAACGCTCCTGCCCTCGGGCCAGCCGCTGCACGGTCTTGACATCACCGGCGTTGCGCTGGATCAGGGCCAACGTGTGCAGCACCTGGTCGTGCACCATGGCGGCCAACTCGGCCCGCTCCTGCTCGCGGATGCGCCCCTCGCGCTCCGAGCGGAGCTGGCTGTACGTCCGCCAGAGCACCGGCGCGGCGACCACGCCGACACCCGCCAGCCCGACCAGCGCGAAGATCACGCCGTTGATCACCGCGTCGAAGTTCTGTGCCGGCGAGTAGACGGCCGCGACACCGATGATGCCGACCGCGACCAGCACTCCACCGCCGATGAACCGGAGCACGAAGGCCCGGCGGTCGCTCTCCTCGACGACCGCGCCGAGCCAGGGCACCGGCATCGCGTCGCCCCACTGCCGCCGCCGCTCGGGCGCGGACTGGTGCCAGATGACCCCGGCGCCGACCGCGATGATCGCCACCAGCCAGCCGGCGGTGCCCGCCGCGCCCACCGAGTCGAAGACCATCACCTGGATCAGCAGGACACCGAGTCCGATCCCCACGAACGGCAGGAGTTGGGCGACATCCCGCCGGGGCGGCACCGCTGTGTCACCGGGACGCAGCGGCACCACCGCCCAGAAGGCCGCGTAGAGCAGCAGACCGAGCCCGCTCAGCCCCAGCAGGACCATGAACGCGACGCGCACCCGCAGCACCGAGATGCCGAGGTGGTCGGCGATACCGGCTGCGACGCCGGCGGCCATCCGGTGCTCGGGTGCGCGGTAGAGCCGCGGGGGTGGGGTCACGGTGCTGCTGATCGGAGGCTCCCTGGTCACGGTGGCGGACAGGTCGAGGTCGGTGACTCGATCGTCACACGCTGCGGCGTCGGTGACCACGGGGACGCCCCCGACATTCCGGCCGCCGGATCTCAGGGTGGGGTCAGGGTCGGCTCCTGAGGTCGTTCGGGTCCGCCGGGCAGCAGGATCGAAGCATGACCGAGGAAGCTGCCCCGCCGCCCCGACCGGGGTCGGCACAGTCGGGCGGTTCAGCACCGCCCCCGCCCGCCACCACGCCCACCGAATGGACCGAGCCCAGCACGTTCGGCCCGCCCTCCGGTGCGTCCACCGGCACCGCACCCGGCGATCCGGCCGACGGCTACGGCCCGCCCACGGCAGGTCACGGCCCCGGGTTCGCGGCGGGCACCGGCTACGGCCCGGGCGGCACGCCGCCCGGCCCGGGTGGTCCCGGGCCGTCCGCACCGCCACCGCCGCTGGGCGGCACCAGCTTCACCTCGCGGTACGGGCTGGTCCGACCGCGCGACGGGCGGTATCTGGCCGGGGTCTGCGCGGCCATCGGGCGCGCCACCAACACCGATCCGGTGCTGTGGCGGGTGCTGCTCGCGGTGCTCGGCTTCTTCGGGGGCATCGGCATTCTGGTGTACGTCGCCGCCTGGCTGATCATCCCGAACGAGGGCGACACCGCGTCCCCCGTCGAGTCCATGCTCGGCCGCGGTCGCTCCAGCATGTCGCCGGTGACCGTGATCGTCCTGGGCATCCTGGTCGCGGCCAGCTTCGCGTACATCGTCACCGACGCCTTCCGCGCGGTGCTGCTCGGCGCGGCCATCCTGGTCGCTGGCGCGCTCCTGCTCAACCGGGACGGCCGCAACCCACGGCCCGGCACCCCGGGCGGTCCGCCGCCCGCCGCGCCGTCCGGCAACCCGGCCGGCCCGGTCGTCCCGCCGGTGGCCTGGCCCGCACCGTCGTACGGCACCGCGCCGTCGACCGGCCCCGCGGTCACGCCGCCGATGTTCGGCACCGGTCCGGGGTACGCCACCGCGACCACCGGGGCGGCGCCCACCGCCACCGTCCCGGGGTACGACACGCCGCCGACCAGCGGCCAGCAGCCGTCCGCCGCGACGCAGCCGGGGTCCGGGCAGCCGGCCGGCGCTACCGCTGCCCATTCCGGCTGGCCGAGCACTGCCATGCCCAGCGTCGGTTGGCCGTCGGCACCGGTGAGCAGCGCACCCGCTGCCCCGGCCGGCTACCCGACCGCCCCACCGCCCTCCGGTTACCGCCCCCCGTTCGCGCCGCACGGCCCGTACGCTTCGCCGACCCCGGCCGCGCCACCACCGCCCAAGCCACCGAAGCCGCCGAAGCGCCCGAAGGAGCGGTCACCACTCGGCGCGGTGACCTTCTCGCTGATCTTCCTGGTGCTCGGTCTGGTCGCCCTGCTCGATCTGCTGGACGTCTTCGCCATCAGCGCCTCGGCGTACTTCGCCGCCGCGTTGACCACTATCGCGCTGGGTCTGCTGGTCGGCACCTGGTTCGGGCGGGCCCGCTGGCTCATCGCGCTCGGTCTGGTGACCGCCGCGGCGCTGGGCACGGCTACCGTCGCCGAGTCCTACGACCGGATTCGAGGGGTCGACGGCGCGGTGACCTGGGCACCCACCGACTACCGCGACCTGGCGGACCGGTACGAGAACAGCTTCGGTGACGCCGTGCTCGACCTGCGCGGGATCGACTTCGCGAAACGGGAGAGCCAGGTGACGGTGGCCGTCAACTTCGGCCAGGCGACAGTGGTCGTGCCGCCGAACGTGGACGTCACGACGGTGGCCGACGTCAACGCGGGTGACGCCACCATCTTCGGCAACCGCTCCGGTGGCCTGGACGGCCGTCTGCGGGAATCCACCGACCTCGGCGCGGACGGGCCCGGTGGCGGGACCCTGCGCCTCTACATCCACGTCAACGCGGGCAACCTGGAGGTGACCCGGTGAAGGCTCACCGCACGGATCTGGTGTCGTTCGCCTTCGGGCTCGTATTCCTGGCGCTGTCCGCCTGGTGGCTGCTCGCCCAACTGCTCGGGCTGGCGCTGCCGCCGGTCGGCTGGTTCCTGGCCGGCGCACTCATCCTGATCGGGGTCTTCGGGCTGGTCGGCGCACTGCGCTCGGGTCGACCGAGCCAACCGGAGCCGACCGCCGAGGCCTCCGAGGCCGTCGCGCCCGTTTCCGGCCCGTCGGTCTCCGGTGCGCCCATCTCCGGCACGCCCACGCCGGTCTCCGGTGCCGCCACGTCGACCTCCGGCGCGGCGCTACCGGTCTGGGAAGCCGAACGCACCACCTGGGACACCCCATCCCTGGACCCGACGCACAGCTCGGACCCGACGTTCTCGTCGGACCCGACGTTGGCCTCGGACCGGTCGGGGGAAACGCCGACCACCGAGGTGCGGGCGGAGGATGCGCCGACCACCGATGTGATCCACCCGGCCTGGCTGGCACATCCGCCGTCGGAGCCGCCGACCGAGCCGATCCCCGGCCGGGCGGGCGGCGACCGGTCCAGCGACGAGCGGGAGGGTCCGCGCCGGGAAGCCTGACCCCGGGTGCCTGACCCGCGTCGGTCCACCACAGCCGCACGGCGGTGGGACCGGCGCGGACGGGCGCATATGCTGGCCGGTGGAGATCTCGCCTCCGCCGGCCGGCCCGTCCCGCCCATGGCGGCCCCGCCGCGATTCCCGTCTCTACCCCCGTCAGGAGCCCGCCCGACATGACCCAGTCCCCCGCCGTGCGTACCACCGGCCGGTCCGGTCCGGTCCGCATCGGCGAGCGAGCCGCCCGTACCCTCGTCGCCGAGCTGGCCCGGATCAACGACGCCAAGGCCGCCCTGCTGGTCGGGGTGCACCCGGCCTCCGCGGTGCTGGCCGCGGCGATCGAGGCGCTGCTCCCCGGTGACCGGCTCACCGTGGTGCCCACCGAGCCGTTCGGTGCCGCAGCGCTGCGCGAGCACGTCACCGCCCAGGGCCGCTGGGTCGCCGACCGGGTGAACGTCGTCGACTCGCTGGCCGAAGCCGAGCCCGCCGCTGTCGTCATCGCCGGTGAGGTGTTCACCGGCACCGCCGAGGCGACCCGCGGCGGCGTCGAAGGGCTGGCCAAATACTTGACCGACGGGGCGGTGCTGAGCGTGGCGACAGTCGCCACGCCCGGCCGGACCGAGGGTGCCGCCGCCGAGCTGGCCCGACAGGACGCCCTCTACGGCGTCGGCGCCGACCTGGTGCTACGCAATTCGCCACCGGTGCGGGTCTACCGACTGCGGTTCACCCCGGCCAGCCCGGCCACCGCCGACAGCCTGGCCCCCGCGTACCGGCCGTCGAGCGTGCCGGTGACCCGGAGCATGCACATCGACTCCAACGGTGTGGCGGCGGCGGGCATCGCGCTGGGCCTCGCCGCGCTCACCCGGGTGGCGCGTCCGTCGTCCAAGCTGTGGCTGCTGCCGGCCCTGGCCGCCGGGCCGGTCGCCGCGTTCTTCCGGGATCCCGAGCGGGACGTGCCGGAGGACCCGAGCGCCGTGGTCGCCAGCGCGGACGGAAAGGTCCTGTCGGTGCAGCGGCTGCACGACGAGCGCTTCGGCGACGGCGAGTGGTTGCGGGTCGCGGTGTTCCTGTCGGTGCTGGATGTGCACGTCAACCGCGCACCGGTCGCCGGCAAGGTGGTGGACTACTTCGTCGCCGACGGCGGCTTCGTCAACGCGATGAAGCCGGACGCCGAGCACAACGTCGCCGCGTACACCGTGCTGGACACCGCGCGTGGCACTGTGGTGGTCGCGCAGCGGACCGGGCTGATCGCCCGCCGGATCGTGCAGCGCGCGCCGATCGGCGCGCTGCTGGCCAAGGGCGAGCGCTTCGGGTTGATCCGGTTCGGCTCCCGGACCGACGTCTACCTGCCCGCCGAGGCCGCGGACCCGCTGGTCGGGCCGGGCGACAAGGTGGTCGGTGGGTCCACGGTCATCGCCCGCTGGCGCTGACCCGATGACGACGAACGGGGCGCCGCTCTCCGCGGCGCCCCGTTCTGTCTGCTCAATCAGGCGGTACGACGCTGCCGCAGCCAGAGAACCGGCCCACTGACCAGGTAACCCACCACGATCAGGGCGAACGTCAGCCGGATGTCGACCAGCGCGCCGATCACCGGAGCCAACCAGAGCCACGGCGGCAGTTTCACCAGGCGGGCGAGCTTGGCGTACGGGAAGCTCGACACCATCGCGAACGCCAGCAACGCCACCCCGGCGACCAGCACGGCACCGGGCACCGGCAGGCCGATCGCGACCGTCACGGCGAGCACCGCGGCGGCCATGGTGGTGGGCACACCGCAGAAGAAGCGGCCGTCCTTCGGCGAGACGTTGAACCGGGCCAGTCGGATCGCGGCACACGCGGCGACCAGGGCGCAGGCCACCGCCGCCGCGGCCGTGGAGACGGAACCGGCGAGCGACGCGTAGACCACGACCGGCGCGGCCAGGCCGAACGAGCACATGTCGGCCAGTGAGTCCATCTGCGCGCCGAACGGGCTGGCCACGCCGAGGCGTCGGGCCAGCGCGCCGTCCAGACCGTCGAAGCCGACGCAGGCGATCAGGCAGAGCGCGGCCATGCGCACCTCACCCTGCATGGCCAGGAAGATGGCCAGCATGCCGAGCATCAGGCTGGCCAGCGTGCAGGCGTTGACCAGGCCGAACTTCATCCGGCGCGCGATGGTGCGCTCGCCGGGAAGCAGCGGGATCGAGCGGGCATCGTCGACCTGCGCCATCGGCGGCATCGCCGGGCTGACCGGCACGACCGCGTCGATGTCCGCCCGGTCCAGGCCCAGTGTCGGGTCCACACCCAGCGTCGGCCGGCTGAGCCGGTCCAGGCCGTAACGACGGCGCTGCCGGTCGGCGTACCGGTGCTCGGTCGGGGTCAGGTCGGTCGGGTGCAGGTCGCCGTCGCGGCGACCGACCCGGACCAACAGCACCTGGCGGGCGAACGTGCTGCTGCGGCGCAACCGGCCCGCCCAGCGACGCCCTGCGGGGCGCGGACTGTCAGTAGTACGACGCCGGCGCCATGGGGCTCTCGGCACGTTTCCTCCATCACCGGATCTGCTGGCCGCCGTGGGGCGGTGTCCGGCTGTCTCGTGCCGGACCTTGCATGGCCCGGCAGCCGTTTTGCGGAGTACACCATCGCATAGGGGAACATGGCTTGGCGATAGCTGCCGGCGGTACTTATAACTGGCTTAAACCGCTCGAACCGCTCGCTTGTTCCCATCCCGGGCCTCATCGCCCGTTTCCTCCATCATTCCCGCCTTTGACTGTACCGGAGGGTCACGAACTCGGCTCAGTGAGCCGAGTGCTATCGGCCGCTCTGTCCGATTGCCACGGCAGCGATGTCGCTCAACGGCAGGTCAACTGCCTCGTCCCGGGTGAACCACCCCGCCCGGGCCGTCGACCCCCCGGCGGATTCGGTGACCGTCGCGTCAGTAGGTACGTCCACCAACACCCGATAGATCACCCGTACGCCATGCCAGTCCAGCGGCCGACCCTCCGGGCCGTACGCGGCGGGATTGTGCAGGTTGTTGACGCCGAGGAGCTCCACCACCCGGCCCACCTGCCCACCCTCCTCGACCAGTTCCCGGAGCAACCCGGTGGCCGGCTGCTCACCGTGATCGGTGCCACCACCGGGCAGATGCCAGAGACCGGCCCCCGGATAGCCCTGCGCGATCTGCGTCAGCAGAATCCGCCCGGCAGGGTCGGTGACCAGCCCGTACGCCCCGAAGCGCAGCCGACGATCGGGGTGTGGCGGCGCAGCCGGATGCGGCGGCCGGTGCGTTCCGGGCGGCAGTGGGGTGACCGGCACACCGAGCGCCTCGGCGGTGAACGGCGTCAGCGGCACCTCTGCCGCCTCCGCTGGCGAGAGCCAGCGAGACTGATCAACCAGACCAGCCCCGGCCTCAGGCTGCGCGCCTTGGGGCTGCGCATCCTGCGGCTGAGCAGCCTGGGGCCGCGGGGCATCGGACAGAGCGCCGTGGGGCGTGCTGAGCTCGAACAACAGCCGGTCGGTGTGCAGCGAGACCCTGCCCTCCACAGAAGTGGCAACATCGGCGACCACCGCGAACAGTCGAGACGCCGTCACCGTCAGCCCGACCTGTTCGGCGACCTCGCGGACCACGGCGCGCTCCGGGTCCTCGGCGTGCCCGACGGCACCGCCCGGCAACCGCCAGACCCCCGGGAACTCGCCTTCGACCCCGTCCCGGACCACCAGGACCCGGCCCGAATCCCTGATAAGCCCGTAGGCCCCGACCCGTCGCGTCAACTGCACCTTTGCTCGCCCCCCGCTTCGCACCCCATGCCGTTGATCATGAAGTGGTCGCCATCCATCTCGCACTCTGACAATAACTTCATGATCAACGCGAGGCGGCGCATGGGAACCCACGGAGCTGACGAACCGGCGTCACTCGGGACGAAGCGTGATCCACTCGGGTTCACGGAAGGCGCGGCGTCCCGCGCGCCGGGATACCGCGCCTTCAAGAAACCCGAGTTGATCAAGGGTGAGGCCAGTCGATCACAGGGCGAGGCCACTGCGCAGCAGCGGAGCGCGACCACGGGTAGCCAGCGGCAAGCCGGCAGGTCGTGCCGGACGGGGGCGCGTCCGTCGGGCCGCCTCCTCGTAGACCGGTCGGGGTCAGGTTAGCTGGGCCGCCTGAACCGCTTCGGCGGTCACCTCGGTGAGGCGGTCGGTGGGGAGCGCGCCCAACTCCTCGCGGCCGAACCAGCGGGCCTCGCAGGTGGAGCCGCCCACGTCGGCCACGGTCAGCGGGTTGGGCTGGTCGACGACGACCCGGTAGAAGGCGCGTACGCCGTGCCAGTCGATCGGGTAGCCCTCGGGGCCGAGCGAGGCGGCGTCGCGGTGGCTGGCGACGCCGAGCAGTTCGACGAGGCGGCCGGTCTGCCCGGTCTCCTCGACCAACTCCCGGATGAGGGCCGCACCGGGCTGCTCACCGTAGTCGGTGCCACCGCCGGGCAGGTGCCAGCAGCCGGCACCGGGGTAGCCGTCGGAGACCCTGGTGAGCAGGACGCGACCGGCGGGGTCGGTGCAGACCGCGTACGCGGCGAAACGCTGGGCCCGGTGCAGCCCGTCAGGGCCGGGCACGGCGTAGAAGGAGGGGAACTCGGGTGCCTCGTCGGGCACCACGTCGGCCGAGGAGGCGGGCAGCCCGAGGGCGCGTGCGGTGAACGAGCGCAGCGGCAGCTCGCGCGCCTCGTCGAGGGTGTACCACCGGGCGAGGTCGGTGGGGCGTTCGCCGGCCCGGTCCGCGAGGGTGCCGCCGCGCACGGCCACCCGGTAGATCAGCCGGTCGGTGTGGATGGTGATGCCGCGATCCGGGAGTGCCCGCATGTCGGCGAGCACGTCGGCCAGGCCGGAGACGGCGACCGAGAGGCCGGTTTCGGCGGCGGTCTCGCGGACGACGGTGTGGTTCGGGTCCTCGCCGTGGTCGACGGCCCCGCCGGGCAGCGACCACGCGCCGGGGGTCCCGGAGTGCTCCGATGCGCGGACCAGCAGGACGCGGCCGCTTGAATCAGCACAAACTGCGTATGCCGCGATCCTGCGGAGCGGCTTGAGCAAGGTGGTCACGGAAGCAAATTCTCCCCGGGCCGGGTTACCGGAACGGAAAAGAGTCGGATTCCTGACTGTCCGGCCCCGATCAGGGATTGGTCAGGGTAATGATCCGGGCGGTCACCGAGGCCGGGGCGGACGCCAGCGCGGACCGTGGGGGTATGACATCGACCACCGCACCCCACGCCCCGTACAAGCAGCTTCGGCGACCCACCACCGACCGCATGGTCGCGGGGGTCGCCAGCGGCGTCGGCCGCTACTTCGACGTCGACCCCACACTGGTCCGGGTGATCTTCGCGGTCACCGGCCTGCTCACCGGCGGGCTCGCGCTGTTCACGTACCCGATCATGTGGTTCCTGATGCCGGAGGAGCCCAGCGGCGCGCCGGCCTGGCCGCACGCCGCGGGCGTCGCGCCGCAGAACGGCCCGCCGCCCACCGCCGGGCCCGCGCCCGGCGGCCCACCGCAGGGGTACGCCCCGACACCGCCCTACCCGCCGACGACCCCGTCCGGCCCGCCGCCGGCCGCCTGAGCGGCGCTCACTCCCACTCGATGGTGCCCGGCGGCTTGCTGGTGACGTCCAGGACCACCCGGTTGACCTCGGCGACCTCGTTGGTGATCCGGGTGGAGATCCGGGCCACCACGTCGTAGGGCAGCCGGGACCAGTCGGCGGTCATCGCGTCCTCGCTGGAGACCGGGCGCAGCACCACGGGGTGCCCGTAGCTGCGCCCATCTCCCTGCACACCGACGCTGCGCACGTCGGCGAGCAGCACCACCGGGAACTGCCACACACCCCGGTCGAGGCCGGCGGCGGTCAACTCCTCGCGGGCGATCAGGTCGGCTTGGCGGAGCAGGTCGAGGCGCTCCTGGTCGACCGCGCCGATGATCCGGATGGCGAGGCCGGGGCCGGGGAACGGGTGCCGCCAGACCATCGCCTCGGGCAGGCCCAGCTGGAGGCCGAGCGCTCGGACCTCGTCCTTGAACAGGGTGCGCAGCGGCTCGACCAGCGCGAACTTCAGGTCCTCCGGGAGGCCGCCGACGTTGTGGTGGCTCTTGATGTTGGCGGTGCCGGTGCCGCCGCCGGACTCCACCACGTCGGGGTAGAGGGTGCCCTGGACGAGGAACTCCACGTCGCCGTGCGCGGCGATCTCACGGGCCGCCGCCTCGAAGACCCGGATGAACTCCCGGCCGATGATCTTGCGCTTCTGCTCCGGGTCGGTCACCCCGGCGAGCGCGCCGAGGAACCGGTCGGCGGCGTCGACCACCTTGAGCTTGATGCCGGTGGCGGCGACGTAGTCCTTCTCCACCTGCTCGGCCTCGCCGGCGCGCAGCAGGCCGTGATCGACGAAGACGCAGGTGAGCTGGTCACCGACCGCCTTGTGCACCAGCGCCGCGGCGACCGCCGAGTCCACCCCGCCGGAGAGGCCGCAGATGACCTCCTTGTCGCCGATCTGGGCGCGGATCCGGGCGACCTGCTCGTCGATGATGTTCTCGGGCGTCCAGGTCGGCTCGATGCCGGCGATGTCGTAGAGGAAACGGGTCAGCATCTCCTGGCCGTGCGCGGTGTGCCCGACCTCCGGGTGGAACTGCACGCCGGCCCGCCGCCCGGCCAGGTCCTCGAATGCCGCGACGGGGGCGCCCGCCGACTCCGCGGTCACCGTGAAGCCCTCGGGCGCCTCGGTGACGCAGTCGCCGTGGCTCATCCAGACCGGCAGGTCGGCCGGCAGGTCCCGCAGCAGCACACCGGGGTCGAGCAGGCGGGGGCGCAGCGGGGTGCCACCGTACTCACGGTTGCCGGTCCTGGTGACCGTGCCGCCGAGCGCCTGGGCCATCGCCTGGAAGCCGTAGCAGATGCCGAAGACCGGCACGTCGGCGCTGAACACCCCCGCGTCGATCTGCGGGGCGTCCGGGGCGTAGACGCTGGCCGGGCCGCCGGAGAGGATGATCGCGGCAGGGTTCTTCGCCAGCATCTCGGCGATCGGCATCGAGTGCGGCACGATCTCGGAGTAGACCTTCGCCTCACGGACCCGACGGGCGATGAGCTGGGCGTACTGGGCTCCGAAGTCCACCACGAGGACAGGGCGAGGCAGGCTCATGTGCACAAAGCCTACCGAGTGTCACCACCACTCCCGGCACCGGCTCGCCAGCAGGCCCCACTTCCCGCGATCGTGCACTTTCTGCCCGGACAAAGCCCACAAACGCCACAGCACGCCGACCGGAACCGCACGATCGGCGGGGTGGGGTCACTGTCGCAGCGCGCCCGGGGCGCCCGGGGGCACCGCCGGGTTCCTCGGGGGTACGGGGGCCAGCCGGCGGTACGGGCCGCCGAGCGGCGGGCGGGGATCTTCTTCGCCCTTGTTCGGCCAGAAGGACATGGCCCGTTCCGCCTGGGCGGTGATCGTCAAAGAGGGGTTCACGCCCAGGTTGGCCGAGACCGCCGCGCCGTCGACCACGTGCAGCCCAGCGTGCCCGTACACGCGGTGCCAGGGGTCGATCACTCCGTCGGCCGCTGTCGCGCCGATGACCGCCCCGCCCAGGATGTGCGCGGTCACCGGGATGTCGAAGGGTTCGGTGAGAGAGCCGCCGGCGGTGCCACCGATCTCGTCGGCGAGCAGCCGGACCGCCGTGTTGCCGGCCGGGATCCAGGTCGGGCTCGGGGTGCCGTGACCCGGGCCGGTGACCAGCCTGCGGCCCAGCGGGCCACGCCGCCACCGGGTGGTCAGCGAGTTGTCCACCGACTGCATGACCAGGGCGATCACCGTCCGTTCCGACCAGCCCCGCACCGACAGCATCCGGGCGGCCAACCCGGGCTGCCGCACGATGCTGCCCAGCCAGCGGCGTACCCGGTGCGGGCCGCCGTCGACCAGCAGCGACTGGAGCAGCCCCATCGCGTTGGAGCCGCGCCCGTAGCGGACCGGCTCGATGTGCGTCTGCGGGTCGGGGTGGAACGAGCTGGTGATGGCCACCCCCTCGGTGTAGTCCAACCGCTCGGACCGGGCCCGCTGTCGGGGCACCGAGGCGCCGAGGATCGCCTCCGAGTTGGTCCGGGTCAGCTCGCCGAGGCGGGGTGAGAGCTGGGGCAGGGCCGCGTCGGCACGCATCGCGTGCAGCAGCCGCTGGGTGCCGAGCGCCCCGGCGGCGAAGACCACCTGGTCGGCGTGGATGACCTGCCGCCCCCGGCGCAGCCAGGCGCCGGTGCGTTCGGTGTGCACCTGGTAGCCGCCGCCGTCGGTGGGCCGGACGGCGGTCACAGTGGTCAACGGGCGGACCGTGACCCCGAGCCGTTCGGCGAGCCAGAGGTAGTTCTTGACCAGCGTGTTCTTCGCTCCGTGCCGGCAACCGGTCATGCACGAGCCGCAGTGCGTGCAGCCGGTGCGCTCCGGGCCGGCGCCGCCGAAGTACGGGTCGGCGACCCGCTGGCCGGGCCGGCCGATGTGAACGCCCACCGGGGTGGCGTGGAAGGTGTGCCCCACCCCCATCCGCTCGGCCACCGCCCGCATGGCCCGGTCCGCGCCGGTGTGCACGGGGTACGTGGTGACGCCGAGCATCCGTTTCGCCTGGTCGTAGTGGTGGGCCAACTCGTCGCGCCAGTCGGTGATCTCCCGCCACTGCGGGTCGTCGTAGAAGGCCGGCAGCGGTTCGTAGAGGGTGTTCGCGTAGACCAGCGAACCGCCGCCCACCCCGGCGCCGGAGAGCACCAGCACCCCACCGCCGGACCCTCGGTCGGCCGGGCGGAGCAGGGTGAGTCGTTGGATGCCGTAGCAGCCCAGCTTCGGTGCCCAGAGGAACCGGCGAACCCGCCAGGACGTCTGCGGGAACTCGTCGTCGGTGAAGCGGCGGCCGGCTTCCAGCACCGCCACCGAGTAACCCTTCTCGGCGAGTCGGAGCGCGGTGACGCTGCCACCGAAGCCGGACCCGATGACGACCACGTCGTACCGCATGAACGCATCATTACTCGTGAGTAGCGCTCGCGCCAGCGGCACTTTTCGCGCGATCATGCTCCGGCCGACCGAACCGGCGCCTCCTGGCCGCAACCGGGAGCACCCGTCGGAGCGTTGTTCACCAGACGGGTGAGAGGAATCCACATGGTTCTCGGGTCGATGGCGCCACGCCGACGGTGGCTGCTGCTGGGGCTGACGGCCCTCGCCGCGGTCGCGCTGATCGCCGCCGGCGCGGTGGTGATCACCCGGCTGACCGCTGACAACACGCCGGGCGGCGCTCCGGTGGCCGGCTCACCGACCCCGTCACCGGTCGGCACGCCCACCCCGAGCCCCAGCGGTCCACCGCCGGGCGCGGACATCACCGGCCCGCTCAACCTGCTGCTGGTCGGTGTGGACACCCGGGTCAGCGTGCCCGGCTGGGAGCCGCACTCGGACGCCGTGCTGGTGCTGCACGTACCCAAGGGACTGGACCGGGCGTACCTCTTCTCACTCCCCCGCGACCTGCTCGTGGACATCCCGGCGTTCCCGAAGGCCGGCTACAAGGGCGGCAAGACCAAGCTCACCCACGCGATGAGCTTCGGCAGCCGGGTGCCGGGCAAACCCAAACAACCCAGCACCGCCCAGGGGTACGAGCTGCTGCGCAGCACGGTCAGCGGTTACACCGGGCTGCGCATCGACGCCGGCGCGGTGCTCACGTTCAACGGGTTCGACCGGCTGGTCGACGAACTGGGCGGGGTGGACATCTACGTCGACCAGCGGGTCGAGTCGCTGCACCGTCGACCGGACGGCAAGTACCGGGAGCCCGCGCCGGGCGGGTACAAGGGGCCGCAGCAGGTCTACGAGAAGGGCGAGCAACACCTCAACGGCTGGCAGGCGCTGGACTACGCGCGGCAGCGCTACATCACCGGCGGCGACTACGCCCGGCAGCGGCACCAGCAGCAGCTGATCCGGGCGATGACCCGCAAGATCCTGGACGAGGGCCTGGCCAAGCAACCGGAGCGCGTCGACAAGGTGGTCTCCGCGCTGGGCGACACATTGGTCTACGTCGGCGGACGCCGGATCGTCGACATCGCGTACGCCCTCAGTGGCCTGCCGGAGAACCGGTTCACGCTGGTCGGGCTGCCCGGTTCCGGCGTCGGCAAGGGCAGCGCGTACCGGGGCGAGCAGCTGACCGCCGAGGGCCGCACGTTCCTCACCGAACTGCGCGCCGGCCGCGCCGACGCGTACCTGGCCGCCCACCCCAAGCTGGTCGTCAAGAACTGACCGCCGTTCAGAGCCGCTTGGGCAGGGCGGGCTTCTTGGTGCCGTAGAGCCAGGCGTCGAAGAGCGCGTCGAGCTTCTTGCCGGAGACCCGCTCGGCGAGGGCCACGAACTCGGCAGTGGTGGCGGTGCCGTCACGCTTCTCCGCCGCCCAGGTCTTGATGATCTCGAAGAACGCCTCGTCGCCCACGGCCACCCGCAGGGCGTGCACCGTCATCCCGCCGCGCTGGTAGACCGACTCGCTGAACAGCTTCTCCGCACCCGGCTTGCCCGGCGGCGTCTGCCACACCTGCGCGGACATCTCCGCGTACCGGCTGTCGAACGCCTCCTTGGCGGTGTACGCGTCGGTGTGCTCGGCCCAGAGCCACTCCGCGTACGTCGCGAAGCCCTCGTTGAGCCAGATGTCCTCCCACTTCGCCAACGCCACACTGTCGCCGAACCACTGGTGGGCCAGCTCGTGCGCGACGACCTCGGTGTTCTCGCCCTGCCGGAAGAAGCTCGCCGCGTACACCGGTCGGCTCTGCGTCTCCAGGGCGTAGGAGATCCGGCTGTCGGAGATCACCACACCGCCGTACGCGTCGAACGGGTACGGCCCGAACACGCTCTCCAGGTAGTCGGCCACCTCGACGGTCCGCGCGATCGACGCGTCCGCGCTCCCCTTGGCCAGGTTGGTGGTGACCGCGTTGTAGACCGGGCGGCCCTTGTGCTCGCCGGTGGTGATCCGGAACTTGCCGATCACGAGCGTGCTCAGATAGCTGGCCATCGGCGACTTCTCCGACCACTTCCAGGTGGTCCAACCGCCCGAGCTGACCTTCCCGCCGGGAACGCCGTTGCTGATCGCGGTCAGCCCGTCCGGAACGGTGACCTCGAAGTCGTAGGCCGCCTTGTCCGACGGGTGGTCGTTGACCGGGAACCAGGTGCTGGCCGACTCCGGCTGACCCAGCGCGATGGCACCGTCGGCGGTGTGCAGGAAGCCGCCGTCACCGAGCGTCTCGTTCTTCAACGGCTTCGGCTTGCCGGCGTAGGTGATTTCGACGACGAATCCGTTGCCGTTGATCAGACCGGATGCCGGCTTGATCACCAGCTCGTTGCGCTTGCGGCTGTGCGTCGCCGGTGCGCCGTCCACGGTGACCGCGCTGACGGTCAGGCCGGCCAGGTCGAGGTTGAACGTCGACAGGTCGGTCGTCGCGGTGGCCCGCACTGTGGTCGTACCCGTCAACTGGTCCTTGGCCGGGTCGTAGCGCACCTTCACCGTGTACCGGCCGACGTCGTAGCCGCCGTTGCCGTAGGTCGGGAAGTAGGTGTCGCCGACCCCGTCGGCACCCGCCTTGAATGTCCGCGCCGCGGTGGGGGACGTGCTCGGTGACGGTGCCGTCTCCGGGCCCGTCGAGTCGCATCCGGACAGTGCCAGCGCACCGGTCACCACCAGAGCGGCACCCGTCCGCAGTCTGTGCCGCGTCCCGCGCATCCCACACCCTCTCCGCACGGTGGCCGGTCACGGCCTCCGTAGTCCGCGCGAACGGGCACCTGCCCGCCGTTCGCCGGCGGCAGCATATCGACACCGGCGGCGGGGCCGGGTCACGGCAGTGTGGGGGCCGACCCACCCACCAGCCAGGCGTCGAAGAGCGGGCGCAGTTGCCGCTGCGCGACCCGCTCGGCCAGCGAGACGAGGTCCGCGGTGGTCGCGTTGCCCCCCGCCCGCTCGGCGGTCCAGGTGCGCAGGATGCGGAAGAAGAGGTCGTCACCGACGGTCCGGCGCAACGCGTGCACGGCGAGCGCACCCCGCTTGTAGACGGCGGTGCCGAACATCTGCTCCCGGCCCGGCTCGACCGACGGCTGCCCCCAGTCGGTCGCCGCGTACTGGATCTCGAAGTTGCGCTGGGCGGTACGGCCGCCGTCGTGCTCCTCCCACAGCCACTCGGCGTAGCTGGCGAAGCCCTCGTTGAGCCAGATGTCACCCCACCTGGTCAGTGACACGCTGTCGCCGAACCACTGGTGCGCCAGCTCGTGTGCGACGACGCTCGGGTTCGGCCGGTCGTCGGCGAAGAAGGCCGGCCCGTAGACCGGTCGGGACTGGGTCTCCAGGGCGTACCCGACCCGGTCGTCGGCGATCACGATCCCCCCGTACGAGTCGAACGGGTACGGGCCGAAGCGGCTGGCCAGGAAGTCGGCGATGGCGCCGGTGCGGGCCAGCGAGGTGGCCGCCCCGCCGGTCGCCGGCAGGCTCGCCGCCACCGCCGTCACCATCGGTCGGCCGGCGTGCGTGCCGGTCACCACCCGGTAGTCACCGATCACGAGGGTGCTCAGGTAGCTGGCCATCGGGGTGCGCTCCGACCAGCGCCAGGTGGTCCACCCGTCGGCGCTGGTCTTCGGTAGCGGTACGCCGTTGCTCAGCGCGGCCAGGCCATCCGGGACGGTCACCGCCAGCTCGTAGGTGGCCTTGTCCGAGGGGTGGTCGTTGACCGGGAACCAGGTGGCGGCCGAGTGGGGTTGGCCAAGCGCCACCGCTCCGTCGGCGGTGTGCAGGAAACCGCCGCTGCCCAACGCCCCGTCGTCGACGGCAGTGGGTACGCCCGCGTAGTCGACGGTGACGGTGAACTGCCGCCCCCGCGGCACGCCGTCGCGGGGCGTCACCACCAGTTCGCCGTCGCCGCGCCGGTACTCGGCCGCCGCGTCGCCCACGCTGACCGCGCCGACCTCCAGGCCGGCCAGGTCCAGGTTGAACCGGGACAGGTCCTGGGTGGCGGTGGCGGTGATGACGGCCTTCCCGGTCAGCCGGTCGGTCGACGGGTCGTAGCGGACGTCGAGGCCGTAGGTCGCGACGTCGTAGCCGCCGTTGCCCCGCCCCGGCACGTACGGGTCGCCGACGTCGGCCGCGCCGGGCCGGAAGCCGTCGCGCCCGTCGCCCGTACAGCCGGCCGCGACCAGCCCGAGGACGCAGGTCAGCGCGGCGGCGAGGCCCGCTCTCCGTCCGGTCAGGACCATGCACACCCCTCCTGCGGCACTCCGGCCTACCGTGGCGTTCCGGTCAGGACGAGCGTAGTCAGCATCGTCGGTCGCGCGGCCCATATCGACGATCATCAGTTACTTTCGTCGAATCAAACAAAAGATGCCGTCGATCGAACCTTTCTTTCGACTTTGACCGACGTTAGTGTCTGTTCCCGACCACCGTCGCGAAAGGTGGAACCATGCCAGACCACACCGCCCCCGACGCCACCCCCACCGGCCGACTCAGCCGCCGCTCCCTGCTCGCCGCGTCCGCCGGCGCCGCCGCCGCGATCGGCGCGGCCGGCCTGCCCGTCCTGGCCACCGGCACCCCCGCGCTCGCCAACCCCAAGAGCAAGCTGCGGGTCGAACCGCTGATCCCGGCGAAGAACCGCGGCATCATCCTCTACAGCGTCCGCGACCGGATCACCGCCGCGCCCGACGACAGCGGAGTCCCGTACGGCTTCGAGCGCGTCCTCGCCCGACTCGCCGAAATCGGTTACAAGGAAATCGAGTTCGCCGGCTACACCCAGAGCACCGAGATCCTGGGCCGGCAGATCACCCCCACCGAGATCCGCAAGATCCTCGACGACAACGGCCTGGTGGCCAACGGCACCCACGCCACCATCCAGCCGGCCACCTTCCAGCAACAACTGGACATCGCCGAGGAACTCGGCATGAAGAACATCGGCACCGGCAGCGACCCGACCAACAGCGCGTACAAGGCCGAATGGGACGCCGCCGCGGACATCTGGAACGAGCTGGGCCGGCAGGCCAAGGCCCGGGGCATGCGGCTCTACACGCACAACCACGACGCCGCGTACAGCTTCCTCATCGACCGGGGCCCGCGCGACGCGCAGGGCCGGCAGACCCGGTCCTCCGGCATCCGCCGACTGGAGTACTTCTTCGAGATCACCGACCCGCGGTACGTCTTCTTCGAGCTGGACATCTACTGGGCCTACGTGGCCCGCTACAAGCACCAGAAGTACATCAACCCGGCCGGCCAGGAGGTCACCGACCTGTTCGACCCGATCCTCACCGTGGCCGACCGGACCACCCGGTTCCCGCTCTTCCACGCCAAGGACGGCGACCGGGACACCAGCGTCCCCAACGGGTACCAGATGACCCCGCTGGGCGACGGCGACCTCAACTTCCAGCAGTTCTTCCAGACCATCGGCGAGCGCAACTTCCACCACGCCAACTGGGAGATGGACACCGCCCCCGGCGGCGCCGACAACAAGGGCCAGTCGCTCGACTTCGCGGCTACCAGCTACCGCAACATGTCCGACCTGACCATCTACCTGGAGAAGTGACAGCCGGCTGAACACGACGAAGGCCGGCCCGTGCGGGCCGGCCTTCGGACGTCAGGAACGGTCAGCGGTCGAGGACCAGACCGACCTTCTGGAACTCCTTCAGGTCGCGGTAACCACACTTGGCCATCGCCCGGCGCAGCCCGCCGAACAGGTTCAGCTGACCGTCGGCCTCGTCCGCCGGCCCGAAGAGCAACTGCTCCATCGACCCGAGCGGCTCACCGGAGACCTCGAAGGCGCCCCGCGGCAGCGACGGGTGGCTCGCCGCCGAGTGCCACCAGGCACCACCGGCGGGGGCCTCCTCGCACAGCGACAGCGGCTCACCGAGCATCACCGCGTCAGCGCCGCAGCCGAGCGCCTTGGCGATGTCGCCCGAGGTCTGGATGTCACCGTCGGCGATCAGGTGCACGTACCGGCCGCCGGTCTCGTCCAGGTAGTCGCGGCGGGCCGCCGCGGCGTCGGCGATCGCGGTGGCCATCGGCACCCGGATGCCCAGCACCGACTCGGTGGTCGACCACTCGTCGCCACCGATGCCCACGATCACCCCGGCCGCGCCGGTCCGCATCAGGTGCAGCGCCGTCTTGTAGTCGGTGCAGCCACCGACGATCACCGGCAGGTCGAGGTCGGCGATGAACTCCTTGAGGTTCAGCGGCTCGTCGGTGGTCGACACGTGCTCGGCCGACACGATGGTGCCCTGGATGACCAGGATGTCCACCCCGGCGTCCAGGATCACCGGCGCCAGCGCGAGGGTGTGCTGCGGGGAGACCCGCACCGCGACAGTGCCGCCACCGGCGCGCAGCTCACGGACCCGCTCCGCGATCAGGTCCGGGCGGATCGGCTCCGCGTATACCTCCTGGAGCCGCTTGGTGGCGCGGGCGTCCTCGTCGAGGCCGGCCAGCTCGTCCAGCACCTTCGTCGGGTTCTCGTAGCGGGTCCAGAGACCCTCGACGTTGAGCACCCCGAGGCCGCCGAGCTGACCGAGACGCACCGCCGACGACGGGCTCATGGTGGCGTCGGAGGGGTGACCGACGCACGGAATGCCGAACGGGTACGCGTCGAGCTGCCAGGACGTCGACACGTCGTCGACGTCCCGGGTGCGGCGGCTCGGCACGATGGCGATGTCGTCCAGGTGGTAGCCGCGCTGCGCGGTCTTGCCCAGCCCGATCTCGACCACGTCACGCATGGGGGACTCCAGGTGGTTGGGGGTGGTGGGTCAGCGGGTGTGGTAGTTGGGCGCCTCGACGGTCATCTGGATGTCGTGCGGGTGGCTCTCCTTCAGGCCAGCCGCGGTGATCCGGATGAGCTGGCCCCGGCGGTGCAGATCGGGGATGTTCTCCGCACCGGCGTACCCCATGGCCAGTCGCAGACCACCGACCAGCTGGTGAGCCACCCGGGAGAGCGGCCCCCGGTAGGGCACCTGGCCCTCCACGCCCTCCGGGACCAGCTTGTCGTCGCTGAGCACGTCCTGCTGGAAGTAGCGGTCCTTGCTGTACGACTTGGCCTGGCCCCGGGACTGCATCGCGCCGAGCGACCCCATCCCGCGGTACGTCTTGAACTGCTTGCCGTTGACGAAGATCAGCTCGCCGGGGCTCTCCTCGCAGCCGGCCAGCAGGCTGCCGAGCATCACCGTGTCGGCACCGGCGACCAGGGCCTTGGCGATGTCGCCGGAGTACTGGATGCCGCCGTCGCCGATCACCGGCACACCGGCCGGGCGGGCGGCCCGGGCCGCCTCCATGATCGCGGTCACCTGCGGCACGCCGACCCCGGCGACGATCCGGGTGGTGCAGATCGCGCCCGGCCCCACACCCACCTTGACGCCGTCGGCGCCAGCGTCGACAAGCGCCTTCGCGCCGGCGTACGTGGCCACGTTGCCGCCCATGACGTCGACCGACACGTCGGCCTTGAGCCGGCGGACCATGTCCAGCACGGCCCGCTGGTGACCGTGCGCGGTGTCCACGATCAGCACGTCCACGCCCGCGTCGACCAGGGCACGGGCCCGCTTGTAGGCGTCCTCGCCGACACCGATGGCGGCGGCGACCCGCAGACGACCGGCGTCGTCCTTGCTGGCGTCCGGGTACTGCTCGCTCTTGGTGAAGTCCTTCACCGTGATCAGGCCGCGCAGTCGGCCCGAGTCGTCGACGATCGGCAGCTTCTCGACCTTGTGCTGACGCAGCAGCGCCAGGGCGTCGTCCTTGCTCACCCCGACCCGGGCGGTGATCAGCGGAGTGCGGGTCATGATCTCGCGGACCGGGGTGTTCGGCTCGGAGACGAAACGCATGTCCCGGTTGGTGACGATGCCCACCAGCTGGCCGTCGCCGTCCACCACCGGAACGCCCGAGATGCGGTACCGCCCGCACAGCTCGTCGACCTCGCGCAGCGTGTCGTCCGGGCTGGCGGTCACCGGGTTGGTGATCATGCCGGACTCGGAGCGCTTGACCAGGTCGACCTGGAGGGCCTGGTCCTCCATCGAGAGGTTGCGGTGCAACACACCGATGCCGCCCTGGCGGGCCATGGCGATCGCCATCCGGGCCTCGGTCACCGTGTCCATGGCGCTGGACAGCAGCGGAATGGACAACTCGATGTTGCGGGTGAGCTTCGTCCGGGTGTTGACCCGGCTGGGCACCACGTCCGACTCGCCCGGCTGGAGCAGCACATCGTCGAAGGTCAGACCGAGCGGAACCACCCGGGCGGAGCCGGCCGGCAGCTCAGGCAGGTGGCCGCCCAGGTCGGCGTGCTCGACGCCGGCCGGAAGATCGGTGCTGGGCGAATTTTCCACGATTGCTCCCCTGAGCTGCTCGGATGGGCTTCAGCGAGGTGGCGCGGGCGGGCACCGGAGCGCGCCACGGTGCCGGCACGTCGCCTCATCGTACCCAGTGAGCTGGGCGACCCGTCCGTGGCAGGCCGGCCCGGCGCGGAGGCCGGGGGGCGGACGTTCGCGTCGCGTTGGGTCTACGGTGAGGGGGTGCACGACGAGCCCATCGACCCGTTCAATGGTGACCCGGCCGATCCGACAGCGGGTCTGGATGACCCGGGCGATGACGCGACGCCGGATCCGCTGACCGACGTCGAGCGGCAGGATGTGCTGGAAGACCTCGCCGACCTGGAGATCTACCAGGCTCTGCTGGCCCCGATCGGGGTCCGCGGGCTGGTGATCGAATGCGAGGACTGCCGGGAGCCGCACTACTTCGACTGGGACCTGCTCCGCGGCAACCTGCGGCACCTGCTCAACTCCGGCCGGCCCCGGGTGCACGAGCCCGCGTACGACCCCGACCCGGATCACTACGTGACCTGGGACTATGCCCGGGGGTACGCCGACGGGGTGCACGACACCCTGTCCGAGGGCACCGAGGACGAGCCGGGCGCCCCGACCGCCACCAAGTGACACCGCGCCGCGCGGCGGTGTCCCGCCGGCGGGCAGCGCGTCCGTCAGGCGACCAGACCGGCGCGGAACCCCGCCGCCACCGCGTGCGCCCGGTCCCGGGCACCGAGCTTGCGGAACAACCGGCGGGCGTGCGTCTTGACGGTGTCCTCCGACACGAACAGCTCCCGGCCGATCTCCGCGTTGCTCTTGCCCTCGGCCATGCCCAGCAGCACCTGAAGCTCACGCTCGGTGAGGCCGATGGACGCCCGGCTGGGTCGAGCGTTCGGGACGGGACGGCCCGGGTCGGTCTGCGCCGCCGGCTCGCCGGTCCCCGCCTCCGCCTCGTCGTCGCCCCGCTGCACGGGCACCGACGCCAGACCGGCCGGCCCGTCAGCGGCCGCCGCCGTCCAACCGGGCTCACCGGAACCGCGCGGCGCCGGCCCGGAGCGACCGGAACCACCCACCGCCGCCGCGTCGCGGGCCGGATCGGTGCTTCGCTGCCGGGAGGCGCGACCGGGTGCGGTGAGCAGCAGTAGCGCCTTCGCCACCGCGCTGGTCAGGTCGTGGTCGACATTCTGGATGAGCCCCCGGGCACCGGCACTGATGGTGGCCGCCGCGGCCTCGGACTCCTCGGTGCCGAGCAGCACCACCGCCGCCTGCGGGGCCCGCGCCAACACCCGGCGGACGAAGCCGGCGCTGTCCGGCCGGGTGAGGGCGGTGTCCGCCAACACCACGTCCGCCGGCCGCTCCGCCAGCCGCAGCATCACCTCGGGATCAGAGACGGCGGTACGAACGATCGCGGACAACCCCAGCCGCGCGGCAGCAGAAGTAAGGTGCTGGGCCGCGAGCGGTGTCCGAACGCACACAAGGACGGTACGCACTGTGGTCTCCTCTCCGCCAACGAGCAGACCATGACGCGGTCGGCTGGGGAGGTGGTTCCGGGCAATCGTTCGAACTTTTACGACAGATAGGGCAAAAGCCGCAATTTCCCGGAGGTTTTCGATCACAGACGTGTGAGTTGACGACAGCCCGGGTACGGGAGATCCAGGCCGGGAACGGTGCGCCTGCGCGGCCCGCCGCCCGGACGCCGGCCATCAAGGATTCTCGCGGAGCCGCGCGGGAGGAGGGGTGCTGATGTCGAACGTACGTAGACTGCCCGGACCCATCGTCGATCTCTGGGACTGGCAGCGACTCGGTGCCTGCCGAGGACGCGACAGCGCGCAGTTCTTCCACCCCGACGGTGAGCGAGGCTCGTCCCGGCTGCGCCGTGAATCCTCCGCCAAGGCGGTCTGCCGCACCTGCCCCGTACGCGCCGAGTGCGCCGCCCACGCACTGTCGGTACGCGAGCCGTACGGCGTATGGGGCGGCTTCAGCGAGTCGGAACGCCTCCGGCTGCTCGCCGTCGGCTGGGAGGACCTCGCAGACCGCCGGCACGCCCGGGTCGACGTCGCGCGACTGGAAGCCCGCCTGGGCCGCCCGCACAAGTCGACGGTCCCGGCCCAACGCAAGGTCGCCTGACCCGGCCGTCCCCAACATCCGCGAACCGCGCCCTCGACCCGGGGGCGCGGTTCGCGCGGTTGTGCGCGATCGCACCAACGCGGGTCTACCCGGCCTGCGCAGCGCGTCGCTTAGGCAGCTCTGCAGGTATGCGCCGGCCTTGCGGGCCTGTCCGGCTTCGCGGGGTCTACGCCGCCCTGCGGGCTTGAGTGGCTCACCTGGGTCTACGCGGCCTTGCGGGGCTTGCCTGGCTTCGCGAGGTCTGCGCCGCGCTGCGGG
>NZ_BSTU01000002.1:499880-950394 GCF_030269705.1 Micromonospora sp. NBRC 107095
GGCCTGCCTGGCTTCGCGAGGTCTGCGCCGCGCTGCGGGCCTGCCTGGCTCCGCCAGGTCTGCGCCGCGCTGCGGGCCTGCCTGGCTCCGCCAGGTCTGCGCCGCGCTGCGGGCCTGCCTGGCTCCGCCAGGTCTGCGCCGCGCTGCGGGCCTGCCTGGCTCCGCGAGGTCTGTGCCGCCTCGCGGGCTCGCGTGGCTTCGCGAGGTTGTGCACGGCTTCAGGCGGCTGGCAAGCCCGCGACTCGATGCGACCCCATTACAGCCGTGATCAACACGAGGTCCTTGATGTCGGGGCGTCCCGCTCGCCCGGACACCCCGATTTCCCTGAAGACGAGTGGATCAAGCCTGGCTGCGCACGAGACCGGCGGGCGGGGACAAGCCCTGGGAGATTTGTCCGGTATGGGCTATCCCGGAGTGCCGTGCCCCTAGACTATGCGCAGTTCGAGGCGTTTGCCCGGTGACCGGCGTCACCGCTGGGCCGGAATCATGGGCGGGCCGGGGTCGTTACACCGCCTGACGATCGCAGCACCACCGACTCTCACCCCTGGCTGTGAGGGTTGGTCGCGCAGGTTGGAATGCCGGCCGCGGCCCGGTCGTTGTGATCCCCACGATCGACCGCTGGCACCGCCTCCCGTGGGTGCCGGCGGGTTGGGCCAGCCCGGAATGACCCTGGCCCCCCGGTCGTTGTGACCCCCACGATCGACCGCAGGTACCGCCGTGATGGGGGTGCCGGCGGGTTGGGTCACCCGGGAATGACCGCCGCCTCCCGGTCGTTGTGACCCCCACGATCGACCGCAGGCATCGCCTCCCAGCGGGTGCCGACGGGTTGGCCCACCCCCGGGAATGACCCCGGCCCTCCGGTCGTTACACCTGGACCCCGGCGCCGCGAGCCCTCCCTCGCAGGCCGCCGACCCCGAAGACTTTCCCCCGTGCAAGTGCAGCGCCGGACGAGGTGCTCACACCCGTGCGTCCCCCGACGTGTGGGTGTTCCTACCCCCGAAGGAGCTACCCCCATGAACACGATCTTCCGTAAGAGCATGCTGTCCGTTGCGGGTCTCGCGTTCGCCGGTGGTGTCTTCGCCGGCCCGATCGCCGCCCACGCCAACCCGGTCGATGCCAAGCCCGCCGCCGCTGCGGTGCAGGTGGCGAAGCCGCAGGGCGAGCAGTCGCGGATCACCCTCAACGACGAGCAGACGGCCAACGTGAAGGCGATCATCGCCGCGACGAAGAAGGCCGGCCTGCCCGAGCGGGCCGCGGTCATCTCGATCGCGACGAGCCTGCAGGAGTCGAAGCTGGAGAACCTCGGCCACCTCGGCGACGCCAACGACCATGACTCGCTGGGTCTGTTCCAGCAGCGCCCGAGTTCGGGTTGGGGTACTCCGGAGCAGATCACCGATCCTGAGTACTCGACGACCGCGTTCCTGAAGGGTCTGAAGCAGGTCGACGGGTGGCAGGACATGCCCCTGACCGAGGCCGCGCAGACCGTGCAGGTCTCGGCGTACCCGGATGCCTACGCCCAGTGGGAGCAGCAGGCCACCGACCTCGTCGCCCAGCACTGGAACAGCTGACCACCGCACCACCGCTGACCCACAGACCAGCAGCACCACACGGCAAGACCCAACAACACCCGCCGCTGGCCGGCACCCCACAACACGGGGTGCCGGCCAGCGGCCTTTGCGTTGCCATCGACCGCCCGGCACCCGGGACGCCGACCACCGACCGCCGCAGCGGACCGCAACGGGAGATGCCGCACTGAAGGGGTCCTCAGCGGCGGCCGATGGCGTCATCAAGCGGCGTTCATTGCAGATCTTGGACAGTTTCCGTTCCGCTTGAACGGAAACTGTCCAAGATCTCGCGAGGTGAACCGCCGGCCGCACGAACCGCTGGGCGCTGGGCGGCGGGCGCTGGCTGCACGAGCTGCTGGCTGGCCGCTGGCCGCTGGCCGCTGGCCGCTGGCCGCTGGCCGCTGGCCGCTGGCCGCTGCCCGCTGGCTGCACGAGCCGCTGCCCGCTGCCCGCTGCCCGCTGCCCGCTGCCCGCTGGCCGCTGGCGGCTGCCCGCTGCCCGCTGCCCGCTGGCCGCTGCCCGCTGCCCGCTGCCCGCTGGCCGCTGGCCGCTGGCCGCTGCCCGCTGCCCGCTGGCCGCTGCCCGCTGCCCGCTGGCCGCTGGCCGCTGGCCGCTGGCCGCTGCCTGCTGCCCGCTGCCCGCTGCCCGCTGCCCGCTGCCCGCTGGCCGCTGGCCGCTGCCTGCTGCCCGCTGCCCGCTGGCTGCTGGCTGCTGGCCGGTGACTGCTGGCCGGTGGCTGCTGGCTGCTGGCCATCGGCCGCACGATCGGCTGGTCGCTGGTGCGGCGGCGTCGGTCGGGGCCGCGGGACGGTCGGGTGGTGCGTGCATGGACGCGGCGGGTGCGGGAACAAGGTGGGGGTCCGGCTGGTTGAGGACAGTGTCGGTGTGACTCAGTGTCCCCGGGCCTCACCTAATATCGCCTTCGCGGAATACCGTTCGGCTGGAGCCGCGTCGTGCCACTCGCCGAGAGGCGACCTGCACACCGACACCAGTGCCGCCCCCGGCTCACCGGCCGGGGGCGGCACTGTCTGTACTCATTCGCCAGAGCGTGGCGGCACAATGTCCGGGTGACTGAGACGCTGCCGTGGTCTGAGCAGTCGGGCGTACTCGTACTCCCCAGTGGGGCGTTGGTGCGCGGACGCCGCATCGTTGCCGCGGCCTCGCCCGCCGACTTCGCCGTGCTGCTGGCCCCTGGTCCGGAGCCGGCCTGGCCACACCGGCGGATCCGGTGGCCCGACTTCTGGGTACCGCTCGACCGCGCCGATGCCCTCGACGCCCTGCGGGAGGCACTACGGCGGGCGCACGATGGTGAACGCGTCGAGGTGGCCTGCCGGGGTGGGGTGGGCCGCACCGGAACGGCCCTGGCCGCGCTGGCGATCCTCGACGGCCTGCCGGTCGAGCGGGCCGTGCCGTGGGTTCGGGCTGGCTACCACCCGAAGGCGGTGGAGACCCCCTGGCAGCGGCGCTGGCTGCGCCGCGTCAGCTGACCACCGCCGCTGGCACCACCAGGCCCTCACCGCTGGCACCGCCAGGCCACCCGCTGGCACCGCCAGGCCACCCGCTGGCACCGCCAGGCCAACCGCTGGCACGGCCATGCCGCTGGCGCTGAACCAGGCCACCGCCGCTGGCGCTTGCGCTGCGCCCAGGCCAGGGCCGCTGGCGCTGGCGGCTGCGCCCACGCCACCGCCGCTTGCCCTGCCCCCATGCCACCGTCGCTGGCGCTGGCGCTGATCCCATGCCACCGCCGCTGGCGTCGGCAAGCCCTGTGGCGTCGCGGACCTTCGCTCCGGTCGGCCGCGGGGCGGCGGTGTCAGCCGTGGCCGACCACCGCCGGGTCGGTGACGTACTCGCGGAGGTGTCTGGCGGTGAGGGTGTCGCCGGTGGCGACCAGTTCGGCTGGTGTGCCGGTGAAGACGATGCGGCCACCGTCGTGGCCGGCGCCGGGGCCGAGGTCGATGAGCCAGTCGGCGTGGGCCATGACCGCCTGGTGATGCTCGATGACGATCACCGTGTTGCCGGCGTCGACCATGCGGTCGAGAAGGGCCAGCAGTTGGTCCACGTCGGCCAGGTGCAGACCGGTGGTCGGCTCGTCCAGGACGTACGTGGTGGTCTTCTCGGCGAGGTGAATGGCGAGCTTGAGCCGTTGCCGCTCCCCGCCGGACAGGGTGGTCAGTGGTTGGCCGAGGCTGAGGTAGCCCAGCCCGACGTCGACCAGCCGACTGAGGATGGGGTGCGGGAAGAACGCGTACGCCTCGGTGACGGACATGGCCAGCACCTCGCTGATGTTCTTGCCGCGCAGCGTGTACGTGAGCACCTCGTCGGTGAAGCGTCGCCCCTCGCAGCGTTCGCAGACGCTGGCGACGCCAGCCATCATCGCCAGGTCGGTGTAGATGAGCCCGATGCCTTTGCAGGCTGGGCAGGCGCCCGCGGAGTTGGCGCTGAACAGCGCGGCCTTGACGCCGTTGGCCTTGGCGAAGGCGGTGCGGATCGGGTCGAGCAGCCCGCTGTAGGTGGCCGGGTTGCTGCGTCGTGAGCCACGGATTGGGGACTGGTCGACGATGACGACCTCGGATCGGCCGCGTAGCGACCCGTGGATCAGTGAGCTTTTGCCGGAGCCGGCCACGCCGGTGACCACGGTGAGCACCCCGAGCGGGATGTCCACGTCGACGTCGCGCAGGTTGTGCAGGTCGGCCTTTCGGATGGCGAGCTGCCCGGTCGGTGGGCGTACCGTCTCGCGCACCCGCACCCGGTGGTCCAGGTGCCGGCCGGTGAGGGTGTCGGAGCGGCGCAGGCCGGGGACGTCGCCGGTGAAGCAGATGCGGCCACCGTCGGTGCCGGCGCCCGGCCCGAGGTCGACGACGTGATCGGCGATGGCGATGGTTTCCGGTTTGTGTTCGACCACCAGCACCGTGTTGCCCTTGTCGCGCAGCCGTAGCAGCAGGTCGTTCATCCGGGCGATGTCGTGCGGGTGCAGGCCGACTGTCGGTTCGTCGAAGACGTACGTGACGTCGGAGAGGCTGGAGCCGAGGTGGCGGACCATTTTCACCCGTTGCGCCTCTCCGCCGGAGAGGGTCGCCGACTCGCGGTCCAGGCTGAGGTAGCCCAGGCCGATCTCGACGAGGGAGTCCAGCAGGTCGCGGAGGTTGGCGACGAGCGGCGCGGCGCCCGGGTCGTCGATGGTGCGGACGAACGCGGCCAGGTCGCTGATCTGCATGGCGGAGCAGGCGGCGATGGTGTGCCCGGAGATGCGCGACGACAGGGCCGCCGCGTTGAGCCGGGTACCGCCGCAGTCGGCGCAGCTGGTGAAGGTGACCGCCCGGTCGACGAAGGCGCGGATGTGCGGTTGCATGGATTCGCGGTCCTTGGCCAGCAGGAGCCGTTTGACCTTGACCGCGAGGCCCTCGTACGTCCAGCTGTTGCTGCCGACCTTGATCTTCGTGGTTGGCTTGTGCAGGAAGTCCTCCCACTGTTGCGGGGTGAAGTCCTGCAGTTTGACGTCCGGGTCGAACAGGCCGGAGCCGACGATGGTCTGCCAGTACCAGGAGTCGACAGCGAAGTTCGGCACGGTGATGGCGCCGTCGTTGAGGGAGCGTTCGACGTCCACCAACTCGTTGATGTCGAGGTCGGAGACCCGGCCCAACCCTTCGCAGGTGGGGCACATGCCCTCGGGCAGGTTGAAGCTGAACGCCCCGGCGCCACCGATGGACGGCTGGCCGAGTCGGCTGAAGAGGATCCGCAGCATGGCGTACGCGTCGGTGGCGGTGCCGACGGTGGAGCGGGAGTTGACGCCCATCCGTTCCTGGTCGACGACGATGGCCGCGCTGAGGTTGCGCAGCGAGTCGACGTCCGGCCGGCTGAGGTTCGGCATGAACGACTGGAGGAACGCGCTGTACGTCTCGTTGATCATGCGCTGGGACTCGGCGGCGATGGTGCCGAAGACCAGCGACGACTTGCCCGATCCGGAGACGCCGGTGAAGACGGTCAACCGGCGCTTGGGGATGTCCACCGAGACGTCGGCGAGATTGTTCTCCCGCGCCCCGCGTACTTCGATCATGTCGTGGCTGTCGGCGGCGGACCATGCTGGCTGCGACATTCGAACCCTTCACGGAATCGTGGCGGGACCTCTCCCGCCGAGCACTGGCAGGTTCAATTGTCTCATTCATCCCCACGTAGAGACTTTCGCCAACATTTGAGCGTCTGCTGGGCCAGGAGGTCCGGGAAAGTCTCAAATCCCGTCGTAAGCGGTACGGTGGCTCGCGTGGACGTCGCGGCGAAGGATCGGCTGCGCGCCGTGGACCTGGCGGCCACCGTCGGGATCTCGGTGCAGCAGGTGCGCAACTACGTCGAGGTGGGGGTGCTGCCGCCGGTGCGCCGCACCGCGAGCGGCTACCGGATCTTCACCAGCGAACATGCCCGGGCGTTGACAGTGGCGCGGCGGTTGGCCGAGGGGCACGGCTGGTCCCGTACCCGGGAGATCATGGCGGCGGTGCACTCCGGCGACCTGCCGGCGGCCCTGGCGGCGCTCGACGGCGGCCACGCCGAGCTGGACCGGGAACGCGCCGAGATCCGCCGCGTGCTCGGCGCCTTCGAGACCGTGCTGGCCAGCCCATCGGCGGCCCGGCCCGCGCCACGCCACGGCGCGCGCATCGGCGAGGTCGCCGCCCTGGTCGGGGTCCGCACCGCGCAGCTGCGGCTCTGGGAGGACCGCGGGCTGCTGCGGCCGGCCCGCACCCCGGGCACCAACTACCGGGTGTACGACGAGGCGGAGCTACGCGCCGCTCAGGTCGTCGCGTTGCTGCGCCGGGGCGCGTACCCGTTCGAGATCATCGCCGCGGTGCTGGGGGAACTGCGGACCACCGGCAGCGCCCAGCGGGTCCGCGTCGAACTGGCCCGCCGCGAGCAGGAGCTGCACACCCGCAGCCTGCGCCGGCTGCGCGGCAGCGCCGCGTTGCACGACTACCTGCGCGGCCGCGGCGACGCGGATTGACCGGCATCCCGTCTCGTCGGTCGATCGTCGTGACTAGGGTCGGCTCATGAGAGCTGCGCTGCTGGCGGCCACGACGTCCGCCGTCCTGCTCGCTCCCGTGCCGGTCGGTACGGCGGGAGCGTCCGCCGCGCCGACGGTGCGCTGCCCCCGGGTTCCGGCGCCGGCGGCGTCGCGCCCACCCCGGCCGTCGCCGCCGCCCGCCGTCCCCGGCCAGCGGATGGTCGGCGGCGCCGCGCTCGACACGACCGGCCTGGTCGTGCCGGCCGGCGTCGCCGCGCCGCCGAAGATCACCGCCACGTCGTGGCTGGTCGCCGATCTGGACAGCGGCCAGGTGCTCGGCGGCTGCGGCCCGCACGAGTACGGCACGCCGGCGAGCGTGCAGAAGCTGCTGCTGGCGGCCACCATGCTGCCGAAGCTCGACCCGAAGCAGATGGTCACCGTCACCGAGGCGGACATGGACATCGAACCCGGCTCATCGGCCGTGGGCCTGGTCGCGGGTGGCCGGTACACCATCGAGACCATCTGGCTCGGGTTGCTGCTGAACTCCGGCAACGAGGCCGCCAACGCGCTGGCACGACTGGGCAGCGGAACGGACAGCGCCGCCGGCGTGCGCGCCATGAACGAGCACGCGCACCACCTCGGCGCGTTGCAGACGCACGCTGTCACCCCGTCCGGGCTGGACGGGAAGGGGCAGTTCACCAGCGCGTACGACCTGGCGTTGATCGCCCGGGCCTGCTTCGCCCAGCCGACCTTCCGCCGGTACGCGTTGACCGAGCAGACGTCGATTCCGGCCCAGCCGGCGCAACGGACCAAGGGCTTCGAGATCCAGAACGAGAACCAGCTCATCTACCGGTACCCGGGGGCGCTCGGCGGCAAGACCGGCTTCACCGACCTGGCCCGGCACACCTATGTGGGGGCGGCGGAACGCGGCGGGCGGCGGCTGGTGGTGACCCTGCTGGGCGCCGAGTCGACGCCGGCTCGCGGCTGGGAGCAGGGCGCCGCCCTGCTGGACTGGGGCTTCACGCTGCCCCGGGACGCCGCGGTGGGCCGGCTGGTCGAGCCCGGCGAGCTGACCGCCACCCCGTCGGCGGCGCCGTCCGCGCTGGCGGCACCCGGCGCGCCCCGGCCGGCGGCGGCCAGCGGATCGGCGCGTACGGATGCGGGGTGGCTCTGGTCGGTGACCGCGCTCAGCGGCGCGACGGTGGTGGCGTTGATGGGCGGTCTGCTGTGGCGGCGTCGCCGCCGGTTGCCGTGACGGATCGACATCGAGCGCTGCCGTCCATAGACTCCGGTCTTTCTGGCACCACCAGTCCAGGAGGATCCCTGTGCCGAGTGAACCCGAACCGCGCCCCGCAGTGGCGGCACCCCGCCGGCCGGTGCGCGCCCTGACCCGCCTCGCGGGGGTGACAGTGCTCGCCGGTGCACTGGTCGTTGGCGTGTCCGCCACCGCGCTCGCCGCGCCGGCCCCGTCGGCTGACGCGGTACGCGTGTCCGCCGCGCCGCCCACCGCTGCGGACGCCGCCGCCAGACCGCCGCGCGCCACGCACGGCCCGTGCGCGTACACCGAGACCCCGGACGAGCCCGCGGCCCGACCGGTGCCGTTGCCGCCCGACCCGCGCCGCACCCCGGCCCGGGGCAGCGTCCGGGTCACACTGGCGACCAATCACGGGCCGATCGGGTTGACACTGGACCGGGCCGCCGCACCGTGCACGGTGCAGAGCTTCCTGCACCTGGTCGGCAAGCGTTTCTACGACCGCACCCCGTGTCACCGGCTCACCGCGTACCCCACGCTGAGCGTGTTGCAGTGCGGTGACCCGTCCGGAACCGGCGAGGGCGGCCCCGGCTACCGGTACCGCGACGAACTGCCGACCGACCTGCCGCCCGCGCCCACCGACCCGACCGGGGAACGGCGGGTGTACGCCCGCGGCGTCCTCGCGATGGCGAACGCCGGGCCGGACACCAACGGCAGCCAGTTCTTCCTGGTCTACGCCAACTCCGCGCTGCGCCCGAACTACACGATCTTCGGCGAGGTCGACGCGGCCGGCCTGGCCACCCTGGACCGGATCGCCGCCGGGGGAGTGGCGCCGACCGCCGAGGACCCGGCACCGGTCGACGGTGCGCCAGCACTGCCGGTGACCATCCGCAAGGCCGTCCGCTGGCACCACCACCACTGACCGTACGGCGCGGTGGGTGACCGTCGGTCGCTCACCGCGCCCGGGCGTGGATGACCCGGGCCGGCCACGGCCTGACCGGAACTTTCTGGAACGGACCGGAACCGGTCCAACCGGTTTCTGCGGCAGGTCCGGCCGTCACGCCGAGGCGGGCGACCCGGTCGGCGGGGCGGCGGTGCTGTCGCGCACGACAAGTTCGGTGGCCAGTTCCACCCGGGGCGAGTCGATGCCCTCACCCTGGGCGAGGCGGAGCACCGTTCGGGCCGCCAACCGTCCCATCTCGACCAACGGTTGGCGCACGGTGGTCAGCGGCGGGGACGCCCAGCGCGCCTCCGGCAGGTCGTCGAAACCCACCACGCTCACGTCGTCCGGGACGCGCAGCCCGCGGCGGCGGATCGCCTCGTAGACGCCGAAGGCCATCTGGTCGCTGGCGGCGAAGATGCCGGTCGGCGGGTCGGCGAGGTCGAGCAGCGCCGTCCCGCCGGCGAACCCGGAGGCGTGGTAGAAGTCGCCCGGGTAGATCAGCGCGTCGTCCACCGGCACACCGGCGGCCTCCAACCCGGCCCGGTAACCGTCGAGTCGCGCCCGGCTGCAGAGCAGATGCGTCGGCCCGGCCACGAAACCGATGCGCCGGTGCCCGATGGCGAGGAGGTGTTCGGTGGCGGCGAGCCCGCCAGCCCAGTTGGTCGCGCCGATCGTCGGCACGTCCATGGCCGGTACGCCGGCTGGGTCGACGACCACCACCGGCACGTTGAGGCGACGCAGTTGCGCGTGCAGCGGCGCGCTGAGGTGCGAGGTCACGAAGATGACGCCGTCGGTGGCCCGGGTGCGCAGGTTCTGCAACCACTGCCGGGCCGCGGTGGGCTGCCGGTGGATCGCGGAGACCACGGTGCCGACGCCGGCCCCGTGCCCGACGTCCTCCACACCACGGATGATCTCCACGGCCCAGGGGCTGTCCAGGTCGTTGAAGACCAGGTCGACCAGACCGGCGCGGCGAACGCTGCGGCTGGTGCGACGCCGGTAGCCGTGGTGGCGCAACAACTCCTCGACCCGCTCGCGGGTGTCCGGGGCCACATCGGAGCGACCGTTGAGCACCCGTGACACGGTCGGCACCGACACCCCGGCCTCCCGTGCGATCGCGGTGATGGTCACCCTGCGTCCGTCGTCCGCGCCCACCCGCGTCTCCTTCACCGAGCCGGAGGAGCGACCAGAAGTCGTCGCCCACCGTGTGTCCCGAAACGGCGTGCCCGTTCCACGCGTCATCTTGCCTCACCGACGGGGGTTGACGACATGCCAGATCGACCGAAGCTTCGCTTGATTTGCGGAAAAGTTCCGGAGTTTTTCGGCCACTTTCGTCGTCGGCTCGTCTCAGTGCTGACACACCGGACGGTTCGTGACCCAGTGCCGGTTGACCAGGTTGACGACCGGCGGCGGGTCAGGGATGCCGCCCTCGGCGGCGATGGGCCGGGCGTTGAAGATCCGCAGGAAGAAATTGATCACTTTGGCGACCAGGGCCGGGATGGTGTAGCCGATGCCGTACTTGGCGTTGATGGTGAGGTCGGCGCGGTTGCACCCCTCGCGGTTCGCGAGGCCCTGTAGACCGCCGAAGCCGACGCTCGACCCTCGGGTGATCCCCACCGTGGTGGTGAGCGCGACGTACAGTCCGGCGCTGAACACGACCGCGCCGAGGCCGATGAAGAACTTCACGTCGTAGTCGACGAGCAGAGCGTTCGCCCCCACCGAGCTGCCGTCGACGGAGTCGACGAGGCTGCTCTTCACCTGCAGACCGCCGGGCCAGCGTGGGCCGAACGTGCCGTTGGCATAGCCGAAGCCCATCGTGCCGCCGAGCGAGTACTCACCGGTGGCCCTGATCGTCGTGTGCCCGGCGCTGAAGCCGGTGCGGATGCCGATCGACTGCCGAACGGTCGCGGAGAACGGGATGCCCAGTACGGATTCCAGGGGGACGCTGAAGTCGACCGGGACGAAGACAACGGGATGGACGTTTCGGCCGGTCGTGGTGGTGGCGTCGACCTGGACCCGGACTCCGGCGGCGCCGTGGATCCGCAACTCGGCAACGGTGACCGTGGAACCGTCGATCACCAGGTGGAACTTCGCCGAGGGCTGCCGCATCACGAAGGCGATGGTGCCTGACAGGTCGAGCCCGCTGTCCCGGTAGGAGAAGCGGGCACCGACACCGTCGGTGCAGCAGAAACCAGTGGCTTCCAGCTCGCCGGGCCGGGCCGCGCCTGTGGTGAGCGGCGCGGCGGCGGTGACCGGCCGGGTACCGGCCAGCGTCAGCGCGTTGACGGTTGCGGCCGCGGCGCGGTCCACGGTCGCGGTCGCTGTCGGTTCGGACCGCGGTGCTGTTGCTGTGCCCGGGTGGGACCAGAACGTGTCGTCGAACTGGTAGGCGGTGGCGTCGGCCAGGGAGACAGGCTGTTCGGAGGTGAACTCGCCGTCCTGGATCACGTCGGTGATCTCCACGGGGCCGATGGTGACCGCGAGGTCCTGGCCGTCACGTCGGACGTCGATCACCCGCCCGACCCCGCGCCCGGTGACGAACATGACCTTGCCGGGAGCCAGCAGATCGGCGTTGCCGGCGTCAGGGTCGAGCCGCCAGGTCAGGCCCCCGTCGGTGACCGAGCGCACCACACCGCTGCCGCCGGACACGATGACGACGTCCGGGTGGAGCGTCACGTCCGGGTGTGGGACGGGCGCGGCGCCGTAGCGCAGATCACCGCCCTCATCGCCAGGCGTGGTCGGCTTCGCGCCCAGGCACGCTGTCAGACCGAGCAGGACGGGCAGGACGGTAGCGGCAGCGATGACCTTGCGGGCAGCCACCGTCGGGAGCGCCGTCAGTCGTCGCATGGGTGACCCTCTCTGACCGGTCGCAGCCGTTGTCGCCATGGCCGGTCCGGCCTGGACACTGCCCGTCGGACTGTCTTGTGGGGGCGCTCAGGCACGGTCGCGAACCAGGCCGATCAGCCGAACCGCGGTGGACCGGTCGGTGTTGTCGGTGACCTTGGTGACGACCTGAACCTCGCAGGCGCGGTCCCGCAGAGCGAACTCGGCGATGCCGCCCGGGGCGAAGCGGATGCCATCGGAGCCGGGTTCGGTCTGCCCGTACGCGGATTCATCCGGCAGGTTGCCGCCGACGGCGGTGCCGGGGCTGCCGATGTCGATGGTGATCGAATGGTAGGTGTCCGGGTTCTCCCAGGTGCAGGAGCTGCCTCCGTCGCCGCTGTCGCCGGCCCGAGGGCCGGTGGCGCCGGTGGCTCCGATCACCTGCCTGACCTCGTCGATGGAGAGCAGCGCGCAGGCGTCGACCGGCTTCGCCTCGGCTGTCGCCGCACCGGTCGAGCCGGTCGGGCTGCCGCCCACTGCGGCCGGCCGGTCCGAAGGTGCGGACCCGCAGGCCGCCACGCCGCTGAGCATTACCGCGGCGGCGGCGCGCGCCCACCGTTTCCGCGCTCGGACCTTTCCGTCCGTCATGTGCTGGCCTCCTGTGCTGTCGATTCACTCAGTGCTGAGGGGGTGGCCCGAGCAGTTCGATGCCGTGTCGGGCGGCGGCGTGGCCGAGGGCGGCCGGGTCGATCGGCCCGGGGTCGGGCAGCCGCCTCTCGAGTGCCGGGGTGCCAGCCTCGGCGGCGAACTGCTCGAAGCCGGACGGGGTGGTGATCTGCAGGGCATGCAGGGGCTCGTCGGGTCCGACGAGGAAGGTGTGTGGCAGTCCGAGGGGCAGCAGGACGAAGTCGCCGGGCCCGGCGGTGAAGGCCTCGCCGTCGCAGCGGAACTCGGTGGTGCCAGACAACAGGTAGAACATCTCGTCCTCGTGCTGGTGGCGATGCAGAGGCGCCGCGAAGCCGGGCGGGTTGACGAACTCGACCACGGTGAGCCGGCCGTGGGTCTGCTCGCCGGTCGCCTTGACGGTCATCAGGCTGCCAACGAACCAGTGGGCCTCTCCCTCGCCAGTGCGGCGCAGATACGGGCGGACAGACATCTCGCTGCCTCTCTAGCTGATGGATGCTGTCTATTCACTAGCCGGTGTCTAGCGAATATGTTGCTAGTATGGCGAAGTCATGGACGATGTCAAGGACGGAAAGCCGACCCGGCGCTACCGGTCCGCGGTGCGTGAGGAGAGCGCACGGCGTACCCGACGGGTGGTGGTCGACGCGGCAGCCGAGTTGTTCGTCGCACGTGGTTACGCCGGCACCTCGTTGGCTGATGTGGCGGCCGCGGCGGGCGTCGCGCGTCCGACGGTGTTCGCCGCGTTCGGGTCGAAGCCGGCGCTGCTACGGCAGGTCCTCGACGAGGCGCTCGCCGGCGATGACGAGCCGGTGCCGGTGGCCCAACGGCCCTGGTTCCGGCCGGTCTTCGAGGCCGATACGCAGGCCGGGGTCCTGCACGCGTACGCCGGTGTGTGCACCCTGATCGGCAGGCGCGCGGCGCGGATCTTCGAAACCGTCCGGCGGGCGGCCGACGAAGCGTCTGAGGTCGCCGAGGTGTGGGAGACGCTGCTGCGCAACCGTCGCGCGGGTGCCCGGATGGTGGTCGAGCGAGGTTACTCGCTCGGCCCGCTGCGCCAAGGCTCCGACGTCGAGCGGGCGGTCGACGTTCTGTGGATCTTCAACGACCCGGCGCACTACGACGCGTTGGTGCTGCGGTGCGGCTGGACGGAGGACTCGTTCCGCGACTGGCTGTCCGAGCGAATGCAGGACGTGCTGCTCGTTCGCTGAGCGACCGGGTCGGTTGCCGCCGCCCTCGGCCAGCCGTCCCCGGGTGCTCACGGCAGCGCTCCGGGGTCTGGCTGCTCGTCCGGCGAGCATTCTCGACCTGGTCGACGGCTGATCCGGCGCGGGGCCCCGACCGGGGCTGGTAGACAGGACTGGTGCGACAACGCGTCGGCGTCGTGCTCGCGCTCACCGCGCTGCTCGGTGGCTGCTCGCGGGCGGAGCCCCGGCCCACGCCGGCCGGGCCGCAGCCCGCGTCGGTGAGCCCCACCCCTTCGCCGACCCCGTCCGTGCCGGCCTCGCTGCCAGGGTTTGTGGTGCTGACCGACGTCGACCCGCGCATCCACGCCGACATCCGCTACGCCACGGCGCACAACTTCGTCGGCCGGCCGATCACCGGATACCGGGAGCCGCTGTGCCTGCTCACCCGGCAGGCGGCCGAGGCGCTGCGCCGCGTACAGGACGCCGCGCTGGCCAGCGGACACAGCCTGAAGGTGTACGACTGCTACCGCCCGCAACCGGCGGTGGACGACTTCGTGGCCTGGTCGAAGCGCCCCCACGAGCAGCAGACCAAGGCCGAGTTCTACCCGGACCTGGCCAAGAACCGGCTCTTCGCCGACGGCTACATCGGCGCGCCCACCGCGCACAGCCGCGGCAGCACCCTGGACCTGACCCTTGTCGACGAGCCCGCCGCCAGCCAACCCCCGTACCGGGTCGGGCAACCGCTCGTCGCCTGCACCGCGCCGCGCGGGCAGCGCTTCCCGGACAACAGCATCGACATGGGTACGGGCTTCGACTGCTTCGACTCGCGGGCGCACACGGCCGACCCCCGCATCAGCGGGACGGCGCGGGACAACCGTCGCTTGTTGCAGCGGCTGATGACCGACGCCGGGTTCGTCAACTACGACCGCGAGTGGTGGCACTACAGCCTGCGCGACGAGCCGTACCCGGACACGTTCTTCGCCGCCCCGGTCGCCCGCTCCTCGGTCGGCTGATCAGGTCCAGTAGAGGACCCGGCAGGCTGGCACGCGGGCGGTGAGTTCGGCGGTGAACCAGTCGCGCAGCTCGGTCATCTGCTCACGCGGGTAGACGTACTTCACCGCGCCGAACTTGCCGTGCTTGCGGGTGCGGGATTCCTCGTCCATCTCCAGCCGGGTGCGGGGGTACCAGCCGAGCAGCACCTCCTTGCTGCCCGGCGTGAACCGGTGGGTGATCAGCTCGGCGGTCAGGTCCAGGTGGGGCACCCCGTCGACCGCCGCGCGGACCTCATCGAGCAGGTCGCCGTAGCGCTCCCGCCAGTCCGGCAGCGCGATGATCGGCGCGATGGTCAGCCCGACCGGGTAGCCGTCGAGGGCGAGGCGGCGCAGCGCGGCCAGCCGGTCGGCCACCCGGGCGGTGCCGCCCTCGAACCGAACACTGACCGGGGCGCAGTTGACGCTGAACCGGACCCTGGTCCGCCCGGCGTGCGGCAGCCCGACGAAGGTGTCCACGTCGGCGTACTTGGTGGTCCAGCGCAGTTGTACGGGGGCGTCCCAGTCGGCGAAGTGCTGCACCGCGCGCCGCCAACTGCCGGTCAGGTGTTCCAGGGCGAGCGGGTCGGTGTAGCAGGACGCCTCGAAGGTGGTGCCCTCGTCGGCGCGCCGCGCGTCGCGGCTGGTCACCGTTCCGCGGCCGGCGTACGCGGCCAGCCCGGCGAGGATGTCGTCGAGGTCCGCGTACACCCGGGTCACCGGTGGCCCGGACAGGGATCCGGCGAGGTAGCAGTACTGGCAGTGCGCCGGACAGCCCTCGGCCAGGTCGACCCGCCAGTCGGCGCTGGGTGCGATGGGTTGCAGGACCCGCCGCGAGGGTGGGCTCACCACGATCGCCATCGTCGACTTGGCCCGGGCGTAGGTCTCCCGGTCGGTACGCCCGCGTACCCCGGTGAGCCGGTTCGCTTTCAGGTGTTCCACCTCGATGCCCAGCGCCCGGACCCGCTCGACGATCCGCTGGCCGTGCGGGTGCTCCAGCGCGGCGGGGGTGGCCACCACCCGGCCCGGGGTCCAGCGGCGCGCCGATCGGGCCGGTGGCGCGAGGCCGGCCAGGTCGCGGGTCGGTACCCGCTCGCCGCTGGCGTCGTGTGCGGCGGCGGGCACGTCCACGGCGAGCGGCTGGTCGACGTCGACGGCGTCCGGGCTGGTCATCCGGCCGGGTTACCCGCTGCCACCGGAATCCCACCCCGGCCGTCGGCCCGCGATTGACGCCACCCGACGGATGCGCATAACCTTTCATCGATCTGTAAACCTTGTGAACAGATCAATGTCGACGCGGCGGCGCGCGTCCCGACCGAAGGGACGATCAGGTGATCGCAGAACTCTCCTCCCGTACCAGACGGATCCTGTCGGTGGTCGTCGCACTGGTCGTCGCGGTGACCGCCGGGCTCGCGGTCAACGCCTCGCGTCTCGCGCAGGCCGCGCCGACGTTCAAGGTGCTGGCCTTCTACAACGGCACCTGGGACGCCGCCCACATCGACTTCGTCAAGGACGCCCGGTCCTGGTTCCCGCAGGCCGCCGCCCAGCACGGCTTCTCCTGGGAGGCCACCACCAACTGGGGCCTGCTGAACACCGCCAACCTGGCCCAGTACAAGGTCGTCATGTTCCTGGACGACGCCCCGCCCACCGCGCAGCGGGCCGCGTTCCAGCAGTACATGCAGAACGGCGGGGCGTGGCTGGGCTTCCACGTCAGCGCGTGGACCGACAACCCGTCGAGCTGGAGCTGGTACTACAACACCTTCCTCGGCACCGGGGCGTTCCAGACCAACACCTGGGGGCCCACCCGGGTCACCATGCGCGCCGACAACCGCACCCACCCCGCCACCCGGAACCTCCCGGCGACCTTCCCGTCCTCGATCAGCGAGTGGTACTCCTGGAGCAACGACCTGCGGCAGAACCCCAACATCGACATCCTGGCCTCGGTCGACCCGTCCAGCTTCCCGGTCGGCACCGACCCCAACCAGTCCTGGTACGGCGGCTACTACCCACTGGTCTGGAGCAACCGGCAGTACAAGATGCTCTACGCCAACTTCGGGCACAACGCGATGAACTACAGCACCAACACCGGGCTGTCCTCCACCTTCGACAGCCCGCAGCAGAACCAGCTGCTGATCGACGGGCTGCACTGGCTCGCCGGTGTCGGCACCGTCCCGCCGACGACGCCCCCGCCGTCCGACGGCACGATCTCGCCGACCGCCTGGCACACGGTGGTCAACCGGGGCAACGGCAAGTGCGTGGACGCGCGGGCCGCGGCCAGCGCGAACGGCACCGCCATCCAGCAGTACGCGTGCAACGGCAGCGCCGCCCAGCAGTACCAGTTCGTGCCGACCAGTGGCGGGTACCTGAGGGTCAACAACCGCAACAACAGCGCCCAGGTGCTCGACGTGACCGACAGGTCGACCGCCGACTCGGCGCCCATCCAGCTCTGGTCCTACAGCGGCGGCAACAACCAGCAGTGGCGGGCCGAACCCGAGGGCGGCGGCTACTACCGGCTGGTCAACCGCGGCAGCGGCAAGTGCCTCGACGTGCCGGGAGCATCCACGGTGGACAGCGTCCAGCTCATCCAGTACGCCTGCAACGGCACCGCCGCGCAGTCCTTCCGGGTGGTGCCCGTGTCATAGCCCGGCGGTAGCTTCACGGCCATGGCGATCCCCGACCTGGTGCCCATCGCGCACGAGCCCGACTACCGCACCAGCACCATCGGGCACTACGACAAGGGCCAGTTCTTCGGCTCCGTCACCGCCACCCTCACCGACGGTGCCGGAGCCGAAGACGACTGGTGCCGGCACAAGCGGTGGTACGCGGTGCTGCACCGCTTCGACGCCGATGGCGCGCACACCGACTCGGACATCTGGTTCGCCGGCACGAGCGAGCACGAGGACGCCTCGATCGACAGGGCGCGGGCCCGCCTCGCCGAGTGGCTGGACGCGCTGCCCGGTCACGTCTTCGCCGACATCGCCATCGCCCTGTTCCAGGTCGAGGTCGACGGGCACGTCTTCGGGCTGGTCGACTGGTCCGAGGAGTACGACGGCGACGACCACGCCGAGTTCCTCCCCGACGACCTGGGATTCGACCCGCCGTGGGACGGCTGCTACGACACCTGAGCCGCACGCGGGCGGCGGCGATATCCATTGCGGACGCGCCGCCGCGCTCCTACTGTCATCAGCGCACTGTCGAGAGCAACCCGGAGGGGAGTACGCCGTGCCACAACGTGTCCGCACCAACGCCGCCCGGTGTCTGCTTCCTGCCGGCGGTTATCTGCTGACCGCATCCACGACCACTGCCGACAACCCTTTGCGGGGCACCGGGCCGGGGTGGCGCGACTGACGTCGACGCGCAGCGCGTCCGCCGGCCGCCCATCCCCACCGGGATCGGGCGGCCTTCTCGTTTCCCCGTACCGCCGCCGGACCGTCACCGGCCGACGCATGATCGATACCGGTCACCCGCACCACAGAAGGAGACCACCATGGGATTCACCCCGCTCGCTGGTACCCGGGCACCGGTCCGGGTCTGGACCGACCCGTACGCCATCGAGCCGCAGGCCGCCAAGCAGCTGCGCAACATCGGCGCGCTGCCCTGGGTGCAGGGCGTCGCCGTCATGCCCGACGTGCACTTCGGCAAGGGCGCCACGGTCGGCTCGGTGATCGCGATGCGGCAGGCCGTCTCGCCGGCCGCGGTCGGCGTCGACATCGGCTGCGGGATGTCAGCGGTGCGTACCTCGCTGACCGCCGCCGACCTGCCGGACGACCTGGCCGGCCTGCGCTGCGCGATCGAGGCCACCATCCCGGTCGGCTTCGCCCAGCGCACCGACCCGGTCGACCCGCGCCGGATCCGGGGCCTGGAGCAGGCCGGCTGGGCCGACTTCTGGGGCCGGTTCACCGGCCTGGACCGGCGGGTGGCGCAACTGCAGACGCGGGCGCAGCGGCAGATCGGCACACTCGGCGGGGGCAACCACTTCATCGAGGTCTGCCTGGAGCAGGGTGGCGCCGACGAGGGCCGGGTCTGGCTGATGCTGCACTCCGGGTCCCGCAACATCGGCAAGGAACTGGCCGAGCGGCACATCGCTGTGGCCCGAGGGCTGCCGCACAACGCCGACCTCCCGGACCGGGACCTGGCGGTGTTCCTCGCCGGGACGCCCGAGATGGACGCGTACCGGCGGGACCTGTTCTGGGCGCAGGAGTACGCGCGGCGCAACCGGGCGGTCATGCTGGCCCTGCTCTGCGGCGTGGTGCGGGAGCACTTCCCGCAGGTCGGCTACGACGAGCCGATCAGCTGCCACCACAACTACGTCTCCGAGGAGAGCTACGACGGGGTGGACGTGCTGGTGACCCGCAAGGGCGCGATCCGGGCCGGCCGGGGTCACCTGGGCATCATCCCCGGGTCGATGGGCACCGGGTCGTACATCGTGCGGGGGCGGGGGAACCCGGACGCGTACTGCTCGGCGTCGCACGGGGCGGGGCGTCGGATGTCCCGGGCGCAGGCCAAGCGGACGTTCAGCACCGCGGACCTGGCCGCGCAGACCGCCGGGGTGGAGTGCCGCAAGGACGCCGGGGTGGTCGACGAGATCCCCGGCGCGTACAAGGACATCACCGAGGTGATGGCCCAGCAGGAGGACCTGGTCGAGGTGGTCGCGCACCTCAAGCAGGTGGTCTGCGTGAAGGGCTGAGACGCCGCGCGGGCCGGATCACCGGCCTGCGCGGCACCGTCTCAGAGCCGACGAACTCAGAAGCCGACGAAGACCCGGCGCAGGTCGTCGAGGGTCACCGAGCCGGTCACCAGCACCCCGTCGGGGGTGTGCCGGGGGCCCAGCCGCCCGGTGGCCAGCCGCAGCCACGCCTCGGCCGGCGCCACCAGCTCGCCGTCGGGATGCTCCGGCGCGTCGACGATCTCGACCTGCTCACCCAGCCGCAACCCGAACGTCCGCTCGGGCGCGTGCAGCCGGACCAGCAGGGTGGCCCCCCGACCGTCCAACTCATGCGGTCGGCTGGTCCAGGCCAGCATGCCGCCGATCTGGTCGAGCAGCAGCGCCACCGCCCCCGGCGTCACCGCCGCGAACGGGTTGAACGCCACCTCGACGTCCCACTGGTGCAGGGCGAACTCACTGAGCCGGAACCGGGCCGCGGTGGCCACGTCGACCGGCTCCGGCAGGAAGCCGAGGTCGACCCGCGTGGAGGCCCGGCTCTCGGCGTCCAACGCCTCGTACGCCTCGACCAGTCGTTCGTTGCTGGCGAGGAACCCGGCGGCGTGTTCGGCCGGGGACATCGCGTCCCAGCGGGCCCAGACGCCACGGTTGAAGTCCCCGTCCGGGCCGGGCGCGCCGGTGCGGGCCGCCTCCAGCGTCGCCAGGTTGATCTCGGCGCCGCTGCCCAGGTGGCTCAGCACCTGCGACACCTGCCACTCACTGGCCCCTGACGGGCGGAGCAGGTCGTCTTCCTTGAGGTCCCGGACGAGCGCGGCTAGCTCCTCGTGGCCCGCGCGCAGAGCGGTGATGATCTGGTCAGCAGGGGTCGACATGGATCTCCTCAACGGATTTTCGACGATGATCGGGACGTTACCGGACGTGGCCGCCGGCCGGCCCACCCCAGGCTCGGGGCGCTCCGGCCGGCGGCCACGGCGGTCAGCTCAACCCATGTGCACGGTGTTGCCGGTCGGGATGTCCTCCTTGCGGACCTTCACCAGCACCAGTGTGGCCAGCCCGGCGAGCACGATCAGCGCCGCGCCCCAGGCGAAGGCCACCCGGTAGCCGTGCACCAGTGCCTCGACCTGGTTGACCGGGTTCGGCGCCCGGCCGACCAGGTAGGCGGCGACCGCGCTGGTGTAGAAGGTGTTCAGCAGCGCGGTGCCGAGCGAGCCGCCGATCTGCTGGGTGGCGTTGAGCGTCGCGCTGGCCGCGCCGGCGTCGTGCTCCGGCACCCCGACCAGGGCGAGGCTCGACAGCGGGACGAAGGTGAAGCCCAACCCCAGGCCCAGGACGACCTGCGCGGGCAGCAGGTGGGTGAGGAACGGGGTGTCCACGTCGATCTGGGTCAGCACCAGCATGCCCAGGGCGGCGAGCGCCGAACCGGCGACCATCAGCGGCTTGGCCCCCAACCGGGGCATCAGCTGGCTGGCGCCACCCGCGGCGATCAGCACACCGGCGGTGACCGGCAGGGACGCGAGACCGGCTTCCAGGGGCTTGTACTGCAGCACCACCTGGAAGTAGAAGGTCAGGAAGAGGAACGCCCCGAACAGGCCCGCGCCGATCAGCGTCGAGGTGAGGAACGCCCCGCCCCGGTTGCGGTCCAGCAGGATCCGCAGCGGCAGCAGCGGGTGGCTGGAGCGCAGCTCGATCACCACGAACGCGGCGAGCAGCAGCACGCCCGCGGCGATGAAACCGAGCGTCGCGGTGGCGTCCCAGCCGTCCTCGGCGGCCTTGGTGAAGCCGTACACCAGGGAGACCAGGCCGGCGGTCACCACGATCGCACCGGGTACGTCGTAGCGGGTGTTGCCGTGGGCCCGGCTCTCCGGCACCAGCGGGAGCGCGAGGGCGATGGCGATCGCGGCCACCGGGATGTTGACCAGCAGGCACCAGCGCCAGTCGGCGTACTCGGTGAGCACCCCGCCGAGCAGCAGACCGACCGCCGATCCACCGCCGGCGATCGCGCCGTACACCGCGAAGGCCTTGGCCCGCTCGGTGGTCTCGGTGAAGAGAACGGTGAGCAGCGCCAGCGCGGCCGGGGCGAGCAGCGCGCCGAAGGCGCCCTGCAACGCGCGGGCGGCGAAGAGCATCTCACCGGTGGTGGCCAGACCGCCCAGGGCCGAGGCGAGCGCGAAACCGGTCATGCCGACGATGAAGGTGCGCTTGCGCCCCCAGTAGTCGGCGATGCGACCGCCGAGCAGCAGCAGACCACCGAAGGCCAGCGTGTAGGCGGTGATCACCCACTGCCGGTTCGCGTCGGTGATCCCCAGGTCGGCCTGGGCCTGCGGCAGTGCGATGTTCACGATCGTGGCGTCCAGGACGACCATCAGCTGTGAGACCGCGATGACCGCCAGAGCGATCCAGCGCCGCGGATGCGGAGCGCCGGTCGACACCCCGGCGTTGGGCGCGCCGGGGGCGGTCGAGGTGGTTCCGGGCATGGTGAAGCCTTCCGTGTTACGGATATCGGTGAATCAGGCCGCCGACGGACCGTCGTGCTGATAGCGGAGTACCGGGATCAGCACCTGGTCGACGACCTGGGTGAGGAAAGCGTCATCGGCGGGTAGGCCGTGCGCGACGATGCGGGACATGGTGAGCGCGGGCGCCAGATCGTGGAACATCTCCCGCTCGCCGGCCTCCGGCGGGATCTCCCCGCGGGCGGCGGCCCGGACCAGGATGGCGGTGCTGGCCACCCGCCCGGCCGGCAGCACCTGGTGACGCACCAGCCGTTCCAGCTCGGGGTTGGTCCGCATGGCGAAGGTCAACGCCTGCATCAGGTCGCAGTCGGCAGTGCAGATCGCGGCCGTGGCCCGCAGCAACTCGATCAGGTCCCCGCGAAGGGAGCCGGTGTCGGGCGGGTTGTGCACACCCACGCGCTGGTCGCGCAGGGCGGCGACGACCAGCTCCGCCTTGCCGTCCCAGCGCCGGTAGATGGTGGCCTTGCTGACGTGGGCACGGGCGGCGACGGCGTCGATGGTCATCCGGTCGTAGCCGACCTCGCGCAGGGTGTCGATGACGACGGTGAACAGGTCGCTGTCGGTGCAGCGCGGAGCCCGGGCAGCCGGCACCCCGGCGCCCGCGTCCACCTGCTGACCACCCAGCATCCCGACCCCCCGCGAAACGATGTCGTACTGACCCTAGTTCGCTGTTCGCTGATCGTGCAGGCTTTCGTGAGTTGCGTCGCACGGACCAGTTGAAACGACTGCGTTTCCATCAGGGGCACGTCGGGTGACCGGGCGCGGTCAGTCGGCGGCGAGGACCACGGGCACAGCCATCGTGTTGATCCGTGCGCCGTCCCGGGCGGACACCTCGTACACCTCGACAGTGCCCTGCTGTTCGCGGACCGCGCGCCAGCCGACCACCACCCGGTAGCCACCCCGGCAGCCGCTGCCGCAACTGGCGGTGCCGAAACCGGTGGCCACCTCCCGGCCGGCGGTGTCCAGCACCCGGACGCTCACCGTGGCCTCGAACACGGTGGCGGTGCCGGTGACGACGAGCGGCGCGGAGACGCGCTCGCCGGGGACCGGGCCGGTGACCACGATCGGCGGCAGCAGATCCGCGTAGTCCGACCGATCGACCGCAGCCGCGCCGTCGAGGCGGACCTGCCGCACGGTGGGGAACTGGGTCAGCGTCCACACCACCTGGGCCTCACGCAGCCGTCGGGTGACCGGGTCGCCGACGGACGGTACCCGCAGTGTCGCGACGCCGTCCGTGATGCGGGTGACCTCGACGCCGACCGGAAGCAGTGTGGTCATCCCGGTGGCGGCCTCGGCCGGGTTCGGCCCGGCGGCCAGTTCGGTCAGCGCCAGCCGGGACGTCGCGACGGTGGCCGGCCGGGTGCGCCGGGTCGGCACCAACAGACCGGCGCGGACATACCACAGCTCGATGGTCACCGGGTCGGGCCGGCGCGTGCCGGAGGACGCCGCCGACGGCGGACGCGGTGGGCGGTCGGTGGTTGGTCGTGGTGACGTCGGCTGCGCGGCCACGGTCGGGACGGGCGCCGGGCGGCTGCTGGGTGCGGCGCTCGTCGGCGGTGCGGTGGGCGCCGGGCCCAGGTCACCGGAGCGGGACGTGCCGCAGCCGCCGAGCAGGAGCGCCGCGACGAGCACCGGTACGCCCAGCCGGACCGTGCCGCGGCGGTTCACCCCACACCGCCCACCGGGTCGGCGGCACGCCCGCTCGGACCCGGGTCGGCGCGGACCTGCGGGCGCGGCACCGCACCGGACGGGCCGCCGGGGCCGTCAGCGGGCAACTCCAGTCGGAACCGGGTGCCCTCGCCCGGTTCGCTGTGCACGCCCAGCGCGCCGCCGAGCAGATCGGTGTGCTCCCGCGCGATGGCCAGCCCGAGCCCGCTGCCCGGCGCCGAGCGGGACGCGTCGACCTGGTGGAACCGGTCGAACACCCGGGGCAGGTGCTCGGCCGGGATGCCGGGCCCCTGATCGGTGACCTCGAAGACGACCAGCGGGCCCGCGCCCGCCACGCTGGCCGTGATCTCCCCACCACCGTGTTCGACAGCGTTGGCGACCAGGTTGGCCAGCACGCGCTCCAGCCGGCGCGGGTCGGTGCGCAACGCCACCGGGTCACCGGTGACCCGCACCCGCGCCGACCAGCCGCGTGCCGAGACGATGCCGTGCAGCAGCGCCACCGCGTCGACCGGCTGCACTGTCAACCGCTCCCGCCCGGCGTCCAACCGGGAGATCTCCATCAGATCGTCGACCAGCCGGCGCAACCGGACCACGTCGCCGACCAACAGCCGGGCGGACGGCTGGGCGTCCTCGGGTAACCGGTCGAGGTGCTCGCGCAGCAGCGACGCCGCGGCCACCAACGCGGTCACCGGGGTACGCAGCTCGTGCGCCACGTCGGCGGTGAACCGCCGCTCGCGGGCCTGTGCGGCCGACAGCGCCGCGATCTTCGACTCCAACGCCTCGGCCATCTCGTTGAACGTCGCCGCCCAGACGCTGAACTCGTCACGCCCGCGTACCGGCAGGCGGGTGGCGAGCAGGCCCTCGGTGAGCGCTCGGGCGGCCCGGCTGGCCCGGCCCACCGGCTCCAACGTGCGACGGGCCAGCGCGTGACCCACCGCGGCGGCGAGCAGCACCACGAGCGCCCAGCCGGCCAGCAGCGCGGTGCGCAGCTGACCCAGGTCGGCGGCGACGTCGTCCTCCACGGTGAGGACGTACAGCTCGGCGGTCGAGCCGGGAATGCGCCCGCCGATGATCAGCAGTCGGGGACGCTCCGCCGGCGCGGAGCGTTGGTAGCCGAGCCGCCCGTCCGCGACGACGCCCCGCAACCGGGTGCCCAGCACCGGGGCGTACGCGGGGTGCGAGGCGCGGGCCGGGCCGTCGACGAGCACCACGTGCCGGCCGCTGGCCTCGAAGCTGGTCAGCAGTTCGGTGCTGCGCTGCTCGGTCAGCGGCAGGAACTGGCCCGCGAGCACGAGTTGGTAGCGGGCGTCGGCGGCAGCCTCGTGCAGCGACGCGTCCAACCAGGACTGCCGCAGCAGCAGCCCGGTCCCGCCGGCGAGCAGCCCGGCTGAGACGCCGGCGACCAGGACGAACGCGATCGTCAGCCGGAGCCGCAGCCGGCCGGGGAGCACCGCGCGTCCGGCCATCGCCGCCCCCTTCCGGTCAGCCCGTCGACAGTTTGTAGCCGGCGCCGCGCACGGTCCGGATCAGCCGGGGCTGCGCCGGATCGTCCTCGATCTTGGCGCGTAGTCGCTGCACGGCCACGTCGACCAGCCGGGAGTCGCCGAGGAAGTCGTGGTTCCAGACCAGGTCCAGCAGCAACTCCCGGGTGAAGACCTGGCCGGGTCGCCGGGCCAGCTCCAGGAGCAGGCGGAACTCGGTGGCGGTCAACGTCACCTCCCGCCCGTGCTGGCGGACCACGAAGCCGCCCGGGTCGATCTCCAGGCCGTCGACCTCGATGACTGTCGACGCCGCCGGCACGTTCACCCGGCGCAGTACCGAGCGGACCCGGGCCACCAACTCGGGCAGGTCGAAGGGTTTGCGCAGGTAGTCGTCCGCGCCGCACTCCAGCCCGACCACCACGTCGATGGTGTCGGTGCGCGCGGTCAGCATCAGGATCGGCACCTGACTGCTACGCCGGATCTCCCGGCACACCTCCAGACCGTCCAGCCCCGGCAACATGATGTCGAGGACGATGAGGTCGACCGGGTGTACGCGGAACGCGGCCAGGGCCTGCCGCCCGTCGACGGCGGTGTCGACCCGGAAGCCGGCGCGGCGCAGACCGAGGGCGGTGACCTCCCGGATCGAGAAGTCGTCCTCGACGACCAACACGCGGCCCTCCATCACCCGAGGGTAGACCCGCTGCGACCGTCCGTAGTCCTGGCGGAACGGTCGGCATCGGTGGCCGGCTGGCCCCCTCACCGGCACCGTCCAACCGCTACGGTCAGGTGCCTTCGGCACCAGTGAATCAGCTCACTCGAAAGGGCACGACGTGCAACGTCATGGCTGCGTGATCCGACTCCGCCCCGAGCAGCGGGAAAACTACCTGCGGCTACACGCCGAGGTGTGGCCGAGCGTCGAGAAGACGCTGCGCGAGGCGAATTTCCGCAACTACACCATCTTCCTCCACGACGACCTGTTGTTCGGCTACTACGAGTACGTCGGCGACGACTACGAGGCCGACCAGCGGCTGATCGCCGCGGACCCGCACACGCAGGAGTGGTGGAAGCTGACCGACCCGTGCCAGGAGTCGATTGCCGAGCCGGGGTCGGGGGACTGGTGGGCTCCGATGCGCGAGGTCTGGCACCTCGCCGACGAGGCCTAGCTCCCTCGGGCGGTTGCGAGGCGAGGCGTCCGGCGACAGAAGGGGCCGCCTCGCCTCACGCCGACGCCAAGATTTTCTGGGCGTGCTGTCGATTGCGACGGGTTCCGTTCGTAGCCCTGGTGAGAGCCCGGCAACGAGCCGGGTCACCCACCCGCCGGAGGGCACGATGACCGCCACTGTGAACCCGACCCGCACCACCACGTCCGTCGGCGCGCTGCTCCGGACCGGTGTCATCGCCACCGTCGTCGCGAGCACCGCCACCATGGCCGTCGCCGCTACCGGCGATCTGGCCGGGGTCAGCCTCGATCTGAGCGGCACCCCGATCCCGGTGTCCGGGTTCGGGGTGTTGACGGCCGTCTTCTCACTGCTCGGGGTGGCCATCGCGGCACTGCTGGCGCGTGTCGCCCGGCACCCGCGGCGCGCCTTCGTCCGCACGACGGTGGTGCTGACGATCCTGTCGCTGGTGCCGGACGTGGTCGCCGACGCCGGAGCGGCGACGAAGGCGCTGCTGATGCTCACCCACCTGGTCGCGGCCGCGATCGTGATCCCCGCTGTCGCCCGCCGCCTGGCCGCCTGACCTGCCCGTTCGACCTACTGGAGGAACGTCATGAAGCAGTACCTGCTGTCCGTACACGCCGTCGCGGGCGCGCCGACGCCGTCCGACGAGGAGATGCAGACCATGTTCCGGGAGACCGGTCGGATCAACGACGACATGCAGGCCGCGGGGGCGTGGGTCTTCGGCGGCGGACTCACGTCACCGGGGAGCGCCACCGTCGTCCGCGTCGACAACGGCGCCACCACCATGAGCGACGGGCCGTTCGCTGAGACGAAGGAACACATCGCCGGGTTCTGGGTCATCAAGTGCGCCGACCTGGACCAGGCGCTGGCCTGGGCGCAGAGGTGCGCGGCGGCCTGCGGCCCGATCGAGGTGCGCCCCTTCGACGACCTGTCCCAGGCCTGACCAGCAGCCGGTCTGCCGAGATGGACCTGGCGAGCATCTACCGCGCGGAGTACGGCCGCTGCGTCGCCACTGTGGCCCGCCTGCTCGGCGACATCAGCCTCGCCGAGGAGGCGGTGCAGGACGCCTTCACCACAGCGCTGCAGAAGTGGCAGACCCCGCCACCGAACCCCGGCGCCTGGATCGTGACCACCGCCCGCAACCGGGCCGTCGACCGGCTGCGCCGGGAGTCGACCCGGGAGGCCCGGCACGCCCAGGCCCTGCTGCTGCATCACCAGGACGAGCCCAGGGAGGTGGGACCGGTGCGGGACGACCAACTTCGACTCATGTTCACCTGCTGCCACCCGGCACTCGCTCCGGAGGCGCGCACCGCCCTCACGCTGCGCCTGCTCGGTGGCCTCGACGTGCCGGAGATCGCCCGGGCCTACCTGATCCAGGAGGCGACAGTCGCTCAGCGGATCGTGCGCGCCAAGAAGAAGATCCGCGACGCCGCCATCCCGTACCGGATGCCCGCCGCGGCTGAGTTGCCGGACCGGTTGCCGCCCGTGCTCACCGTGCTCTACCTGATGTTCAACGAGGGGTACGCGTCCACCACCGGACCGTTGATCAGAACGGATCTGTGCACCGAGGCGATCCGACTCGCCCGCGAACTCGCCGCGTTGATGCCCGACGAGCCCGAGGTCCTCGGCCTGCTCGCGCTGCTGCTGTTGACCGAGGCGCGCCGTCCGGCCCGGCTCGACCCGGCCGGCAACCTGGTGCTGCTGGCCGATCAGGACCGTTCACTGTGGAACCGGAAGCTCATCGCCGAGGGCCACGACCTGGTCCGCCGATGCCTGCGCCGCAACCAGCCCGGCCCGTACCAGATCCAGGCCGCGATCAGCGCTGTGCACACCGACGGCGCCGCCACCGACTGGCCGCAGGTCCTGGCGCTCTACGACCAGCTCCTCGCGCTCTCGCCAACCCCTGTCGTCGCGCTCAACCGGGCGGTAGCCCTCGCCGAGGTGCGCGGACCGGCGGTGGCCCTCGCCGCATTGGAGGGTGTCGACCTTCCGGGCTTTCACCGGCTGCCCGCAACCCGTGCCGAACTACTGGCCCGGCTCGGACGCGACGACGAGGCCCGGGCCGCCTACGACCAGGCCATCGCGCTGGCCACCAACGAGACCGAGCGGGCGCACCTGCGCACCCGTCGCGGCCAACTGACATCTGAACGGAGAACATCATGACCGCCACCTACACCGTCGACGTCTTCTCCAGCCTTGATGGCTTCGGCACCACCAGCGGAAACTGGGGCGGCTACTGGGGCAAGCAGGGCCCGGAGCTGCTCGCGCACCGGCTGGCCGTCTACGACGTCGAGCAGCGCATGGTTTTCGGGGCCGGCACATACCGGGTGTTCGCGCAGCTGCTGGCCGCGAGCACCGAGGAGTCCGAGGTCCGCGACGCCTGGGTGACCCGGATGAGGAGCCTCCCGGCGACGGTCGTGTCGAACACGCTGGAAGGTCCCCTCGACTGGCCGGACGCGACAGTCGTGCGCGGTGACGCCGTCGACGTCGTTGCCCGGCTCAAGGAGGAGTCCGAGGTGCCGCTGCGGTCGCACGGCAGCCTGTCGTTGAACCGGGCACTGATGGCCGCAGGGCTGGTCGACCTCCTCCAGGTGACGCTCTTTCCGGTGATCACCGGTCAGACCGGAACCGAACCGATCTTCCAGGGCGCTGCCGACTTCGACCTGGAACTGATCGGGAGCCGGACCCTCGACGGCCGTTCGGTGGAGCTCAGCTACCGGCCCACAGTGCACGCCTGAGCCGCCCACGCGCCGCTGTCCCTGGTGGTGAAGCGCGGACCCGTCCGCCCGCCGGGTGCGGGCGGACGGCCACGCGGCTCGGCCGGATCCGATCACCACTGGTGGGCCACGTCGAGCACCACCCGGCTGTGGGTGCCGGGGCCGGTCAGTACGAGCACGCGGAACGGCAACCGCGCCCGTACGCCGACGGCGAAGGTGCTGTAGCCCTCGAAGCTGCCGCCGAAGACCACGTCGCGCAGCGTTGGATAGCGCAGCAGGTTGCTGACGTGCTCGCCGACCGCGTACGGCACGGTGCCCAGGTGGTCGTCGTCGTACGCGGGGGCCCGCAGCGAGACCCGCAGCAGCGCGCCCCCGGCGGTGTACGGCGACAGGGCCAACCCTTCGCCCTCGGTCCACGTCTCGCCGTAGCCGATCGCGTAACCGTCGACCGGGCCGGCGAACTCGAACACCACCCGGTCGTAGCAGTCGTGCCGGCCGGTCCGGACCTCGACCAGCGGCGCGTCACTCAACGCGCCGGCCGACTTGTCCGCGCTGCCCCAGGTGATCCCGCAGTACGCGGCCGTCGTGCCACCGGCCGCGGTGCTGCTGCCGGCGCTGGCGACCAGGCCGGCGAGGACGACCGCCAGCGCGGTCAGTGCGCTCCTGATCCTCATTGTGGTTTCTCCGTTCGGTGCCGGGGCCACGTCGCGGCGGCGCTGCCGGTGACCCTCTGCCGCCACCGTCGTCCCGCCGCGCCACAGGGGCTTCGCCGTGGCGTAACCGCTGGGTAACAGTCGACGGCGGTCAGTCGACCGTGGGCGGCCGCCGGCGTCCGGGGTGCTGGATGTGGCTCCGGTATGACGCTTCCGCTATGCCTGACATCGATCACCGTCACAGTAACATCTACGTGCATCGATGACCCGGTGGCTGATGGTCGCCGGACGAGCGCAGGGGAGTGCGTGATGCTTCGACGACAACTGAGACGTGCGGCGCTGGCCATGCTGGTGGCGATCCTGGCGGCGGCCGGGATGCAACTCGCCACCGGCGCTCCGGCCGCCGCCGTCCGGACCGTCTACTACGACGCGAGCCGGACCGGTGAGTTCCGGACCAACTTCGACCAGGCGGCGCAGATCTGGAACAGCCGGGTCAGCAACGTCCGGCTGCTGGCCGGCACCCCGGCCAGCATCACCATCTACGTCGACGACGGCTGGCCCCGGGCGCAATCGACCGGCCTCGGCTCGGGCCGGATCTGGATGGGCCGCACGGCCGTCAACCAGGGCTACGACCGCAACCGCATCGCCGCCCACGAGATCGGCCACATCCTGGGCCTGCCGGACCGGCGTACCGGGCTGTGCACCGACCTGATGTCCGGCAGCAGCGCCCCGGTGTCCTGCCGCAACGCGAACCCCAGCTCCACCGAGGCGAGCCGGGTGAACTCGCTGTTCGCCGGCACCCTGGCCGCGCCCGCGAGCACGACGTACACCTGGAGTGGCGATTCGGACGTCGCGCCGTTGGTGGTCGGCGGCCGCCCGGCGTCGGAGAACTACCCGTTCATGGTGTACGTCTCCGGCTGCACCGGCACGCTGATCAAGGGCAACTGGGCGGTCACCGCCAAGCACTGTTCGACGCCGTCCTCGGTGCGGGTGGGCAGCATCAACCGCACCAGCGGCGGGACCGTCGTGCGGGTGACCCGGGCGGTCAACCACCCGAGCGTCGACGTCAAGCTGCTGCAACTGGCCAGCTCGGTGACGTACGCCCCGGCACCGATCCCGAGTACCTCCGGCGCGGTCGGCACCGCCACCCGGATCATCGGCTGGGGCCAGACCTGCGCCCCCCGGGGCTGCGGGTCGGCGCCGACGGTGGCCAACGAACTGGACACCTCCATCGTGGCCGACAGTCGGTGCTCCGGCATCAACGGCCCGTACGAGATCTGCACCAACAACACCAACGGCAATTCCGGCGCCTGCTACGGCGACTCGGGTGGGCCGCAGGTGCGCAGGGTCAACGGGGTGTGGAACCTGATCGGCGCGACGAGTCGGGCCGGCAACAACAACTCCACCTGCGCCACCGGCCCGTCCATCTATGTGGACCTGCCGTCCATCCGCTCGTGGATCTCCACTCAGGTCGGCGGCCTGCCCGTCTGACCGGCAGCGACGCCGCGGGCGGGGGCGCGACGCACGCGCCCCCGCCCCGGTGTGCCGGTGTCACCACGCGCTCGCCGGACGCGGTACGGTGCGTGGCATCTCGGCACATCGGAGGTCGTTTCATGCCTACCGTCGTCGTCCTCGCGCTGACCCTCGCCCTCGCCCCGGCGCCGTCGCCGTCGCCGTCGGCCACGTCGAACCCGCTCGGCGACATCATCGGTGGGGTCGGTCAGATCGTCGACGACCTGCTCGGCGGCGGCGACCCGCCCAGTGCCGCTCCGACGCCGAGCGCCACCGCGACCGGGGTGCCCACGCCCAGTCGGCCACCGGCCGCCGGTCAGCCCACCCCGGTGCGGACCACGGCGATCCCGACGCCCGCCGGTTCGGTGGGTGATGTCCCCACACCCGCCGTCCCCGCCCCTGATCGCCGCACCGTCGGCGAGAGCACCGACACCCGCGAGGTCGTCGTGCCCCGGCGCGACGGTGACACCCCCGATGCGGCCGCTCCGCCGGTGCTCACCAACCCCACCCGCGATGCCTGGCCACCCGCGTCGTACCTGGTGGTCGTGGCGCTGCTCGCGGTGCTGGCGCTGCTGCTCCTGCGCCGCCGGGCCCCGGCCCCCGCCGTTGCCGCACCCGCGCCGGACCCCGGTCCCGTGCCCGACTCCGGTCCCGCACCGGATCCCGGCCCGGTTCCGGACAACGACAACGTCAGCCGCCTGCCGACCAGCCTCAACGCCATCTACGAGATGGGCCGGCTGGATGAGCGACTCGAACAGGAACGGCGGCGGCGCACCTGAGGGCACACCGCCGCCGACGGTCTCAGCGCGCCGGGTAGCCGCCCTCACGTCGGGGGATCTCGTCGTCGTACGCCCCGACCGGGCCGCTGTAGCGGGTCTTGCCCTTCGGGTACGGCCAGGCGTTCGCGGCGCAACCGTGCAGGCCCAGCGTCTGCTGCTGCATCACCGGCGCCGCCCGACCCCGCCCGGGGCACCGTTCGTGGCCGTACCCGAGTTTGTGTCCCACCTCGTGGTTGACCATGTACTGCCGGTAGGTGTCGAGGCTCGCGCCGTACCGCGGCACCCCCTTGACCCAACGCGCAACGTTGAGCACCACCCGGGCACCGTTGCGGCACGAGGTGTAGGCGTCCGGCACGTCCTGGCAGAGCGTGTCGCGGGTGCCGGGGGTTGCCAAGTAGATGGTGAAGTCGGTCGGTTCACCGGCGCCGACCCGGCGCAGCCGCCACGCCCCGCCCGCCGTCCACCCGCGCGGATCGTTCAACGTCGTGGTGATCGCGGTCGCGACGTCAGCCGCCGCCAGGCCCCGGATGTCGCGCTCCACGGCGACCCGGTAGCGCAGCAACCGGCCGCTGGTCGTGCGTCCCGGCGTCGTCTCGCCGGACGCCACCGACCAACGGTTACCGCCGGTGGCGGGGTAGCTCACCGGGATGACCGGCGCGGAACTGGAGCGCACCTCGGCGGTGGCGGTCGGCCCCCCGGTGGGTGTCGCCGGCCCGGCGGGCAGCGCTCCGGCGGCGACCGGTTCGGTGGCCGGTTCCCCGGCGGCCGGCAGACCGCATCCGGTGAGCAATGCCATCACCAGCAGCGACGCCACTGATGCGGGACCCCAGCGGCGGGTAACCTTCGTCGACATGTCTCTCCCCTCGCGCAACGCTCGGCGGCGGCGCGGAGGAGAAGACGGGTGACCGGGGCGAAAAGTTGATGTGACCCAGCGCTCAACCTTTTGCCGGCCCCGCCCGTCTCTAGCTCTGTGGCACGGGGAGGGTTCGCGGTGGCGCGGGGGGACGCGGATTTCGTGGAGTTCGCGCGGGCGGCCTCCGCGCGACTGGTTCACGCCGCGTTCCTGATGACCGGCGACCACCACCAGGCCGAGGACGCCGCGCAGACCGCTCTGGTCCGTACCTACGCGTCGTGGTCGCGGATCCACGACGACGACGCCTACGGGTACGCGCGCCGCACGCTGGTCAACCATCTGGTGGACGGGTGGCGACGGCCGATGCGGGAGTACCCGACCGACGAGGTGCCGGAGCAGGGGCGTGGCGACGTGGCCGACGACGTGGCAACCCGGCGCTGGTTGATCGCCATCCTCGGTGCGCTCAGCCCTCGGGAGCGCGCCATCGTCGTCCTGCGCTACTACTTCGACCTGCCGGAGGCGCAGGTGGCCCGGGAACTTTCGGTATCCGTCGGCACCGTCAAGAGCACCAGTTCGCGGGCTCTGGAGAAGTTGCGCAGCGCCACGCCCCGGATGGCCGATGAGGAGGCGCGCCGATGAGCGAGCTGGAACGGCTCCGCCAGGCCATGCGGGCGACCGAGCGCCCCGAGGCCGGGCTCGATCTGAGCGCCGTGATGCGCGAGGGACGTCGGTTGCGTACCCGTCGGCGCGTCGCCGCGGCCGGGGCGGCGACGCTCGCGACCGGCCTGGCCGCCGCGGTCGTCGCGGTGGCGGTCGGCGTGTCCGGGCCGGGCGATCCGACGCCGACCGAGCCCCTGCCGCCGGCCGCTGTCGCTCCACCGACGATTGCTGAGTCGCCGACGGCGCAGAAGTCGCAGGACCGCACGCCACCGCCGACGCTAGCCAGCGACAGGCCGCTGGCGAAGCCCCTGGGCCAGTTGGTGGACAGCGGGGTACGGCACGGCAGTGAGCGCCGAATGTACTACTTCGTCCCGGTGTCCGTGCCCGGCCAACCCAAGGTGTCCATCGGCCTGGCCGCCGGTCGCCAAACCCCCGGCGGCTCGTTGACCACGGACATCCTGGTCAACGACGTCGAGGGCAGTGACCGCAGCGCCGGATTCCACCAGATCGGCTACGACGAGGGGTCAGCCGCCACGCCGGTGCCCACCTTCGGCTACTTCGTCGGCCCCGCCAAGCGGATCATCGGCACCGTCGATGGTCGGCAGGTCGACGCCCGGCTGACGCGGTGGAGTCTCGACAGCCAGGTGGTGATCTTCTGGTTCGACCCGGCGCACCTCATGCCGGGGGAGCGGCTGGACGGCATCATCGCCCGCGACGGCGGCGGTCGTCGACTCTGACGCGCTGCCGCCGCTCAGGCCAGGCGACGCTCGATGGTCACCGTCGTCCCCTCGGCGGTGGAGACCAGCCGCACGTCGCCGTAGGCGTTCATCAGTAGCGCGCCGCGCCCCCGGTCCATCGCCGGTCGGCGGTCCCGCCAGGTGCCGAAGTCCCGTACCGAGATCCGGACCAGGCCGCCACCCAGCTGGACGCGCACCCGCACCTCCGGGCGGCTGGGCCGCTGCGCGTGCTCGACGGCGTTGTTCATGGCCTCGGAGGCGGCGAGCAGGAGATCCTCCAGGACGTCCGGGTCGACGTCCAGCTCGCCCAGGACGCCGCGCACGTCCCGACGCAGCGCCGCCGCCGAGGTGGGTTCGGACGGGTACGTCCACCCGATGTCCAGGAGATCGCCCAGCGCGTCCGGGTCGGCCGGCGTCGGCGCGAGCACCGCCGCGTCGCGGACGGGTTCGACAGCCGGATCCGCCTTGGCGGGGCCGATCGGGGCCGGGTGCGAAGGGGGAGCGGAGGCGGCGACAGTCGCCGGTCCGCCGCCGAGGGCCGCCGCGGGGGTGCGGTCGCGGGCCCGGCGGATGCTGGCCCGGATCCGGGCGACCAACTCGGCTGCGGCGAACGGCTTCACCAGGTAGTCGTCGGCGCCCAGGCTCAGGCCCTCCACGCTGGCCTCACCGCCGGCACGGGCGGAGAGCACCAGCACCGGCAGCGCCCGGGTCGCCGGGTCGGCCCGGAGCCGGCGCACCAGGTCGAAGCCGTCCATGACCGGCATCATCACGTCGGTCAGCACCAGGTCCGGCAGGTCGCGGTGGATCTCGTCGAGGGCCTGCTGACCGTCGGTGACGGCCCGCACCCGCCAGCCCTGCGCGGTGAGCAGCCGGGTGAGGTACGCCCGCATGTCGGCGTTGTCGTCGGCGAGCAGGATTCGGGCCCCGGCCAGCTCGTCCGTGGTCGTTCGGGTCGCGGGGTCGGGCTCGGTCACCGCGTCGCTCGGTTCGGTGAGCCAGCCCACCGCCTCTTCGACGGCGGCCCGGGCCGCGTCACCCCGCCCGCCGACCGTCGGGCCGCTGACCGGGGTGCGGTGCGTCGCCGACCACGGCAGCGTCACGGTGAACCGGCTGCCCACGCCCACCTGGCTGGTCACCCGGACGTCGCCGCCCTCCAGCCGGGCCAACTCGTGCACCAGGGCCAGGCCGATGCCCGTGCCCTCGTGACTGCGCGAGCGGGCGCCGCGTACCCGGTGGAAGCGTTCGAAGAGCTTGGGCAGGTCCCGTTCCGCTATGCCGATGCCGGTGTCCGCGACGGTGAGACGCACCTCCTCGTCGTCGGCGTCGAGGGTGACCCGGATGCGGCCGATGAACGTGTACTTGAGGGCGTTGGAGAGCAGGTTCGTGACGATGCGTTCCCAGTTGACCGGGTCGACGGCGACCGGTCGGGGCAGCGGTGGGCAGCTCACCTCGAGGGTCAACCCGGCCCGCTCGACGGCGGCCCGGAAAACCCCGGCGAGCTCGGCGGTCAGCGCGGCCAGGTCGACCACCCGGGCGTCGCTGCGCGCCCGCCCGGCCTCCAGGCTGGAGAAGGTGAGCAGGCTGTTGACAAGCGTCAACAGTCGTGTGGCGTTACGCCAGCCGGTCTCCACCCGCTCCCGCTGCACCGGTGCCAGCGGCGCGGTGGCGTCGGTGAGGGCGTCGGTCAGCGGGCCGAGGATGAGGGTCAACGGAGTACGGAACTCGTGGCTGACGTTGGCGAAGAAGTCGGTCTTGAGCCGGTCCAGTTCCGCCATCGCCTCGACCCGGCGTCGCTCCTCCTCGTACTCCTGGGCGTTGCGCAACGCCACCGAGATCTGCTGGGCGAGGAGCTGGTAGAAGGAGCGGTACGCCTCGTCCAGCCCACGGCTGGGGCTCACCCCGGCGAGCAGGACGCCGCGTGGCTGACCCTCGTCGGCGGAGGACAGCGGCAGCGCCAGTGCGGTGCGGACCGGGTCGTCCCACGGGCCGGCGGGCAGCGGCATCCGGTCGGCGACGTCGGTCACCTCGGTCGCCCGGCCCTCGGCGGCGTCCGCCAGCCCCCAGGCGTACGCGGGCGCGCCCGGATCGGTCAGCTCGACGGCGTCCGGCAGGGTCTGGGCGTGCCGTCGGTCGCCGCCGGTGCAGGCGATCCGGCGCAGTGTCGTGCCGTCGCGCAGGTAGACGGCGGCGAACGGCACGTCCAGGGGGTGGTCGTCGATCACGCCGACCAGCCGTGCGCCGGTGGCGTCCACGTCGACGGTGCGCCCGTCGCCGAGCACGGACAGGTCGCGCAGGAGGCGTAGCCGGCGTTCGCCGATCACCTGCTGGGTGACCTCGCTGCACACGGTCAGCACGCCGACGATGCGCCCGTCGTCGTCGCGGGCGGGGGCGTGCGAGACGCTGAAGTACGCCTCCTCGCGGTAGCCGGCCCGCTTCAGCAGAAGTTGCAGCGCGGGGACCCAGCTGGCCACCGCGGTCGCCATGGCCTCTTCGACCAGCGGGGCGAGCACGTCCCAGACCTCGGCCAGGGTCGTCCGCACGTCGTCGCCGAGCGCGGCGGGGTGCTTGTCGCCGATCAGCGCCGAGTAGGCGTCGTTGTAGAGCTGGGAGTAGTTCTCGCCCCAGAGCAGCAGCATGGGATACCGGGAGGAGAGCACCATCCGGACTGCGGCGCGCAGGCTCTGCGGCCATTCGCTGACCGGGCCGAGCGGGGTGCGGGCCCAGTCCAGCTCCGCCATCAACCGCCCGGTGTCACCGCCGCCGAGGAACAGGTCGCCGCTGGGTCGTGTCACGCTCGATCCGACCCCATCGCAAGCCCCCGTTCCGGGCCTGACGACCCCTGCCGCGTTACCTACCCATCCTGACACTTCTACTCAGCTGTGTTGACGCCGGTACCCATCGTCGAACCGGCGGCGGTTCGGGACGAATGACCGATGCCTAGTACATCGACGTCTGTAATTGTCTCGGGTATCCCTCCGACCCCGAGGAGCCCCCCATGAGAGGCAGGACGCTGAGCGCGAGAATCGCGCTCGCCGTGTTCGCCGCGACGACCGTGACGCTGGCCGCCCAACCGGTGACCGCGTCGTCCCCGACCGCCACGACAGTGGCCCGGCCGATCGCCGGGTCCGTCGCCGCGCTGGCAGCGCCGGACATCTCCGTCAGCAACGTCCAGGCGCACCTGACCCAGTTCAACGCCATCGCCACCAGCAACGGTGGCAACCGACGGGCCGGCTCGGCCGGCTACACCGCCTCGCTCAACTACGTCAAGACCAGACTCCAGTCGGCCGGCTACACCGTCAGCGAGCAGTACTGCTCCAGCTGCCGGTACCCCTCGAACAACCTGATCGCGGAGTGGCCCGGCGGCCCGGCCGACCAGGTGGTCATGTTCGGCGCCCACCTGGACGGTGTGTCGGCCGGTCCGGGCATCAACGACAACGCCACCGGCTCGGCGACCCTGCTGGAGAACGCGCTGGTCCTGGCCGCGCAGAACCCGACAATGACGAAGCGGGTGCGGTTCGCCTGGTGGACCGACGAGGAGCAGGGGCTCAACGGCTCCCGGTTCTACGTCAACTCGCTCACCGCCACCCAGCGCGGCTACATCAAGGGTTACTACAACTTCGACATGGTCGGCTCGGTCAACGGCGGCTACTTCATCAACCGGGTCACCTCGACCACCGCGGCGCCGCTGAAGGCGTACTGGGACTCCCTGGGCCTGCAACCGGAGGAGAACGTCGAGGGGCAGGGCCGCTCCGACGACTACTACTTCCAGCAGGCCGGCATCCCCACCTCGGGCTACGCCGCCGGCGCCAGCGCCCGCAAGACCAGCGCCCAGGCGGCCAAGTGGGGTGGCACCGCCAACTCCGCGTACGACCCGTGCTACCACAGGTCCTGTGACACCACCGCCAACGTCAGCGCCACAGTGCTGAACCGGGCGGCCGACGGTGTCGCGTACGCGCTGTGGCAACTCGCCGTGGGTGGTGGCACCCCGACCTGCGTCGGCGGTCAGGTGATCGGAAACGGTGGCTTCGAGAACGGCAGCACGCCGTGGACCGCGTCCTCCGGCGTGATCACCAACGCCAGCGCCCAGCCGGCCCGGACCGGGTCGTACAAGGCGTGGCTGGGCGGCAACGGCCGAAGCGGCACCGAGAGCCTGACCCAGTCGGTGACGGTGCCGGCCGGCTGCGCCACCTACACGCTGTCGTTCTGGCTGCACATCGACACCGCCGAGACCACCAGTTCCACGGCGTACGACCGGCTCACCGTGCAGGTGGGTTCGACCACGCTGGCGACGTACTCGAATCTCAACGCCGCGACCGGCTACGTGCAGCGCAGCTTCAACGTGGCCGGCTCCGCCGGGCAGACGGTGACGCTGCGGTTCACCGGCACCGAGGACTCGTCGTTGCAGACCAGCTTCGTGATCGACGACGTGACGTTGCAGGCGAGCTGACCGCGTACCCGAAAACGGGCCGCCACCGGTTCTCGCCGGTGGCGGCCCGTCACGTCGTCGTCAGGGGAGCTGTGGGTAGAGCGCGGCGACGCCGCCGGCCAGCCCGGCCTGCACCTGGCGGCTGATGTCGTCGGCGACGATCTCGTACGCGTCGGTCTCGATGCCGTCCACGCCGATCTTGGCGATGGCCGCCGGGTCGGACTTCGGGCCGGTGATGTCGGCGGCCATGTCGGTGTCCAGGTAGCCGACGTGCAGGCCGGCGACCCGGACGCCCCGCTCGGCGAGTTGGACGCGCAGCACGTTGGTCATCGCCCACTCGGCGGACTTGGCGGCGCTGTAGGCCGGGTGAGCCGGGGAGCCGAACCAGGACAGCACGGAGAGCACGTTGAGGATCGTTCCGCCGCCGTTGCCGGCGATGACGGGTGCGAACGCCCGGATGGTCGACAGGGTGCCGATGTAGTGGGTCTCCAGCTCCAGCCGGACGAGGTCCAGGTCGCCGTCGAGCAGGTCGGTCCGGGTGTCGATGCCGGCGTTGTTGATCAGCAGGTTCACGTCGCCGGCCAGCTTCGCGGCGGCGGCCACCGAGGCGGGGTCGGTGATGTCGAGGCGGACCGGCGTCACGCCGGGCAGGTCGACGCTGTCGGGGTTGCGGGCGGCGGCGTAGACGGTGGCGCCCCGGGCGAGGAGTTCGGCGGCCAGGTGGCGGCCGAGGCCGCGGTTGGCGCCGGTGACGAGGGCGGTGCTTCCAGCGATCTTCATGGCGGCCACGTTATCCAAGCTGACTTCTGTTAGGCAAAGTCAGCTATCTCACCGGAGCGGGCGGACCGAATCGGGAATACGACCCGGACGCGCCCACAGCCGGACCGGTGACGACTCGTATCCTTTCCGCGAACCTCCGTACGAGCCGAGATGGGAGACGGTGTGAGCAACCAGGCCGAAACGTTGGAATTCCAGGCCGAGGCGCGTCAGCTCCTCCAGTTGGTGGTCCACTCGATCTACTCGAACAAGGACGTCTTCCTGCGGGAACTCATCTCGAACGCGTCCGACGCACTGGACAAGCTCCGGCTGGCCACCCTCGTCGACAAGGACCTCGTCGCCGACACCGACGACCTGCACGTCGCCCTGGAGATCGACCGCGACGCCCGCACCCTCACCGTGCGGGACAACGGCATCGGGATGACCCGCGACGAGGTCGTCCAGCTGATCGGCACGATCGCCAAGTCGGGCACCGCCGAGCTGCTGCGCCAGCTGCGGGAGTCCGCCGACGCGCACGCCAAGCAGGACCTCATCGGCCAGTTCGGCGTCGGCTTCTACGCCGCGTTCATGGTCGCCGACCGGGTCACCCTGCTGACCCGCAAGGCCGGTGAGACCGGCGGCACCCGCTGGGAGTCCACCGGCGAGGGCACGTACTCGATCGAGGCGGTCGACGAGGTGCCGCAGGGCACCGCTGTGACGCTGCACCTCAAGCCGGCCGACACCGAGGACAACCTGCACGACTACACCACCGAGTGGACCGTCCGCGACATCGTCAAGCGCTACTCCGACTTCATCGCCTGGCCGATCCGGATGACAGTCGAGCGGCCCGGCGCCGACGGTGAGCCCGCCACCAGCGAGGTGCAGACCCTCAACTCCATGAAGGCGCTCTGGGCGCGGCCCCGCGACGAGGTCGACGCCGCCGAGTACAACGAGTTCTACAAGCACGTCAGCCACGACTGGGCCGACCCGCTCGAGGTCGTGCACATGAAGGGCGAGGGCACCTTCGAGTACGAGGCGCTGCTGTTCCTGCCCAGCCACGCCCCACTGGATCTGTTCTCCCCACAGGGCCGCCGTGGCGTCCAGCTCTACGTCAAGCGCGTCTTCATCATGGACGACTGCGAGGCGCTGGTCCCGACGTACCTGCGCTTCGTCAAGGGCGTGGTCGACGCGCACGACCTGTCGCTGAACATCTCCCGGGAGATCCTCCAGCAGGACCGGCAGATCCAGATCGTCCGCCGCCGCCTGGTCAAGAAGATCCTCGCCACGGTCAAGGACCTCAAGGCCAACCACGCCGAGCGCTACCGCACCTTCTGGACCGAGTTCGGCGCGGTGGTCAAGGAGGGGCTGATCGACGACACCGACAACCGGGACACCCTGCTGGACATCCTGTCGGTGGCCTCCACCAACGACCCGGCCGAACCCACCGACCTGGCCGGCTACGTGTCCCGGATGAAGGACGGCCAGAGCGACATCTGGTACGCCACCGGCGAATCCCGGGCCGCCATCGAGAACTCGCCGCACCTGGAGGCCTTCCGGGCCAAGGGACACGAGGTGCTGCTCCTCACCGACCAGGTCGACGAGGTCTGGGTCGAGCGGGTCGGCACGTACGACGGCAAGACGCTGCGCTCGATCGCCAAGGGCGAGATCGACCTGGACACCGACGAGGAGAAGCAGCAGGCCGAGGCCGAGCGTGAGCAGCAGCGACAGGAGTTCGCGGCGCTGCTCGACTGGCTGGGGACCACCCTCACCGACAGTGTCCGGGAGGTTCGCCTGTCATCCCGGCTGACCACCTCACCGGCCTGCGTCGTCGGCGACGCCCACGACCTCACCCCGACCCTGGAGAAGATGTACCGGGCGATGGGGCACGAGATTCCCCCGACCAAGCGGATCCTGGAGATCAACCCCGGCCACCCGCTGGTGTCCGGGCTGCGCAAGGCCCACGAACAGGGCAGCGACTCCGCCGCCCTGACCGAGACCGCCGAGCTGCTCTACGGCTTGGCGGTGCTCGCCGAGGGTGGTGAGCTGACCGACCCGGCCCGCTTCACCCGGACGCTCGCCGACCGGCTGGCCCGCACCCTGTAGCCGTAGGGGATCGCTCGCCCGCTGCTAACGTCACGCGTTCCGCACGAGAGGCTGGAGTCCGTCGGTGCTCAGGATGGTGCTGCGTACGTCAGCCGCTGTGGTGGCCGTCTGCACGGTGACCGCCTGCGGTTCCGCACCGGCTCGTACAGCGGATCGGTCAGCGGGCGAAGCGATCCCCTCCGCGGCGCAGACGACGGGCTCGGCCACAGCCACGAAGCCGCCCGAGCCAGTAGTTCCGGCGACGGGCGGGCCGGGCTACTCCCCGGCGCTGTCCGCACGCCTGGTCGCCACGGACTCGGTGCCGTCAGGATTCACTGTGGACATTGCGACAGTCATGTCGCCCGATGCCGGGAAACAACGCTCAGACGCCTGCTCGGGCAGCATGACCCCGCTGTTGTCAGCGAGGCGGCTGACCGGGACTCCGTCAGCGATGGCCGCGGCCACCCTCAGCTATGACGCGGGCCCGGATGACCTGTGGGTGGGGACCGAAGTCCTCAGGACGTACGCCGATGACGGTGCACGACGAGCAATGGCCGACCTGCGAACCCTGATCGGCCGTTGTCCCACCGTCGCATCGTCCGGCCAGGGCGGCAGCCATCGCTTCGCAGTGGCAGCAGGGCCGCGGTTGGGCGACGACAGCATTCACGTCAGGTGCAGCGCGACCTACGGTGCCGACACGCTGGAATGCGACAGCGTCCTCGTCCGGATCGGGACCACTCTGGTGGTCATTCAGGAGGAGGGCAACAAACCCGGTGGTGACAGGTACCTGGACCAACTTGCCGAAGCTGCGCTCCGCAGATACCAGGCGACCGCCTGAATCGAACTGTCCGGCCGGGCCGTGGCCGTGTTCGCACCGCCTGCTGTGCCGACCTGATCGGAAACGGTCCACGATGGTCACTGCACAGACGTCGTTCGCCCGCAACCGCTGCGGGACCCGCCCCGCGTGGCCCGGTGAAAGAGTTCACAAGGGGTGGGCGACCGTCACCGACGGTGCCTAACGTCGGTCGGGTTCGCCAACGCGGACACCACGGCCGGCAACGCCAAATCCTGCCCCCGGTCGTCGGAACCCAGTCACCCGGGCAGGAGCGGGGGACCCACACGTTCCTCGGTGCATGTCACCTCGGGGTGAAGCCGCCACCGCGCGGCCGGGCTCCTCGGCCCGAACCCGACAGCTCACCTCGCCGGCGTGGAGGAAGCTCACATGACGTCTGTCTACACCCCCCGTCACCGACGGGTCACCACCCGCCGCCTTGCCGTCGGCACCCTTGCCGTCGGCGCGGTCACCGGCGCTGTCGCCCTCTTCGGGCCGGCCGCCCCGGCGCAGGCCGCCGTCAACTGGGACGCGATCGCCAAGTGCGAGTCCGGCGGCAACTGGAAGATCAACACTGGTAACGGGTACTACGGCGGGCTTCAGTTCTCGCAGAGCACCTGGGCCGGTTACGGCGGCAAGAAGTACGCCGCCCGCGCCGACCTGGCCAGCCGTGGCGAGCAGATCGCCGTTGCCGAGAAGGTGCTCGACGGGCAGGGCATCGGCGCGTGGCCGACCTGCGGCAAGAAGGGCGGCTCCGCGACCAAGTCCGCCGCGAAGTCGTCGACCAGATCCACCGGAAAGTCGACGACGTCGACCGCGAAGCCCACCAAACCGCAGGAGCGGTCGTCGCGTGGCGAGCAGCCGGCGACCCGCGACCACCAGCGCACCGCGCCGGTGGCGGGCGGCCAGACGTACCTGGTCAGGTCGGGCGACACCCTGTCCGAGATTGCTGCCGACCAGCGGGTGGCCGGCGGCTGGCAGGCCCTGTACGAGGACAACCGGCAGGTGGTCGGAGCAGACCCGGGTCTGATCTTTCCGGGTCAGCGGCTCAGCCTCTGACGGATGACACACGAACGCTCGGCCGGATCACCGGCCGAGCGTTCGTGTGTGTCGTGCTGTCAGCCCGGGTGCCCATGATGCCTCGTGCGGGCCGCCGTCACGCCGCCGAGGCGGACGCCTTCGGCCCTCGATGCGACGATGCCGGGCCGGCGTTCCAGCCCCAGCGGGACGCGGGAACCGCGGACTCCCCGGGACGGCCCGCGCCCACGTCGTCACTGTCGTCGCCGTCGGTGATCCTCTCGACCGAGTCGGGCGTGCTGCGGGACAGTCGCAGCGAGTGCTCGGCACCGGCACGGGCCGCGCACGGCCAGGACTGACCGGCGCACTGAAGGTTGCGGCACCGGCCCTCGTCGTCCGGCTCGTGTGCGCTCAGCACGTCGATCGCCAACTGCCACAGCAGCGGGTCGGTCACGTCGTGCGGACGCTCGGCGGTGCGGCTCGGTCGGTTGCTGGTGTCGTCGGACATGAGTGGGCCCCCCTCGTCAGGCTGTACCCCTCAAGGGTCACCCGTCAGCCGCCGGCTAAACCGCCGACCTGCTGTGATGTGTCTCTGATCGCAGCTCGGACGCGGACGCCGCACGCGTATCGGTCAGTCCGGCAGGAGTGGCATCTCCACCCCCGGCTCCCGGCCGAGCAACACCGCCCGGGTGAGTGCGGCCGATCCGAACCGGTCGCGGACCGCGTCCACCGCAGCGTCCAGATCGGAACCGGCATCGGGCTGGAACGGCAGCTCTGGCTGGACCGGGTTGTCGTCGAGGTTGCCTACCGAGACACCGATCAGGGTGACACCACGGCGATCGATCTCGGGCAGCGCCGCGCGCAGCAGGGCACGCGCGGCGGCGAGCAGTGGCGTGGTGTCCGCCGTCGCCTTACCCACCGTGTGCGAGCGGGTGGCCCGGGTGTAGTCGCCGAAGCGCAGGCGCAACACCACTGTGCGGCCGGACCGCCCGGCCGCCCGCATCCGCCGGCTGACCCGGTCGACCAGGCCGGCGAGGATGGCGTCCAACTCCGTGGAGGCGTGCGGGGTGCGACTGAGCGCGTGCTGCGCGCCCATCGACCCGCGCCGCCGCCCCACCTGCACCGCCCGGGGGTCGCGATTGTGCGCCAGCGCGTGCAGGTGCCGGCCGGCGCCCGCCCCGAGCACCGACACCAGCGCCGCCTCGCCGAGGCGGGCCACCTCCCCGACCGTACGGATCCGGCGTTCCCGCAGCTTGGCGGCAGTGACCGGGCCGACGCCCCAGAGCCGTTCCACCGGCAGCGGGTGCAGGAACGCCAGCTCGTCGTCCGGCGCGACCACCAGCAGGCCGTCCGGTTTCGCCACCCCGCTGGCCACCTTGGCCAGGAACTTCGTGCGGGCCACCCCCACCGTGATCGGCAGGTGGACCTGGTCGCGGACCTCCCGGCGCAGCCGTTCGGCGATCTCTGCCGGTGGCCCGACCAGCCGCCCCAGCCCGCCCACGTCGAGGAACGCCTCGTCGATGGAGAGCCCCTCGACCAGCGGCGTGGTCTGCCGGAAGATCTCGAAGACCGCGCGGCTCGCCGCCGTGTACGCCGACATCCGGGGCGGCACCACTATCGCGTCCGGGCAGAGCCGCCGCGCCTGCTGCCCGCCCATCGCGCTGCGGACACCCCGCGCCTTCGCCTCGTAGCTGGCCGCGAGCACCACACCGCCACCGACGATCACCGGCCGGCCACGCAGGCGCGGGTCGTCGCGCTGCTCGACCGACGCGTAGAACGCGTCCAGGTCGGCGTGCAGGATGCTGGCGCCGGGCGACACGTACACATGTTCGCATGACGCCCGGCCAATGCGGCAGTGAGCTGGGCGAACGTCCGATCAGTCGAGGCAGAACTCGTTGCCCTCGGGGTCGGCCATGAGCAGATGACCGGCGGCCAACGGGGGAGTGGGCTCGTGCCGGCCGAGGCGCTTCGCGCCGTGCGAGACCAGCCGTTCGGCCTCCGTCTCCAGGGCCGCCATCCGCGCGTCACCGGTCAGCCCGGGGGCAGCCCGGACGTCGAGGTGGACGCGATTCTTCACCTGCTTGCGCTCCGGCACCCGCTGGAAGAACAGCCGTGGTCGCGCGCTCTCGAGGTCGACCACCGCCGACGCGTCGTTGCGGTTCTCCGGCGGCACACCCATCGCCTCCAGTGCCTGGTCCCAGGATTCGAAGTCCCCGGGTGGTGCCTGCACCTGGTAGCCGAGCGCCTCGGCCCAGAACGTGGCCAACCGGGCCGGGTCGGCGCAGTCGACGGTGATCTGCACGTCGCGGATCACGGCGGATCCCTGGTGTCTGATCTGGTCGGTCATGGTCTGAGCCTCTCGCGGATAGCGGACAGGGTCGTTCCGCTATCCGTGCAACGATCGACGAATGACCGTCGAGGCGACGACCGAGCGGGTGCTGCGCCTGCTGGCGCTGCTGCAACGACGACCGTCCTGGACGGCCGCCGAACTCGCCGCCGAGTTGGGGGTCACCGGCCGTTGCGTGCGCCGCGACGTGCAGCGCCTGCGGACGCTCGGTTACCCGGTGCACGCCGTGTCGGGCGTCGGCGGCGGCTACCAACTCGGTGCGGGCACCCGGCTGCCGCCGTTGCTCCTCGACGACGAGGAGGCGATCGCCACGGCGGTGTCGCTGCGGCTGGCCTCCGGCGGCACCGTCGCCGGGGCGAGCGAGGCGGCGCTACGGGCACTCGCCAAGCTCGACCAGGTGATGCCGTCGCGGCTGCGCGCCGAGGTGCGGGCGGTGCACGGCGCCACCGACACCCTCATCGGTCCGGTCGCCGAGATCGACGCGGAGTTGCTGGTGACACTGGCCCGCGCCTGTCGGGACGGGGTGCGCGTTCGGTTCCACTATCCCGGCCGGGGCGCCGGGGGCCAGGAACGGACTGTCGAACCGATCCGGATGGTCACCACCGGGCGCCGCTGGTATCTGATGGCCTGGGACGTCGACCGCGACGACTGGCGGACGTTCCGGCTGGACCGGATGGAGGCGACGGTGGCGACGACCTGGCGTTTCCGGGCCCGCGAGCACCCCGATCCGGTCGCCTTCGTGCAGCGGGCAGTGACCGGGGCGCCCTACCGGTACCTCGCCCGGGTGCGCGTGCACGCCCCGGCCGACCAACTGCGCCAGGTGGTCCCGCCCCAGGTGGGACGGGTCGAGGAGGATCGCGACGGGTGGTCGGTGCTGGTCCTCGGCGGCGACAGCCTGGACTGGCTCGCCGCGCACCTCGCCCGGCTGAGCTACGAGGTCGAGGTGCTGGAGCCCGCCGAGCTGCGCGAGGCCGCGGGCCGGCTCGCCCGTCGCCTCGCGGTGCTGGCCGGTGCGACGTCGGAGGCCGACACGCGGTGACGCAGCGTGTAGTGCCGCAGCGACACCGGGCCGCCGTCGGGCGCCGCCCACGGTGCCGTGCTGGTGCCGACACACCGCCATCCCGCGCGCTCGTACAGGGCGACGGCCGCGGTGTCACCGGCGGTCACCTCCAGCACCAGGTCCGTCGCGCGTGTGGCCGCCCACCGGCGGGCCCGGTCCAGCAGCGCGCTGCCCAGTGCCAACCCCCGGGCTTTCGGCACCACGAACAGACGGGCCACCTCGGCCGTCGGCTGGGCCAGCGACCCGCCCGCCGGGTCGGGCACCCGATGCACGGCGATGTGCCCCACGACGGCAGCGTCCGCATCGACTGCCACCCAGGCCCGCGCCGGCTGCGGTTCGCGGAGCCAGCGGTGCGGGTCGGCGGGCCAGTTCATCGGGTACCTGTCGACCCGGTGAACCTCGGCGAGCGCCGCGACGCAGCCGTCCAGGTCGGTGGCACGCCGTCGGCGGATGCGCGGTGGGTTCACAGGTCGTCGAACGGGCTGGCGTAGCGGAACTCGCCCCGGATCGACTCGTCCCACGCGTGCAGCGGCCGAGCCATGAAGTACTGCGGTCCCCACGGTTGCGGCGGGGTGACACCCAGCTCGACGGCGGGCCGGAACCCGAAACGCGGGTAGTAGTCGGGGTGCCCGAGCAGCACCACGAGCGGCTCGTCCCGCGCGTCGGCCGCGCCGAGCACCGCGTGCATCAACGCGCTGCCGACCCCGCGCCGCTGCCAGTCCGGCAGCACGCCCAGCGGCCCCAGGCCCAGCGCCACCGGCGCACCGCCCACCAGGCCGCGGGTGGCCACCACGTGACCGACCACCTGGCCGTCCGAATCAACCGCCACCAGGGAGTACGCGGGGAGCCAGCCCTCGTCGGTGCGCAGCGCGTCGACGAGCGTCGCCTCGACCGGTGTGCCCGGACCACCGTCGGCCTTGGCGAAGGCGGCGGAGTGCACCGCTCGGACGGCGTCGACGTCGGCGGGTGTTTCGCGTCTGATCAGCACCGCGCCACCATAGACGCGGTGAGTCGCCGGCTCCACGCGATTAGCGCCGGCATCGATCTGCCGGCGGTCGCGTCGTTCGGGCGACGTGCAACGGCGATGGTTGTGCCTGGTAGTCGTGCCCGACAGTCGTCGCGGCTGGCGGCTGGCGGCTGGCGGCTGGCGGGCTGGCGGGCTGGCGGCTGGCGGCTGGCGGCGGCGGTGGCTGGCGGTGGCGGATGGTGGTGGCTGGCCGTGGTGGTCGGCGGTCGTGGTGGTCGGCGGTCGTGGTGAACGGCGGTCGGCACTTCGCGGACATAGCGGGGAAACGCTTGATGTCTGTGCGTCATCATGATGCCGCACAGACATCAAGCTCATCCCGATCCCGATCCCGATCCCGATCCCGATCCCGATCCGCGATCCGCGATCCGCGATCCGCGATCCGCGATCCGCGATCCGCGATCCGCGATCCGCGATCCGCGATCCGCGATCCGCGATCCGCGCTGGCTGGGTGGCCGTGACCTCAGCCGACGGCGGTGGCCGAGGGCGGGGCACTGCCGCCCTGCGGTGCCTCCGGGACCATCAGCCGGATGATCTCCGCCTGGTCGGCGGGGGAGGGCAGCCCCCATTCCGGCCGGTAGCCGTACACCTCGTGCAGTGGCGTGGAGCCGGTGCGGCCGTCCAGGATCTCCACGGCGTCGGTTCCGATCAGGCCGGGGTGTTCGACGCCGCAGGCCTCGGCGACCTTGGTCAGGTCCCGGCGCAGGGTCCGCACGTAGTTGGCCGCCCGGACCGACTTCGACGCCGGGTCCAGGCCGCGGGCGAGCCACGCGTTCTGCGTGGCGACACCGGTGGGGCAGGTGTCGGTGTGGCACTTCTGCGCCTGGATGCAGCCGATCGACAGCATCGCCTCCCGACCGACGTTGACCAGGTCGCAGCCGAGCGCGAACGCCACGATGGCATTGTCCGGCAGACCGAGCTTGCCGGCGCCTACGAAGACCACCTGCTCGTGCAGGCCGTGCTCGGCGAAGATCTTGTACACCCGGGAGAAGCCCTGCTGGAACGGGAGCGACACGGAGTCGGTGAAGATGAGCGGTGCGGCGCCGGTGCCGCCCTCACCGCCGTCGATCGTCACGAAGTCCACACCCCGGCCGGTGTCCCGCATCAGGGTGGCCAGCTCCTGCCAGAAGCCCAGGTCACCCACGGCCGACTTGATGCCGACCGGCAGGCCGGTCTCGGCGGCCAGCAACTCCACCCAGTCGAGCAGGCTGTCGCAGTCGGAGAACTCGGCGTGCCGGGACGGGCTGACGCAGTCCTGACCGGCCGGGATGCCCCGGGTGGCGGCGATCTCGGCGGACACCTTCGCCCCGGGCAGCAACCCACCGAGGCTCGGCTTGGCACCCTGGCTCAGCTTGATCTCCAACGCCTTGACCGGAGCCCCGGCGACCAGGTCCTTCAGCCGGTCGAGGCTGAACCGGCCGTGCTCGTCGCGGCAGCCGAAGTACGCCGTGCCGAGTTGGAAGACCAGCTCGCCGCCGTTGCGGTGGTACGGCGACAGGCCGCCCTCTCCGGTGTTCTGCAGGCAGCCGGCGAGCGCCGCCCCCTTGTTGAGCGCGGTGACGGCGTTGCCAGAGAGCGAGCCGAAGCTCATCCCGGAGATGTTGACGACCGACTCGGGGCGGAACGCCCGGGACCGCCCCCGTGCCGCGCCGAGCACCTTCGCGCAGGGCAACCGCACGTCGTGCCCGGCGGCCGGTGACGACGGCGGCACGGCGCGGCCGAACGTACGGTGCTTGATGATCGGGTACCCGGGGGTGTACTCGATGTCGTTGTCCGTACCGAAACCGAAGTAGTTGTTCTCCTGCTTGGCCGACGCGTACACCCAGCGGCGCTGGTCGCGGGTGAACGGCCGCTCCTCGTTGTTGCCGGCCACGATGTACTGCCGAAGCTCCGGCCCGATCGTCTCCAACAGGTAGCGGGCGCGGCCGAGGACCGGGAAGTTGCGCAGCAGCGCGTGATCGCGCTGGATCAGGTCCCGCGCGGCGAGCGCCGCGACGGCGGTGGCGACGGCGGGTACGGCTCGACGGGCCCAGGTCATGCCCGGGAGTCTTTCCGCCCGGGCGGCGGATCAAACCGGTGAGCTGGCCGGTGGCGGTGCGGGTGCGCCCCACACCGCCACCGCGCGCTCAGCGGTGCCGGAACGACTCGCGGACGGACCCGCCGACGACAGCGCACCACGTGCTCGTGCTGAGCTTGCCGTTGCGCGGCAGCCCGTGCAGTGCCTGGAGGTCCCGCACCGCGCTCCGGGTGGCGTGGTCGTACGCCCCGGTCACGGTGACCCCGTACCCCTTGGTGGCGAGGATCTCCTGCACGGCCGTGACCGGCGCTCCGCTGGCGTGCTGGTCCAGCTCCGGTGCCAGGGTTTCCCAGGTCGGCGTGGTGAGGGTGGCGTCCACGTCCACAGCGATGCCGTTGCGGGCCTGCCAGTCCTGCACGGCCGCGACGGTCGCGGCGTCGAACGTGCCGCTGACGGTCACCGGATAGCCCCGGAAGGCGAGCAGGTGCTGCACCACCCGGACCGAGGGGGAGTTGACGAAGCGCCACAGGTCCGGCCAGCGGCGCGCCGGCACGTCACCGAGCTTCGTGCCGAGGGCGGCGTGCACCCGCCGCCGCAGCTCGGGGAACTGCCGGTAGAAGGCGGCGCCCGGGCACTCGGTGGTGCGGAAGTCCCAGTGGCCGAAGATGTCGTGCGCGTGCAGCCCGTACTGCCGGCAGATCGCGACGCAGAGCTTGACCAGGGAGTCGGTCAACGCCTTCGGCGGTGTCTCGGTGACGTAGGTGCCCTCGTTCTCGATGCCGATCGCGCGGCCGTTCTCACCCGGGCAGTGCGCCGAGATCATCTGCCGGTCGCCGGCTTCGAGCCGTTCCAGGCTGCCCCGGCGGCCCTCCAGAACGTAGCCGCCGCGGCTCACCGTGAAGTGCTGGCCGGTGTCCGACCAGCCGTTGCCGTCGATGTGCAGGTCCTGGCAGTCGTGCGCGAGCTTCACCGCCTGCTCGCGGGAGTAGTCGGTGACGTTCGGGAACGCCATGTGGTGCACGATGATCTTGTTGGTGGCGATGGCGCTCACCGACAGCGGATCCTTCGGCGGGCGGGCGGCCCACTCGTCGCAGCTGATGATCCAGTCCAGGTCGGTGCCCGGCGCGGCCTGCGCCGCGCCCGGGAGGGCGAGTTCGCTCCCGACGACGGCGACCGTGGCGGCGCCGAGACCGGCCCGCAGCAGCGTCCGGCGATCCACTTCGGAATGGTCGACGTGCATGGCATCTCCTCCTGCGGCCGACGGCGGGGATGAAAAGTAGCTCCAGTGGCCGCACGTGCTCCGGAGAATATTGCCAAAGCTCGTCCGCGCGCTAGAGGGCTGGCAGAGCTCGTGATCATCGGCGTTTCCGCGCGCCGGGTCCGGGGTAGGTGCGGGGCAGACCGATCCGGCTGCCCTTTAAGGAATGACCAGATGAGTGACAACGTCAGCGACGCGGTGGGCGACGCGCTCCGCTCGGTGATGCTCTTCCTGCCCAAGGCCGTCGCCTTCCTGGCGATCCTGGTGGCCGGATGGCTGATCGCCAAGGCGGTACTGAAGATCGTGGAGAAGGTCCTCGAACGGGTGGGCTTCGACCGCGCCGTCGAACGCGGCGGCATCCGCCGCGCATTGAGTCGCTCCCGGTACGACGCCAGCGACATCGTCGCGAAGCTCGCCTACTACGCGGTGCTGCTGTTCACCCTCCAGCTCGCCTTCGGCATCTGGGGGCCGAACCCGATCTCCGACCTGCTCGGTGCGGTGATCTCGTGGCTGCCCCGGGCTTTCGTCGCGATCGTCATCGTCGTGGTCGCCGCCGCCATCGCCAACGCGGTCAAGGACATCATCAGCGGCGCGCTCGGCGGCCTGTCGTACGGCCGGGCGCTGGCCACCATCGCCTCGGTGTTCATCCTCGGCCTCGGCGTCATCGCCGCGCTGAACCAGATCGGGGTGGCCACCGCGGTCACCACTCCGGTGCTGATCGCCGTGCTGGCCACGATCGGCGGCATCCTCGTCGTGGGTGTCGGCGGCGGTCTGATCCGTCCGATGCAGAGTCGGTGGGAGTCGTGGCTGACCCGCGCCGAGCGGGAGTCGCGGCTGATCGCCGAGCACGCCCAGGCGTACCGGGCCGGTCGCCGTGACGCCGAGGCCGAGCTGGCCCGCCGGTCGGCCACCACCAGCGAGGCGGAGGCCACCCAGGTGGTGCCCCGGCCGGCCGACGCCGACGCCACCCAGGTGGTGCCCCGGCCGACCGACGCCGACGCCACCCAGGTGGTGCCCCGGCCCAGCGACCCGGAGGCCACCCAGGTCGTCCACTTCCCGGTCAGCTCCGACGCCACCCAGGTGGTCACCGGCGGCACCGACCGCGCGGTGCCCGGGCAGCGCACCAGCGACGACAGCGAGACCACCACTGTCATTCCGCCGGTCGACCGGCGCTGACATCCAGCGGTACGGCGGGGCGGGATCGACCTGATCCCGCCCCGCCTCGCGTTGTCCGCCCCGCCTCGCCTACCCGGCCCGCGCTGCCCGCACGCCGAAAGTGCTGGCCGCCACCGCGCCGGTTGTCTAGCATCGCGGGCATGACCTGGCGACATTGATCCAGCGGCGTAGGCCGATCCCGTGGGCCACCACGGGCACCGCACGTCCGGTGTCCGTCTCCACTCCCACGGGAAGGCCCCATGATCTCCATCGTCTCGCGCGTGCCCGATCCGGCGGTCCGCCGGCTGACGGCGACCCTCTACGGGTACGCGTTCCTCAGCGACCTTGTCCTGCTCTACCCGCTGTACGTGGTGTTCTTCGCCGACACCGGGCTGTCGGTGGGGCAGATCGCGTCGCTGTTCGTCATCTGGTCGGCCGCCGGCATCCTGTTCGAGGTGCCCTCCGGCGCCTGGGCCGACGTGCTGTCCCGCCGGCTGCTGCTGTGCCTCGCCCCGCTGGTGGCCGCCGCCGGTTTCGCGCTCTGGGTGCTGCTGCCGTCGTACCCGGCGTTCGCTGTCGGTTTCCTCCTCTGGGGCGCCGGTGGCGCGCTCGTGTCCGGTGCCCTGGAGGCGCTGGTCTGGACCGAGCTGGACCGGCTCGGCGCGGTCGGCCGGTACGCGCGAGTGCTCGGGCGGGCACGGACGGCGGGTGTGCTGGGCGTGGTGCTCTCCGGAGTGCTCGCCGGCCCGGTGCTCGCCGTCGGCGGCTACCCGGTGATCGGCGCGGCCAGCGTGCTCGCCTGCCTGCTCGCCGCGATCGTCGCCACCCGGTTCCCGGAACACCGCGCGCCAGCCGCCGCGCGCCTCCCGATCGCCGGGCCGGTGCTGGCCGCCGGGCGGGCGGATGCCGCACCACCCCGGCCGGACCAGCCGGACAGCGCCCCACCCCCGGGCCCGGACGAGCCGGACACCGTCGCGTCGGCGGACCCGGACGACGATGCCGACCTGGGATGGTGGGACACGCTGCGGGCCGGGGTGGCGCAGGTCCGCACCCGCGCGCCGGTGCGGTCGGCGGTGCTGCTGGTGGCGGTGGTCGCCGCCGACTGGGGTGCCCTGGACGAGTACACCCCGCTGCTCGCCCTGGACACCGGTGTCGGGGCGGAGGCCGTCCCACTGCTGCTCCTGCTGCTCTGGGCCGGGGTGACCATCGGTGGGCTGCTCGCCCCGGCCGGGGAGCGGCTGGGTAGCCGAGGGTACGCCGCGCTGCTGGGGCTGGTCGGCGTCGCGCTGGCGGGAGGTGCACTGCTGCGGCACCAGGCGGGATTCGTGCTGATCGCGGTGGCCTTCGGCGCGGCGCAGCTGGCCACTGTGCTGGCCGACGCCCGGTTGCAGGCCCGGATCACCGGTACCAGTCGCGCCACCGTCACATCCCTGGCCGGGATGGCCACCGACGTGCTGATCATCGTGACGTACGCCGTCTACGGCCTGCTCGCCACAGCGGCCGGCAACGCGGTGGCGTTCGCGCTGACCGCCGGGGCGTACCTCGTGGTGGCGCTGGTGCTGCTGACCCGCCGCCGGCGCCGGGCGGTGGTGCCCACCGGTGTGGTCGCGGCGGTGACGCCTGGCCGGCACTGACCGGTGGCCCGGCGGCGGCCCGAGGGGTCGCCGCCGGGCCGCCTGGTCAGCCGTCCAGGTGGAGGAACGACCACTGGTGGCCGTCGAGGTCCCGGAAGCTCATCGGTGGCCTCCGTCCGTTTCGAGCAGTGCCTTCAGCGCGGCGAGCCGTTCCCGCCAGTACGCCTTCAGCTCTGCGGCCTGCTCCGCCCCGGTCAGCTTCTCGTGCAGGACGCTGACCCGGGCCTTTGACTCGCCGACAGCGTCGATGCCGACGACAAGCCGGGTCGGGCCACCGGCCCAGTCGGCCCGGAAGATCCGCGGCGCGGTGGCGGTGCGGACGCGTACCTCGACGTCGGGCAGCCAACGGGTGCGTGCCGTCTCGTCGGCGAACGCCTCGAACAGTCGCCGCGCCGGCACCGCCACCGTCCGGCTCGCGCTGGCCTCGAAACCGCCGCCGCGTCGCTGACCCGGCGCGCGCAGGCCGCGTGCCTGCTCGTACCCGACGGTGATGGTCTGCGCCCACCAGCCGGGCACCTCGTGTTCGGTGGTCAGGTGCCGGGCGATCCGGGTGTGCGTCCAGTCGGTGGCGGACACCGCGTCGAGCAGGCCGAACCACTCGGCCCACCCGCGGCCGGTCCGGTCGCGGATCAGGTCGTCGGCGATCCGCTCGGTCTGCGCTGCGGCGGCCGTGGCAGGCGCCGCGGCGGTGGACTGCTGAGCTGGCGGGGCGGCCCGCTCGGCGGCCCGGTTGATCAGGTGCCGGCGGGCCGTGGTGTAGCTCTCGCCGGTCTTCTCCATCCGGGTCCGGACCCGGGCCTTGAACGATCTCTGGGTGGTCATCACATGCTCCCGGTCAACGGCACGGTCACCGGGACTCACGCTCCCGCCGACCCCGCCGGAGTGGGGCATGTGGCACCACGTCCCGAGGGCTCCAGGCACCCTTTGCCTCCGCGTTGCCGGCGGCGTGAGCGCCGGGAGGGAGGTGCGGCGCAGGACGGCGCCGACGTCATCCTACGCCCAAACAGCCGTCAGGGTTGGTCACCGTCGAGGTAGACCCACCGGCCGTCCTCGCGGACGAACCGGCTGTGTTCGGTCACCGTGCCGGGCCGGCCCTCGTGCCGGTAGTGGGCGTGGAAGCTCACCGTGCCGGCGGCGTCGAGCAGGCCGCCCCGCTCGGTCCGCACAATCTCCAGTCGGGTCCACCGCTGCCCCGGGTCGAGCTCCAGCGAGGCGGGCCGGGTCGACGAGTGCCAGCTGCGCAGCAGGTAACCGGAGTCGCCGAGGGCGAAGGCGCTGAACCGGGAGCGCATCAGGGCCTCGGCCGTCGCCGGGGCGTCGCCCGCGTGCGCCGGGGCGCAGCAGTCCGCGTACGCCCGACCGGAGCCGCACGGGCACACCCGTCCCGTCGTCGCCTTCGCCCGCCGGCGTCCCGCACCCTTGCCCACGTCGCTATCCTGCCGCACCTGTTCTAGTCCAGCGGCACCGGCAGCGGCACCGGCCGCTTGGCCACCCGGCCGTCACCCGAGGACCGGCCGCCCAGGTGCCGGACCAGCCAGGGCAGCAGGTGCCGGCGGGTCCAGGCCAGCTCGGCGCCGAACACCTCACCCCGGCGTCGCCGCGCCGCCGGCGGCAACGGTTGCGTCCAGGAGTCGTCGAACCCGGGCAGACCCGCCGTGTACGCCAGCGCGGCGGCGATCCGCTCGTGCCCGGCGCTGTTGGCGTGCAGCCGGTCGTCGCTCCACAGCCGGGGATCGGAGGAGACCGGGTGGGCACCCAGGTCGAGGAGGGTGGCGCCGGTCCGCGCGGTGGCGGCCCGCAGCGCCTCGTTGAGCGCCAGCATGCGCCCCCGCAGGGGTCGGGCCAGCGGCATCACGGGTGCCGGGTCCGGCATCGTGAACGTCAGCACGGTGGCCCCCTGATCGACGAGCGCCTGCTGCATCGCCGCCACATCACCGGCGACCTGGTCGGCGTCGAAGGAGGGGCGCAACACGTCGTTCATGCCGGCGACGACGGTGGCGAGGTCGGGGGCCAGGTCGAGGGCGGGCTGGAGTTGCTCGGCCCGGATCAGCGCGGTGGTCCGGCCACGGATCGCCAGGTTCGCGTACTCCAGACCGCCCTGGGCGCGGGCCACCGCCAGGGCGAACCGGTCGGCCCAGCCCCGGTAGCCGCCGGCGCCGTCCGGGTCGTCGAGCCCTTCGGTGGTGCTGTCGCCGATCGCCACGTACCGCTGCCACATCACCCGGGCGAGGTTAGCCCTCCGGCGCGTCAGGCGGACCGTCGACCGGTCGACAACGACAGTTGACGATCGTTCCTAGACTCGCGACATGACGCGAGCCCCTGCGGTGCCACTGGCCCCGAACGTCTGGCGTATCCCCACTGTCGGCCGTTCGGCCGTCAACTCGTACGCCTTCGTCGACGACGACGGCAGCGTCACGCTTGTCGACTGCGGGCTGGCCAAGGCGCCGGCCCGGATCGTGCGCGGGCTGGCGGCGATCGGCAAGGTGCCGGCGGACGTCACCCGGATCGTGCTCACCCACGCGCACCCCGATCATGCCGGCGGCGCGGCGGAGTTGGCCCGCCGCACCGGTGCCCCGGTCGCCGCGCACGCCGCCGACGTGGCGTACGCGCAGGCGGGCCGCGCGCCGGTCAGCGACCCGGCGGTGACCGGAGGTCGTCTCTTCGCCCGGCTCAACAGCGGCCGGTTCCCGGCGGTCGAGGTGGCCCAGCCGCTGGCCGACGGGGACCTGCTCGACGTCGGTGGCGGTCTGCGGGTGGTGCACACCCCGGGGCACTCGCCCGGGCACGTGTCGCTGCTGCACGAGCCGACCCGCCTGCTGATCACCGGGGACGCGTTGTTCAACGTGCTCGGCGTCCGGTGGCCGATGCGGTGGCTGTGCAGCGACTTCCAGATGACCCGGGAGACCGCGCACGTGCTCGGCGAGTTGGAGTACGACCTCGCGGCCTTCACCCACGGTCCCGAGTTGACCGACAACCCCCGCGACCGCATCCGCGCCTTCCTTTCCGCGCATCGGTGAGCGGCCCGCCGGCCGGAGCGGCGGAGCACGACCCGGTTCAGGCGGTGCGGGTGGCGAAGACGACGACGTTGTCGACGTAGTTGCCGCTGGTGGCGTCGAACCGGCCACCGCAGGTGATCAGGCGCAGCCCGGCGGCGTCCGCCGGGCCGTAGACCAGCGTGGTGGGGAAGTGCTCCTTGGGGTACGCGCGGACGGCGTCCACGGTGAACGTCGCGACCCGTGCGTCGGCGCGGGTGACCTGGACCTGCTGCCCGGCGCGGAGCCGACCGAGGTCGAAGAAGACCGCCGGGCCGGACGGCGCGTCGACGTGTCCCACCAGGACGGCGTTGCCGGTCTCGCCGGGGCTGACCCCGTGCCGGTACCAGCCGGCGAGAGTGGGCCGGTCCAGTGGCGGCACCTCCAGCACCCCGCTGGCGTCCGCACCCACGGGAACGATGTCGGCGCGAACGCCGATGGCCGGGATCTGCACCCGGACCGGTGCGGCGGGTGGCAGCGGGGCCAGGTCCGGTGCGGGGTGGGTGCGGGTCGGCGCTTCGGCCGACGGTCGCGGTGGCCGGGCCGGGTCGGCGGTGAGGCCGACGGTGATCAGCCCGAGCCCGGTCACGCCGAGCAGGGCGACCACGGCCGGCAGGGTCCGCCGCCACCACACCTGTGCACCTCCGGGTGGGATCGTCGGGGTGCCCGCACCGGTGTCACCGGCGCGGGCACCCGTCTCAGGGATGGAACGGCCGCCGATCAGGCGACAGTGGACACCGGACGGCGCCGGCGGATCAGGATCACCGCGCCGGCGAGGGCGGTGCCGAGCAGTGTGCCGCCGGCGGCGAGAGCGCCGGTGTCACGGTTGTCGCCGCCGGAGCCGGCGGGCGCGCCGCCGATCGGGGTGACGGTGAAGGTGGCGGTGCCGGCCGAGCTGCCGTCGCCGCAGGTGGCCGCCACCGTGTAGGTGCCCAGGGTGAACCCGGCGGTGAAGAGTTCGGCGCTCAGCCCGCCGCCGGCGGCGGCCGTGGTGGATCGGACGTTCTGGTCGCGGTTGGGGCCGGTGACCCGGAAGATGGCATCACCCGACTTCGGGTTGCAGGTCGTCGCGGTGAGCACGACGGTTCCACCGACCGGGGTGGTGGCCGGTGACACGGTGGTGTCGGCCAGTGCGGCGCCTGGCAGCAGGAGCGTGCCGAGGCCCACGCCGAGCGCCGCCGAGCAGAGTGCTGTTGAGACCTTCATACGCGTCTTCCCTCACTTTTCGTCCGCTGACTGCGTGGGACGTCGTTCGGGTGGCCAACTCCGTGACTAGCACCGGTGTGCCCAACACTAGGTGGGTTGGGTCCTCGATCAGGTGAAAATGAGAAATCCTCGTTGCCGTCACGTGTCCACCCGAAGGCGGGGAGAGCCGCGAGCTGTCGCCGCTGGGCCGATGGCGAGGTATTGCCGGCGACGCCGCGAATGAGGCGCTGCTCGGTGCGGGCCGGCCACGACGACCGGCCCGCTCGCGTGGGTCAGCCGGCCGGGGTCGGTTCGGGCATCGGCTCGCCGGTCTCCACCAGCGTCTTGAGGCTGGCCAGCAGCTCCGGCCAGCCGCCGCTGCCGTCGAGCTGGCCGCTGATCGCCCGGTGCATCTCGCTGTCGGGGGAGAAGTCGTCGTGGATGACGGTCAGCCGGACGGCCCTGTCGCCGTGCGGCTCGATCTCGAAGGTCACCGTCGACCGGCGCTCGCCGAGCCGGGCGGCCAACTCCTCGGCGGACCAGCCGAAGTGCTCGGCGTGCTCGGGCTGGAAGCCGTGCCAGCTGTAGGAGAGGCGCCGATACGGCTCGGCGACGAGCACCCGCTGGCCCAGGTCGCGGGGCTCGGCGTCCGGCGCGTCCTGCCACAGCACGGGCGACCCGACCTGCCAGTCCGACATCAGCGCCACCCCACCCCAGTAGCGGCGGGTGAACGCCGGTTCGGTGAGCGCGGCCCACAGTCGCTGCGCGGTGGTGGTGACGTAGGTCGTGTAGACGAAGGTGGGGCTCTCCATGGCGTGTCGCTCCAATGCGGTGGTCAGGTCGGCGAGGGTGGCGGCGCGCTCGCGGTCGTAGCGGCTGAGCCACCGGTCGGCGATGGCGTTGATGGGGGCGGCGTTGAGGTAGTGCAACTTCTCCCGGCCACGCCGCACCGTGGTGACGAGATTGGCGGCCTCCAGCACCGACAGATGCTTGCTGACGGCCTGTCGGCTGGTCGCCAGCCCGTCGCAGAGCTCCCGCAGGGTCTGCCCGTTGCGGTCGTTGAGCCGGTCGAGCAGTCGACGCCGGCTGGGGTCGGCCAGCGCCCGGAACGCGTCGTCCATCGACCCTCCCCACAGCAGGCAACCCAGCGGTTGCCTATCAAAATAGGCAACCAGAGAGTTGCCTGTCAATCGGGCCTGCACGCACGCCGATCCGCCCTGTCGAGTCGCCCGCCCCGGGCGGCACAGCGCCGCCGCCACCCATGGCGGCGCGCGGTCGGGCGCGACGGTGTGGCAGCGTGGTGCGGGTGACCGACTCCGCGCCGCTCGACGTCGACCTCGCGCTGCTCGGTGGCGGCGGCGCGGCGTCACTGCTGCTCGCCGCACTGGACCGGCACGGCGTCCGCGATCAGCGGATCGCCATCGTCGACCCGGTGCGCCGACGCGGCCAGGACCGCACCTGGGCCTTCTGGGGCCACCCCGACACCGACCTGGACCCGCTGCTCAGCGCGAGCTGGCAGCAGGTCGAGGTGGCGACCGCGGCGCGCCGTCGCGTCCTGGACCTCACCCCGCTGCGGTACGCCATGCTCCGCTCCGGCCCGGTCTACGACCGGGCTGCCGACGCCGAGCGTCGCCTGGACGCCACCCGGATCGTCGCGCCGGCCGACACGGTGCGCGACGACGGCACCCGGGTGTTGGTGCGTACCGGCGACGGGCGCACCGTGCGGGCTGGCTGGGTGCTCGACTCGCGTCCCCGCCCGCCGGCCCGAGCGGGGCGAACGACCTGGTTGCAGCACTTCCGGGGGTGGTGGCTGGAGGCTGACCGACCGGTGTTCGACCCGACCCGCGCGGTGCTGATGGACTTCCGTACCCCGCAGCCGCCCCGGGGCGTCTCCTTCGGGTACGTGCTGCCGGTCAGCGACCGCTACGCCCTGGTCGAGTACACCGAGTTCTCGCCGGACCTGCTCACCGACGCCGGCTATGACGCGGCGCTGACCGGCTACCGGGACCTGCTCGGCTTGGACCCGGGCGGATTGCGGGTGCGCGAGGTGGAGAACGGGGTCATCCCGATGACCGACGCGCCGTTCCCGGCCCGGCCCACCCCCCGGGTGGTCCGGCTCGGCACGGCCGGCGGCGCGACCCGCCCCTCCACCGGCTTCACCTTCTCCGCCATGTACCGGCAGGCCGACCAGGTGGCCCGCGCCCTCGCCGCCGGCCGGGCGCCGGTGCCCGCGCCGGCGTACCCGCGTCGGCACCGCTGGATGGACGCGGTGGCGTTGCGGGCACTGGACCGGGGCGGGGTGGGCGGTCCGGAGTTCTTCGACCGGCTCTTCGACCGCAACCCGGCCGAGCGGGTGCTGCGCTTCCTCGACGGCGGCACCACCCCGGCCGAGGAGGTCGCGATCATGAATTCGACCCGGCTGGTGCCGATGATCGCCGCGACCGCCGGTGACGCCGCCGGCCGGGTTCGCGACCGGTTGCGCCCCACCCGGCCCGCGCCGGCCATCCCACCGGCGGTGGTGGGTTCGGCGCCCGGCGCGGATGGCGCACCACGTCCGACCTGACCGGAGTCGTCTCCCGCGCCGAGCGGGTGCCGTGCGGCGGCGTCGTCTCCCGCGTCCGCCGCGAGCGGGTGCCGTGCGGTGCGGGCGTCGCGACGCGCCGGCCCCGAGCGGCGAGGACGACGTGCGCGCCCGGTAGGTTGCCGGGCATGGTGGACGCGGCGGCCGGCAGGGGCGTGCAGATCTGGACCGACGGGGCGTGCAGTGGCAACCCCGGGCCGGGCGGTTGGGGCGCCCTGCTGCGCTACGGCAATCACGAGCGGGAGTTGTGCGGCGGTGAGGCCACGCCCACCACCAACAACCGGATGGAACTGATGGCGGCCATCCAGGCGCTGGAGAGCCTGAACCGGCCGGTCACGGTGGAGCTGCACACCGACAGCACGTACGTGCGCAACGGCATCACCAGCTGGCTGGCGTCGTGGAAACGCAACGGGTGGCGGACGGCCGCGAAGCAGCCGGTGAAGAACGCCGACCTGTGGCAGCGGCTGGAGGCGGCCTGCGAACGGCACGAGGTGACCTGGCTGTGGGTCAAGGGGCACAACGGGCACCCGGAGAACGAGCGGGCCGACGGGCTCGCCAACAAGGGCATGACCGAGGCGCGGGCTGCGCTGATCAGCCGCTGAGCCTGGGTCAGCGGGTCGCGTCGGGGTGCCCCGGCATGCTGGAGCCACCGCTGCTGCTGCCGGACGAGCCACCGGCCATACCCGAGCTCTCGGGTTCGGTCACGATGTCCGGCCGGACGTCGGTGTCCGCCGGTGCGGGGACCTCGGTGTCCGCCTCGACCTGCACCAGCGGCACCTGGCCGGCCTCGTCCTCGCTGTGTCGCGGGTCGCCCGGCTGCTCACCGTCGCGCTTCCGGTAGCCCATGCCGTGCCTCCCGTCGATGCCGGTCCGCGTCGGCGCTGGCTACCCGGCGTCGTCCCGGCCGAAACCTGACCCGCCGGCGGTGACCGTCGAGCCGACCGTCTCGGCCTGCGGGGCGGCGGACAGCAGCCGCAAGGTCCGGCGGCGACTGAGCGCGACGATCAGTGCCAGCGCGAGCGCGCCGACGACCACCAGGAACGCCCAGGTGTTGCCGAGGTGGTCGTTGACCATGCCACTGGTCGCGGAGCCGGCGGCGATGCCGAGCTGCCCGGCCGTCTGCAACCACCCGTACGTCTCGGGGAGCCGGACCGCCGGGGTGGACCGCGCGAGGATCTCGTCGGTGACGGCGAGGAACGGTGCCAGCGCGAGACCGAAGACCGCCAGCGCGACGGCCATCTGTGGCACGTTGCGGGGCAGCAGCAGCGCCACCGAGGTGGCGGCCAACGTGCCGAGCATCGTCAGGTACGCCGCCGCCGGGCTGCCGGGCCGTCCCCGGCTGGCCAGCAGCACGCCACCGGCCAGGCTGCCCACCGACCAGATGGTCACCAGCAGCCCGGCCTGGTCCGGGTGCCCGACCGTGGTGGCGAACGCGGGCACCAGCACCCACATCGCGCCGATGCCCATCATGTAGCCGATGTGGGTGCCGACGACGGTGCGGCGGGTGGCCCGGCCGGGCAGCGCGGAGCCCTTCCCGCGAGGCTGCCGGTCGGCCTCGTGCGGCGGCAGCACCGCGACCATGCCGAGCAGCCCGGCGCTGCCGATCACCGCGAAGGCGAGCAGTGCGGCAGTGGGTCCGCTGATCAGCAGGCTCAGTGTCACAGCGAGGGGGCCGCCCACGTAGAGCACCTCCTGCCCGACGGCGTTGACCGCGTACGCGCGGGCCAGCGCGGCAGGGGCGACGAGCCGGGCCAGTTGGGCGCGTCCGCTGCCGACCGCCGGTGGCGTGCTGAGCCCGGCCACAGTCGCCAGTGCCACGAACGCCGCCGGTTCGGTGGTGACGGCCAGGCCGAGCAGGGCGAGCAGGTGGGCGAGGCCGGTGGCGAGCAGCACCGGCCGGGCCCCGAGCCGGCCCAGGAGTCGACCGACCATGGGCGCGGTGACCGCCAGCCCGATCCCGCAGCCGGCGCTGGCTACTCCGGCGGTGGCGAAACTGCCGGTGTTCTGGTGACCGAGCAGGACGACGAGCAGTTGCCGCAGTGCGACCGGTAGCTGCGCCACGGTCATCAACATGATGAGCAGCATCGCCCGACGAGGTACATTCACAACTTATGAATCTACCCGAGGACGGCTCGCCCAACCTGCTCGGCGCACTCGCCCTGCTCGTCGGCTCGCGGATGCGGGCGTCGGTCAGCGGGTCTGTCGGGGCCGGCGGCGCGCTCGCCGAGGCGCTGGTCGTCCTCAAGGATCAGCCGGGGGTGACCGCCGAGTGGTTGGGCCAGGTGCTGGGGCTGACCCAACCCGGCGTCGCGCACCTGGTCCGGCGGCTTCGGGAGCAGGGCTGGGTGGAGAGGCGTCCGGGTGCCGACGCGCGCAGCCGCGCCCTGCACCTCACCGCCGAGGGCGCGGCGGTCGCCGCCCGTACCCTGCGCGCCCGGCAGGAGGTGTTGACCGCGCTGCTCGCCCCGCTGACCGTCGAGCAGCGCCGCCAGCTCGCCGACATCGCCCGGGCCCTGCTGCACGACGAGGTGGCGGACGCCGGCAGCCTGGCCCACCTCTGCCGGCTCTGCGACCGCGCCCGCTGCCCCCAGTGCCCGGTCCATGCCGGCTTCCAGGAGTTGACCGGCGCGCACGGCGGACCGGATCGGGCCGTTCCTAGCGGCGGCGGCCCCGACGGGCCGGGGACCGGGCCGGCTGACCGACCGGGGTGAGCGGCAGCGCCGTCCAGTGCGCCGGCCGGGTGAGCGTCCCCGGTAACCCGGTGCGGGTGTCGCCCCGGGCGGCGTCCAGCTGGGTCTGGTGCAGGAAGAGGGTGCTCCGCAGGTCCGCGCCCCGCAGATCGGCCCCGCGCAGGTCCGCGCCGGTGACGTCGGCCAGACCGAGGTCCGCCCCGCGCAGATCGGCGCCGATCAGCAGCGCCCCGCGCAGGTTGGCCCGGCGCAGGTCGACACGGCGCAGGTCCACCCCGAGCAGGTGCGCGCCCCGGCGATCGGCGCCACCGGGGCCGCGGGTCGCGTCGCTGGCCCGGGACAGCAGTGGGTTGACCCGGGCCCGATGGCCGTCGACGTCCACCACGCGAAGCCGCGCGGGGTCACCTTCGGTGAGCGTCAGCGTCTCGGCGCGGGCGCGTTCCAGCTCGGCGCGCAGGTCGGCCGGCGGGCGCAGCGCCACCGCCTCGGTGAGATACCAGAGCAGTTCGTGCAGCGGCCGGAGCACCGCGAACGCCTCCGCCATCGCCGGCAACGTCTCCGGCGCGTCCCGCCAGTCCCGCCCGCCGAAGGTCACCTGGGCGACCTGCTGCCCGGCGCCGAAGCAGTCGAACACCGTGCAGCCGGGAAAACCGCGCTCCCGCAGGTCGGTGTGGATGCCGCAGCGGTGGTCGGGGCGCAGGTTCGGGCAGGGCGCGCCGGCCGGCTTGTCGATGGCGAAATCCGTCGACGCGGCGAAGGCCGGCACCACGCAGCACAGCCCGAAACAGCGCCCGCAGTCGGCGCGCAGCTGCGCCGCCCCGGGCGGCGGTGCGGTGCGGTGCGACACGCCGACGGTCCTCCTGACGATCAGGGTGGACCACCATTGTTTCCCGCGCCGAGCCGACGGTCCCTTCGGGGGTCACCGTGCGTGCGTTTCACCAGCCGTCGCGGGCCGAGGCGCCGGGGTACGGGAATCGCCCGGCGGCGACACCAGTCGCCGGACGTCCCGCTCGCCGTCGCCGTGCCCGTACTTCTGGTCGAAGTGCCGTTTCACCACCGCGGCCGGGGTGCGGTCCCCGTCGGCGGGCTCGGCCAGCGAGAACACAGCGGGGGCCGCCCCGGGCGCGCGAGGCGGCAGCACGGCTCGCACGGTCAGTGGGCCGGTGACCCGGAACCCCCGACAGTCGACGTAGTGCTGCCCATCCACCGTCACGTACGGCACGCGTACCTCGACCACGTCCGACTCGTCGTGGCGCAGCGTGACCATGACCGACCAGTACCGCTCCAGGTCGAGGGTGGCCTGCTCGTGCTCCCACAGCTCCTCGAACCGGGCGTGCACGAACCCGCCCCACGGGCTGTCCATGTCCACCTCAAGCTGCGGCACGTTGAAGGACAACTTCCCGATCGGGAAGAACGAGATCAGCGCCCGCCCGTCCCACTGGTAGAGCTGGATCGACGGGGACGCGTCATAGAGCCGGACCTGGAGGCGGTGGCGCAGCCGCGCGTCGAGCGCGTCGGCGAACGCGGCCAGGTGGCGCAGGTTGGTGCGGATCTGCCGGGGCACGTCCACCCGTTGCCGTTCCAGCTCCTCGGAGCGCTGCTGCGCGGCGGTGCAGTCGGGATCGAGCAGCAGCAACTGCACCTGGGCGCCGTTGGCGAGCGCCGCTCGCACCGCGCTCAGGGTCTCCTCACGGTGCCGCTGCTCCAGCAGGATCGTCCAGGTGTCGAGGATGCGCACCCGGCGTCCGGAGCGGTGCAGCCGCGTCACGAACGCCTGCTGGTCGAAGCTGAGGTGCTCCTGCACCCGCGCCTTGCGGGCCTCCTCGAACAACGGGTCGAAGATGACGTACGAGATGGCCGCGAGGACCACGCTGGCCCCGAGGTTGAGCAGCAGATCGCTGAGGAAGCCGCTGCTGCGCCAGGCGGCCAGCAGCATGACGACGGCAATCGCGAACAGTGCCCCACCGACGACGAAGGCACGTCGTTGCCGCCCGCCCCGACCAGCCCACCCGGGCATCCGTTCCCCTTCCGTCGTCGGTCGGCCCCACCGCCGCTTGCCGATCACCCGAATTCGGAGGATACGAGCCTGCTTTGCTACGCGCTGTCCCGTACTCCGAGCGGTCGGTTCACCGTTCCGACCCACCCCGCCGCTCATAGGGTGACGGGAACGGAGTCGCGCGACCACGGGGGTGTCGGGGTGGACGAGAGTGAACGCAAGCAGGCGCTTCTCACCGTCCTGACCACCGAGCACTACGCGTTGCAGACGTCTCGCGCCGGCACCATCGCCGAGGCCACCGGCCGCGCCACCATCTTCCTGTCCGTCCTCTCGGCGGCGCTGATCGGCCTCGGTTTCGTCGCCAGCAACGACAAGCTGGTCCAGCCCTACCTGGCCGCGGTGCTGCCGATCCTGGTCATCATCGGGGTGCTGACGTTCCTGCGGCTGGTGGAGACCACAGTCGAAAACTCGTTGGACCTGCGGCGGATCCAACGCATCCGGGCCTACTACCAACACAATCTCGCCGGCGAGCACGACTTCTTCGCCGACGCGGTGGTGGCCGAGGACGCCATGAGCACGGCCTGGAACCTGGTCGGCACGCGACCGGGGCGGTGGGAGTTCCTGCTGACCACGGCCGCACTCGTGGGCGCGGTCAACGCGGTGCTGGGAGGGCTCGGCATCGCCCTGGTGACCACGACCGTCCGGGCCGGGGGCGAGGTGACGGTCCCGGTCGGGGTGCTGGTCGCGGTGGTCGCGTTCGGTGTGCAGTTCGCCTACATCGTCCGGGCGTCGTCCGCGCCGATGCGCTGACGGCGCCCGCGGTGCTGGTCAGACCGACCGCCAGTCGTCGTTCGGCAACGCCGCCGCCTGGGGCCCATCAGCAACATGCCGCCGACGACCGGCCAGGACGCGCCGGTGACGACGGCGATCTTGGGGTAGTTCCCGTATCGCTGCGGCCTGCTGCCGCACCATCGGGCAGCGCCGGCCCAACCGCCACGGGTACCCGGACCGATCTGCCGGCGGCGTACCGTCGCCTGGTGCGTATCACCCGGTTCACCCACGCCTGTGTCCGCATCGAGCACGGGGGAGGGGTGCTGGTCGTCGACCCGGGGACGTGGAGCGAGCCGAGCGCCCTGGTCGGCGCGGACGCCGTCCTGGTCACCCACGAGCACACCGACCACGTGGACGTGTTGCGGCTCGCCGGTCTCGGTGTCCCCGTGTACGCCCCGGAGGGGGCCCAACTGCCGGACCTCGCCCCGCTGCCGGTGACCCGGGTCCGCGCGGGGCAGCGGTTCACGGCGGCCGGCATGTCGGTCAGCGCGCACGGTGGACGGCACGCCGCGATCCACGAGGGGCAGCCCGACTGCCCGAACCTCGGCTACCTGATCGCTGACCACCTCTATCACCCGGGTGACGCGTTGCACGTGCCGGACGAGCCGGTGCACACCCTGCTCGTCCCGGCCCAGGGGTCCTGGCTGCGCCTCGACGAGGCGATCCGATTCGCCGGGGCCGTGGGCGCGGAGGCGGCGTACCCGATCCACGACGCGCAGCTCAACGAACGCGGCCTGGCCAGCGTCGCCGGCTGGTTCGGCGAGACGATCCCCGGTTACCGTCACCTGATGCCCGGCGACACCGCCTGACCTCTGTCGTCACCGGCCGTCGGGGTGCGGAAGCGGGGCGCGGCGGCGGTCAGCACCGCAGCGACCGTCGGTGCGGACCACCCGTCGGTCAGCTCGGTCACGACGTCGGCGACCAGCCGGGTCAGTGCCGGCTCGGCGCCCGGGTGCAGCGCCTCGGCGACGATCAGCACCGACGAGGTGCCCGCCCGCACCGCCGACCAGCCGCTCTGCCGGTTCGTCCACCGTCGGGCGTGGGCCCGGCCGACGGAGTCGACGAAGGTCACCTCGCCCGGCTCGGGATGCTCGGTGTCGCCGGCGAAGCTCAGGTACGCCTCGTCGCCGTGCGCCGGCCGGACCACCAGATCGCCGTCGATCCGGTCCAGGTCGAGCGCGGCGACCGGGATGGCGTACGCGGCTGAGATCGCATTGCACAGATCGACGAGCGGGTGCACCCGGGGCAGTTCGCCGTCCAGGCGCAGCCGGCGCAGCAGCGCCTCGGCGGCGCACCGGTACCTGGTGGGCCGCAGGCCCATCGCCGCGTACGCCCGCCGCCAGGCCTGGATCTCCGGGAACCCGCTCTCGGGCCCGGCGGCCAACCGCCGCCGGGCCTCGCTGAGGTAGCCGGCCGTGCGTCGGGTCACGTCGGCGGTGGCGGTGATTCCGGAGGCCAGCACCACCCCGGCGACCAGATCGGGGTACGCGTCGCGAAGCTGTGGGGAGTGTTCGAACTGCACTGTGGTCCTATCGTTCGGTGAGGGCGAGGGTCACGCCGAGCGCGACGAACGTGCCGGCGGCGGATCGGCGCAGCCAGTCGGTGACCCGGGGTCGGGTCAGCACCCGGTCGCGTACCCGGGCCGCGAAGACGCCGTAGCCGCTGAACACCACGAAGGTGAGCAGCATGAACACCGCCCCGCAGCCGAGCATCGCCCGGGTCGAGCCCGGTGCCGTGGTGTCCACGAACTGCGGCAGGAACGCGACGAAGAACAGCGTCGGCTTCGGGTTGAGCAGGTTGACCAGCACGCCGGAGACGATCACCCGGATCGCGGGGCGGGGCGGGGCGTCGCCCGCCACGGCGAAGGCGTCGCGATCGCGTGCGATGGACCAGGCCAGGTAGAGCAGGTAGCCGACGCCGAGATAGCGGACGGTCTCGAACGCCGCCGCGCTGGTCTGCATCAGCGCGGCCAGCCCGGTCATCGCGGCGAGCAGGTGCGGCAACGTGCCCAGCGTGCAGGCGAACGCGGCGAGCACCCCGGCCCGGGCACCCCTTGACAGCCCGGCGGAGAGCGTGAAGAGCACCCCGGTGCCGGGGGTGACCACCACGATCAGGGTGGTGATCAGGAACGGGATGGTCACGGTCGTCCTCCGGCGGAGTCGGCAGGTCTGGCTCCTGCTCACTCTGCTGCCACAATGGTCTGATGGGCAGAGCCAAACCAGCGGCGTCCGAGAGGTCCATATCTGCCGGGTCCGACTTCCTGCACCTGACCATCGCCGACGCGGCGCCGGGTGGGCGCGCCGACTGGCTGACCGACCGGCTGCGGCAGGCCATCGCCGACGGGCGGGTGCCGGTCGGTGACCGACTGCCCCCCACCCGGGTGCTCGCCGCCGACCTCGGCGTCTCCCGGGGCGTGGTCACCGAGGCGTACCAGCGCCTGACCGAGGAGGGGCACGTCGCCGGTCGGGGCCGGGCCGGCACCGTGGTCGTCGCCGCGCCGGCCGCGCCCACCCCCGCCCCGGCCGCCGCGCCGGCACCGGTCGCGACCTTCCCACCGGCACCGGGCACCGACATCTTCGACGCGGTACGCGCGGCGCACGCGACGATCGACCTGACGCCCGGCGTACCCGACCTGGCCGCGTTTCCCCGCACGGACTGGCTACGCGCCGAACGGACCGTGCTGCGCCGCCTCGCCGCGGCCGACCTCGGCTACGGCGACCCCGGTGGCACGCCCGCGCTCCGTCAGGCCGTCGCCGCCTGGCTGGCCCGCAACCGTGGCATCAGCGTCGACCCCGCCGAGGTGATCATCGTGGCCGGCGTCTCGCAGGCGCTGGGGCTGCTCGCCCAGGCGCTCACCGCGGCCGGCGTCGACCGGATCGCGGTCGAGGACCCGGGCTCGCTCGGAGTGCGCCAGCACCTGAACAACTGGCGGATGGACACCCCGCCGATCACCGTCGACGACGCCGGCCTGCGGGTCGACGAGTTGGCCGACAGCGGCGCTCCAGCCGTGATGCTCACCCCCGCGCACCAGTTCCCGACCGGCGTGGTGCTCGACGGTGACCGCCGCCGCCAGCTCGTCGCCTGGGCGCGGGCCGGCGGCCTGATCATCGAGGACGACTACGACGCCGAGCACCGCTACGACCGCCCCCCGGTGCCGGCACTGCGCGGCCTGCTGCCCGAGCAGGTCTGCTACGCCGGCAGCGTCTCCAAACTGCTCGCCCCCGCCCTGCGGGTCGGCTGGCTGCTGGTGCCCCCGCGACTACGCGACGCGGTGGTGGCCGCCAAGCGCAACGCCGACCTGGGCAACGCCGTGCTGCCGCAACTGGTGCTGGCGGAGCTGATGACCTCCGGCGCCTTCGAACGACACCTGCGGCTGCTGCGCCGCCGACACATCCGCCGACGGGACGCCATGATCGCCGCGCTGGCCCGCGCGCTGCCGTCCGCGACGGTGCACGGCGCCGCCGCCGGTCTGCACCTGATGATCACGCTGGACGACGCCGTGGCCGACACCGAACTGGCGGCGGCGACGCTGGCCCGGGGGGTGAAGGTGCAACCCCTGTCCTGGCACTGCCAGCGGCCCTACCGCCCAGGCCTGGTGCTCGGCTACGCGGCCCGTACGCCCACCGAGATCGAGAACGGCGTCGTCGCGATCGCCGCCGCGCTCGGCTCCGGCTAGGACCACCCGTCCACCGTGCTCGCCGCGTACCCTTCGCCCGTGGGACTGCGGTTCGAGACGCGCGGGTCCGACTCGCCCTGGGTCGACACCGTGTGGACCTGCACGAGCGAGCAGGTCACCGCGATGACCTCCGTCGCGGGGGTGCGGTGGGGCCTGGTGTTCTGGCAACAGGCTGGCCGGTCGTACGCGGGCATCACCGGTCCCGAGACCCGCACCGGCACAGCGTCGGTGCCGGAGGGCGCGACCTTCACCGGCATCGACTTCGTCGTGGGCACCTCGTTGCGGGCCGTGCCCACGACGGCGCTGGTCGACGGCGGCATCGAGCTCCCCGACACCACGCACCGGACGTTCCGGCTGGACGGCACGCGCTGGGAGACGCCCGGCCCCGACGACGCCGAAGCCCTGGTCGCGGGGCTCGTCCGGGCCGGGACCGTGGTCGGTGACCCGCTCGTCGCCGAGCTGCTGCGAGGTCACCGCCCGGCCGTCTCGGAACGCACCGTCGAACGCCGGTTCCGCGCCGCGACGGGACTGACGCGCGGCGCGGTCCGGCAGATCGAGCGGGCCCGCAGGGCGGCGGAGCTGCTGGCTGGCGGCGACCCGGTCGCCGACGTGGTCGCCAAGCTCGACTACTTCGACGAGCCGCATCTGGCCCGGGCGCTGCGCTCCTACGTCGGACGCACCGTCCGGCAGTTACGCGAGGGCAGCGTCGGCGCCATCGCCCTCGACCTGGGTCAGCGCTTGACGTCGTAGATCAACTTGAGGATTCCGTTCGAGTAGCTCTCCGACTCCCGCAGCGTCAGCATGTGCTTCTCTCGGTCGGCCCGGCCGAACAGGCTCTTACCGGCACCGAGCAGCACCGGGAAGACGAGCAGGTTGTACTGGTCGATCAGACCCTCATCGGACAGCCGCCGGGCCAGCTCCGCGCTCCCGTGGATGAAAATCGCGCCGCCGTCGCCCTGCTTGAGCGCGGCGACGTCCCCGGTCGAGCGCAGGATCGTCGTCGGCCCCCACCCGTCGACGAGCGCGTCGTCGGACAGCGTGCTCGACACCACGTACTTGGGCAGCTCCTTGTAGCTGGCGTGGTCCTCCGAGCCGGGCCAGACCGGCGCGAACGCCTCGTAGCTGCGACGGCCGAACATCAGCGCTGTCGTGTCGGCGAGCTCCTCGCCCTTCAGCGACCAGGCCTCCGGGACGAACTCGAGGTCCTTGAACACCCAACCGCCGCTGCGGTGCTCCTCACCCGGCCCGCCGCCGGGCGAGTCCACGACGCCGTCGAGCGACATGAAACCGGTGTAGACCAGGTCGCGCATTGTGGTGTCTCCTCCTGCTCGGGCGGGCTGCCGGGTCCACGCTAGATCGCGATTGCGGCGTTGTCTTGGATGAAAACGACAGCGGGTGGTGCCGTGACCGGGCCTGGGCCGACCGGGCAACTGACCGCTCAGCCCAGGAACAGCTGGACGAGCACCAGCACGGCGAGCAGCGCCGGCCCTCGTGAACCCTGCCGCAGCAGGTCGACCGGGATCATCCCGAACGGCGTGTTCACCGTCGCGCCGCCGTAGTTGATCGGCGGGCGGGTGCCGGCCCGGAACGCGGCAGCCACCACCCCGAGCGCCAGCGTCGGCGCCAGCCAGGCCGGCCCCGGGTCGACGGTCGGCAGCGTCAGCAACCACCACAGGCCCGCGCCGACGGCCGGCACCACCACGTGGATCCCGCGCAGCAGGTTGTCGCTGCCACCGAGCGCCCGGCGCAGCCCGGGCGAGCGGCTGACCGCCCGTAGACCACCGGTCAGCCGGTCGGCGGCGAGGTAGGCGAACACCACCTGCGCGGCCCCCGCCAACCCGGGCAAAGCGAGCGCCGCCGCGTACTGCACCCCGAGCAGCGCCGCCCAGATCAGCACGGCGCTCGGGTGGCGGTGCAGCCGGCGTACGTCGGCCTGCAACAGCGCCCACCAGCCGGGGCCCGGGAGGAACCGGCGGCTGCGCACCCGGCCGATCCGACGCCAGCGGCGGCTCTCCACCAGGCCGGCGAGCAGGCTCGGGTCCAGCAGGATCGTGGCCGTTGCGGCGGCGTTGGCGAACTGCGCGCCGGTGGTCAGCGAGGCCCGGTCGACCCGGGGCAGCGCGCGTACCGCGAGGACCGTGCCCACGACCGCGAGGGGCACCGCGACGGCGACCAGCGCGACGGTCGGCGTCGTCGCCGGCCGGGGCAGCCCGTCGCCGAGGCGGCCGACGAGCACCACCGCCGCGGTGATCACGGCCGCCGCCGCCATCGGCACCGCCCCGGCCACCGTCGGCCAGCGTCGCCCCGACCGGCTGCTCTGGGCGACGACGCTGAGCGCCAACGCGGCCACGCCCCACCCCGCGCCGGCCGCCGCAGCCCCGCCCAGTGCGGCCGGTTCGCTGACCCCGGCCAGCGCCGCCACGGCCACGGCGAGCGCCGCGGTGCCGGCCGCCGCGCCCACCAGCAGCAGCACGAAGCGCGGCGCCAGCCAGGCCCGCCGGTCGATGGGCGCGCTGGTCGCCCAGCTCTGCGTGGCCGGGGTGACCAGTAGCGGACCCAGCGCCCGCAGGCCCCGCCAGGCGAGCCCCGCGCCGGCCAGCAGCGCGGCGACCGCCAGCCACCACCGCACGCCCGGCTCGGCCTGCCCCACGGTGGGGGAGTCCAGCAGGTTGCGGCTGGCGCTGATCGCGAACCAGCCGTACATGCCCACGAACAGGACAATGACGTACGCGTCACCGAGCACGTCGCCGAGGGAATGGTCGTGGTGTCGACTGCGGGCCCGGCGCAGGCGCGTCCGTACCTGCCGGGCGGTGGGCACTCCGGCCGGCGCGTCGGCGACAGTGGCCGGCGCGGCGGTCACTTGCCGATCTCGATGCGCTCGTCGACCACCGCGTCGATCAGCTCAGAGTCGTGCGAGGCCAGCAGCACGGCGGTGCCCGCCGCCCGTTCCCGCAGCAGGCGGTCGGCGAGCCACTGCCGCCCCCGGACGTCCAACCGCTGCTCGGGCTCGTCCAGGATCAGCACCCGGCGTGGCCGGACGAAGCAGGACGCCAGCGCCAACCGGCGGCGCTGCCCGCTGGACAGCGTCACCGGCAACTGGTCGCGGGCCGGCTCCAGACCCAGCTCGGCCAAAACCTCCCCGACCGGTTCGGCGTCACCCCCGTGGGCGTACGCGACCAACTCCAGGTGCTCGACCACCGACAGGTCGGGGAAGAAGTCGATGTCGTCCAGGGCCGCCGCCACCAGCGCCCGCACCTGGGGGTCGGTCTCGTCGGCCCGGCGGCCCTGCACCAGCACCTCACCCGCGTCCGGCCGGTCGGCGCCGACGACACAGCGCAGCAGGGTGGTCTTCCCGCTGCCGTTGGGGCCCAGCACCACCGCGATCCGGCCCGCCGGGAGCGTGAAGCTCACCTCGTCGAGCACCACCAGGTCGCCGAAGTTGCGGCTGAGTCCCCGTACCGAGAGCGCGTCCACGATCACAGAGTCTCGCAGAGCGGTGCCACCGACCAACCCGAGCGACCTACGTCACGCGGCGCTCGGCGTCCTGCTCGAGTCGGGCGTCGGCGGCGGCCAAACCCTGCGCGTCGGCGACCTCCTCGGCCACCGCCGCCGCGTCCGCCCAGTGCCGCCGCGCGTCGGCCCCGTCGCCCAGCGCGGCGCAGGCGTCACCCAGGTAGAGCAGGGTACGCGCCAGCCCGGCGCTCGCTCGGGTCTCCTCGCGCAGCCGGCGGCTCTCGGCCAACAGCTCGTACGCCGTGCGCGCCTGCCCCGGGGTGCTGCTCAACAGCGTCGCCCCGGCGTTGAGCAGCGCCGTCGCCCGGCTGGTCGGGTCGTTGACCGACTCGTACTCGCGCAGTGCGGCCCGCCACGCCTGGGCGGCGTCCAGGTGCTCGCCGAGGGCCGCGTGCACCAGCACCAGGTTGGTCAGCGCCGCCGCGTACCCGCGCGCGTCTCCCACCGACCGGAACGTGTTGGCCGCCCGTACCAGGTGGTGGTGGGCCGTGTCCGGTTCTCCCCGGGCCAGGTGGGCCGCGCCCAGACCCAGGTCGGTGAGGGCGTGCCCGGCCCGGTCCGCGCCGGAGCGGTGCCGGCGGGACAGTTCCAGGTGCTCCACCGCGTCGTCGAGCTGCCCCAGGTCGAGCAGGGCCAGGCCGAGGTTCATCCGCGCCTGGGCGTTGCCCCGCCGCCCCCGCTCGTTGACCGCGAGCGTGAGCGCGGCGGCGGCCCCCTGCGGGTCGTGCCGGCGTCGACGCAGCACCCCCAGCTCGTTGTGCGCCCACCCGGCGATCTCCGGCCGGTCGTCGGCGGTCGGGGTGGCCAGCACGGTACGGCAGACCTGCTCCCACTCGTCGAGCCGCTCGGCGTACGCCAGCCACCCGCACAGCGCCACGGCCAGCCGGAACCACCACCGGCGGACCCGGCGAGGCAGGGTCTCCTTCGCGCCGGCCGGCACCCGCACCACCGCCAGCAGCAACTCCTGGTGCAGGTCGAACCAGCCGTACGGGTCGTCGTCGAGCGGCAGCGACCACTCCCGGTCCGGTGGGGAGCCGAGCACCGCCAGGTTGGCCGCGTGCCGTTCGGCCCGGCGGGCCAGGTGCCGGGTCAGCCGGGCCTGCGCGGCGACCCGGGCCCGGGCCGGATCCGCGTCGCGCAGGTGCAGACGGGCGCTGCCGGCCAGCAGGGGACGGATCTCGTACCGGTCGCCCGGCGCGCCGACCACGAACGCGGCGGCGGCCAACCGGTCGAGCAGCGCGGTCACCAGCTCGGGATGCCGCCCGGCCAGCGCGGCGATGGTGGGCCGGTCCACCGGGGCGGGCACCAGCGACATCAGCCGGTACAACCGTCGGGCCTGGCGGGGCAACGCCTGGTACGCGATGTCCCGTTCGGTGACCAGACGGGCCGCCGGTGACACGGCGAGCCGCTGGTGCGGTGGCGTCTGCACCGCGCGGCGCAGCGCCTCCAGCACGTCGGAGTGCCGCCAGCCGTGTTGAGCCGTGCGGTAACCGAGGGCGCGCACCGTGCGCGGCTGCCGCCCGCACAGGTCGACGATCTCGCGGACCGCCGGGTCGGTGCGCGGGTCGGCGCGCCGGATCCGGGCGGCGGGCGCGGCCCCGCCCGCAGTCGCGAACAGCTCCACCGCCTCGGACGTGCCCGGCTCGGCGATCCAGTGCGCGACCACACCCTCCAGACCGACCAGCGCCGGACCGCCGGCGAGGAGCAGACGGCAGGTGCGCGCGGTGGGTGGCAACAGCGGCCGAACCTGGTCGGGACGGTCGACGTTGTCCAACACCAGCAGGATCTTGCGGCCGTCGAGCTGACCGCGCAGCGCGTCGGCGGCGGCGGCGAGCGCGTCCGGTCGGCCGGAGGCCGGCGGGGCGGTGCCCAGGATCCGGGCCAACGCGGTGAGGACCTGCCGCGCCGAGCGGGGTCGGCCACGCCGCCGCAGGTCCAGGTAGTACTGCCCGTCCGGGAAGTCCTCCCGGCACCGGTTCGCCGCCTGCACCGCGCACGCGGAGGTGCCCACCGCGCGGCGGCCCAGCACCGCCACGGCGTGCTCCCGGGCGAGCAGCGCGACAAGCGCGTCGACGTGCTCGCGGCGACCGGTGAACTCGGCCGTGTAGGGCAGGGTGGGCGCCCCGGTGGCCGGTGTGGTGAGCACCTCCGTCGGCTCGGGGCCGACCTCGTGGCCGGCCCGGCGGCGGCGCACCTCGTACACCACGTAACCCAGCACGCCGCCGGTGGCCAGCACGATGGTCACCGGCCCGAGCACGCTGGCCACCAACTCGGAGAGGAGATTGCCGGCCAGGTTGCCGGCCACGTTGGCGAGGATGCTGCCGACCACGCCGCCGATCGCGATCAGCGCGGGCCAGCGCGAGCCGCCGCGCGCGCCACCCGGCCCGGTCACCGCACGCCCCCGGAGACCAGCCCGGCGACCAGGTGCCGCCGGGACAGGACCACGAGCACCACCGGCAGCACCGAGGCGAGCACCGAACTGGCCGCCAGCGCGCCACTGTTGCTCACGAAGCTGCGGGTCTGTTCGGCCAGGAACGGCCCGAGCGGCGACGCGCCCGACGCGCTGAACAGCCGACCCACCACCAGGTCGTTCCAGACCTGGACGAACTCCAGCACGGAGACCGCCACCACCGCCGACAGGTTGTGCCGGGCCAACCGGCGCAGGGTGTGCCACCACCGGCGCCCACCCAGCCGGGCGTCGCGGACCTGCTCGACCGGCAGGTCCGCGAACGCGTTGCGCAGCACCAGCACGGCGAACGGCACACCCAGCGCGATGTGCACCAGGGCCAGGCCCTGAGCCGTGCCGGAGGAGAGCACCAGGCCCAGCACCTCGTTGACCGGCCCGGCGATGACCTGGATCGGCACGACGCTCGCGGCCAGCAGCAGCAACCCGGTGGCCTGCGCGGCCGGCCCGGTCAACCAGGCCAACGGGTACGCGGCCAGCAGCGCGACCACCAGCACCGTGGCGGTCACGGCGGTGGCCAGCAGCAGGGTGAAGCCCAGCGTGCGCCACAGCTGGGTGCCGGTGAGCAGGTCGCGGTAGGACTCGCCGTTCGGCGGCGCGGACCACCAGCCCCGGGCGGCGGCGTCCACCCTGCCGTGCGCCGAGGTGGCGACCAGCACCGCCAGCGGCACCAGCCAGGCGACCGCGGCACCCGCCGCGAGCAGCCGGAACACCCGCCGGGGCGGGGCGACCGGAGCGGGCTCCGGTGCCGCCTCGACGCGCGGCGGGGGCCACGCCTGCCGGACGAAGAGCGCGGCCACCATGATCCCGCCGATGACCGCCACCAGCCACACCACGCCGAGCGCGGCGCCGTCGCCGGTGGTGGTGCCCCCGGACGTCTGCCAGATCCGCAACGCCAGCACCGACGCCTCGTCGCGGACCGAACCGGGGGTCATCACCAGGATGAGGTCGAACGTGCGGCTGGTGCCCACCGCCACCAACGCGAACACCACGGCGGTCGTCCGCAGCAGCAAGGGCCGCCACTGCGCGTCCCACAGCACGTGGCGACGCCCACCGCCGTACGCGCGGACCGCGTCGGCGAGACTCGGCGGCACCGCGTCCAGGGCGGACCGGAAGACCAGCACCGCCAACCCGACCCAGGCCCAGACGAACGCCGACATCAACGCGACGGTCACCATCCCCGGGCCGAGCAGCTGCGGCGCGTCCTCCAGCGAGCGGCCGGTCAGTCGGGTCGCGACCAGTGTGGCCAGCCCTCGGCTCGGGTCCGGGTCGTACATCAGCCGGAAGGTGACCCCGGTGACGACCAGCGGCAACGCCACCGGCACCAGCAGGATCAACCGCACCAGGCCGCCCTCCTGGGAGCGGCGGGACGCGGCGGCCAGCAGGTAGCCCAACGCCGTCACCACCGCCGGCACCAGCAGCGCCCAGAGGACCGTCCGGCCGACCACCGCGCCGGTGCCCGGGGCGGCGAGGGCGGTCCGGAAGTGTGCCGCGCCCACCCAGCGGCCGTCGGTGGTGACGCTGGCGTGCATGGTTCGCAACACCGGCCACAGCACCAGCCCACCGAGCAGCACCGCGGCCGGCAGCAGCAGGGCCGACGTCGCTCCCGCCGCCGGGTAGGCCCGGCCCCGCCGGGCCGGCCCGACGTCGTCGAGGACCGCCAGTTCGCCGAGCACGCGCACCTGACTCATCGGCCACCCCCCGCGTCGCGGGCCGCCGCGGCGAGCAGGCCGGTGGCCCGGCGGGTCGCCTCACCGGCCCGGACCCCATCGGTGACGTCGGCGAAGAAACCCTGCATGATGCGCCAGATGCCGACCCCGTCGGAGCCGGTGAACGGGCCGGGCAACTGGTCGGAGAGGTCGAACCGCAACGTGCCGGGCGTCCGCATCTCCTCGGCGAGCCGCTGGCCGACCCGGTCGCGGTAGCTGTCGATCGTGACGTTGGTGTTGGGCGAGAGGTAGCCGCCGGAACGCAGCCACGGCTGGAACGAGTCGGCCCGGGTGAGCCACTCGACCAGCTCGACCCCGCCGCGGGCGTCGGCGAACGCCACCGCCGCGTCCCCGCCGACGATCAGTGGGCCACCACCCGATGATGCGCCCGGAAACCGGAACGTCACCGGCGCCTCCGGGCCGCGCTGGAACGGGTCGGCGACGTCGGCGGTGAAGTCGGCCCCGACGAGCATCACCGCCCGCCGGGTGTGCACCACCTGGATGACCGACTCCTCGTACTGGGTGAGCAGGGCGCGTCGACCGCCGCCGACGAACGCCCCGTCGATGCTCCAGAGCCCGGCGAGCCGGTCCAGTGCCTCGCGCACCGCGCTGGCCTGCCAGTCGGCGCCCGCCCGGGCGAGGGCGTTGTAGCTCTCGGGTGCCACGTCGGCCAGGACGTTCTCGAACCAGTCGGTGAGCACCCAGCCGTCCGCGGCGCCGATGGCCAACGGCGCCGGCCCGCCGTCGCGTCGGGCGAGCGCGCCGAGCTCCCGGGTACGCCGGACCAGCTCGTCCCAGTTCGCCGGCGGCACGGGCAGCATCGAGGGCAGGTGCCAGACCAGCGACTTGTGCGCCGCCTTCACCCAGACCCCGTAGCGCTGACCCTCTGCGGTCAGCAGCTCACTCAGCCCGGCGGGTACGGCGTACCCGGTGGACGGGCGCACCGGGCTCAGCCACCCGCGTTGGGCGTACTCGGTGACCAGGCCGGGGCGCGGCAGGATCGCCACGTCCGGGCTGGTGCCGGCGAGGTGTCGGGCGCGCAGGAACGCGTCGATGTCGTTGCCGGCGCTGACCACCTGCACGGGCGAGGGGTAGCCGGCGACGACCTCGCGGAACCGGTCCAGTTCGCTGGTGCTCCAGACCACCGCCACCTGCACCGACCGGCTCCCGCCGGAGCAACCGGTGGCCAGCGCGGTGGCACCCACGGCGGCGGCCCGCAGCAGCGTACGACGACTCGCCCGGATCGCCGGCCTCATCGGGGCACCTCGCTCGGCTCGGTGACCAGCTCGTGGCGCACCGGAATCTCGGCCAGGGTGCCCGGGTCGGCGGTGCAGACCAGCACCGCCACCCCGGGAGCGTTCGATGGTGAGAGGCGGGGCATCAGGTCACCGAGGCGGCTGTCGCCCGCCGAGCCGGCCGGCAGGTCGATCACGAGCACCTCGGGCAGGCAGGCCGCCGCTCGGGCGAGCGCCACCCGGAACCGTTGGGCGGCGGAGATCTGGTGCGGCAGCAGGGTGAGGGAGAGCGCCAGTTCGAGCCGGTCGACCACGGTGGCCGTCCAGTCGTTGGCCACCTCGTGCACCCGTTCGCGTTTGCGCTGGCCGTACTCGATGTTGCGGCGCACGGTCAGCTGCGGCAGCAGCGCGCCACCGGCGGGCACGTAGCCGATCTGCCGGCGGGGCGGCGGCAGGGCGGTGACGTCCCGGTCGCCGACGAGGACGCGGCCGGTCACCGGTGGGGCGAGCCCGGCCAGCACCCGGGCGACCGCCGTGCCGTACCGGGGCGGCGCGACCAGGGCGGCGAGCGTGCCGGCGGGAACGTCGAGGGTCACCGGCCCGGTGCCGGGGACGGCGACCAGTGCGCGTAGCCGTAACGTGACCCTCACCTCCGGTGACCGTTGATGACCGTCCCAGGGTGGCACACCGTGCCGACAACCGACGCCCCCGACCCTTCCACTGTGGAGCGGGTCGGTCCTGTTCAGGTGGGGGAGTACAGCGCGGCGAGCCCGGCCGCGGTGGCGGCCAGCCGTTCGCGCAGCGCCACCGGGCTGAGCACCTCGACGTCGGCGCCGAGGCGCAGCAGCTCACCATGGGCGTGGGTGAGCGACTCGATCGGCAGCACGGCGGTCACCCAACCGCGCGCGTCGGGTGGCCCGGCGCTGGTGTTCATCGCGCTCACCACCGGGTCGCTGCCGATCTCGCGCAGCCGCTCCCGACCGGCCGGGGAGAGTCGGACGGTGGCATCGTCGCGGTGCAGCCGTTCCCGGAACCGCACCACGTGCGCCCGCCACCAGGTGGGCAGGTCGAAGTCATCGGGTCGGTCGAACTCCTGCCCGAGCGGGGTGAGCGCGAGGATCTGGTTGACCCGGTAGGTGGCCGGCGCGCCCCGGCCGGGCTGGTCGGCCACCACATACCACCGGCCGCCCTTGAGGACCAGGCCGTACGGCTCCAGGACCCGGGTCACCTCGCCGTTCCAGCCGCGGTAGCGCACCTCGATGCGGTGCTGTCGCCAGACCGCCTCGGCCGTGCGGGCCAGCTCGGGGGAGGCGTCGCCGTCCGCGTACCACCCGGGGGTGTCCAGGTGGAAACGTTGCCGCAGTCGGGTCGCCCGGTCGCGCAGCGGCGCGGGGAGCGCGGCGTGCAGCTTGAGTTGCAGCGCCGCCACCACGTCGCCGTAGCCCAGCTCGTCGGCAGGGCCGGGCAGGCCGGCGAGGAACAGCCTGTCGGCCTCCTCGGCGGTCAGCCCGGTGAGCCGGGTCCGCCAGCCGTCGACCAGCTGGTAACCCCCGGCGTGCCCGGCCTCGCCGTAGAGCGGGATGCCGGCGGCGTGCAACGACTCGACGTCCCGGTAGATGGTGCGGGGGGAGACAGCCAACCGCTCGGCGAGCTGCCCTGCGGTCAACCGCCCGTGTGACTGCAGCAGCAGCAGGACGGAGAGGAGTCGACTGGCCCGCACTTCACTGACACTAGTTGTCAGGGGACCACTCGTACCGTCCCGGCATGGCATTTCGCGACAAGGATCTGAGAACGCCGGGACCGATCACCGTGGACGGTCGGCACCTCAAGCGCTACCACATCGACCAGCCGCAACGGCCGCTCGAACCGGAGGTGGAAAAGGCCGCGTACGACCAGCTTCCCCTGCTGCTGGCCGACGTCGTCGACGACGGCACCCCGGCCGCCGGGTGGGTGGTGCTGCACCGGGGCGCGGACACCGGCGCGTACCTGCTGGCGTACACCTGGGTCTGGGACAACGCGGTGGAGGTCCGCGTCGCGGCGGCCGGGCAGCCGGCGCTGGACTGCCCGGACGACGACCCGACGCACTTCGTCGAGGTCCGTCGCCCCGCCGTCGGCTGCGTCTGGGAGTTGGCGGTGCTGGAGCACGAGCGGGCGGCCTGGGTGCGGCACATGCTTGCCTCGCAGGCTCCCCACCTGACCGGATATCTGCACGACACGCGAGCGGAAGGGCCGGTGGGCCGCTGATGGGCGACTTCGACTTCTTTGTGGGCACCTGGAACGTCGTCAACCGGCGGCTGCGCGAGCGGCTGGTCGGCTCCGACGAGTGGGAGGAGTTCCCGGGGGTGTCCGTGGCGCACGGCTTCTTCGCCGGCGGCGGTCACTTCGACGAGATCACGTTTCCGACCAGGGGCTCCGCCGGCGCCACGGTCCGGATCTTCGACCCGGCCCGGCAGGAGTGGTCGATCTACTGGATGAGCAGCGACACCGGAGTGCTGGGGCAGCCACCGATGGTGGGCCGCTTCATCGACGGGGTCGGCCGCTTCTACGCCGACGACCAGCACGAGGGACGCCCGGTGCGGTGCCGGTTCGTCTGGTCCGACATCAGCGCGACCACCGCCCGCTGGGAGCAGGCGTTCTCGGTCGACGGCGAGCAGACCTGGGAAACCAACTGGATCATGACCTTCACCCGGGCGTCGGAGGGCTGACCGTCAGGGGCGTGACCGCGGTCAGGCCGGGTCGGCCACCGCCGCGGTCCGCCCCACGTCGCGGCCGCGAAACAGCACGGTGATCGTCACGAGGGCGACCAGCAGCGCCGCGAGCACGTACACCGGGGCCGGGCCCAGCGGCGTGAGCAGTGCCAGCAGCGCGACGACCGGGAAGGCGACGACCACCGTGCCGTGCTGCTGCCGGCGGACGTGCAGCACCCAGACCGTGAGCAGGAAGACGGCGATCGGGACGGCCACCGCGTACCCGGCGGTCCGTCCCGAGATGTGCGCGAGGTGCCGCTCGTGGTCCACCGACACGCTCAGACCCGCGCCGACCGCGGCGACCGCCGCGAAGATCAGGTAGTGGCCGTAGCCCCAGATCAGGGAGTACGGCAGCCGGTCGGGCGCCTCGATGGGCCGGTCGAAGTAGAGCCACCACAGGGCGAACACGACCACGGTGGCCGCCGCCGCCATCGACCAGAGCTGACGGTCGCCGGCATCCAGTCCGGTCTGGATGGCCACCGACGTCGCCAGCACCACGTCACCGAGCACGATCAGGGTGAACAGTCCGTACCGTTCGGTGATGTGTCGCGGGTGCCAGGGAGTCATGCCCGGCCGCTCGGCCACCGCCGGCACCAGCAGGTCCGCCACGACCAGCAGCAGCAACGCCGCGGTCCCCCAACTCGCCGGCAGGGCCAGCCGAAGCAGCCAGCCGAGCTGGACGACGGTGACGCCGATCGCGTAGCGCCGGGCCGCCCGACGATGCGCCGGGTCACCGGCGGCGGCCCGGCACCACTGCACGACGAGCGCGATCCGCATCACCACGTAGCCGTACGTGATGATGCTGAAATCGCCGCTGGTGAACGCCCGCGGGACCCCGGCGGCGATGATCAGCGCCCCGGCGATCTGCACAAGCGTCGCGATCCGGTACAGGTCGTCGTCGGTGTCGTAGGCCGAGGCGAACCAGGTGAAGTTCATCCACGACCACCAGATCGCGAAGAAGACCATCAGGTACCTGGTGAACGCGTGGCCGAGGTGACCCTCGGAGACGTCGTGGTGCAGGCTGGCGGCGGCCTGCGACACGGCCACCACGAAGCACAGGTCGAAGAAGAGTTCCAGCGGCGTGGCGGCACGGTGCGGCTCGTCGCGACGGCGTGGCCGCATCGGCCGGTAGAACGGTCGTACCGACCAGGGCTGGGTCACCGCAGCTCCTCAGGCCGCCGCCAGGTCAGCCGCGCCGACGGCCGTGGGTCAGCCCCTCCAGCACCAGGGTCAGCCCCGCGCCGACCAGCCAGACGTCCTTGGCGAGGCCCGCACCCGCCTGGGTCGGCCGGACGCTGCCGGCTTCACGCATCCCCGGCGTCTTCAGGTACAGCTGCACCAGGCCCGCGCCGAACGCGGTCAGGCCGAGCCCGACCAGGGGCGCCGGGACGAACGGCGCGATCAGCGCGGCCCCCAGGGCGATCTCCGAGTACGACAGCAGCTTGGCGAAGCGGGCCGGCTCCAGCTGGCCGAGCTGAGGCATGGCGGCGACCGCCATCCCGTGCATGCCCTCCGCCGCGGCGCCCTCCAGGTTGCGCTTGCCCAGACCAGAGTTGAGGAAGTACGCGCCGATGGTGAGCCGCAGCGGCAGGTGGGCGAATTTCATTGTCACTCCCGTTGGCAGTGGTCGAATGCGGCCCGCGTACCCCGCACCGCCCGCGATAACCCGCCGGGGCGGCTGGGCAGGCTGTGGTGGTCGCGGTAGGTTCGCCGGGGGCCCAGCGCCGAGCCCGTGGCACACCCGCCCACCCCGGCACCCGGCCCTGCCGCAACCACCAGCAGGAGGCGAAGTGAGCCAGGAAGTCCGGGGAGTCATCTCCCGCAGCAAGGGCGCTCCGGTCGAGGTCACCACCATCGTTGTGCCCGATCCGGGGCCGGGTGAGGCGATCGTCCGGATTCAGTCGTGCGGCGTGTGCCATACCGACCTGCACTACCGCGAGGGTGGCATCAACGACGACTACCCATTCCTGCTCGGTCACGAGGCGGCGGGCATCGTGGAGCAGGTCGGCGAGGGCGTCACCGACGTCGCCCCGGGCGATTTCGTGGTGCTCAACTGGCGGGCGGTCTGCGGGGTCTGCCGGGCCTGCCGCCGGGGCCGGCCCTGGTACTGCTTCAACACCCACAACGCCACCCAGCGGATGACCCTCACCGACGGCACCGAACTCGCCCCGGCGCTGGGCATCGGGGCGTTCGCCGAGAAGACCCTGGTGCACGCCGGGCAGTGCACCAAGGTCGACCCGGCGGCCCGACCCGCCGCGGTGGGCCTGCTCGGGTGCGGGGTGATGGCCGGGCTGGGTGCGGCGATGAACACCGGAAACGTCACCCGGGGCGACTCGGTCGCGGTGATCGGCTGCGGCGGCGTCGGGGACGCGGCGGTGGCCGGTGCGCTCCTCGCCGGCGCCACCACGATCGTCGCCGTCGACACCGACAGCCGCAAGCTCGACTGGGCCCGCCGGTTCGGCGCCACGCACACCGTGAACGCGTCCGAGACCGACCCGGTCGAGGCGATCCGTGCCGCCACCGGTGGCTTCGGCGCCGACGTGGTGATCGACGCGGTGGGTCGACCGGAGACGTGGAAGCAGGCGTTCTACGCCCGCGACCTGGCCGGCACCGTGGTGCTGGTCGGCGTACCGACCCCGCAGATGCAGATCGAGCTGCCGCTGCTGGACGTCTTCGGGCGCGGCGGCGCCCTCAAGTCCAGTTGGTACGGCGACTGCCTGCCCAGCCGGGACTTCCCGATGCTCACCGAGTTGTACCTGCAGGGCCGACTCGACCTCGACGCGTTCGTCACCGAGGAGATCGCGCTCGACCAGGTGGAGACCGCGTTCGAGCGGATGCACCACGGCGACGTGCTCCGCTCGGTGGTGGTGTTCTGATGACCGCCCGGGTCGACCACGCGGTCACCTCGGGCACGTTCTCCCTGGACGGCCAGACCTTCGATGTGGACAACAACGTCTGGGTGATCGGTGACGACCGCGAGTGCGTCGTCCTGGACGCGCCGCACGACGTGGCGGCGATCCTCGCCCTGGTGGGCGACCGGCGGGTCCGGGCGATCCTGGCCACCCACGCCCACGACGATCACGTCCGGGTGGCGCCCGAGCTGGCCGAGGCCACCGGCGCGCCGGTGCTGCTGCACGCCGCCGACCGGGTCCTCTGGGACATGGTCCACCCGCACCTGCCGCCCAACGGTGAGCTGCACGACGGGCAGAGCATCGAGGTGGGTGGCACCACGCTGCGGGTGCTGCACACCCCCGGGCACAGCCCTGGCGCGTGCAGCTTCCACGCGCCGGAGCTGGGCGCGGTGTTCACCGGCGACACGCTCTTCGCCGGTGGCCCGGGCGCGACGGGTCGCTCGTACAGCGACTTCGACACCATCGTCCGGTCGATCCGCACCCGCCTGCTGACCCTCCCGGCGGAGACGATCGTGCACACCGGCCACGGCGACGACACGACGATCGGCGCGGAGGCGCCGCACCTGCAGGAGTGGCTGGCCCGCGGCCACTGACTCCTGCCGGCCTGGTGTGTGGTCGGCGGGCCTCAGCGTTCGTCGGCCGCGCCCAGCACCGGTTTGACGTCCAGGATCGGGGTGCCGTCGAGGGCTTCCAGGTCGGCCACCTCGATGCGCAGCCCGTCCACCGCCAGGACCCGCACCCGGTGCAGCCCGATCGGGTTGGGCCGGTGCGGGGAGCGGGTGCTGAACACCCCGCTCTCCGGCCGGCTCTCGTCGCCGCGCGGGTGCACCGCCAGCACGTCGCGCCGGGCGCGGTCCAACCAGGTCAGCACCAACAGCTCCGCGCCGATTCGCAGGTCACGCACTGCCCGCTCGACGTGCGCGTCGAAGACCAGCCACGCGGCCGGCGCGCCCTCGTCGCCCTGCCGGGGCGCGCTCACCGCGTCGGTCAGCGGCGAGGCGACCCGGCCGACCGGGCGCAGCAGGTACACGTCATCGCCCACTGCCTCGACCATCCCCGCTCCCTCCTGGACGGTCCCAACCTAGCTGTACTGCCGCGCCGCTAAGATCCCGCTCATGGCCGCCGACTCGCCCGCCCCTGTCGTCCGTCAGCTGCGCCTTGTGGTGGAAGCCGCCGACCACGAGGCCGCCGTGGCGTTCTTCCGGGACGCACTCGGCATGCCGGAGGAGGCGGCGTTCAGCGGCGACGGGGATGCCCGGGTGGTGATCCTGGACGCCGGCCGCGCCACCCTGGAGATCGCCAACCCCGCGCAGAAACGGATGATCGACGAGGTCGAGGTGGGTCGGCAGGTCGCGCCGCGCATCCGGGTTGCCTTCGAGGTGGACGACACGGAGGCGACGACCGCCCGTCTGGTGGCCGCCGGGGCGAGCGAGATCGCGCCGCCCACCCGTACCCCGTGGCAGTCGCTCAACTCCCGCCTCGACGCCCCCGCCGACCTCCAGATCACCATCTTCCAGGAGTTGCTCGCGCCGGACGTGCGGGCGGGGAGGCGGGATGCGGAGCCCGGACGTGACAGCGACAACTGAGTCCGGCAGGTCCCGGGCCGCGGCTCTCACCCCGGCGCAGACGGCGGCCCTGGCCCACGTCCGGTCCCTGGCCGTGGCCGAGCGGCGCGCCGCCCTGGACACCATCGTCCGGGAGCTCGCCGCCGCGGGCCTCCACGACCGGCCGGAAGAGCTGCTCGCCGCAGTGGTCCAGCGTGGTCGCCTGACCGTCAACTTCCACCCCGACCGGTTGTGCGTCGACGGGCGGACCGTCGCCGCCGCCCTGGCCGAGAACGGGGTGTACCGCAGCCAGTTCGTTACCGGGATCTCCAACGGCGGGCTCACCGCCTATCCGGGCGGAGACCGGGACCGTTGGGAACAACGGATGTTCGACGGCGCGTACCAGCGAACCGGGGTAACGGCGGCCGACCGTCCCACGTACGGCGGAATGAACCTGCTCGGTCACGCGGACGGCGCCTGTCCCCGATTCGGTTCCTGTCACCTGCGGCTGCGTCCGGCGGTGCTGACCCGGGCGACCTTCTGTCTCGGTGACAGCCACCTCGGTCCGCGGGTGGTGGGGACCGCCGACGCCTTCGAGGCGGTCCTCGCCGGGCTCCTGGTCGGTGTCGCCGCCACCGGTGAGTGTCTGGGACGCGCCGGAACGGACGTCGGCGCACTCGTTCGGACGGTGCGGGACGTACCGACCACGCCGGACACTGTCGGTCGCGCGCTCGACGACTACGTGGAGGCCCAGATCCACGGCACCCTCGACCTCGCGCGCGATGTCGAGGAACTGGTGGTGGACCCGGCCTTCGCCGGCACCCTGACCGGCGCGACGCTGGAATCAATTGCCGAGCGGCACGGTTTCCCGCTGCTGTGGCACCCGGGCTTCACGCTGCCCGTCGACCGGGTCGACGCCGAATTCCGAGGGCCGGCGATTCCGGTGCTGGCGGCGCGGCTGCACCGGGAGTTCGCCGGACCAGGCGAGCCGGTGGACGCGGCGCTGGTCGGGCGGGGCGCGGTCTCGGTGGTCACCGAGCCGGAGCGGTGGACCGACCGGGGTCCGGTCGCGGAAACCCTCCAGCACCTCAAGCAGCTCTGGCACGTTCTCGTCCGGTACGGCGAGCCGCACGCCGATCTCACCCACAGTGCCGGGTCCGTCGGTCGCTCACGGTAGCGGCGAAACCGCCAGCCGCCCGCCTCCCCACCACGGTGAATTCGCCCTTTGCTCTGCACCCAGATCGGCACCACGGACGCTGAGCTGCGGATGAGCCGTTTCCGCCCGCCGTAGGCGGTCCGCACCGCCGTCACGCACGGTGTCTGTTGCGTATGGGGGTGCAAAGCAAAGGCTGTGAACGGGGTTCCGCCTCCGACCGCTGAATTCACCCTGCGTCACCATTGTCAGGTGTGACGGGCGACGAGCCGCGTCTGTCCGGTTCTGCGCCGTGACCGGGACCGCAGCCGGCCGACGTGAGGCCATTTCCGGAATGCCCGACACGTGAACCCGGTTGTGTCCCCCGTACCGCCGGAGCCCAAACCCCCTTCCGCGGTCATCTCCCGAGGAGTGTTCACCCCGGAGCGCTCCGCACGATCGAAAGGGCAACCATCGTGAAGGTCGACTTCACTCGATGGCTCCCCGCCATCGCTAAGGACTCGTACCGCAAGACCGCGCTGAGCGTGGCGGGTGTGGCCGCTCTCGGTGGTCTGGCGCTCGCGCCGACCGCAGCCGCGGCTCCGGTCACCTCCGGACCGCACCAGGGCGCCGTCGCCGCCATCGACCGCGCCACCGGCAAGGCCGCCACCTCGGCACAGCAGAACGACGAGCAGCCCGTCGAGTCGGGCCTGACTACCGGTTCCGCCACCGGCAAGCCGCCGGAGGGCAAGCCGAGCCGCGCGCAGCTCATCCCGCACGGCATCGAGGGCGCCCAGTCGCGGGTCCCCCTCGACGACGCGCAGCTGGCCAACGCCCGGGCCATCGTCGACGCCGCCAAGAAGACCGGCGTCGGTGACCGGGGCGCGGTGATCGGTATCGCCACCTCGCTGCAGGAGTCGAAGCTGTACAACCTCGGCCACCTCGGCGCGTACAACGACCACGACTCGCAGGGCCTGTTCCAGCAGCGCCCGTCGTCTGGTTGGGGCACGCCCGACCAGATCACCGACCCGGAGTACGCCGCCACGGCGTTCTTCACCGCACTCAAGAACGTCGGCGGCTGGCAGGACCTGCCGCTGACCACCGCCGCGCAGACCGTGCAGGTCTCCGCCTTCCCGTACGCGTACGCGCAGTGGGAGGAGCAGGCGGCGGACATCGTCCAGCAGCTCTGGTGACACCAGCCGCACATCCCGCGCCGGCCGGTCCCGTTCAGGGGCCGGCCGGCGTCGTCGTGCCCTCAGCAGGCCGGGTAGAGGCGGCGGGTGCCGACCCCGGCGGCGTACGCGTCCTGGTCGCTGAACCGGCAGCCGTAGTCGGGCCGGGCCACCACCGCCGGGTCGGTGACGGTGTCGCCGGCCGGGCGCTTGCCGGTGCGTACCCAGGACACCAGATCGTCCCAGGCGGCGCCGGCCTCCGCCGGGGTGAACTCGCAGTGCTGCGTGGCCCGGATCGCCCGCTGAACCACCAGCTTGCTGCGACCGTGCCGCGCCACGTCGGTGGCGTACGCCTGCTCCATGCTGAACGGCACGAACAGGTCCCCCAGACCGTGCAGGCTGAGCACCGGCGCGGTCGGGCGGCCGGCGATCCGCGGCACCTCGGTCAACGTCGGCAGAAGCCGCTGCCGCAGGTTCTCCGGGGCGACCCGCTGCACCGTCGCGTTGACATGGACCGGGCTGTTCGGGGTGTAGCGGGTGAGCAGATTGGTGGACAGCTGACCGGGACGCTGGCCGGGGGAGTTGCCGCTGCCGGTGGGCACGCTGATCGAGAAGAGGAAGTCCTTCCACACCGCGAACGCGGCGTCCGCCCCCGGACGCGCCCCGCCCGAACGGTTCACGGTGATCGCCCGCAGCTGCTTGCCCCGCTCGGTGGTGGTGTCCGGCCCGGTGGGCGTCAGCCCGGCCAGGCCGAGCGCCACCTGGATGCGCGGCACCGCGTTGGTCAGGTAGTCGGGCGGCGTGGGATAGGCCGGCACCCCGGCGAGCGCCTGCGCGACCAGGTTGTAGTCCAGGTAGAAGTCGAGCAGCGTCTGATCGCCGAGCACCCCGCACATCGGCAACGCGCCGTCGTAGAAGCCGGGATACTGCTCCAGCGAACGACCGATGACGTACCCGCCCATCGACACCCCGGCGACGTAGGTGTGCTGCGGCCGGCGGACCGTCCGCGCGAAGTGGTCGGCGAGGTCCTTCGTCCCCAGCACGCCGGAGCGGATGTCGAAGCCGTTGCGGTCGTACGAAGACGACGCCCAGGCGTACCCCTGCTCCAGGAGTCGCTGGCGCAGCCCGAAGCCCGGCGGTTCCGGCGAGAGCACGGTGCCCTGGCCGCGGTAGCCGTGCGCCCACATCACCAGGTCACCGTTCCACCGGGCGGGGACCTCGATGAGGTACCCGGCGTGCCGGTGCACTCCTTGGCGTACCATCGTCGGTTTGCCGCCCACGACCAGCGGCGCCAACGGCGGATTCTCGATGGTGTAGCCGGGCAGCGGCTCGCCGCCCCTCGCGTCGCGGCCGGTGGCGGCGGCCGGTGCGGCACCGACCAGCCCGACCGCGAGGGTCAGCGTCGCGGTGGCGGCGAGCAGCCGGCGGAGGGTACGAACGGGTGTGGACAGCATCGATGCTCCCCATCGGACGGACGTCGCCCGGGGGCGACCAGCGGGACGGTTGCCTACCGGCCGGTAGCGTCCTGAACCTAGAACCGCCGTCGACCAGTGTCAATGGGTACGCTGACCGACGGCTCAACCACGACTGTCCGGCCGAACCCGGTCGTCGGGGTCGGTGGGTCGATCGGGTTGACTGGTCGCCGTGGACGAGTCGATCTGGGAGGCGGCCCGGGTGTCGCGCAGCTGGCTGGACGCGGCGAACGGCACCGGGCAGACCGAGCTGACCTGCCGGATCCTCAAGTTGACCGAGGAGGCGGGGGAGGCGTCGGCCGCCTGGATCGGTCTGCTCGGGCAGAATCCGCGCAAGGGTGTCACCCACACCCGCGATGACGTGGCGGCGGAGCTGGCCGACGTCGCCTTCACCGCGCTGGTGGCCATCGAGAGCCTGGGGCTGGACGCGCAAACGGTCCTGGACGCCTGCGCCGCGAAGGTGCGTTCCCGCCTGGCAGACCAAGATCGCCCGTAGCGTCCGGTTACGCCCCCACCCTTTCCAGAGGCCATGAGGGCCTTGGTGGCGAGCCGGATGTCGCGGACCGTCTGGTGGCAGACCGACCGCGTCTGGGCGGCCTACCGGGAGTGGCTCGCGCCCTGCCTGAGGGCGCAGTGCGCGCCCAATGCCCTGCGTGATCGACTTGGGTTTCCTGCAAACGTGCTGTCCAGCCGTCCGGCACACTCCGCTTTTCATGAATCCGAGTGGATCATCCCGGTGCGGGCGATCCGGCGCCGACCGGCCAGCACCGTCTGGGTGGTTTGTCGGGTCGTGGGGGTCAGTGGGTGGTGACCGGCCGCACTCGTGGGTCGGAATCATGGCCGGGCCGGGGTCGTTACACACTCTGACGATCGCAGCACCACCGAGTGCGCCCCGGACGCTGAGCCTGGCCACGCAGGTGGGAATGCCAGCCTCCGCCCGGTCGTTACAGTCCCCACGACCGACCCGGCACCGCCTCAACGAGGGCGCCGATGGATGGGCCAACCCGGAATCACCCCGGCCCGCCGGTCGTTACAGGTGGACCCGGCGCCACGAGCCCCCGCTCGCATGCCGCCAACCCCGAAGGCTTTCCCCTTTGTTTGTGCAGCGCCGGACGAGGTGCTCACACCCGTGCGTCCCCCGACGTGTGGGTGTTCCTACCCCCGAAGGAGCTACCCCCATGAACACGATCATGCGTAAGAGCGTGCTGTCCGTTGCTGGTCTCGCGTTCGTCGGCGGTGTGTTCGCCGGCCCGATCGCCCACGTGGCCAACCCGGCCGACACCAAGCCGGTCGCGGTCGCGGTGCAGGCTGACAAGCCCGACGTCAGCAAGCTGATCCCGCACGGCACCCAGGGCGAGCAGTCGCACATCACCCTCAACGACGAGCAGACGGCCAACGTGAAGGCGATCATCGCCGCGACGAAGAAGGCCGGCCTGCCCGAGCGGGCCGCGGTCATCTCGATCGCGACGAGCCTGCAGGAGTCGAAGTTGGAGAACCTGGGCCACCTGGGCGATATGAACGATCACGACTCGCTGGGTCTGTTCCAGCAGCGTCCGTCCAGTGGTTGGGGTACCCCGGAGCAGATCACCGATCCCGAGTACTCGACGACCGCGTTCCTGAAGGGTCTGAAGCAGGTCGACGGGTGGCAGGACATGCCGCTGACCGTGGCTGCGCAGACGGTGCAGGTGTCGGCGTACCCGGATGCCTACGCCCAGTGGGAGCAGCAGGCCGCTGACCTGGTCGCCCAGTACTGGACCAGCTGACCCGCACGCCGCACGACCGAACAGCAAGACCACCGCACGACTCCGACCGCTGGCCGGCACCCGCAACCCGGGGTGCCGGCCAGCGGCATTTCTGCTGTCGCCGTACGGGGCGGTAGCCGTACCGCAGGCGCCCGCGACCACCGGTCGCCGTCTCCGGTTGCCCGTCGCGCCCCGCGTCGTTGCCCTGTCGTCCGTCGCCCACCGGCTGCGCGGGTCGGCATCTCGCGCTTCGAGGGTCGCGGGGAGGCGAATTGCTGCCTCTGGTCGGCGCGTGTCCGTAGATCTTGGACAGTTTCCGTTCGCGCAGAACGGAAACTGTCCAAGATCTACCGTCGGCGACGTAGCGGAGTGAGGTGATCGGCGCCGAGTGATCCGATCGGCCGGCGGGTACGTACCCCTGGACGGGGACCGGCGGAGGGACAGAGGCATGGCCGCAGTGGGGAACGGCGTGGATCGCGAACCGGAGTCAGGGTCGGAACCTTCCGGTGCGGCCGCACCGCAACAATGGTCCACGGGGGCTCGCCTGTTGGTGGCTGCCGCCGTCGTCGTGCTGCTGCTGGGTGCGGCAGCGGTGGCCGTGATCGTTGCCGATCCCGGCCGCCTCGGCATGACCTACTCCAGCCAACCCGACGGCGCCCGCCTCGACGGCACCGCGCCGGACGGCACCCGCCCCGACGGCACCCGCCCCGACGGCACCCGCCCCGACGGCACTGCGCCGGACGGCACCGGGCACGACGCCACCCGGCCTGGTGACGGCGGGCGTCCGGGGGACGGCGCTGACCCGGACGCGCGCGACGGACGCCCCGGTGGTGCGGGCGCAGCTGCCGAGCAACTGCTGACAGCGCCCCTGGACGGTTGGCGAAAGGGCACCTTCGTGCTCGCGGACGGGTTGACCTCGTTTGAGCTGCGGGTGGGCGAGTTGGGCGAGGACCTGTACCGGATCAGTGTCCCGGCCGGCTCGGGGGTGGCGGGCCGCCCGACGGTGCGGGGGGAGACCGCCCGGCTCGACCTCGTGGAATCCGGGACGCGTGGGCCGCGCGCCGTACGGGTGTTGCTCAACGAACGGGTCGCCTGGCGTCTGCATCTCGTTGGTGGGGTGAGCAGTCAGGTGTTGGATCTGAGCCGGGCCCGGCTGCTGGGTGTCGACCTCGCCGGTGGTTCCAGCCGCACCGAGATTCTCCTGCCACCGATCACCGCGGCCGGCGAGGACGACCTCTCCGGTCCGACCTCGGGCGGCCTGACCGTGCGACTCACCGGCGGGACCAGCCAGCTCGACGTCCGGGTCCCCGGGGAGACGCCGGTGCGGGTACGGGCGGCAGTCGGCGCCGGCTCGGTGGTGGTACGCGACGAGCGCTGGGACGGGGTGGCCGCCGGCTCGGTGCTGGGTACGCCGGGGTGGGACCGGTCGGCCGAGCGCCTGTACCTGGACCTGGTCGCCGGTGCCAACAGCGTGATCGTGTCCTCCAACAACCGCTGACCCGCGCCGGCCAGCCCGCGCCGGCCAGCCCACGGGCTGGTGAACCGTCGGCCCTGGTGGGAAGCGCCGCGGTCGTAGGGGGGCGTGAGCGTACAGTCGGGCGGTGGAGCGTACTGAATCAATGCTGGCGCAGACCCGACCGCCTGGCGTGGCCGACGTCGACCCCGGCAGTGTGTTGTTGCCCGGCCACGACGTGCCGTTGGGTCGGTACACCACGGTGCGGCGGCTGCTACCGCAGCGCGCCCGCCGGATGGTCGGCGCGTGGTGTTTCGTTGATCATTTTGGCCCGGACGATGTGGCGCAGCGGCCCGGTATGGAGGTGCCGCCGCACCCGCACACCGGGCTGCAGACGGTGACCTGGCTGCTCGACGGCGAGATCCTGCACCGGGACAGCCTCGGCAACGTTCAGCCGATCGTTCCCGGCCAGCTGAACGTGATGACCTCCGGGAACGGCATCGCCCACTCGGAGCGGTCACCGGCCACCCACCCGCCCGTGATGCACGGCGTGCAGCTGTGGGTGGCGCTGCCGGACCCGGCGCGCGCCGGGGCGGCCGACTTCGCGCACCACGCCGACCTGCCCCGCTGGCGCGACGGCGACCTCGACGGCACGGTGCTGGTCGGCGAGTTCGCCGGGGAACGGTCACCGGCGGTGGTGCACACCCCGCTGGTGGGGGCGCAGTTGGAGCTGCGCGGCGAGGCGCCGGCGACGATGTCGTTGCGGCCCGATTTCGAGTACGCCGTGCTGGCGATGTCCGGGTCCGCGGAGGCGTCCGGGGTCGGGTTCGAGCCGGGGGCGCTGCTGTATCTGGGCTCGGGCCGCCGGGAGTTGACGGTGCGCGGCGGGGCGGGGGCCCGGTTGCTGCTGCTGGGCGGTACGCCGTTCGAGGAGCCGTTGGTGATGTGGTGGAACTTCGTGGGCCGGTCGCACGAGGAGATCGCCGCAGCCCGGGAGGACTGGATGGCAGGTGACGCACGCTTCGGTGTGGTCGCCGACGATCCGGCGCCGCCGCTGCCGGCGCCCGCGCTGCCCACGACCCGCCTCAAGGCCCGCGACCGCACGGGTGGCCTGCACGGCTGACGACACCGGGGCGGGCGGCGCGGTGTGTGGCCGGTGGCGGCGCGGGTAGTCGCCGGCATGGCGACGAGTTTGATCACTCCGGTGGAGGACCGTAAACGTCTGGCGCGCCGGCTCGCCGGTAGCGGGCGGGGGTTCGCCGAGCAGTACGGGTTCCGGGTGACCAACAACCCGGCGAGCCTGTTCCAGGTGCTGTGTCTGTCGGTGCTGCTGGCCCGTCGTGGTGACTTCCGGCGGGCGTTGGACGGGGCGCGGGCGTTGCGCGACGAGGGGTGGGACAGCGCCGCCCGGCTGGCTCGGTCTCTGCACGAGGACCGGGTGCGGGTGTTGCGCGCCGGCGGCCAGCGCGGCGACGTGGACGGGCTCGCCAGCGTGCTGGGTGACCTGGCCCGCACGGTGGTCGAGCGGTACCGGGGTGATCTGCGGAGGTTGCGGGCGGTGGCGCACCACGACCCGGCGCGGGAGCGGGCGCTGCTCGCCGAGCTTCCGGGCGTGGACGGCCAGGTCGTCGACCTGTTCCTGCGGGAGGCGCAGGCGTTGTGGCGGGAGGTGGCCCCGGTCGCCGACCGGCGGGCGTTGGCTGCCGCGCGTCGGCTCGGGTTGGGCAGGTCGGCCGACGACCTGGCCGGCCTGGCCAGTGGCGAGTCGGAGCAGTTGGCCTGGCTGGTGGGGGCGTTGGCCCGGGTCGACCTGGAGCACCGGTACGCGGAGGTGACCGGTCGGCGGTGACGTGCCCTGGCCCACACTTCCGCAAATTCTGACCAAACGGGGGATGTTCTGTCGTATGGTTGGACCCGGCAGTGCTGGCCGCTCGGTTCGGGCGACCCTCCACCGCCTGGTGACCGCGACCGGTTCGGATGCGGTTCACCGCCTGGGCAGGCTTGCGTGGCGCCCTCGGTCGCGGTTCGTGACCAGGGCGCCCGCCTGTCCCGGCCCTTCATCGGCCCCGCCCCGTGTCGCGCTCCGGGGGACCGGCCAGCCGGTGTCGTCATCGCGCCAGACCCGCCAGCAGGTTCACTGTCACGGCGATGATGAACGCGCCGAACAGGTACGACACCATCGAGTGGCGCAGCACCGTACGACGCATCTCGTTGCTGGTCAGGTTGGTGTCGGAGACCTGGAACGTCGTCCCGATGGTGAACGCGACGTACGCGAAGTCGGAGTAGCGCGGCGGTTCGGGCTGGTTGAAGTTCACCCCGCCATCCGGGCCGGTGTAGTAGATCCGGGCGTACCGGGCGGCGAACACGGTGTGCACCACGAACCAGGAGAGCACGACGCTGAGCACGCCCAGGCCGCTGTGCAGTTCCCGGGTCAGTCCGGGGGGCGCGCTCTGCGCGCTGGCCACGACCAACCCCACGGCGAGCAGGCTGGCCAGGCAGGCGAAGAGCAGCAGGGCGTCCCGGACGGCCCGGTTCGGGTCCTCGTGCACGGCCAGTTGGGCGGTCCGCTCGGCGTCCATCGGCCAGATCTTGTGCCAGACCAGCACGAGCCAGCTGAGCGCGCCCACGTCCCAGCCGGCCAGCGCGGCGAGCGGCAGTGGCAGTACGAGCGCGAAGGCGCAGCCGGCGACGGCCCCGACCACCGCCACCACGGCGAGCTGCCGCGCGGCGGGGAAGCGCACCTCCATCGGCCGGGACGGGCCACCGGTGTAGGTCATCGGTGACGTTTCCTTCGCCGGGCTGTGGGCGGCACCGTTGGGTCAGATGCCGCGCAGGTGCTGCGAGACCCGGTTGTGCTTCTTGTCCCGGGCCTGCTCGGCCCGCTGGGCGGGGCCGACCTCGGGAGCGGCCTCGATCCCGGCGGACCGGGCCACCTCGGTTCCGTTGGCGTAGTCGACCGGCGGCAGGGCGCGCAGCGCCTTCAGCACGTCCGGCGGGGCGCCCTCCCGTTCGGCCTCGCGGACCACGTCGTCCTTCTCGGCCGGGTAGTCCAGGCTCGACAGGTACTGCAGGACGTCGGCGTAGCTCGCCATGGCGTGGGCTCCCTCGGGCATCGATGTGGTGACGACCGGCGGCGGTTACCCGTCTGCCGGCCGGTCACGCCCACCCGCCGGAGGTAACCGGGTGCCGTTTCTCCTCGCCCGCCGTGGGTACCCGCTGACGCCGACGCGAGCCCAAGGGAGTACGCGATGAACTACGACACCTTCATCGACCAGGTTTCCCAGCGCACCGCGACGTCGTCCGAGCGGGCGGTCGAGCTGACCCGGGCCGTGTTGGAGACGTTCGCCGAGCGGTTGACCGGCGGCGAGGTCCTGGACCTGGCCGCCCAGTTGCCCCAACCGCTGCAACTCGTGCTGAAACCGAGCCCGAGCACCGAGCAGGCGGACCGGTTCGGCGCGGCGGAGTTCGTGGCCCGGGTCGCGTTGCGCGCCGGGGTGCAGGAGCCGGCCGCCCGGGACGCCAGTCGGGCGGTTTTCACCACCCTGCGCGAGGCGATCACCGGCGGTGAGTTCGATGACGTGGTGACTCAACTGCCGCGTGACTATCGGGGCCTGGTCGAGCAGGCGATGGCCCCGGGAGCGACGCTGCGCCGCGGCTGACCGCGCCCGTTGCGGGCACGCACAGCGGTTTACCAGGGCAACCATCGATGTCCCGCTTGGCGCGGTGATTCAGCCTGGCCTAACCTTGTCGTGCGAGGGGAGTACTTCCCACGAACCATTCCGGTCAGTACGGCGCGCCCGGCGTGCCTCGGGTGGTTGCCCACCAGGTGGTGGGTGAAGGAGACCTCGAACATGACGGTGTTCGAGGAGACCCCAGATGAGCCAAGTGTCATATCTGTCCGCCGCCAGCGACCTGTCGTCGGTGGGCACCCCGACGTTGTGGGCGGTCACCATCGTCGGGGTCATCCTGCTGCTGGTGCTGGACTTCCTGGTCACCCGTCGCCCGCACGAGGTCTCCATGCGGGAGGCCATCGGCTGGTCGGCGTTCTACATCGCGCTGCCGCTGGCGTTCGGCGCCTGGATCTGGTCCCGCTTCGGCTCCCAGCAGGGAGTGGAATACCTGACCGGTTACCTGGTGGAGAAGTCGCTCTCGGTCGACAACCTCTTCGTCTTCATGCTGTTGCTGGCGGCGTTCGCGGTGCCGGCGGTGCTCGCCCAGCGGGTGCTGCTCTACGGCATCGCCGGCGCGCTGGTGCTGCGGGCCGTCTTCATCGCCCTCGGCGCGGCGGCGTTGCAGACCCTCGACTTCGCCTTCCTGCTCTTCGCGATCATCCTCATCGCCACCGCGGTGAAGCTGCTGCGCGACGCCCTGTCCGGGCATCAGCAGGAAGTCGACATCAACAAGATGCGCTCGGTGAAGCTGCTGCGCAAGATCATGCCGGTGGTCGACGAGTACCACGGCACCAGGATGACCGTGCGGCAGGGCGCGAAGCGGGCGCTCACGCCGTTCGCCCTGGTGGTGGTCGCGGTGCTGGCCACCGACGTGGTCTTCGCCGTCGACTCGGTGCCGGCGGTCTACGGCATCACCGAGGACCCGTACCTGGTCTTCGCCACCAACGCGTTCGCCCTGCTCGGCCTGCGGGCGCTCTACTTCGTCCTGCACGCGGCGCTGAGCCGGCTGGTGCACCTCAGCTACGGTCTGGCCATCATCCTGGCGTTCATCGGCCTCAAGCTGGGTCTGCACTGGGCGCACGGCATCTGGGAGGGCGTGCCGCAGATCCCCACCCTGGCCTCGCTCGGCGTGATCATCGGTGTGCTGGTGGTCGTCACGGTGACCAGCCTGCGCGCCACCCGGGGCGGCGACCTGCCCGAGGACCGCGAGGTCGTCGCGAAGCGGCACTGACCGCGCCGCGCCAGCCGACGAGGGGGTACGCGGGAAAGCTCCCGCCCGGCCGGGGCGGATGGTACGACTGTGCAATGGGAATCGTGTCACCCGGCTTTCAGGGCCGGCCCCGAACGCAGGAGCCGGCCCTGCCACCCGGTCAGTACCTGACCGAGGACTTTCCGGTGCTCTCGGCCGGCCCGACGCCGCGGGTGTCCCTGGACACCTGGGAGTTCGTCATCTCCGCCGAGGACGGCAGCGAGCACCGGTGGTCGTGGCAGGAGCTGATGGCCCTGCCCCAGGAGACGCCGACGGTGGACATCCACTGCGTCACCCGTTGGTCCAAGCTCGGCACCAGTTGGCAGGGCGTCTCCCTGGACACGCTGCTCGCCGACGTCGACACCGGGGCGCACTTCGCGCTCGCGCACTCCTACGGCGGGTACACCACCAACCTGCCGCTGGACGACCTGCGCGGCGGCCAGGCGTGGGTGGTGCACACCTTCGACGGCGCCCCGCTGCCCGCCGAACACGGCGGGCCGGCCCGACTGCTGGTGCCGCACCTGTACTTCTGGAAGTCCGCCAAGTGGGTGCGCGGCCTGCGGCTCAAGACGATGGACGAGCCGGGGTTCTGGGAGACCGCCGGTTACCACGACTACGGTGACCCGTGGCGCGAACAGCGGTACCAGGGTGACTGAGCGCGCCGTGGCGACGAGCACCCAGCGTCGAACGCCGAACCGCTGGCAGGTGGGCCGGCTGGTGGAGCGCCGGGTGGAGACGGCGACCGCGCAGACCCTGGTGCTGGAGGTGCCGGACTGGCCGGGGCACCTGCCCGGGCAGCACGTCGACCTGCGGCTCACCGCCCCGGACGGCTACCAGGCGGCCCGCTCGTACTCGATCGCCGGTCCGGCCGTGGACGGGCCCGGCGGCCCGCGCATCGAGGTGACGGTGCAGCGGGTGCACGACGGCGAGGTGTCCCCGTACCTCATTGATGTCTTTGGTGCCGGCGACCCGGTGGAGGTGCGCGGACCGCTCGGTGGCTGGTTCATCTGGCGGTCGGAGGAGACCGCGCCGGTGCAGCTCGTCGCCGGCGGTTCCGGCATCGTGCCGCTGATGGCGATGATCCGGGCCCGGCGGGCGGTGGGCAGCAAGGCCCCGTTCCGGCTGATCTACTCGGTGCGCACCCCCGCCGACGTCATCTACGCCGACGAGCTGCGCCGCCGGGTGCGTGACGACTTCGGGCTGGACGTCGCGTACGTCTACACCCGCGAGGCGCCCGAGGGTTGGCGCGGCGAACCGCACCGGATCGGGCTGGCCGACGTCAACACGCACGGGTGGCCGCCGGATCTGGAACCGCTCACCTACGTCTGCGGCCCGACCGCGTTCGTGGAGACCGTCGCCGACCTGCTGGTGGGGCTGGGTCACCCGTCACGCCGGGTCAAGACCGAACGCTTCGGCCCCACCGGCTGACGCCCGCCCTGTCGAGGAGATTCCGATGACCGAGATGTCCTACGTGGACGGCAACATGCTCGACGGCCCGATGCGTGAGCTGTTCACCGTCGACCTGAGCAGCGCGATGGGCCGCTGTGAGAACTGCGGGATGACCGGCTCGATGGCCAGCCTGCACGTCTACTCGCACGCCCCGGGCCTGGTCGCCCGCTGCCCGTCCTGCGAGGAGGTGATGGTGCGCCTGGTGCGCGGGCCGGACCGGGCCTGGCTGGACATGCGCGGCACCACCTACCTCCAGGTGCCGATGCCGATGGAGCAGCCGTTCCCCGGCCCGCTCTGACCCGACGCTCGCCCGGCTGAGGCAGGATGGCCGGATGAGCGTCGGTCGATGGCGTGGTGTGCCGCTCGCGGTCCGGTGCGTGGTGGCTGTCGTCGTGCTGGTCTTCGCCTACGGCACCGCTGTGCACGTGGCGCAGTTGCTCCTGCCCCGGTTGGGGCCGCAGCTCGCACTACCCGGGTGGCTGGCGTTCTACTTCGCCTCCCTGACGCTGTGGGATCCGTTGGCGGCACTGCTGTTGGCCGCTCGCCGGGTGCAGGGGCTCGTACTGGGCTGCGCGGTGCTGGTGACGGACGCCGCCGCCAACGGATATGCCAACTACGTGCTGGACCCGGCGGTGGGTGTCACCCCGGGCCGGATCGGGCAGGCCGTCATCACCACTCTCGCCGTCGGCCTCGTCGCGCTCAGTCCCTGGCTGGCGCCGTGGTTCGCACGGCCCACGGGCCAGCGGCGCTGACCCTGGCCCGCTACGGCGTACCCCGGTCGGCCTCGGCGAGGACAGCTGTGGACGCCGTCGGGCACCAGGCCGGACAGTGCGGCGACGACGGGGTCCTGCGGTCCGGTCTCTATCGGGGGTCTCCTCGGCGCGGCGCTCCTGGTCGACCTCAGCCGAGGCCGCTGCCCGGTGTGATCGGCTCGTCCTGCACCGACCGATTCTCGCATCGACGACTCACTGGGCGGTGCCCGCAAGAAGCCACCGACGCACGGGAATCTCCAGCAGTACCCGCTCACCGTCCGGGCCGACCTGGCGGCCGACGTCCCAGCCGTCGTACTTGCGCACGAACGCCTCGACGACGGGAGCCGGAAAGTCGCCCCGGTGCACGTGGGCGGCGCCCTCCGCCACCACCGGCGCGTCGCCGCCCTCGAGAGCCAGGGACACGCGTGGGTCGTTCGCGACGTTGCGGGCCTTCACGCTGCGGCTCCCACAGCCGACCCAGAACGTCGCGGAGAGGTAGACGAACCAGACCGGTGTGAGGTGTGGGGACCCGTCGCGCCGCAGCGTGCAGAGCCAGATGTTCAGCTCCCGGGACAGTCGCTCCTCGACGTCGGCGGAGGGGGTCGTGGTGGTTCGGTTCATCGGGCCAGTTGATCACAGGCCGGCGCGTGCCAACGGCGGCCCATCGAATACTCGGGTGCGAACGGTTCGACCCGCCCCTAGGCTTGCGCCCCGAAGGACCGCTCAGCATCCGGTCGGATCGGAGATGACCAGCGCGATGACGGCTCACCTGTTCGCCATCACCTATGACGCAGCCCAGCCCGTACGCCTCGGTCGGTTCTGGTCCGGGCTTCTCGGTCGGGACATGATGGAGGATCCGCGCGACGGTGTCCTGGTCCTGCCGGGGGCAGACCCCGAGATCCGGGTGCGCTTCGTGCCGTTCGACGAGCCGAAGGTCGTCCAGAACCGGATGCACTTCGACCTGACCAGCAGTTCGCTGGAGGACCAGCGGCAGACGGTGGCCCGGGCGTTGGAGCTCGGCGCACGGCACGCCGACATCGGGCAGGGCCCGGAGATCGATCATGTGGTGCTGGCCGACCCCGAGGGCAACGAGTTCGACGTCATCGCGCCCGGCAACAACTTTCTCGCCGGCTGCGGCTTCGTCGGTGCGCTGGCCTGCGACGGATCGCGGGAGGTCGGGTACTTCTGGAGCCGGGCGCTCGGGTGGCCGCTGGTCTGGGACGAGGGCGAGGAGACCGCCATCCAGTCACCGAACGGCGGCACGAAGATCACCTGGGGTGGTCCGCCGTACCTGCCGAACGGCGGTCGGGACCGGGTGCGTTTCGATCTCGCCCCGGCCGCCGGGGTCGACTGGCAGGTCGAGGTCGACCGTCTGCTCTCGCTCGGTGCGACCCGGGTCGACGCCGGCCAGGACGGGCCAGGCCGGGTGGTGCTGGCCGACCCCGACGGTCAGGAGTTCAGCCTGCGGACGCCCCGCTAACGGCGACCCACGACCGCGGGGCGCCACGCACCGGGCGGCCGGTTGGACAACGGCGGCAGTGGTCGGTCAGAGTGGTCGGCCGTGAGATACCTGCGTAGCGGTGGTCCCGCCGCGATCCGGCGGCCCCGGCCCACCGACTCCGACGAGTTCGTCGCCGCCGCGCGGCGCAGTCGGGACCTGCATCACCCGTGGTTGGCCGCGCCGGCCACCCCCGAGGAGTACGACCTCTACCTGCGCCGGATCCGCCGCCGCGACAGCGCCGGTTACCTGATCTGCGACCGGGCCAGCGGCGCGATCGCCGGCTACGTGAACATCAGCGGGATCGTGCTCGGTGCGCTGCGTGGTGGCTACCTGGGATACGCGGCGTTCCTGCCGTACAGCGGGACCGGGCACGCCTCGGCGGGCGTCGCCCTGGTGATCGACCACGCGTTCACCTCGGTCGGTCTGCACCGGCTGGAGGCGAACATCCAGCCGGGCAACGAGCCGTCGCGGCGGGTGGCCCGCAAGCTCGGTTTCCGGTTGGAGGGTTTCTCCCCGGACTACCTGTTCATCGACGGCGCCTGGCGCGACCACGAACGCTGGGCGATCACCGCGCCCACCCCCGCCTGACCGCCGGCCCGGCCCGACCGGGCCGACGGTCACCGCGTCACTGCGCGAGCGGGCCGGTCTCCGGCGGCGTGGTGGGGGAGTCCAGCCACGCGTCGATGAGCGCGGTGAAGTCGTGGCCCGTCGTCTTGTTGACGTACGCGGTGAACGACGCCCGGGTCTGCTGGGTGTGCAGGTTCTCCTGCACCCAGCCGCGTGCCAACGCGAAGAACCGGTCGTCACCCAGCGCCTGGTGCAGTTGGCGGATCATCGCCGCGGCGCAGGTGTAGACGTTCGTCGCACCGAACTCGGCGGGGTCCGGCTTGCTCGGCGGGCCGTACTCCTTGCGTAGTTCGCTGTCGCGTTGCCGGCTGGTCGCCACCAACTCGGCGTCGGAGAGCCCGTACCTGTCCTGCTCGTAGAGCTTCTGCACGTAGAGGGCCCAGCCCTCGTTGAGCCACATGTCGGGCCAGTCGGTGAGCGTGACCGCGTCGCCGAACCAGTGGTGGGCGTACTCGTGCAGGGTGGTCAGGTCGAACATCTTGTCGCCGCGTTGCGGCTGGACCTCGCCCAGGGTGACCATCTGCTGGGTTTCCATGGCGGATGCCGACTCGACCACGACGAGGCCCGCGGAGTCGAACGGGTACGGGCCGAAACGCTGCTCCAGCCAGGTCAGGAACGCCGGGGACCGCTTGAGCATCGGCAGGTACCGGGCGTCCTTCGCGCGGTACCAGGTGGTGACGGGGATGCCGTGCGGGCCGGTGGCCGCGAGCTTCTTGTACCTGCCGACCGCCAGGGTCGTCGCGTACGACGCCACCGGGGCGGTGCTGCGGTAGGTGAACGTGTTGCCGCTGTGCCCGACCGGGGTGCCGCTGGCCACCCCCGTCCACCCCTTCGGGGCGGTGACGGTGATGTCGTAGAGGGCCTCGTCGGAGGGGTGGTCGTTGGCCGGGTACCAGGTGAACGCGCCGAACGGCTCCTGCATCGTCCAGATCCCACCGTCGCTGTCGACGGTCAGCCCGAGCGGGTGCGAGTCACCCCGCTTGGACGGCATCGGGGTGGTGGACGGTTTGCCGTGGTAACCGACGACGAGGGTGATCGGAACGTTCGCCCGGACCGGCGTCTCGACCAGCAGTTTCTCGTGGGCGACGGTGCCGACGGCGTTCGTGCCGTCGACGGTGACGGTGTCGACGGCGTACGGCTTGAAGTCCAGGCTCACCAAGGGCGCGTCCCGGGTCGGGCGCAGGTGCACGGTCGCCGTGCCGGTGAGGGTACGTGTGGTGGGCGACCAGCTCAGGTCCAGTCCGTAGTGCAGCACGTCCACCGCGTCGGTTCCGCGTTCCGGGTAGAGCGGGTCGACGACCGGTGTCGACACACCCGCCGCCCACGCCGCGTACGGGCCGGAGAGCGCCGGTGCGCCGGGCGGGGTCGCGAAGGTGCCGCCTGAGGTAGGTGCGGTCGGTGGGTCTGCTGTGCAACCGGCGAGCAACGTCAGGGACGCCAGCACGGCGACGGTGGATCGGGTACGCACCTGGGAACTCCGAAGGTCGGGGACGTGTTGCGCGGTGTCAAACGCCCTGGCCACGCCGGTGAGTTGCCGAAACCCGGATTGCGATCTCGTTAATTCGTTTCCCAGGAGCCTCGGAACTTTCACCCGGACCGGGTGATGACGCTGCGTACCCTCGTTCCTACGGTGGGTGTCATGGCTGCCGTTCGCGCGACCCCTGCCAATCCCACCCCCGGTGTGTCCGTGGGGGACGCGGACAGGGCCGACCAGCGGGCCATTCCGCCCGAGTTGGGCCCCGACTCCCTCGCGGTGCTCAGCGGGCCCACGTTCCTGTACTCCAACGCGTGCGGGGATGTGCCGACGGGCAGCATCGGCGGACTCGTCCACCTGGACACCCGCCTGGTCAGCGGCTGGAACCTGACCGTCAACGGCAGCGAGTTGTTGCTGCTGCGCGCCGAGACCATCGACCACTACTCCGCGCAGTACGTCCTCACCAACCCGGAGGTGCCCGGCCTGCCACCGAACACGCTGGGCCTGCGGCGCCTGCGTTACGTCGGCGACGGGTTTCACGAACGCGTGGAACTGATCTCCTTCCGGCGGGAGCCGGTCCGGGTGGAGCTGCGGTTGGCCGTCGCCGCCGACTTCGCCGACCTGTTCGAGGTCAAGTCGACGGTCCGGGACCGCTCCGCCGAGATCAGCCGTGACCACGCCGACGACGGGTCCGAGCTGTGCTTCTCCTACCGGCACGGTGACTTCTTCGCACAGACCCGGGTGCGCTGCGCGAAACCGGCCGACCGCATCGAGGGCGATGACCTGGTCTGGGAACTGGAGTTGGACCAGGGCGAGGAGTGGCAGGTCGACCTGCACGTGCCCCTGCCAACCGGGATGGGGGTGGTCGAGCCGGTCCGGGGCGACATCGCCGACGTCATCCACGGCCGGGCCGACGACCCGCTGCGCCGGTGGCTGGCGGGCCGGGCGGTGTTGCGCAGCGACAACGCGGCGTTGGAACGGACCGTGCAGCAGTCCCGCACCGACCTGGCGGCACTGCGGCTCGATCTGGAGGTCAAGGGCCAGCGGATTCTGCTACCCGGTGCCGGACTGCCCTGGTTCCTCACCGTCTTCGGCCGGGACACCCTGATCACCGCGTATCAAACGCTGGTCGCCGGGCCGGCGCTGGCGAAGGGCACGCTGCTCGCGCTGGCCCGGCTTCAGGGTGAGACGTGCGACGACTTCACCGACGAGGAGCCCGGCAAGATCCTGCACGAGGTGCGCAGCGGCGAGTTGACCCGCAGTGGCGAGAAACCGTTCGGGCCGTACTACGGCACCGCCGACGCCACCCAGCTCTGGCTGATTCTGCTCTCCGAGTACTGGCGCTGGAGCGGCGACGACGAGACCGTCCGCCACCTGCGGGACAACGCGCTGGCCGCGTTGCGCTGGATCGACGAGTACGGCGACCGGGACGGCGACGGCTACGTCGAGTACGGCACCCGCTCGCCCGAAGGGTTGGGCAACCAGTGCTGGCGGGACTCCCCGGACGGGGTCTGCTTCTCCGACGGCCGGATCCCCGTGCTCCCGCTGGCCACCTCGGACCTCCAGGGCTACACCTACGACGCCAAACTGCGACTCGCCGAGCTGTTCGACGGGCCGTTGGACGACCCCACCTTGGCGCGCCGGCTACGCGCCGAGGCCACCAGCCTGTACGAGCGGTTCAACCACGACTTCTGGATCGGGGAACGGGGCGGCTACTACGCCGTCGCCCTGGACGGCGACAAGAACCGCGTCGATTCCAAGACCTCCAACATGGGTCACCTGCTGTGGAGCGGGATCGTGGCGCCGGAGCGGGCCGACGCGGTGGTGCGGCAGCTCATGTCGCCGGACATGTTCTCCGGTTGGGGCATCCGCACGCTGTCCCGGGAGGAGCGGCTCTACAACGCCCTCGGATACCACCTGGGCACGGTCTGGCCGCACGACAATTCGATCGCCGCGCTCGGCCTGGCCCGGTACGGCTACCGGGCCGAGTCGAACCGGATCAGTCTGGCGATGATCGAGGCGGCCGAACAGTTCGGTTACCGGCTGCCGGAGGCGCTCAGCGGCTTCGACCGGAAGCGGCTGCAGTTCGCCGTGCCGTTCCCGACCGCGTGCAGCCCACAGGCGTGGGCGGCCGGCACGCCACTGGCCCTGATCCGCGCCATGCTCGGCGTCAACCCGGTCAACGGTCGGCTGGTCCTCGATCCGGACGTCCCGCAGGAACTGGGCCGGATCGCCGCCGAGCGGATCCGAGCGTTCGGCCACCAGTGGGAGGTGGAGGCGATCGGTCGCAGCGGCCACGTCCGGCTGCAGCCGAGCTGAGCGCGGCTGGCCGTTGGACGTTTGTCGTGGGCTGCGACGGGAAACGGCCCGCAATGACGAAACCTCGTGTGGTGATCGTGGGGGCCGGGTTCGCCGGTTACCACGCGGCGAAGACGTTGAGCCGGATCGCCCGGGACCGGGCCGAGATCGTGGTGCTGAACTCCACCGACTACTTCCTGTACCTGCCGCTGCTGCCCGAGGTGGCGGCCGGGGTGGTCGAACCCAAGCGGATCGCCGTGCCGCTGACCGGGACGCTCAAGGGCGTACGGGTGGTGGTCGGCGAGGCGGACCACGTCGACCTGCAGAACCGTTGGGTCGGCTTCACCCAGGCCGAGGGGGAGAAGAACCGGCTGGCGTACGACCGGCTGGTGCTCGCCGTGGGCAGCGTCAACAAGCTGCTGCCCATCCCCGGGGTGACCGAGTACGCGCACGGCTTCCGCGGCCTGCCCGAGGCCGTCTACCTGCACGACCACATCGTCCGCCAGCTCGAGCTGGCCGAGCAGGCCGAGGACCCGGCGGAGCAGCAGGCCCGGGCCACCTTCGTGGTGGTCGGGGCGGGCTACACCGGCACCGAGGTCGCCGCGCACGGGCAGCTGTTCACCGACGCGCTGCACGCCCAACGGCCGCGGCTCACCGTCCGCCCCCGCTGGATGCTGCTCGACGTGGCGTCGCGGGTGCTGCCGGAGTTGGACAAGCGGATGTCGGACACCTCGCACAAGGTGCTCAACCGCCGTGGGGTGGACGTGCGGATGGGCACCTCGGTGGCCGAGGCGACCTGCGACGGGGTGAAGCTCACCGACGGTGAGTACGTGCCGACCTGCACCCTGGTGTGGTGTGTGGGGGTGCGACCCGACCCGTTCGTCAACGAGTTGGGCCTGCGGACCGACCGGGGTCGACTGGTGACCGACGAGTTCCTCAACGTTCCCGGCTACCCGGAGGTGTACGCGTGCGGCGACGCCGCCGCCGTGCCCGACCTGGTCAACCCGGGGAAGGTCTGCGGGATGACGGCCCAGCACGCGCAGCGGCAGGGCAAGCGCGCGGCGTACAACATCGCCGCGTCGTACGGGTTCGGCCGGCGCAAGCCGTACAAGCACCACGACCTGGGCTGGGTCGTCGACCTGGGTGGCAAGGACGCGGCGGCGAACCCGTTGCAGGTCAACCTGGCCGGGTTGCCGGCCAAGGCGGTCACCCGGGCGTACCACCTGATGGCGATGCCGGGAAACCGCACGCGGGTCAGTGCCGACTGGGCGTTGGACGCCGCGTTGACCCGGTCGGCCGTCCAGTTGGGGTTGGTGCCGGCGAACGCGGTGCCGTTGGAGAGCACCACCCCGGAGGTCGCGACCCGGTCCCGCTGAACGGGCAGCGGGACCCGCCGTCGCGCAGCGGGCCGGTCAGTCCGGCGAGCCGGCCGGCCGTGCGGCCGGACCCGCCGGTGGGGCGGGCCGGAGCCGGCGTGGGCCGTACTCGCGCAGCACGGTCTGGACGATGCCGGCGGCGGGGATGGCCAGCAGCGCGCCGAGCAGACCAGCCAGTTCCGCCGCGAGCAGCAGGCTGACCAGCACGGTCAGCGGGTTCAGCCGGACCGCGCGGGACAGGATGAGCGGCTGGAGCAGGTGGTTCTCCACCTGCTGGTAGACCACGAAGAAGACCAGCACCACCACGGCGGCGGTGGGGGAGTGCAGGAAGCCGGCACCGACCGCGATCACCGCGCCGAGCGTCGCCCCGACCAGCGGTATCAGGTCGGCGACCGCCACCAGCAGGGCGATCACGGCCGCGAAGGGCACCCCGGTGAGGGCCAGCACCGCGTAGGTCAGCGCCCCGCAGATCACGCTGATCAGCAGGTTCCCGGTGAGGTAGCCGGTGACGGTGCGCGACACCTCCCGGCCCACCCGACGCAGCCGCTCGCCCTGACCGTCCCCGGCCAGCGCGAGCAGGCCGCGGATGATCCGCGGCGCCTCCAACACCATGAGGTACGCGAGCACGATGACAGTGACCAGTCCGGCGATCGACTCGACGACGCCGCGCAGCACGCCGACCGCGGGTTGGCGCAGCTGCCCGCCGAGGCCGCGCAGCTGCTCGGAGTGTTCGCTGAGGTAGCGCCGCGCCCCGGTGCGTTCCAGTAGCTGCCCCACCGGGCCCCGTCCGGCGCGGGCGTCGCGCAGCAGCTCCGGAGCGCGCTCGGCGAAGCGGCTCAACTCTCCGGACAGCGGCACCAGGATGAGCGCGGCCAGGATCGCCAGCAGCACGAACGCGGCGAGGAACACCAGCAGCGTGGCCAGCGCCCGACGGCGGACCAGGCGACGTTGCAACCGGTCGACGAGGGGTTTGAGCGCGACCGCGAAGAACGCGGCGACCATCGCCCAGACCAGCACCCGGCGGGTCGCGTACACGAAGCCCAGCGCGAGGGCGGTCGCCAGCACCAGAGCGATCACGACCAGGGTGCGGCGCGCGGTGCCCCGGTCGTCGGTGTCGCTCATCCGGAGCGCCTTCCCCGCCCGGACCGTCGGAAACCCGGCACGGCGGGCGCAACGGGCGATCAGCGCCCGGAGATGTCGTCCGCGCCGGTGACGGGATGGGCCCCGGCGACGAACGTGTCGAGCGCGGCGGCGTGCAACAGGCCCCCGGGCACCGGGTCCCGCAGGGCGGCCACCGCCAGCCGGGCCACCGGCAGCCCACCGGGGCGGGAGGTCGCGGCCAGCACGAGGTTGCCGTACCGGCGGCCGCGCAGCATCCGCCGGTCGCCGACCACGCACACGTCGGCGAAGACCGCGCGCAACGTGGCCACCTGCACCCGGGTGCCGACCAGCGGCGGCAGGTCCGTGACGTTGACCAGGTACAACCCGTCGGGGTGCAGGGCGCGGGCCACCTCGGCGGCGAACTCCACGGTGCGGACGTGCCGCGGCATCCGGGCCGCCCGGTAGATGTCGGCGATCACCAGGTCGTAGCGGTCGGCCGGGGTGGCGGTCAGGGCGTCCCGGGCGTCGGCGACCTCCACCCGCACCTGCGGCGGCAGCGGCGGCAACTCCCGGGCCACCAGCTCGACCACCGCCGCGTCCCGCTCGACGACCCGTTGCGGGGAGCCGGGCCGGGTGGCGGCCAGCCAGCGGGGCAGCGTCAACGCCCCGCCGCCCAGGTGCAGGACGTTCAGCGGCGCGCCGGCCGGGGCCGCCACGTCCACCGCCGAGGCGATCCGCCGGACGTACTCGAAATGCAGGTGGCTGGGGTCCTCGACATCCACGTACGACTGCTCGACACCGGCTGACAGCAGTGTCCGCCCGGTCCGGCGGACCGGGTCGGCGACCAGTTCCAGCCGGTCGGCGGCGCGGTTCATGTCCGGCACGCTAGCCGAGCCCACAGCCCACCCGGCCGGTGGCCCGGCACGACGGACGGGCCGGCGGGACGGGGTCGCCCCCGGCCCGCCGGCCCGCCGATGTCGCGGTGACCGGTCAGCCGCCGGCCATCCCGGCCCCCACCTCGTCGATCGCGTCATCGATCTGGCGGGCGAGGTCCACGTCGAGCGCGGTCACCCCGTTGGCCTGGTTGGTCCGCACGGTCAGCACGGCGGCGGTGTCTCCCGGCCGTCCGATGCTCGGGCCGCGGCCATTGTCCTGGCGCAGCCGGTCGAGCCGGGCGAGCACCCGGTCCAGGTTGTCCGGCGGCAGCGCGACCACCCGGTGCAGGCCCTGGCTGTCGCCGCTCCAGTAGGGCAGGTCGTCCAACGCCGCGCTGATCTCGTCGTCGCTCAGCGTGGGTGTGGTGGTGGAGGCGCCGACCAGGCCGCCGCCCGCCGCCGGCGGGTTCAGCAGGTCGCGCAACCCGTCGGGTACGTGCAACGACTCGACCAGGTCGCCGTCCTGCTCGGCGAGCGCGGCGATCGTCGCCTCCGCCTGGTAGCGGGCCTGCTCCGGGGTGTTACCGCTGATCCGGCCCACCTCCGCCAGGAAGCCGGGCAGGTCCTGGTGCCGTTCGATGCCGTCGACCGGCAGCACGTCGTGCAGCGACGCCGGCACCGCGGCGAGCAGCCGTTGCCGCTCGGCGGCCTCCAGGGCGAACGCGAGGACCAGCACCGTCGCCTCGGTGCCCACCTTCGCCGTCTTGAAGTCGACCCCGGCACGACGCCGTACCTCGTCGACCAGGTCGTGGTAGCCCATGCTGCGCACACCCGCCGCGCCGCCCGGCGGGGACGGCTGCGGTCGCGGGTTGTCGGCGCTACCGACCGGCGGCGGTGCCGGTCCGCCGCGCGTGCTGTCCGGTTTGTGCGGTCCGGCCGCTGGTGGGCCGGCGCGCTTACCCGCCTCAAGGCTGGTGAGCTGCTTGGAGGCGCTCAGGCTGGCGCCGATCTCGCTGGGCTGGCGACTCTGCTCCCGGGCCTGCCGGGCCAGCGCCCGACGCCGCTGGTTGTCGCCCTCCATCTGCTTGCGCATGGTGCACCCCTTTCCGCTGGGGATCGTGGCTGCGCCCGTCGCCTTCCCGCCGTCGGGGAGGACGAAACGGAGGCCACCGGCCGGGTCGGACCGGCCCGCGCCACGCTTCATCCGGGCGGGGTGAGGGGTGCTCACCCGCACGGCCCGCACGATCGGGTCAGGACCGGAGTTCTTCCGAGGTACACGGAAGGAAGGTCGTCATGAAGGAAGTCGTCGAGATCGTTCCCGCCCGACCCGGCTGGTACGCCCGCTGGCAGCTCACACCCGAGGTCACCAGGTGTTACCCGGTGAGCCTGTGGGCGCTGTTGGAGGAGGCCGACGGGACCGGCCGCGAGGTGATCGGCATGGACTGCATCGGCCAGTGGCCCGGCGCGGACGACAACGAGGCGGGTGGGCAGTTCGTCCGCTACCTGTACCAGACGCCCGATTCGGGGGAGCCCGAGGACGTCGACGAGACCCCGGTCGGCGAGCTGCGTACCGACGGCCCCCGGCTCCAGCCGATGACGGCGCCCTAGACATTCCTCCGGCCCCCGACCCCAGGTCCCAGGGTCGGGGGCCATCCCCGAACGGACTCGGGGACGGCCGGCGGATCAGCCGATGGCGCGCACGTCGTCGGAGTACGCCACGGCCAGCAACTCACTCAGGCCGGTGCGGTCGAGCATCCGCTGCAACTGGGGACTGACCCCGGTCAGCTGGATCGCCCCGGCGGCACGGTGCACCACCAGTAACGCGCTGAGCCCGGAGGAGTCGCAGAGGGTCACCTCGGTCAGGTCGACCAGCACCGGGACGCCGCTGCGCAGCTCGGCCGCCGCGGCGATCAGCTCGGGCGCGGTGTCGTAGTCGAGCTCGCCGGTCAGCCGGAGTCGGACGTGCCCGGCGGCGAGCCGGGTTGTCTCGATGGTCAACAGCTGATCAGCCACCCCACCATTTTCCTTGCCAGGCGACAAAACGCAAAGCGGGGCGGCGACAGGGCACCGTGTCCCTGGTGTGGCGTCCGCCGCCGTGGCGATGCCCGCCACCTGCCGTGGGATGCCGCTGTCCGGGTTCGGGCGTAGGGTGGGCTGGAGACTTTTGACAGTGGACGCCGGTTCCGGCACGGGTTCGGTGCAGGACAACACGGGTTCGGTAAACGACAAGGAGTGAGGCTCAGCTGGTGACTGCTTCCGACGTCAGGGACTGTGACCCGGGCGACGGACGGCTCTCCACGCCGAGCACGACACGACCCCCGGCGTGGTCCGCCGACGTTCGCCGCACCACCGCGGCCCTGCCGCCACTGGCCCCCGACCGGGGTCAGGCCCCACCCGACTGGTTCGAGGTCGTCGAGCATTTCCGTGAGGGCCTGGTGGTCTGCGACGCCGATGGCGTGGTGCGCCACGTCAGCCCGGTGGCCGAGCGGCTGCTGCCCGAGGTGACGGCCGGCGAGCCGCTCAGCTCCGCCGGTGTGCCCGGCCTGAGCGAGGACACCCACGGCGGCTTCACCCATCGTGGGCGTCGGCTCACCGCGCGCCGGGTGCCGCTCTCTGGTGCCCGCTGCTGTTGGTACGTCGAGGACGTCACCGACAGCGTCAGCCGCGCCGACGCGTTGCTCGCCGAGCGAGCCCGCTCGGCGTTCCTGGCCGTGGTCGGCGACAAGCTCGGCAACCCGCTGCACCCGGACCGGGCCGCCGCCGCTGTCGTCCGGCTCGCCGTGCCGACCCTGGCCGAGGTGGCGGTGCTGGTGCTGGCCCCGCGGGCGGGGCGCGCCCGCTGGTGGCGGGCCTCGCGCACCGACGACGACGCGCCAGCGGTGGACAGCGGCGTGCTGGTCGGCGGCGAGCTGCCGACAGCCATCGCCGACGGGCTGACCGGGGCCGAGCCGCACACGGTGGACTGGCTGGTCGAGCAGGCGGTCGACGCCGGGTGGTTGCCGGGGCTCGCCGACACCGAGACCGTCGCCCGGGTCGTCCCGCTGCCGGGCCGCGACGCGCCCGTCGGTGTGCTGCTGGTGGCCCGGCGCGCCACCCGCTGGTACGACGAGGACGACGTGGAGTTGGTCCGCGCGTTCGCGGCCCGGGCCGGCGCGGCGTTGACCACCGCGCTGCTCTACCGCGACCAGGCGGAGGTGGCCGACACCCTGCAGGCCAGCCTGCTACCGGTCGAGCCGGTCGAGGCCGTCGGTGTGCAGTGGGGCACCGCGTACCGGCCGGCGCAGGCGGGGCTGCGTATCGGCGGCGACTTCTACGGTTCGCACCGGCTCACCGACGGTGGCTCGGTGTTCTTCCTGGGCGACGTGTCGGGCAAGGGCGTCGAAGCCGCCGTCTTCACCGGCCAGCTGCGCCAGTGCCTGCAGGCGCTGCACCGGTTGGAGTCGCATCCCGCGCGGTTGCTGCGGCTGCTCAACGACGCGTTGCTGGAAACCACCCAGGCGCACGGCCAGGGCCGTTTCGCCACGATGGTGCTCGGCGTCGCCCGCCCGGAGCGCGACGGTGGTCTCACCCTCAGCATGGCCGGCGGCGGGCACCTGCCGCCGTTGGTGCTGCGCGCCTCCGGCGAGGTGGAGGTGGTGCCGCTGCGCGGCATGCTGATCGGGGTGGTGCCCGACCCCCGCGTCGGGGAGGTGACGGTGCGGCTGGCGCCGGGCGAGACCTGCCTGCTCTACAGCGACGGGGTGACCGAGGCCCGGGGCGGCCGGCGCGGCGACGAGCAGTTCGGCCCCGAGCGGTTGGTCACCGCGCTGACCGGTTGCCAGCGGATGCCCGCGCCGGCCCTGGCCGAACGGGTCGAGCAGGTCACCTGCGACTGGCTGGCGCAGGGCGACCACGACGACATCGCCGTGCTGGCGTTGCGGGCGGCCGGCCCGGGCGGGCGTGGAGGGCGCCACCTGCACTCGGTGCCCGCCGGCATCGACCGGACAGAGGAGACCGACGCGTGACCGCCGCCATGGCCGCCCCCGACCTCGGTGAGGCGTACTCCGGCTACCTGGAGCACCTCGCCGACGCTGACGAGTACGCCGCCACCGACCTGGCGATCGGCCTGCTCGACGCCGGCGTCGCGGCGGAACGGGTGCTGCTCGACCTGGTCGCTCCCGCCCAGGCCGAGGTGGGCGAGCGGTGGGCGCGCAACGAGTGGAGCGTCGCCCAGGAACACGCGGCCACCCACATCAGCGAGCAGGTGGTGGCGGCGGTGTCCGCGCACGTGAAGCCGCGGCCGACCGGCGGTCGGGTGGTGGTCGCCTGCATGGACGGCGAGTGGCACGCGCTGCCACCCCGGCTGGTGGCCGAGGTGCTGCGGTTACGCGGGTGGCAGGTGACCTTCCTGGGGGCCAGCGTGCCCGCCGCGCACCTCGTGTCGTATCTGCACCGCTACGACGCGCACGCGGTCGCGTTGGCGTGCGCGCTGCCGATGCGCCTGCCGTACGCCCACCGGATGATCGAGGCGTGCCGCCGTTCGGACGTGCCGGTCGTGGTCGGCGGGCGCGGGTTCGGCGCTGATGGCCGGTGGGCGCGCCGGCTCGGGGTGGCCTGGGCACCGGACGCGCCCTCGGCGGCCGCGTTGATCGCCGACGAGCGGGCGCTGCGTGCGGCGCCGCCGGCCCGGCTGACCCACCTGGCCGACGACGAGTACCCCAGCCTCCTGCGCCGACGCAGCGAGCTGATCGACAGCGCGTTGGCGGAGCTGCGGGAGCGGGTGCCGGCGACCCGGGAGTACACCGCCGCGCAGCTCGACGCGACAGTGAGCGACCTGGGCCACATCGTTGATTTCCTGGCCGCCGCGGTCTACGTCGACGACGCCTCGCTGTTCACCGAGTTCGTGCAGTGGCTGTCGGGGATCCTGCTCAGTCGTGGGGTGCCCGTCGGGGCGATCGCCCTGCCGCTGGAGCACTACGCCACCGCGTTGCGGGACTTCCCGCGGGCGGCGCGGGCGCTGGCGCTGGGATCGGCAGCGCTGCCCGGTATGCCCCGCTGACAGACCCGCTGGTGGCTCCGTATCGATCACCGCGCTCGGCGGCGGCACGGTCAGCTCTGCGTATACTTGCCGGACTGCAAACGTCCCACCCATGGGTGGAGCGAGGGGGGGAACGGTGACGTTCAGCGTCAACTACGTCGAGCGCGACGGTGGTGGCGCCTGCCTGCGGCTCGCCGGCGAACTGGACCTGAGCACCGCCCCCGAGCTGTCCGCCGTGATCGACCGGCTCACCGCGGCGGGCGAGACCCGGGTGCTGCTCGACCTGACCGACCTCACGTTCTGCGACTCCACCGGGATGGCCGTGTTCGTCCGGGGTGACAACCAGGCGGCCGCCGACGGGGGATGGCTCCGGCTCACCGGCGCCAACGGGCGGGTCGAGCGGGTGCTGCGGGTGACCGGCCTCGCCGACGTGTTGCGCTACGAACCGGAGCCGGTCGACCCCGCGTCCCGCAGTGCGTCCTGATGGGCTAGATTTCCCCGCCAGCATTTTCCCGCCAGCGCGGTGACCGTCAGGGTCCCGTCCCCGCCGACTCTGAGGCAGGTAGTGATGGGCGTAAACAGCCCGCAGCCGGTACGCATCCTGGTGGTCGACGACGACCCGGGTGACGTGCTGATGATCGAGGAGGCGCTAGCGGATTCCGACGTCGAGAAGATCATCGATGTGGTCAGTGACGGCGAGGAGGCGATGGAGTTTCTCCGCGCCGAGGGCCGGCACCAGCAGGCCCACCGACCGGACGTGATCCTGCTGGATCTGAACATGCCGCGGATGGACGGTCGGCAGGTGCTCGGTGCGGTCAAGCAGGACGAGGATCTGCGGACCATCCCGATCGTCGTGCTGACCACCTCCAACGCCGACACCGACATCGTCGGCAGCTACACGTTGCAGGCCAACGCGTACGTCACCAAGCCGATCGACCTGGACGACTTCAACGACGTGGTGCGCCGCATCGACGAGTTCTTCGGCCGGGTCGTGGTGCTGCCCAAGCGCACCTGACGCCACCGCCACCTGAGCGGATGCTGAACATTTTCCCCGAACCTCCTCGGCGCGAGCGGTCCCGGCCGAGGATCCAGGTGGGGGAAGTGACAGCAGCTGCCTGGGGGCGACAGTATGAGGTTCTCCGTCGTTGACATCGGTTACGACCAGCGGCAGGTGGATTACTGCCTGGACGAGCTGGGGATCCGGCTGTCCCGGCTCGCGGCGCGGGCCGAGAGCGCGGCCGGGGCGGCCCGGGAGTGGGACGAGATCCGTCAGGAGGCGGCCTGGCTCAGCGGGCTGCTGCAACGGCTGGACCTGGGCGACGCCGCCGTCACCCGGTACGCCGGGGACGCGGTGCGGCGCGAGGCCGCCGAGATCCTGGCCCAGGCCCGCGTCGAGTTGGACGAGGCCCGCGAGGAGGCACGGCGGGTGCGCGAGCAGGCGTACGCGGAGGCCGTGCAGGCCCGACGTGACGTCGAGGCCGCGTTGGACGCCCGTCGACGACGCGAGGAGCGGGTGGAGGAGATCCTCAGTCAGGTCACGGTCGACCAGGTGCCCGCGGACACCCCGACCGCCGCCGCCGGGGTGCCGGGCAGTCGCGTCGGGATCGGTGGGCCGGATCCGGGTGCCCAGCCGCCGGGCCGTCGCTGAGGCCGCGGGCGCAGGGCTGGTCGCCCGGCTCAGGCGGTGAGCGCGGCCGCGACGGTGGTCGCCCGGTCTTCGTGCTGGGCGTACGCGTCGGGGTAGGCGGAGATCTGGACGGCCTGGGCGGCGGAGGTGACGCTCATGTCCTGCCAGCCGGGGATCTCGTTGAGCGCGCTGTAGAAGGCCCGCGCGGCGTACGACGGGCGCATCAGTTGGGCCACCGTGCCCCAGCCGCTGCTGGGCCGCTGCTGGAACAGCCCGACCGAGTCGTGGTCGGAGCCGCTGCCCTGGTTCGGATACTGCGCCGACTCGGGCAGGACGTCGCTGGCCAGGTTGTAGAGGTTGCTCTCCTGCATGGCGGTCGCCAGAGCCACCACCAGGGCGCGGCGCGGCATCTTCATCTCCAGGCCGACGTCCACGATGATTTTCGCGTTGTCCATCTGGGCCTGGTCCAGGCCGGCGACCGGCCGGGGCCGGCGGGGCTTGACCGGCTTCTTGGGTGTCTTGCGGACGGCGGTGGGGGTGGGTGTGGGCTTCGCCGTCGGGCTGGGCAGGATCCGGGCGGGGGCGAGGTCGCGGTCCAGGGATCGGGAGGCGCGTTCGTCGGCGATGGCGGCGCGCTCGGCCACCGCCTCGGCGAGTGGCTCGACCGTACGGGGGGTGTCGTCGTTGCCCTGGGCCGTGGCGACCGCGACGAGGCTGAGGCAGCAGGTGACACCGGCGGCCAGCGCCACCCGCACCGGGGTCGAGCCCAGCAGGGCCCGTCGTGGCGGTTCGGGAACGCGGTGACGGCCGATCGTCCGTTCGGTTGATGCGGCGTCGTCCGATGGGGTGGTCGGGCGCGCGTCGGTCAGCTTCTGGGCGGAGGGGTCGTCGGGATGCACCTGCCGAGGCTAAAGAGCTGAATGCCCGATGCCACCGGCCGGTACGGTGGCATGCGCCACAATTTGCCCTGATCTTGCCGACTTAAGCGGGCAAAACACCAGCGAAGCTGATCAACCTCGCGGATAACTCCAGACGGTTATTCCCGATTTGCCGGCCGAATGCGCTCGTGGCTATTGGCCGTCGGTCCGACGTCCCGCCGCGCTCCAGGGTCCACCGAACGGTCCATGTCAGGCCACCAAAGGTCGCAAGGGTCTTGATCGACCGGTTCACCACCATCGGAGGGCTGCCGCACGACGCCGTGCGCCCGGGTTGGCTCAGTCAGCTGCACGAACGACGCAGACCGACATGATCCACTCGGCTTTCATGAAGTCGGGGTAACCCCGCCACCCGGACACCGCGACTTTCAGCAACCCGAGTCGATCAGCGGGTGATGGCCGCGGTGCCCGTCGGCGTCGTAGACGACGTCGCCGAGCCCCTCCGCAAGATCGTGCTTGACCAGGAAGGTAGGGCCTTCAAGCAGGAACGGGGCACCTGCAACCAGGATCGAGCGGCCGTCACGCGGGACCGACAAGCGTCACGATCCTCGGATCGGGGGCCGCCCGGCGGGGTCAGTGTCGGCCGTTCTCGGCCGGGGTGACGGTCAGCCGGTGCCGGCTGGCGTCGCCGCTGGAGAACGGCCAGAGCCGGTCGGCGTACTCGACCAGATCGGCCAGTTGATCTCGGCTCAGGCCGGCCGAGGAGATCTCCGCGTGCACGTCGGCCCGGTACCGGCCGTCGTTGTCGCGTCCCAGCTTCGCCTCCGCCCGGACCTGCACGGTGTGCGCCTCGTCGGTGATCTCCCCGGCCACCTCCACTGCCGCGTGGTGCAGGCAGGAGGCGAAGGCCGCGGCCAGCAACTGTTCCGGGGTCAGCCCGGTGCAGTGCGGCGCCAGCGGTGAGGCCAGCGCGGTGGAGAGCCCGCCATCGTCGGTGCGTACGTGACCGCCCTCGGCGGTCGCTGTGGCCTCACGCAGCCAGGAACTCTGATCCGGCATCGCGTTTCTCCCGTCGCTCACCAGGCCGGCTACCCCGCCGTCGCCCGGCGAAACGCCGTGCGTCGTACGGTCAGCGCCGCGAGGGCACCTGCGGCTCGTCCACCAGCGCCACTGCCTCGGTGGCCTCCGCGGCGGCCCGTTCGGTCCACGGCGACGTCGGGGCCTGCCGGCGGGCCGTCGGCATCGTCAACGGCACGTACACCCGGGCGTCGACCGCCTCGGCCAGCAGCAGCGCCGCGACCAGGCTGCTCGGACGCCGCTCGGGGTCGTCGGCGAGGCAGGAGTGGCACAGCTCGGCGACCTCCGCCGGGAGCCCGGCGATGTCGGGCAGCGGCTCGGGCGGCTGACAGCGGCGGCGGACGAGGAGCAGTTCGCTGGCGGTCGCCGCGCGGTACGGCAGGCGGGCGGTCAGGCTGTAGTAGAGGAGCACGCCGAGGGCGTACATGTCGGCGGCCGGGGTGGCCGGCGCCTCGTCCAGCTGTTCAGGGGCCAGGTACGCCGGGGTGCCGAGCACCATCCCGGACGGCATCGGGTCCAGTGCGCCGGCGGGGATGGCGATGCCGAAGTCGAGCACCTTCACCCCGGCCGGGGTGAGCATGACGTTGGCGGGCTTGATGTCCCGGTGCACGATGCCCTCGGCGTGCGCGGCGGCCAGCGCGGCGGCGACCTCCGCGCAGACCCGCACCGCGATCCGCCAGTCCAGCGGCCCGGAGCGCAGGTGCACCGCGAGCGTCTCACCCTCGGCCAGCTCCATCACGATGTAGGACACCGGCCGGCCGGGCCACGTCGTGGAGGTGCCGAAGTCGTGCACGCTCGCCACGTTCGGGTGCTCCAGGCGGGCCGCCGACCGGGCTTCCGCGCGGATCCGGTCCACCGGGCCGTCCTGGTCGTCGCGACCGGGCGAGATGAGCTTCACCGCGACCGGCCGGTCGAGCACCCGGTCGTACGCCCGCCACACCTCGGACATCCCGCCCACCCCGATGCGCTGTTCGAGCCGGTACCGCCCGTCCAGCGTCCGCATCGACCACTCCTCGTCCTCGCCCCGCCGACGGCCGGGTGCTCGATCGCGGTACCCGCACTCCGAACTGGGCAAACCGAGGCCGGGCGGCCCCGCGCACCTCGCTGCGCCCCGGCAGCGGGTGCGGTAGCTTGCGAGCCAGAGCCGGTGTCACCGATTGTGCCGGCATGGTCACCTGGGGGGACACCGCGATGAGCGAGGTCACCGTACGCTTCGTCGGCGGGCCCGCGGACGGCCTGGTCCGGCTGCTGCCGGCGGGGTCGGACGGCGCCCCACCCCAGCGCTGGATCATGCGGCACCCGGACGGTACGGGCCCGGTGCAGCCCGGCCCCGACCATCTCTACGAACGCGACCGGCCCGACGAGGCGGGCGGCTGGAGCATGCGCTTCGTGCGCACCGACGCGTACGGGGTGTCCGAGTGACCACGAGGCGGGGCTGACCGGTGGCGACGCCGGCGGCGCGACGGCCCGGCCGCACAGCTGGCACACAGCGTCCGCAGGGGTCCGGCACAGGCATCGTGGCCACGATGGGGGGCATGGTCATGAACGGGCAGGCCGCGCCGAGCCGGATCGAGCTGCGTCGCCCCGACGGCGAACCCGTCCGGGTGCTGGTGGTCGACGACGAACCCACGCTCACCGACCTGCTGTCGATGGCCCTGCGCTACGAGGGTTGGCAGGTGCGCACCGCCGGCAGCGGCATGGCGGCGTTGAGCACCGCCCGACAGTTCCAACCGGACGCGGTGGTGCTCGACGTGATGCTGCCCGACCTGGACGGCTTCCAGGTGCTGCGCCGGCTGCGCGAGGACGCCCCCACGGTGCCGGTGCTCTTCCTGACCGCCCGCGACGCGGTGGAGGAACGCATCGCCGGGTTGACCGTCGGCGGCGACGACTACGTCACCAAACCGTTCAGCCTGGAGGAGGTGATCGCCCGGCTGCGCGCGTTGCTGCGCCGCTCCGGGCTCGCGGTCGCCGCCCGGGAGGAGGCGGTGCTGACCGTCGGTGACCTCAGCCTCGACGAGGACAGCCACGAGGTCCGCCGGGGCGGCCAGCTCATCACCCTCACCGCCACCGAGTTCGAGCTGCTGCGCTACCTGATGCGCAACCCGCGCCGGGTGCTCAGCAAGGCGCAGATCCTGGACCGGGTGTGGAACTACGACTTCGGCGGCCAGGCCAACGTGGTGGAGCTGTACATCTCGTACCTGCGGAAGAAGATCGACGCCGGTCGGCCGCCGATGATCCACACACTGCGCGGCGCGGGCTATGTCCTCAAACCCGCCGAGTAACCACCGCCGTCCGCTGCGCGCCGTCCGCCGCTGGCTGGCCGGGCGCTCCCTGCGTACCCGACTGGTGTTCGCCCTGCTCGCGCTGCTGGCGTTGGTCAGCGTCGCCATCGGCGGCCTGACCACTGTGGCGCTGCGGCACTTCCTGATCGACCGGCTGGACGCCCAACTGGCCCCCGCGACGGCCATGCGCGGGGACCGGCCGGGACGGCCGGCCTTTCCCGGCAACGGACCGGGCATCCCACCCGGGTTGCCGTCCGGCACGGTGGTCGCCGAGATCACCGACGGCCGGGTGACCAGCGCCCGGACCTTGACCAACAGCGCCTCCGACGCGTTCCCCGACCCGCGGTCCGTGCCGGTGGGGGAGGTCGCCGCGCTGGCGGACCTGCCGGTCGACACCGCACCGCGCACCGTCGATCTCGGTGATCGCGGCGACTACCGGGCCGTGGCCCGGCAGTACTGGGACGGCCGGGTACGAGTCGTCGCGATCCCCCTCGCCGGCGTCCAGGAGATCGTCTGGGGGATGATCGCGGCGCAGCTCGGGGTGGCCGCGATCGGGCTGGTCATCGCCGGTGCCGCCGGGGCGCTGATCGTGCGGGCCACCCTGCGACCGCTGCACCGGGTGGCCGCCACCGCCACCCGCGTCACCGAGCTGCCCCTGGACCGTGGGGAGGTGGCGCTCGCCGTCCGGGTGCCGGCCGCCGACACCGACGGGCGCACCGAGGTCGGTCAGGTCGGCGCGGCGCTGAACCGGATGCTGGGCCACGTCGCCGACGCGCTCGCCGCCCGGCAGGCCAGCGAGACCCGGGTACGCCAGTTCGTCGCCGACGCCAGCCACGAACTGCGCACGCCGCTCGCGGCGATCCGCGGCTACGCCGAGGTGGCCCGGCGCGGCCGCGACGAGGTGCCCGCCGACGTGGCGCACGCGTTGCGCCGGGTCGAGTCGGAGAGCACCCGGATGACCAGCCTCGTCGACGACCTGCTGCTGCTGGCCCGTCTCGACACCGGCCGTCCCCTCGCTGTCGAACCGGTCGACCTGACCGCCCTGGTGGTGGACGCGGTCAGCGACGCGCACGTCGCCGGCCCCGACCACCGCTGGCAGCTCGACCTGCCCGAGGTGGCGATCCGGGTGCCCGGCGACGCCGCCCGGCTGCACCAGGTGGTGGCGAACCTGCTCACCAACGCCCGGGTGCACACCCCGCCGGGCAGCACTGTCACCACCACGTTGGCCGTCGACGGCACCAGCGCCGTGCTCACCGTCGCCGATGACGGGCCCGGGGTGCCGGTGCGGCTGCAACCGGAGATCTTCGAGCGCTTCGCCCGGGGCGACAGCTCCCGGTCCCGCGCGCAGGGCAGCACCGGTCTCGGCCTCGCGATCGTCGCGGCGGTGGTGGAGGCCCACCACGGCACGGTCGGGGTGCACAGCCGTCCGGGTCGGACCGTGTTCACCGTCCGGTTGCCGAATCCCACAGCTGACGCATAGTCGGCGCACGGCGTCGCGCCAGCTCAGCCGTCGAGGCTGGCCCGATGGACAAGACAGAGATCCTGCTGATGGCACCCGCCGCCGAGCCGCCGACGGCCGCACGCCCCGACGGGCACTCGCCGGAGACGCGCCGCTCGCCGGCGTGGGCCCGGCCCACGCTGGCGATGCTGCTGCTCGCCACCGGCCTGCTCTACCTGTGGGGTCTGGGCGCGTCCGGCTGGGCGAACTCGTTCTACGCGGCGGCCGTGCAGGCCGGCTCGGTGAGCTGGAAGGCGTTCCTCTACGGCTCGTCCGACGCCGCCAACTCCATCACCGTCGACAAGACACCCGCCTCGCTGTGGCTGATGGCCCTGTCCGTCCGCGTCTTCGGGCTGAACAGCTGGGCGATGCTCGTGCCGCAGGCGCTGTGCGGGGTGGCCTCGGTCGGCGTGCTCTACGCGACGGTGAAGCGCTGGTACGGGCCGGCCGCCGGGCTGATCGCCGGCGCGGTACTCGCGGTCACCCCGGTGGCGACGCTGATGTTCCGGTTCAACAACCCCGACGCGCTCCTGGTCCTGCTGCTGGTCGCCGGGGCGTACGCCACCGTGCGCGCGGTGGAGCAGGCCAGCACCCGGTGGGTGGTGCTCGTCGGTGTCCTGGTCGGCCTCGGCTTCCTCACCAAGATGTTGCAGGCGTTCCTGGTGGTGCCGGTCTTCGCCGGCGTCTACCTACTGGCCGCGCCGACCGCGCTGTGGCGGCGGGTCCGGCAGCTGCTGCTGGCCGGACTGGCGGTGGTGGTCTCCGCCGGCTGGTGGGTGGCGCTGGTCGAGCTGGTTCCGGCACGTTCCCGCCCGTACATCGGAGGCTCGCAGGGCAACAGCATCCTGGAGCTGACCCTCGGCTACAACGGCCTCGGCCGGATCACCGGCGAGGAGGTCGGCAGCGTCGGCGGCGCGCGGCCGGGTGGCGGCGGCCCGTTCTCCGGGCAGACCGGTGTGCTGCGGATGTTCGGCGGCGAGATCGGCGGTCAGGTCTCCTGGCTGCTGCCGGCCGCGCTGGTCCTGCTGGTCGTCGGCCTGCTGCTGGCCGGGCGGGCGCCCCGCACCGACCGTACGCGGGCCGGTCTGCTGCTCTGGGGCGGCTGGCTGCTGGTCACCGGTTTGATCTTCAGCCTCATGTCCGGGATCTTCCACGCCTACTACACCGTGGCGCTCGCACCGGCGATCGGGGCGCTGGTCGGCATCGGCGTGACGCTGCTCTGGCGGCAGCACCGACTGCTGTCCACGCCGGCGGGTGTCCAGTCTGGAACGCCGGCCGCGGTTCCGGCTGCCGCTCCGACCGCCGGGTCACCGGCCGACGACCCGTTGCCCGCGTCCGCCGACGGTGCCGCTGGCGGCAGGCGTTGGCAGCGGTGGCGTCCGCTGGCCGCCTCGGCGACGCTCGCCGGCACGCTCGCGGTCACCGTGTGGTGGGCATGGGTGCTGCTCGGGCGAAGCCCCGACTGGTACCCGTGGCTGCGGAGCACCGTGCTCGTCGCCGGCCTGGTCGGCGCGGTGCTGATCCTGCTTGTCACCCGGCTGTCCCGCCGGTTGGTGCCGGTGGTGCTGGGCCTCGGCGCGGCGGCTGCCCTCGCCGGCCCGGTGGCGTACGCGGTGCAGACCGCCGCGACCCCGCACACGGGGTCGATCCCGAGCGCCGGCCCGTTCGTGGCGGGCGGGTTCGGCCGGGGTGGTTTCCCCGGCGGGCGACCGCCCGGCGGCATGGAACTGCCGGCCGGCGGTCAACTCCCCGGCGGTGGCCAGTTCCCGGGCGGCTTCCCCGGCGGGGGTCAACTCCCCGGTAGCGGCCGAAACGGTGACGGCCAGAACGGTGACGGCCAGAACGGTGACGGCCGCAACGGCGTCGGCCAGAACGGCGGGCAGGGCCCGGGCTTCCCCGGGGGTGGCCGCAACGTCGGGCCCACAGGCGGCCAGGGACGCTCGGCCGGCGGGGGAATGGGCGGGCTGCTCGACGCCCGTGAACCCAGCGCCGCGCTGCGCGAGCTGCTGGAGCACGACAGCGACGACTACATCTGGGTGGCGGCGACCATCGGCTCGAACAACGCCTCCGGCTACCAGCTCGCCACCGGCGAACCGGTGATGCCGATCGGCGGGTTCAACGGCAGCGACCCGTCACCGACCCTCGCGCAGTTCCAGCGGTACGTGGCCGAGAAGAAGATCCACTACTTCGTCGGTGGTGGTGGCTTCCGGGCCAACGGCGGCAGCTCGGCCTCCCAGGAGATCGCCGCCTGGGTCGCGCAGACGTTCACGGCGCAGACCGTCGACGGGGTCACCGTCTACGACCTCGGCGCCGGTACGGAGGCGTCGTGACCGCGCTGGGTGACCCACGGGCTGCCGTCCACGCCCGACCCACCGCCGCGGTGCTGGACGTGGTGATCCCGGTCTACAACGAGGAGGCCGACCTCGGGCCGTGCGTACGGCGGCTGCACGCCCACCTGAGCCAGCACTTCCCGTACCCGTTCCAGATCACCATCGCCGACAACGCGAGCGTCGACGACACCCTGAAGGTGGCCGACGGCCTCGCCGGTGAGCTGCCCGGCGTCGAGGTGCTGCACCTGGACGCCAAGGGGCGGGGGCGGGCGCTCTCCGTCGCCTGGTCGGCGTCGTCCGCGCCCGTGCTGGCATACATGGACGTGGACCTGTCCACCGATCTGGCGGCGCTGTTGCCGCTGGTGGCGCCCCTCATCTCCGGCCACTCCGACCTGGCGATCGGCACCCGGCTGGCGCGGACCTCCCGGGTGGTGCGCGGTGCCAAGCGGGAGGTGATCTCTCGGGCCTACAACCTGCTGCTGCGCGGCGCGTTGGCGGCGCGTTTCTCCGACGCGCAGTGCGGGTTCAAGGCGATCCGCGCGGACGTGGCCGCGGGGTTGCTCCCGTTGGTGCGTGACACCGGCTGGTTCTTCGACACCGAGCTGCTGGTGCTGGCCCAGCGGGCCGGGCTGCGCATCCACGAGGTGCCGGTCGACTGGGTGGACGACCCGGACAGCCGAGTCGACATCGTCGCCACCGCCCTGGCCGACCTGCGCGGCGTGGGTCGGCTGGGCCGGGCGCTGCTCACCGGCGCGCTGCCACTGGCCGACCTGCGCGCGCAGCTCGGTCGAGCACCGTTGACCGGGCCGCCTGCCCGGCCCGGAGCGGCTCTGCCGGGTCAGATGCCGGTCGGGCTGCCCCGGCAGCTGGTCCGGTTCGCGGCCGTGGGGGTGGCGAGCACGCTAGCGTACCTGCTGCTGTTCGTGGCCACCCGGAGCCTGCTCGGCGCGCAGCCGGCGAACCTGCTGGCGCTGTTGGTGACGGCGGTGGCGAACACGGCCGCGAACCGCCGGTTGACGTTCGGCATCAGCGGACGCCGGCACGCCGGTCGGCACCACGCGCAGGGATTGTTGGCCTTCGCCCTCGGCCTGGCGTTGACCAGTGGCGCGTTGGCCGTGCTGCACGCCGTCTCCGCCGCACCGGCCCGGCCGGTGGAGCTGGCCGTGCTGGTGGCCGCGAACCTGACCGCCACCGTGCTGCGGTTCGTGCTGCTGCGCCTCGGCATGCACCACCGCCGTACCTGAGACGCCGGTCAGCCGGCGGCGGCCTCGCGGACCAACCGGCGTGCCTCGTCCCGGGGCACGCCGGTGGCCCGGAGGAGGTCGTTGGCGGCGGTACGCAGCTGGGAGACCACTATCGTCCCGGAGAAACCCAGGTCCTGCCGGCAGGCCACACCCGCCTCCCGGACGGCGTGCAGCACCCGCTCCCGGGCCCGCACCGGCTCCTGCGCGGCCACGAACTCCCGGTGCAGCAGCCGGACCGCCTCGCCGAGGTGCTCCACAGCGGCGGGCAGGGCCGCCGGCACCGGTTCCTCGTCGCGGAGGGCGGTGCCGATCCGGCGGACCAGACCGCGACTGTTGCGGAAGGCCCGCTCCATGTGCGTCACCCCGGCCCGGTACGTGGCGATGGCCCGGCGTCGTCGCCACCGCACCGGGGAGAGCCGGACCACCTCGTCGGCGGCGATCGTCACGGCGACGAGCTGGCGCAGCTGCGGGTCGGCGGCGCGCATCCGGTCCAGCACCGCCCGCGCGCGCCCCCAGTCCGCCTCGGCCAGCGCCTGCGCCGACGCGGTCATCTCCCGGGCGAACAGGTTCAGGGCGGGTTCGGCGGAGCGGCGCACCATCCGCATCGGATTGAGGGGCAGCAGGACGAGCATCACGAACAACCCCGTCGCCCCGCCGACCAGGGCGTTGACCGTTCGGGGCAGCTCCAGGTCCGGCGCGGTCGGGGTGAGGGTGGCGATGAGCACGGCGGTACCACCGGCCTGGGTCATCAGCGCACCGGTGCCGCGTACCAGCACCGACGCGGTGATCGCCAGGAAGACGATCGCACCGGTCTGCCAGGGGCCGGTGCCGAACAGACTGATCAGCAGGTCACCCACGCCGATGCCGAGCACCACCCCGGCGACCAGTTCCAGCGCGCGGTGAGTACGTTTGCCCAGCGACGCCGCGATGACACCGACCGCCGCGGCCGGTGCGAAGGTCGGCTCCGGGTTGCGGAGCACCTCGCGGGCCACCAGCCAGGCCAGGGCGGCAGCCACGCCGGCCTGGAGCGCCACGATCAGATAGAGCCGCATCCGCTGACGACTCTCCCGCACGGCCCGCCCGGCGCGGGTCCGTAGCCTGCCCGCCGTCCGCGTCCCGGTCGCCCCGGCCGTGAGTCTCATGGCGGGGGGTACCCGGCCCGGCCCAATACCGAACCTGCGCCGAACGGCTACGCCGGGTACGCCATGGCCGCGGTGAGGGCGACCACCCCGGGCAGCCGGGTGTCCTGGCGCAGGAACTGCACCACCACCGGCACCGGGGAGCGCAGCAGACAGCCGTACGGTCGGTCGAGCCGCACCGCCTCCGGGTCGATCAGGTCGTTGAGCCGGACGTGTCGCACCCGCCGGGCGTCGACGGTGATGGCGTACGGGCCGACCGGCTCGGCGTCCTCGTAGTAGAGGTGCAGCTCGGTGTCGGCGCGGGTGTCGGTGGTGTTCAGGACGCACAGCTGGTCGAAACTGGTGAACGCTGGCTCCGGGCCGGTGCTGGGGAACGGGATGTGCCCGCCCGGCACGACCCACAGGCGGGCCCCGATGTCGGTCATCAGCTCTCCTCCAGCAGCCGGGCGAGGTCGGGGCTGAGGAACACCCCGTCCGGGTCGAGCCGGCGGCGGGCGTCCTGGAAGTCGTCCCACCGCGGGTAGAGGGGCCGCAGGTCACGGGCGGTCATCCAGTGCTTCTTGCCCCAGTGCGGCCGGCCCCCGTACTGACGGAAGACCGCCTCCATGTCCCGGAAGTAGTCCTCGTACGGCAGCGACGTGTTCTGCAGGCAGGCGATGGTGGTGGTCGGCCGGCCGTACGCGTTGCTCAACCAGATGTCGTCGGCGGCGATGGTGCGCACCAGGACCCGCCAGCCGACGACGGTGCGGTGCCGTTGCAGGATCCGGCGTCGGACCTCGGCGAAGCAGGCCGGGAACGCCTCCGACGGCAGCATGTACTCGATCTCCTCGAACCGCAGCTCCCGTTCCTGGGGGATGGTGCGGTGGATCGGTCCGGACCGGATCTCGCGGGGCGCGCCCCACGGGCCGGAGTCCGGCACCCGTGGCGCGGCCCACACCCGCACGCCGGACGTCCCGTCCGGCCGGTTGAGGGTGCGGATCTGGGTCTGGTCGCTGCGCGGGTACCAGTAGAAGTCCATGTTGCGGTTGGTGTGCTGCAACTCGGCGAGGTGGTCGAGGGTCCAGTCGACGTGCGCGCACCACGCCCGGCGGCGCAGCTCGTACTGCGGTTGCACGTCCAGGGTGACCTGGGTGACCACCCCGAGAGCGCCCAGCGAGAGCCGGGCCGCCGGCAGCAGGTCCGCGTTGTCGTCGGCGGAGATGTCCAGCACCTCGCCGGTGCCGGTGACCAGGCGGACGCCGACCACCTGGGTGCACAGGTTGCCGAAACCGACGCCGGTGCCGTGCGTGCCGGTGGCGGTCGCGCCGGCGATCGACTGGTAGTCCACGTCGCCGAGGTTGTCCATGGCCAGCCCGGCGTCGTACAGGCCCTCACCGAGGGCCTTGAGTTTGGTGCCCGCCCAGGCCCGCGCCCGGTCGGCGTCCTCGGCGATGACACCGGCGAGCCGGTCGACGCTGAGCAGGATGTCGTCGGTGCGGGTCAGTGGGCTCGACGAGTGACCGGACCCGACCGGCCGGATCGTCCGCCCGGACTCCCGCGCCCGGACGACCAGTTCCCGCACCGCGTCCTCGTCGGCCGGCTCGGCGAACTCCCTCGGGGTGAACGAGAGGCTGCCGGACCAGTTGACGAACTGTCGCATGCGGCGGGGTACCCACCGGCATGACCGGTAGTCGCGTTTCCGCGCCGAACCGCCGGGTAGGCAGTCGCGTGCCGGCCTTCGGCTCCGCGAGCACGCCGCCGATCGACTCGTACGCGTTCCTCTCCGACACCCACACCGGGGCGCTGATCGGTGCGGACGGCGCTGTCGACTGGTTCTGTGTGCCGCACTTCGAGGGCGACGCGGTCTTCGCCCGGCTGCTGGACCGTCGCGTCGGTGGCGCGTTCACGTTGTCCGTCGCCGCTGACACCGCGCCGGTCCGCCGGTATCTGCCCGGCACGCTGGTGCTGGAGAGCGCGTACCGGGCCGCCGGTGGGACCGCGACCGGTCAGGATTTCCTCGCCGTCCGGACCGGCGACGACGCACAACCGTTCCGCGCGGACATGCTGCTGGTGCGCCGTCTGCACGTGGGCGCCGGGTCGGTGCGGGTGCGGGTCGAGGTGACGCCCCGCCCCGGGTACGGGTCCCGCCCGGTGGACTGGCGTTGGGACCACGGCCAGTGGGTGGCCGCCGAGGCGGGGCTGCGGCTGCGTTCCGCGCTGCCGTTCCGGGTCGACGGCGCGACGCTGCGCGCCGAGGCGGTGCTGCGCGCGGGGCAGACGATCGACGTGCTGCTCGGCTACGGCCCCGGCCGCATCGACGAGGTCGACCCGGCCGAGCTGTTGGCGCGGACCTGCCGGACCTGGCGGGAGTGGTCGGACCGTACCGACTACACCGGGCGGGGCAGCGCTCAGGTGCGGCACAGCGCGGCCGTCCTGCGGGGCCTGTCGTTCGACGAGACCGGGGCGTTGCTCGCCGCGCCGACCGCCTCGCTGCCCGAGGAGATCGGTGGGGTGCGCAACTGGGACTACCGCTTCACCTGGCACCGCGACGCCGCGCTGCTACTGCTCGCGCTGTTCCGGCTGGGTCACGCCGAGGAGGGCCGTCGTTACCTGCACTTCCTGCTCACCATGTGCGATTGCGCCGGCGAGGTCCTCACCCCCCTCGTCGGGATCCACGGGGTGACCCGCGAGGAGGCGGTGCTTGAGCACCTCGACGGGTACGCCGACTCACGGCCGGTGCGCATCGGCAACGAGGCCGCCCAGCAGCTGCAGTTCGACACGTACGGGCACGTGCTCGACGCCACGCTGTCGTACCAGCAGCTCACCGGCGAGTTGACCACTGAGCAGTGGCAGGTGCTGCGCCGGCACGTGGACACCATGGCCACCCGGTGGCGGGAGCCGGACCACGGCATCTGGGAGATCCGCGGGCCGCTGCGGCACTACGTCAACTCGAAGATGATGGCCTGGGTCTGCCTCGACCGGGGCGTCCGCCTCGCCGACCTGGTCGGCGACCACGACGCACCCGTCGAGCGGTGGTGCGGGGAGCGTGACGCCATCCACGCCGAGGTCGTCGAGCGGGGGTTCGACAGCGGCATCGGCAGCTTCGTGCTGGCGTACGACTCGACCGAACTCGACGCGTCGTTGTTGCGGATGCCCCTGGTCGGGTTCCTCGCCGGTGACGACCCGCGGGTGCTGTCGACCATCGATCGCATCCGGCGGGATCTGGCCGTCGCCCCGGCGCTCATCCGCCGGTACACGGCCGACGACGGGTTGCCCGGGCAGGAGGGCGCGTTCCTGCTCTGCTGCTTCGAGCTGGTCTCGGCGCTGGCGCTGGCGGGGCGACGCGAGCAGGCCGCCGAGCTGTTCGACCAGTTGTGCGGGTACGCCGGGCCGCTCGGCCTGTACGCCGAGCAGCTCGACGCCGACGGCACCGCGTTGGGCAACTACCCGCAGGCCTTCACCCACCTGGCGTTGATCGAGGCGGCGCTGAACCTCGACGGTGCCGGCGACCGCGACGCGCTGCACGCGTGGGCGCAACGGACGGTGCGACCGGGAACGGCCGACGGCTGACCGGTCAGCCGTTCCGCGTCTCGGTGAGGACCCAGCGCACGTCCGCCGCGTAGCGGCGTGCTCCGCCGTCGCTGCCGCTTTCTGTGTCGGGGCTGGGAGTACGCCGATGTGCCCGCGACGGCGACGGGGACCAGCGTACGGTGATGGACAAGTCCGGCTTTCCGGGTTAAAAGCCTCATTGGTGATGACCGGGATGCCGGTGTCGAGACGGCGAGGGCAAGGAGCGATCCGTGGAACATCTGGCCTACCTGGACGCGGGGTCCGGCAGCCTGATCGTGCAGGCGGTCGTAGGTGGGGTGGCCGGTGCCGCAGTCGCCGCGAAGCTCTACTGGCGACGGCTTGTCGACCGGTTCCGCCGGCAACCCACCGACCAGCGCTGAGCAGGCCAGCCCCGACCATGGCGATCTCACCCACCGGGGTACGGCCCGAGCCGGCCTCCTTCCGCGACCCGGCCAACCGGGTCTTCCACGTCGGCGACGAGGTGCTGCGAGGGCTGGACCCCCAGGCCGCGCAGCACTGGCGGGCGCTGACCGGCAGCACGTTCTTTCCGGCGCTCGTCGCCGCGCGCAAGGTCTGCGCCACCGAGGACGCCCCGCCCACCCTGGTGCCCGACGCGACCGGAACACCGTGGGCCGCCGTGCTGCGGCACGAGCGCATCCCGTTCGTCTCCCACCCGTACGAGTGGTCGTTCAGCATGCTGCGCGACGCCGCCCTGCTGCACCTGGAGATCCTCAACGCCGCGCTCGGCGAGGGTTTCACCACCAAGGACGGCTCCGCGTACAACCTCCAGTGGCGCGGCGCCGAACCGGTCTTCATCGACATCGGCTCGTTCGAACCGGTCCGCGACGGCGAACCGTGGGCCGGCTACCGGCAGTTCTGCCAGACCGTGCTCTACCCGCTGATGCTCACCGCCCACCTGGGCGTCGACTTCCAACCGTGGCTGCGCGCCCGGGTCGACGGCATCGAGGCCGACGAGCTGCGGCCCCTGTTCACCGGCGCCCGCCGGTTGCGCCCCGGCGTGCTGACCCACCTGCACCTGCACGGGGCCATGCAGCACCGCAACGCCGCCGCCAGCACCACCGAGGTCCGTGACCAACTGCGGGCTGCCGGCTTCTCCCGGGAGTTGCTGCACGCCACCGTACGCGGCATCGAGAAACTGGTCCGCAAGCTGGAGCACCGCCCGGCCGGCACCCACTGGTCGGACTACCAGCGCACCTGCGGTTACTCGGCCCGTGACCGGGTGGCGAAGGAGCAGTTCGTGGCCGCCTCGGTGGCGGCCGCCGGCACCCGCCCCCGCCTGGTGCTCGACCTCGGCGCCAACGACGGCCGGTACTCCCGCTTGGCGGCCGGGCACGCCGACTACGTCGTCGCCGTCGAGCAGGACCCGGCCGTTGTCGACGAGCTGTACCGCAAGCTGCGCTCCGAGGGGCAGCGCCGCATCCTGCCGCTGGTGCTGGACCTGGCCGACCCCTCGCCGGGTGGCGGCTGGCGCGGCGTCGAGCGGGCCGGCTTCGCCGAGCGGGCGTCCGCCGACGTGGTGCTCGCCCTGGCCGTCGTGCACCACCTGGCGATCGGGCGCAACGTGCCACTGCCGGAGGTCATCGACTGGCTGGCCGGGCTGACCGCGCCGGGCGGCGCGGTGGTGGTGGAGTTCGTCCACCCGGAGGACCCGATGGCGACCCGGCTGCTGGCCAACAAGCCCGCCGGCCTCTTCCCGGACTACCGCCGCGACACCTTCGAGACGCTGCTCGCCGCCCGGGGACGGATCACCGACCGGCTGGAGCTGCCCTCGGGCACCCGCACCCTCTACCGGACGGTGATGGGTGGCTGAACCGGCAGCAGCCGTCGACCCGCCCGCCCCGCCGGCCGGGCGGTGGGAGCGGGGCTGGCGCGCGGAGCTGGGTCGGCTGCTGGAGATCGTCGCGCTGGTCGGTCTCGTGGTCACCCAACCCCTGCTGGACGTGCTCGGCCGCAGCCCTGACTTCTTCCTCTTCCACCGCGCCGACCCGGCGGAGATCCTGCTGCTGGTCGCCCTGGTGACGGTGGTCCCCACCGTCGCGGTGGCGCTGCTCGGCGCGCTCAGCCGACTCGCCGGCCGGACCGCCCGCGCCGTCACCCACACCGGGCTGGTCGGGCTGCTGGTCGCCGCGCTCGCCGTGCAGGTGGGCCGGCACGTGACGCCGCTTCGGGGCGTACCGCTGCTGCTGGTGGCCGTGCTGGCCGGGGCCGCCGGCGCGCTCGCGCACCGGCGGTGGCGGGCGCCGGGCCGGGTGCTGCGACTGGCCGCCGCCGGTCCGGTCGCCTTCGTGGCGCTCTTCCTGCTCGTCTCACCGACCTCGGCGGTGGTCCTGCCACGCGGCGACGGCGGTGCGGCCGGCACCGCGCAGGGCTCGGCCGTCCACCCGCCGGTGGTCATGCTGATCCTCGACGAGCTGCCACTGGTCAGCCTGCTCGGCGCGGACGGCAAGATCGACGCCGGGCGGTACCCGCACTTCGCCGAGCTGGCCGGCGCCTCCACCTGGTACCGCAACTCGACAGGGGTCAGCGGGTGGACACCGAACGCGCTGCCGGCGATGCTCACCGGCCGCTACCCGGCGAAGCCCGTCGCCCCGCACTACTCGCAGTACCCGGACAACATCTTCACCGCCTTCGGCGGCCTCTACGACATCAAGGCCGAGGAGAGCATCACCCGGCTCTGCCCGCCCAGCAGGTGCGAACAGCCGGTCACCCCGGAGCAGGGGATGGGCGTGCTGGTCCGCGAGACCGGCAAACTGCTCGGCCGGGTCGCCGGACCCACCGAGAGCGCCGTCGACCCGGAAGACTCCTACCGCGAGCAGACCCGGGCCGAGGCCGGTCTGGACGCCGCCGAACCGGTACCGGCCGACCCGAAGTTCCGCTGGGACAGCCTGGACGACAACCAACCGGCCCGGTTCACCAGCTTCCTGGCCGGGCTGAAGCCGACCACCCGCCCCACCCTGCACTTCCTGCACCTGCTGATGCCGCACTCACCGTGGGCGTACCTGCCGTCCGGCGCGCGCTACGACGCCCCCGAGGACCTGCCCAACGACGGCGCCGGCTGGGTCGACCTGGCCCGGCAACGGCACCTCGCGCAGCTCGGCTACACCGACCGGCTGATCGGCGAGACACTGCGGACACTGCGCGCCAGCGGCCTCTACGACCAGGCGCTCGTCGTGGTGACCGCCGACCACGGGGTGAGCTTCCGCCCCGGCGCCCAGGGGCGCGGCATGGACGCCATCAAGGCCGCCGCCGGCGAGGTCGCCTGGGTCCCGACGTTCGTCAAGGAACCCCGGCAGCAGACCGGCCGGATCGACGACCGCAACTGGGAACACGTCGACCTGCTGCCGACAGTGGCCGACGAGGCCGGCATCCGGTTGCCCTGGCGGGTCGACGGGCGCTCCGCCCGGCAGGCCCCCCGCACCGACGGTACGAAGCACTTCTACGACCGCCCCGGCGAACCGGTCACCTTCCCCGGCGGCGTACCCACACCGCCGCCCCTGCCGGCACCGCACCCTCTGGTCGGCACCGAGGTCCGCGCCGGCCCGGCCGCCGGTAGCGCCCGGGTCGCCGACCTGGCCGCGTTCACCGCCACCGACCCCGACACCGGCACCCTCCCGGCGCTGGTCTGGGGCGACGTCCCGGACCGGATCCCGGACGGCACCCTGCTGGCGGTCGCCGTCAACGGCCGCATCGGGGCGGTCGTCCCGGTGGTGCCGGCCGACCCCGGCGGACGCCGGTTCGCCGCGCTGCTCGCCGACGACTCGTTGTTCCACGCCGGCACCAACACACTCGACGTCTACCAGGTCGCGGCGGACGGTGCGCTACGCCGCCTCACCCTGTCCTGACTGTGCTTCCGGGTTGGTCTCGCCTGGCTCCCGGAGTCGGTCCGGTCCGGCGTCCGGGTCCGGTCCGGCCTGGCTTTCCGGGTCGGTCGGGTCTGGTCCCGGCTGGCGGGACGCCGGGTTTCCCGGCCGCCTGGTCGGGAATCGGGTGACGCATACCTCACCGCCGAACCACGGCGGGCGTTGTCCCCCGAGCCGCAATTACGGTAGAAGCGAAGGCAATTCAACGTAGATCTGCCGGCGAAGCGAGGAACCACATGACGGAAGTCAAGCTCGATCACCCCGGTGGGCAGCTGTCGATGCCGGTACATCCTGCGGTCGAGGGCCCCGCCGGTATCGGGGTGAGCAAGCTGCTGAAGGAAACCGGGATGACCACGTACGACCCCGGTTTCGTCAACACCGCCGCTGCCTCATCCGCGATCACCTACATCGACGGCGACGCGGGCATCCTGCGTTACCGGGGGTACCCGATCGAGCAGCTGGCCGAGAAGTCCTCCTTCCTGGAGGTCTCCTACCTGCTCATCTACGGTGAGCTGCCGACCGAGCAGCAGCTGACCGAGTTCACCGAGTGGATTCGGCGGCACTCGCTGCTGCACGAGGAGATGCGTCGCTTCTTCGACGGCTTCCCCCGGGACGCCCACCCGATGGCGGTGCTCTCGTCCGCGGTGAGCGCCCTGTCCACCTTTTACCAGGACAGCCTGGACCCGTTCGACTCCGAGCACGTGGAGATCTCCACGGTCCGGCTGATGGCCAAGGTCCCCACCATCGCCTCGTACGCGTACAAGAAGTCCATCGGTCAGCCGCTGCTGTACCCGGACAACTCGCTGGGGTACGTGGACAACCTGCTGCGGATGACGTTCGGCGTGCCGGCGGAGCCGTACGAGGTCGACCCGGTGATGTCGAAGGTGCTGGACATGCTGTTCGTCCTGCACGCCGACCACGAGCAGAACTGCTCCACGTCGACCGTCCGGCTGGTCGGCTCCAGCAACGCCAACCTGTTCGCCTCGGTCTCGGCCGGCGTGAACGCGCTGTTCGGTCCGCTGCATGGCGGCGCCAACCAGGCGGTGCTGGAGATGCTCCAGCAGATCCACGCCGGCGGCGACGACGTCCGGTCCTTCGTCCGCAAGGTCAAGGACAAGGAGGACGGCGTCAAGCTGATGGGCTTCGGCCACCGGGTCTACAAGAACTACGACCCGCGGGCGGCGATCGTCAAGAAGGCCGCGCAGGACGTGCTGGGCCGGATGGCCAAGCCCGACCCGCTGCTGGACATCGCCATGGAGCTGGAGGAGATCGCCCTCGCCGACGACTTCTTCGTCTCCCGTCGGCTCTACCCGAACGTGGACTTCTACACCGGCCTGATCTACAAGGCCATGGGCTTCCCGACCAAGATGTTCACGGTGCTCTTCGCGCTCGGCCGGCTCCCCGGCTGGATCGCCCAGTGGCGCGAGATGATCAACGACCCGGAGACCAAGATCGGCCGTCCGCGGCAGGTCTACGTCGGCTCCGCCGAGCGGGACTACGTCCCCTTCGGCGAGCGCTGATCCGCCTCTTCGCTGCACCGGCAGGCCGTCGACCCGCCCACGGGTCGGCGGCCTGCCGCGTTTCCGCTCTGGCCGGGCCCGATCGCCCTTGATCAACTCGGGATCCGTGAAGGCGCGGTGTCCCTCGGACCGGGACACCCCGCCTTTCAGGAAGCCGAGTCGATCACGAACGGGTGATGCCGGGGCAGCCCCGGGCATCAGGGCGGTCGGGCCGAGGGCGGCGCCCTCAGGGCGGACCGGGGTGTGTGGTCGGCGACCGGGCGGGGTCAGAAGGCGGAGATGTCCTGGGCCCGCTCGCTGCGGCTCAGGGCGCTGATCAGCGCCGACTGACCACGGCGGCGCACCGCCAGTCGGACCAGCAGGTCCCGGACGGGATCGAAGACGTCCGCCGGGAATTCCGGCGTGGGGACGCCGACGCTCACCGCGAGGTCGTCGGAGTGCACGACGATCTCCAGCTGGCGGGTGAGCAGAAAGTCATCGCGCCGCAGCGACCAGCCCTGCCACGGGATGGGCACGACCTCACCGGCGGCACGCCGGGAGAGCAGGTCGCCGACCTCCTCCACCGCCTGGGCGCAGCGGGCGTGCAGGTCGGCCGGCCCGCGTGCCGCGTCCGCCTCGTCGTTGCTCTCGGCGACCGACTTCTCGTCCGGAGTGCCCTCGCTGACCCAGGAGGCCTGCCCGTAGTGGTCGTCTGCCGAATCCAACGTCGGCAGGTCGGTCGGCATCGGCAACAACTCGGCCGCGCGGACCGCCTGACGACCCAGGTGGCACGCCAGGCCACCCACTGACAGGTGCGGCAGCGCGCTCGGGTGTGACCACCGCTCGGTCACCTCGGGGCGTCGGATCAGGTCCAGTGCGATGGCGGCGGCGGTCGGAAAGGCGGCATCCAGGGCGTCGACAGCGCGAAACATCCGCACATTCTGGCAGGACCGGCCGACAGGCGCCGAGCGACGCGGCCCGCCGCGACGGACACCACACCCGCCGCGCCGAGCGACGCGGCCCGGCCCGCCGGACACCGGCCCGGCCCGCCCGGTCCGACGGGCACCACACCCGCTGGGCCCAGCCCGCGCGGCCCGGTCCGACGGGCACCACACCCGCCGCGGCCAGCGTGATCGACTCGGCTTTCAGGAAGTCGGGGCGTCCCCGGCACTGGGACACCCCGACTTCAAGGAAACCGAGTCGATCAACCGCAAGCGGCCAGGAGCGTCAGCGCAGGCCGGCGGCGGCGAGCAGGTTGCCCTCGGGCAGCGCCGGAAGCGCACGGCCCTGCGACATCCGCTGCTCGGCGCGCTCGGCGGTGAACGCGGCGTCGTGTTGGATGGCGGCGGCGTAGCTGGCGGCGGTGTGCTGGGCGATCGCGGCCCAGCCGTACTGGTCGTGGACCATCCGGCGGGCGTGGCGGGCCATGGCACGGGTGCGGTCGGCGTCGGACAGCAGGGCGTGCACGGCGTCGGTCAGGCTGTCCGGGTCGTGCGGGCGGAAGGTCATCCCGGTGACGCCCGGTTCGACGATCTCGGCGAGGCCACCGGTGGCGGCGACGGCGAGCGGGGCACCGGCCGCGGCGCCTTCCAGGGCGACCATGCCGAACGGCTCGTAGATGCTGGGCACGGCGAAGCAGTCCGACGCGGCCATCAGCGCCGGCAGGTCGGTGCCGCCGAGGAAGCCCGGCATGCTGACCATGCCGCCCAGGCCGCGGCGGTGCACCTCGGCCTCCAACTCGGCACGGTACGGGCCGTCGCCGGCGATCACGGCACGCAGCCCGGGGTGCCGTTCGCGCAGCCGGGGGAGCGCGGCGATCAGGTGCTGCACGCCCTTCTCGTACACCAGGCGGCCGGCGAAGGTGACCAGCGGGCCGTTCCCGGCGAACCGGGTGCGGGCGGCGGCCACGGCGCTCGCGGGCACCCGCCAGCGGTGCGGCTCCACGCCGTTGGCGACCACGTCGACCCGCCCGGCCGGTACACCGAAGAGCGCGTTCACCTCGTCGCGCATGTACCCGGAGCAGACGATCACCCGGTTGGACTCGCTGCTGAGCCAGTGCTCGACGCCGTGGATGGTGCGGTTCATCTCCTCCGGCAGCCAGCCCTGGTGCCGACCGGCCTCGGTGGCGTGGATCGTGCTGACCAGCGGGATGTCCAGGTGGTCGCGCAGGGTCATCGCGGTGTGGGCGACGAGCCAGTCGTGGGCGTGGATGACGTCGTAGCTGCCGGCCTGGGTGGCGCGCAGCGCGGTGCGGGTGAGGGTGTGGTTGAAGGCCATCGTCCAGGCCAGCAGTGAGCCGGTGGCGAGCGGGAAGGTGACCGGGTCTTCGGGGGCGCGCAGGATGCGCACGCCCTCGGCGTATTCCTCCAGCGGTGCGCCCTCGGTCTGCCGGGTGACGACGGTGACCTCGTGGCCGGCGGCGGCCAACGCCACCGACAGGGCGTGCACGTGTCGGCCGAGACCGCCGACGAGCACCGGCGGGTACTCCCAGGACAGCATGAGGATGCGACGGGTCTGCGGGGGCACCCCGGAGCCGGACCGCGCCGGCACGGGCGTGCCGGGCTGCGCGGTCGGGCCGGGCTGCGTGGGGGGCCGGGAGGTGAGGGTGGGCCGGTGGGCCCGGTCCTTGGTGGCAGCGAGCTGCTCGTCGACCCGCAGGGTCGTCACATCAATCTCCGTCCATGCATGGTGGTATGCGCCGGCGTCAGTGGCGGCGGAGCGAGAGGTGTAAGGGGTGGCCGAGGGCCTGGAGGGCGCGCGCGGACGCTTGCCCCCGAACAAGGAAAGGGCATCCGGCCCAAGAACGCATCTCGAAAAGGGCCATCGTGACGGAGGACACCCGATGGTTTAGGTCGCATCAGACAGGTGGTTTCCGGGCACCGCCTGAAAGGATGGATTGGCGCGCACGGGCAGGGGGCACTACCTGCCTGCGCGCGGGGCAGGTCGGCCGGTGCGCACATCACCATGGGTTGAGGGAGCAGGATGCAGGTCTGGCCGGGCGAGCGGTATCCCCTGGGCGCCACCTACGACGGGATGGGCACCAACTTCGCCATCTTCTCCGAGGTGGCCGAGCGGATCGAGCTGTGCCTCTTCGACGAGTGGGACACCGGCGCGGAGCGCCGTGTCGAGCTGCGCGAGGTGGACGCGTACGTGTGGCACGCGTACCTGCCGGGCATCGAGCCGGGCCAGCGGTACGGCTACCGGGTGCACGGCCCGTACGACCCGGCGAACGGCTTGCGCTGCAACCCGAACAAGCTGCTGATCGACCCGTACGCCAAGGCCATCGACGGTGACGTGACGTGGGACCCGGCGGTCTACGACTACGACATGGACGAGCCGGAGCGGATGAACGAGACCGACTCCGCGCCGTTCATGCCGAAGTCGGTGGTGGTCAACCCGTACTTCGACTGGGGCAACGACAAGCCGCCGCGCACCCCTTACCACCACTCGGTGATCTACGAGGCGCACGTACGCGGGCTGACCATGCGCCACCCGGACATCCCGGAGGAGCTGCGCGGCACGTACGCCGGCATCGCCTCCCCACCGATGATCGACTATCTGACCCGGCTCGGGGTGACGGCGATCGAGCTGATGCCGGTGCACCAGTTCGTGCACGACCACCGGCTCAACGATCTGGGGCTGCGCAACTACTGGGGCTACAACACCATCGGCTTCTTCGCCCCGCACCACGGCTACTCGGCGCTGGGCCGGCTCGGCCAGCAGGTGCAGGAGTTCCGGGGCATGGTCAAGGCGCTGCACGCGGCCGGCATCGAGGTCATCCTCGACGTGGTCTACAACCACACCGCCGAGGGCAACCACCTCGGCCCGACGTTGAGCTTCAAGGGCGTGGACGCGCCGAGCTACTACCGGCTCAGCGAGGAGGACCGGCGCTACTTCGTCGACTACACCGGCACCGGCAACAGCCTCAACGTGCGCAGCCCCCACTCGCTTCAACTGATCATGGATTCGTTGCGGTACTGGGTGACCGAGATGCACGTCGACGGCTTCCGGTTCGACCTGGCGGCCACCCTGGCCCGCGAGTTCTACGAGGTGGACCGCCTGTCCACGTTCTTCGAGGTGGTGCAGCAGGACCCGGTGGTCAGCCGGGTGAAGCTGATCGCCGAACCGTGGGACGTCGGCCCCGGCGGCTACCAGGTGGGCAACTTCCCGCCGCTGTGGACGGAGTGGAACGGAAAATACCGCGACACCGTGCGGGACTTCTGGCGCGGTGAGCCGGCCACCCTCGCCGAGTTCGCGTCGCGCATCTCCGGCTCCGCCGACCTCTACCAGGACGACGGCCGCCGCCCGTTCCACAGCATCAACTTCGTCACCGTGCACGACGGGTTCACCCTCAACGACCTGGTGTCGTACAACGACAAGCACAACGAGGCCAACGGCGAGGAGAACCGGGACGGCGAGAGCCACAACCGGTCCTGGAACTGCGGGGTCGAGGGCGACACCGACGACGAGGCGGTGCTCGCGCTGCGGGCCAAGCAGCGGCGCAACTTCCTGGCCACCCTGATGCTGTCGCAGGGCGTGCCGATGATCGGCCACGGTGACGAACTGGGCCGCACCCAGCACGGCAACAACAACGCCTACTGCCAGGACAGCGAGCTGGCCTGGATCGACTGGGACAACGCCGACGAGCAGCTACTGGACTTCGTCCGCACGCTCACCGCGTTCCGCAAACGGCACCAGGTGTTCCGCCGCCGCCGGTTCTTCACCGGACTGCCGGTGGGCGGGCGCGGCATCGACGAGCCGCTGCCCGACCTGGCCTGGTACACCCCGGACGGGCGGGAGATGACCGGCGAGGACTGGGGCAACGACTTCGGCCGCTCGGTGGCGCTGTTCGTCAACGGTGCGGGCATCCGCGAGCGCGGCCAGTACGGCCAGAAGCACCACGACGCGTCGTTCCTGCTCTGCTTCAACGCCCACGACGCACCGCTGGACTTCACCATGCCCGGCAGCGAGTACGGCCAGAAGTGGGAGCGGGTGATCAGCACCGCCGAACCCGAGCCGGACGACGCCACGGTGATCAGCGCGGGCGGCACCATCCGGGTGCCGGACCGCTCCCTCGTCGTGTTGGAGAGGATGATCTGACATGCCGGCCACCCCTCCCAAGGCCACCTACCGCGTCCAGGTCCGCCCCGGTTTCGACCTGGACGCCACCGCCGCGATCGTCGACTACCTGGCCGACCTGGGCGTCAGCCACCTCTACAGCGCCCCGCTGCTGACCGCCACCCCCGGCTCCCAGCACGGCTACGACGTGGTCGACCACCGGGCCGTCAACCCGGAGCTGGGCGGGGAGGCCGCCCGGCAGCGGCTGTTGCGCGCGCTGCGCGACAAGCACCTCGGCCTGGTCGTCGACATCGTGCCCAACCACGCCGGGGTGGCCGTCCCGGCCGCCAACCCCGCCTGGTGGGACGTGCTGCGCCGGGGGCGCGACTCGTCGTACGCCGACTGGTTCGACATCGACTGGGACCGGGGCCGGCTCCTGCTGCCGGTGCTGGCCGACGACCCGGGCGCCCTGGACGACCTGAAGCTCGTCGACGGGGAGCTGCGCTACCACGAGCACCGCTTCCCGGTCGCCGACGGCACCGGCGACGGCGACGCCCGCGCGGTGCACGACCGGCAGCACTACGAGCTGGTCTCCTGGCGGCGCGGCGACGCCGAGCTGACGTACCGCCGGTTCTTCGCCATCGCGGGCCTGGCGGGCCTGCGCGTGGAGGACCCGGCGGTGTTCGCCGCCACCCACGAGCTGATCCTGCGCTGGGCCGCCGCCGGAGAGGTCGACGGCATCCGCGTCGACCACCCGGACGGCCTGCGCGACCCGGCCGGCTACCTGGCCCGGTTGCGGGCCGCCGCGCCGGACGCCTGGCTCGTGGTCGAGAAGATCCTGGAGTACGGCGAGGAACTGCCGGACTGGCCGGTGGACGGCACCACCGGCTACGACGCCCTGGCCATGGTCGGTGGGCTCTTCATCGACATCGACGCCGAGGGCGACTTCACCGCGCTGGACAACCGACTCACCGGGCAGCGCACCTCCTGGGAGGACCTGACCCACAGCACCAAACTGGCCGCCGCCACCCGACTGCTCTCCGCCGAGCTGACCCGGCTGGCCGCCCTCGCCCCCGAGGTGCCCGCCGAGCAGGCCCGCGCGGCGCTCGCCGAGCTGGCCGCCGCGTTCGACGTCTACCGCGGCTACCCGCCGCACGGCGCCCGGCACCTCGCCGCCGCCCGCTCCGAGGCCGGCCGCCGCCGCCCCGACCTGGCCGGTGCCCTGGACGCGATCACCCGCCGACTGCGCGACCCCGACGACGAGCTGGGCCTGCGGTTCCCGCAGCTCACCGGCGCGGTCATGGCCAAGGGCGTGGAGGACACCGCGTTCTACCGGTGGACCCGGTTCGTGGCGCTCAACGAGGTCGGCGACAACCCCACCCGCTTCGGGGTGCCACCGGCGGAGTTCCACCGCTTCGCCGCCGCCCAACAGGTCCGCTGGCCGGCCAGCATGACCACCCTCTCCACCCACGACACCAAACGCGGCGAGGACGTCCGCGCCCGACTCGCCGTACTCAGCGAACTGCCGGGCCGCTGGGCGGAGCAGGTCAAGGCCTGGATGGAGTACGCGCCGCTGCCCGACCCGGCGTTCGCCCACCTGCTCTGGCAGACCGCCGTCGGCGCGTGGCCGATCGAACGGGAACGGCTGCACGCGTACGTCGAGAAGGCCGCCCGGGAGGCCGGGGCCTCGACCAGCTGGGCGGACCCGGACCCGGCCTTCGAGCAGGCACTGCACGCGCTGGTCGACCTGATGTACGACGACCCGAGCCTGCACGACGAGCTGACCGAACTCGCCGCCGCCATCACCCCGGCCGGCTGGTGCAACTCGCTCGGGCAGAAGCTCATCCAGCTCACCATGCCCGGGGTGCCGGACACCTACCAGGGCACCGAGCTGTGGGACAACTCCCTCGTCGACCCGGACAACCGCCGCCCGGTCGACTTCGACGTACGCCGAGAATTGCTGGCACGCATCGACGGCGGCTGGCTTCCCCCGATCGACACCGACGGAGCGGCGAAGCTGCTCGTCGTGTCGCGGACCCTGCGGTTGCGGCGGGCGCACCCGGAGCTGTTCACCACCTACCGGCCGGTGCCCGCGCACGGGCCGCTGGGCCGGCACGCGCTGGCCTTCGACCGCGGTGGCGTGATCGCCGTGGCCACCCGGCTGCCGCTGGGCCTGGCCCGCGCCGGCGGCTGGTGCGACACAGCCCTGTCACTTCCCGTTCACGAGATGAAGGACCTGTTCACCGGCCGGGTCTACAGTGGCGGGGAGACGCCGCTGGACAATCTCCTGGCCGACTACCCCGTCGCTCTGCTGGCTCCTCCCACCGCTGCCGAGGAGGCCGTTTCATGACCGAATTCTCCGTCTGGGCACCGGACGCCACCCGGGTGCGGCTGCGCCTAACCGGCGACACCGACCACGAGATGCGCGCCGCCGACGACGGCTGGTGGCGGGTCGAGGTGCCCGACGCCGGCCTCGACTACTCCTTTCTGCTGAACGACGACGAAACCCCACTGCCCGACCCCCGGTCACCGTGGCAGCCTGCGGGAGTGCACGGGCCCAGCCGCCGCTACGACCATTCCGCCTTCGCGTGGACCGACAGCTCGTGGACCGGCCGGCAACTGCCCGGCAGCATCCTCTACGAGCTGCACATCGGCACCTTCACCCCGGACGGCACCTTCGACGCGGCCATCGACCGCCTCGACCACCTGGTGAACCTCGGCGTCGACCTGATCGAACTGCTCCCGGTCAACGCCTTCAACGGCGAACACAACTGGGGGTACGACGGCGTCTGCTGGTACGCCCCGCACGAACCCTACGGCGGCCCCGACGGCCTGAAACGGTTCGTCGACGCCGCCCACGCCCGCGGGCTGGGGGTGATCCTCGACGTCGTCTACAACCATTTCGGGCCCTCCGGGGCCTACGCGCCGCAGTTCGGGCCCTATCTCGCCGAGCAGAGCAACAGTTGGGGCCGCTCGGTCAACCTGGACGGCCCGCACTCCGACGAGGTACGCCGTTACATCATCGACAGCGTCCTCATGTGGCTGCGCGACTACCACGTCGACGGGCTGCGGTTGGACGCCGTGCACGCGCTGCCGGACACGCGGGCGGTGCCGCTGCTCGAAGAGCTGGCGATTGAGGTCGAGGCTCTGTCGACGCACCTGGGCCGGCCGCTGTCGCTGATCGCCGAGTCTGACCTCAACGACCCGCGGCTGATCACGCCCCGGGAGGCTGGCGGGTTCGGGTTGCACGCCCAGTGGAACGACGACGCCCACCACGCGCTGCACACGGTGCTGACGGGGGAGCGGCAGGGGTACTACGGCGACTTCGGCTCCCTAGAGACGCTGTCTGACGTGCTGACGGGTGGTTTCTTCCACGCGGGGACCTGGTCGAGCTTCCGCAATCGACACCATGGGCGGCCTCTGGACTCGCGTGTGCCTGGTCATCGGCTCGTGGCTTACCTCCAGAACCATGATCAGATCGGGAACCGGGCTACCGGGGACCGGATCTCTGCCTCGTTGTCCCCTGCGCTGCTGCGGGTTGGGGCTGTGCTGCTGCTGACCGCGCCGTTCACCCCGATGCTGTTCATGGGGGAGGAGTGGGCGGCTTCCACGCCGTGGCAGTTCTTCACCTCGCACCCCGAGCCGGAGTTGGCTTCTGCGGTGCGGACCGGGCGACGGCGGGAGTTCGCCTCGCACGGGTGGCCGGAGGGGGACGTGCCGGACCCGCAGGACCCGGAGACGTTCGTACGGTCGCGGTTGGACTGGGCCGAGCTGGACAAGCCTGAGCATGCCTCGATGCTGTCGTTCTACCAGCGGTTGATTGCCCTGCGTCGCTCGTCTTCGGACCTGTCGGATCCCCGGATGCATGAGGTGTCGGTGCAGCACGGGGACCAGTTCCTGGTGATGCGGCGGGGGGACACGCTTGTCGTGGCGAACTTCGCTGGGCGGGGGCAGGGGGTGTCGCTGCCTGGGGTGGCTCGACGGGTGCTCCTGGCAACGGGGGAGGGGGTCACCGTGATGCGGGACCGGATCGAGCTTCCAGCGGAGACTGCGGCAATCGTGGCGTTGTGACGTCGATGTCGGATCTCGTGAAGGGTGTGCGTGCCGTACCGGACTTTGGAACCGGTAGCCGGCCGACCGCGAACTGACAGCGCGACCGTTTCAGCTTGCCCGAGCGACGTAGCTTGGAAGACCGCGGTGCCTCCCTGAGCGATGGGATGCCCGACGCACCCTTTGGCGAGGAGGGCCGTGGACGCGAATTCGGTTACTGCCATCTGTGCAACTGTGATCGCCATCGCTTCACTTGTGGTTTCAATTTCGGAGGCAAGAGCAAGCCGAAGGCACAACTTCCAATCGGTTCGCCCAATGTTGAGCCTGGACTGCCTCCGTTTTGACGGTGGGCTGGCAGGCATCCGAATACAGAATGCCGGCCTTGGCCCGGCCATCATTCGGGTGGCAACGCTCTATCTCGACTCTGAGGAGGTCGGGCCGTGGGAGAAGCAAGCTGTCGACCCGCTTCGCGGCACGTTCGCGGTCTGGCCAAACTTCACCTCCCTTCGCCAAGGTAGGCCCATCCCCGTCGGCCAGGAACTGATGATCTTTGCGGTGGAGGATTACGACCCGGTGAGAGATGCCGAATTCTGGGCGGCGGTGACCCAACGGATCAGGATTCGTGTGCAGTATGAATCGGTATACGGCAACGAGCTGCATGAAGCGTGGTTCGAAGGATCCCCCGCCCATAAGATTGGACGTCCCTGGCAAGGTAGGGATGACGCAGGATCTTCGATAGATAAGGATGGGCACATCGAGCCAAGCCAGTCTCTGTAGTGGCTGCCGCCACCTGCATGCTCTGTCGGTGTACCGTCCAATGTGCGGGGGCAGCATTGTGTAACCGCTGTCCTGGTCCTCTAGCTGGGGGTTGGCGAAGGCATGGTGACGAAGCCGGACACCATTGGTGCCAGGATCCGGTACTGGCGGATGCGCCGTGGCGGCATGACTCAGGCCGTTCTCGCCGGGCTCGCTGGCGTCACTCAGTCGTACGTGTCGCAGGTCGAGTCGGGTCGGAAGACCATCGACCGTCGTTCTACTCTGGTCGCTCTCGCTGCCGCGCTCCAGGTCACGGTGGCCGACCTGCTCGGCCAGGGAACCGAGTCCGGGGATCCGGCCCGTGAGAGTGCTGCCGAGTGCGTGCCAGCGATCTGGTCCGCCCTGATCGAGATTGAGGACGGCGAGCGCCGCCCATCGACCTACACACCGGATCGGCTGACCGCCGAGATCGCCCGCGCCGACCAACTTCGCAATTCGTGTAACTATCCGGCGTTGGCCCGTCTCCTTCCGGGTCTACTGCTCGAAGCCGCCGCCGTGGGAGGGACGACGCTTGCCCAGGTCGCCTACCTGGCCTCCACGTGCCTTCGGCACCTCGGCTACCGCCACTTGGCCCTCAACGCCGCCCGGATATCGGTTTCCGCTGCTGAGAATGTCGAGGACCGAGCGTGGATTGGCGCATCGCAGTTCATCTATGCGCAGAGTCTGCCGATCGAGTCCGCACGCCTGGCGGCCAGGGTCGCTGACCGGTCGCTGATGGAGCTTCAGGGAGACGCGTCCGACGTCCGGGTGCGGCAAATCCTTGGTCAACTTCACCTGATGGCCGCGCTGGCCTCCGCCGTGGATGCTCGCCCGGACGTCGCTCGTGACCACCTCGTCGAAGCTTCGCGTGAGGCAGCGAGTCTGGGCGATCCAGCCGACGGAGGCGGCTTCAACGGATGCTGCTTCGGGCCGACCAACGTCGGGCTCTGGAAGATGTCCATCGCGGCCGAACAGGGTGAGGCCGGCAAGGTGATCGAGCTGTCCCGGACGATCCGGCCTCAGGTGCTCAAAGCATCGAATCGCCAACTGTCCTACTGGCTCGACATCGGGCGAGCGTTGGCGGAAGGCGGTCGCCGGGATGCTGAAGCGCTCGCCGCATTCGTGCAGGCCGAGCGGGCAGCGCCGATTCCGTTCGCCATCAACCCGCTCGCCCGCGACGCCGTGGTGAGCCTGGCCCAACGCGCCCAGCGCCGTGCCATCCCCGACGACCTGCGCCTGCTCGCCGGCCGTATCGGCATCAACCTGGCCACATAACTTCCAGTAATCAGGACATCACCAATCCGCCCTACTGTCCGGTTTGGGACGTGATCACGTCCTGATGGCCCAGCGCGGGGATGGTCGATCCTGAGCTGCTGGGCCTCCACCGGAGGAGGCGGGGATGAGCGGTCGGGACGACAACGCCCCAGAGAACAACAGCGAGGCGGCCGAGCGGGAGGCTGCCAAGCAGCGTCTTCTGGCGCAGGCCGAGGCGGAGCGCGTACCCGTTGATGACACGACCCGCGCGGTCCCGGACCGGCGGTGGCGGCGTGACCAGCGATGACATCCCTATCGGCCGCCGGGTGGCGAGCTGGCGGATACGGCGGTCGATGACACAGCAGATGCTTGCCGACCGGTTGCGCAGGTCGAAGAGCTGGGTGGACAAGATCGAGCGGGGTGCCCGCCCTCTGGACCGGTACTCGGTGATTCAGGAGCTGGCCCACGTCCTGCGGGTCGACCCGGAGGTGCTGCTCGGGCAGCCGCGGAGTACCCCGGCGGGCACGCCGGATGGGGTGGACGACATCAGGGCCGCGCTCGCCCGCTACGACACCCCGCAGGCTCCACCGCAGACGGACGAGCTGCGGCGGCAGGTCGGGCACGCTTGGTTGGCCTACCAGCATGCGCACTACGGGCAGTTGGTGCGGGTGTTACCGGGTCTGCTCGACGCCGCCCAGGGTGCGCGGTCACCGGAGCTGCTGGTGCAGGCGTACCGGATCACCTCGTCGCTGCTGGTCAAGCTCGGCGAGGCCGGCCTCGCCTGGCTGGCCGCCGACCGCGCGATGGCCGCCGCCGGCGACGACCCGACGTTGGCGGCAACAGCGACGATCGCGGTAGCTCAGGCACTGCGCGCCGCCAACCGCGACCCCCTGGCCCTGACCGCAGCCCAAAGTGCAGCCAACCGCCTCCTCCCACCGTCATCCCGCCTTGGTGATCATGAGGACGGCGGGTCTGGTGGAGATCAAAGTGCCCGGCAACCTCATGATCAACGGGGAGCAGGGCTGCGGCCGGCGGGGGAGTGGGCAGTGGGTGGGGCGTTGCTGGTGCAGGCAGCGTTGGCCGCTGCTGGGTGCGGTGAGCACCGTCGCGCCGACGAGCTGCTCGGCCGGGCCGCGGGGATCGCCGCCGGCCTGCGGGGGTACGACGACACGTACCGCGCCAGCTTCGGGCCGATCGCCGTCGAGTTGGCGCGGGTGGTGGTGGCTGCCGTGCGAGGCGAGGCCGTTGAGGCGCTGCGGCGGCACGCGATCGTGGTGCGGCGGGAGGGGTGGCGGCGGTTGCCGGCCGAGTATCGGGGCGCGTACCTCGTGGACGCCGCTCGGGCGTACCTCCAGGTGGGTGACCTGCGCGGCGCGGCGCGGGCGCTCGTCGACGCGGACAGTGTCGCGCCGGCTGAGGTTCGGTGCCGGCCTCTGGCGCGTACCCTCATCGCCGAGGTCGCCCGGGGTCACCCGGCGCCGGCCGGTGTGGCGCGACTGGCGACGCTGGTCGGCCTCACCCGCTGACCACCGCTGGCACTGCGACGGGCTCAGGGGCACAGCGCCAGCCGACTGGGGACGCCAAAAAGCCTTACGCTCGAATTTCCATTTCTGCCACCAACCCGTCGGTGAATCGGTAGACATGCGTGACCGTGTGATCCGCGATTTCCGCTCCGGTTTTGTCGCGGACGACCTGGTGGACGGTGACGACGATTCGCCCGTCGGCCTCCGCGGCGAACGCGGTCGGCAGGACGGTCGGTTCGATCTGGTCCCATTGCCTGCGCCAGTAGGCACTCACCTCGTCGCGGCCGTGCACGAGGCCTCCCTCCCAGCCATTCGGCCACGACACATCCGGCGTCATGGCGGCCAGCAGTGCGGGGATGTCACGTTCGTTGAATGCCGCGTAGAGGTTCGTGAGCAGCCTCTCCGACGTTGCGAGTTCCGGCGAATCCATCGAGCCAGCATGGTTGGTGGACCAGACCTGCTGGAAGTCACTTCGCGGTCAGCAGAATGTGGGCGGTGGGTGGGAGTTGCTGCTCCGGGCCGCCCTGCCGCCGCCCGGTGCGGTGAGCGCTGCCGACGCGGCGCGGCTCACTGACGCAGCGCGAGGGCGCGCAGGGCGATGTCGACCGAGGCGTGGAGGTCTTCGCGGCTCGCGCCGGACGCGGCGTGGACAGCGTGCCCTTCGCTGAGGGCCATCACGAACCGTGCCAGCGCGCGGGGGTCCATGCCGTCCGGGAGGTCCCCCTCCTTCGCGGCGCGGGACAGTCGCTCTTCCACGGCCGCCTCGGTGGCGGCACGGCCGGCGGCCAGGATCTCGGAGATGCGGGCGTTCTCCGGCGAGCAGGCCAGGCCTCCCTGGATGGTGAGGCAGCCGGCCGGGTGGTCACGGTCGGTGAGGCCGTCGGCGCTGGCGCGCAGGAAGGCTTCGATCGAGGCGTACGCCGTGGGTTGGTCGAGTGCGGCGCGGGCGTTGGCGACCTGGGTGTCGTGGTAGCGGGCGAAGGCGCGCTGGAACAGCTGTTCCTTGCTGCCGAAGGCGGCGTACAGGCTCGGCCGGTTGATGCCCATCGCGCTGGTGAGGACGCTCAGGGACGCACCCTCGTAGCCGTGTCGCCAGAAGGCCTCGGTTGCCCGGTCGAGGACCGTCTCCTCGTCGAAGGCCCGGGGGCGTCCCACGGCGGGCGTCTCAGTGCTCATGGCGCCAGTGTACCGCTCGGTACAGATCGTGACCCGGGTCACCAACCGATCAGTACAAAACCCTGTTACGGTGATTCGCAACCGAGCGGTACAAAACCAGCGGCGGTCGCTCACAGGGCACCCCGTGGCTGCACACGTAGGAGATACGAATGACCGTCACCCTCATCACCGGTGGCAACAAGGGCATCGGGTTCGAGACCGCCAGGCAGCTTCTCGAACTGGGCCACACCGTCTACATCGGTGCCCGCGACGTCGAGCGGGGCGAGAAGGCCGCAGCCGAGTTGGGCGCACGGTTCGTGCAGCTCGACGTCACCGACGACGCGTCGGTGAGCGGCGCGCTGGCCACTGTCGACTCGGCGGAGGGTCGACTCGACGTCCTCGTCAACAACGCGGGCATCCTCGGCGACGGTCCCGTCGACGGCCCCACCGCCCTGCGGGTGTTCGACACCAACGCGGTGGGGATCGTCCGCGTCACCGAGGCGGCACTACCCCTGCTCCGACGGTCGTCGAACCCGACGGTGGTCACCGTGTCCAGCAGCATGGGGTCATTCTGGGCGGTCACCAACCCGCAACGGCCGGAATTCAACCTTCCGGCGGCGCTCTACGCGGCTTCCAAGTCGGCGGCCACCATGCTCACGATCCAGTACGCCAAGGCCAACCCGGGCATCAAGTTCAACGCGCTGGAGCCCGGCTTCACCGCCACCGACATGACCGCCGCCCTTGGAACCGGACGACCGGTGGCGGAGAGCGCCACAACCGTCGTACGCCTGGCCACCCTCGGCCCCGACGGCCCGACCGGCACCTTCACCGACGAGCTCGGCCCTTTGAACTGGTAGCACGGGCAAACAGGGCCGGGGATGGTCGGTGGGGGAGTGGGCGGCGGGGGACGGCCCTTGGGCGACACCGATGTTCGGCGTCGCCCAAGGGCCGCTCCTGTGTCAGGTCACAGTCTCACGTTCCTCAGCAGCTGGGATCGTTGTAGCCGCCGTGGTACGTGTTCGCCTCTATCTCGAACCAGTTCCCTTCCCAGGGGTTGCCGTACGCCAGCCATGATATGCCCGAGGCGACCCCGTACGCGTTCCTGTATTGATCCACGGTGTTGTAACGGGTCCACTGAACAGAATGGACAGCCTCATGCCGCATGAGGTCTGGCCCGCGTTGGACTGCGGTCGACCGCCCACGAGTCTCCAAGAGGCATGTCCTGGCCCTGGCCTCTTCCTGCAGCCGCGCCCTGAAGCCCGCCAGATCTTCGGGGATGTGGAGAAAGTCTCCGAGCGTCATAGGCTGTGAGCCGCCCGGGGAACGACCCACGCAAACGATCTGCAAGGTGTCGTTGTAGCACGGGGTGCCCCAGCCGAGGGCCCAAAGGCCTGCAGCGCCGTTACTGCCGTTTTGAATGTTGCGAGTGCGAGTCGTGGTGCTTGACGTTGGCACCCAGAGAGGGCTGTCAGCGTCCGTACCTCCATGATCCCAGGCCGTCTCGTTGACAGCGACAGCCCTGAATTCGAAGACGTCGCGACTGTTCAGGCTGTACCAGGTCCACTTCGTGTCAGTAGTGTTGCCGAGGATGCTCCAGTCACGCTGCTCCCACTTGTTCCGGATCTGGACCTGATAATACGGAGCGCCGCAGCCGGTGGTGGCGGACCGTGCCCAGTTCACGTCGATCCGGCCGGGAGCTCCGGTGGCGTTGACCCGTTGGGCCGGTTCGGGGAAGGGTGCCATTGGTCGGGCACTGACGGTGTTGCTGACTGGGCTGTCGCCGCTGATGTTGTCGGCCAACACCCGGAACTGGTACGTGTGAGTGTTGATGAGGAGATCCATCTTGATCGACGACTTGCCAACGATCGGGTAGATCCCTCGGGTCCAGGCTTGCCCGGTGGTGGCGTTCCGATACTCGATCCAGTGGTACACATTCGGAGTCGAGCTCGGTGTCCAGCTCAGGCTGACCGAGGCGCAGCCGGCCGCCGTCACCTTGAGATTGGAAGGGGCCTGTGGCCGAGGCGGCATGGGTCGCACTGTCGCAACATTGGAAGGGCTGCTCTCGCCGGCGACGTTGCTGGCCAGGACCCGGTACTCGTACACGTGTCCGTTGTGCAGGAGGCCCATGGTGATCGAGGTGCCCCCTGGCACCGGGTACTCGGCCCGCTTCCAGCCCTGGCCGGCGGTGACGTCCCGGTACTCGATCAAGTAGTAGGCGTTCGGGAACGAGCTGGCGCTCCAACGGAGGGTGGCCTCCCCGTCGCCCGCTTGGGCGGTCAGGTTCGAGGGTGGCCCGGGCAGCGGCGGCAGCGGCTTCGCCGAGACGGTGTTCGACGGAGGGCTTTGCCCGCCCGCGTTGGAGGCCGTCACGCGGAAGTCGTACGAGTGCCCGTTGGTGAGGAACTGCATCGTGATCGTGGCGTCGTCAATGGGCAGAGGCGTCCGCTGCCACGACTGCCCCGCCGTCCGGTCCCGGTGATAGACGAAATATTGGGCGTTGGGCGTGGCGGAACGGGTCCAGCTCAAGGTGACTTGTCCGTCGCCCGCCCGCGCAGTGAGGTTCGACGGTGACGCGGGCAGGCTGTAGTAGGCGGTGACCCGCACCGCCGAGGAACGCGACCCTTCACCGCCAGCATTCGTGGCCGCGACCTGATACTCGTAGGTGTGGGCGTGGGTGAGGTACTCCATGGTGATGGAGGATTCGCTGCTGAGGTATTCGAGGCGGGTGAACGCCGTTTGCCCCGCGGTGACGTCCCGCCAGTAGATGACCGAGTAGGTGTTCGGCGAGGGTGCGTCCCAGTTCAGCTCGATCTTGCCTTCGCCCATGGCGACACCGCGAAGGTTGGTCGGCGCTGCTGGCGGAGCGTACGTCGCGGTGGCGCTGCTGATCGCGCTGCTGGGCCCTTCCCCCGCCGCGTTCGTGGCGGCAACTTTGAACTCATACCTGTGCCCGTGGGTGAGGTACTCCGCAGTGGCGGTGGTTCCTTCCGTGACCGGGTAGGGCCAGGCCTTGAAAGTCGTCTCGCCCGCCGTCACGTCGCGTTGATAGATGCGGTACCAGACATTGGGGCTGGAGGCCTGCCAGGTGAGCTGGATCGTGCCGTTCGGCTTGGCCGCCGCAGCGAGGCCGGTCGGAGCGGTTGGCATTGCGGGGGCAGGGGTAACGGCCGCGACATTGCTCGCGGGACCCTCACCGGCGCTGTTGGTGGCAGAAATCTTGAACTCATACTGATGGCCGTTGGCGAGGTAGAGGGCGGTTGCGGACGTTCCTTCGGTCACCGGGTACGGCCAGGCCGTGAAAGCAGCCTCGCCGGCGGTGACGTCTCGTTGGTAGATCCGGTACCAGACGTTACCGCCCGGAGCCTGCCAGGTCAGAGTCGCCTTGCCGTCACCGGACGTGGCCCGCAGGGAGGTCGGCGCCCCCGGCAGCGGGAAGGTGGCGGTCGCCTGCGCCACACTGGAGTGCGCGGACTCGCCGCCCTTGTTGGTGGCGGCGACCTTGAACTCGTACACGTGACCGTGCGTCAGATAGGTCGCCGTCGCGGTCGTGGCGTCGATGACCGGAATCGGCCAGGCGGTGAACGCGCTCTCGCCTGCGGTCACGTCACGTTGGTACACGCGGTGCCACACCTGGCCCGGGGGTGCGGTCCACGCCAGTTTGATGTCGCCGTTGGCTTGAGCGGTCGCTACCAACCCGCTCGGCGCCGCGGGCACACTGTATTGGGCCGTGGCGCTCGCTGTCGCCGACCACGGGCCCTTACCGCCCCCGCCGACTCCGCGGACCCGGAAGTCGTACCGGTTCTGGTGTTCGAGCAGGCTGACGGTGAGCGTCGTGGCGGTCCCGTCCGGGTGGGCGAGCGGAAGCCACTCCGTCTTGCCGGCGGTGACGTCGAGCCGTTCGATCTCGTAATACCAGGACCGGTCGGCCGGCTGCCAGTTCAGGACGATGTCACCCGTTGACTGGGCGACCGCCGTCAAGCCGGTGGGTGCGGCCGGTGGTTGCACGGTGACGGTGGCCGAGGCGACGTTGGACGGTTGGCCTTCGCCGGCCCCGTTGTCGGCCGTGATTCGATACTCGTAGGTGTGGTCGCCCCGCAGTTGAGACAGGTCGATGCTGGTCGTGGTGACAGACGCCGGCAGTCGCACCCACTGGATCTGTTGGGAGGTGGTGTCCCGCTGATAGACCCAGTACTTCAGGTTCTGGCCCGCCGGGCCACGCCAGGAGAGATGGATGCCGCCGTCCGCGTCCGCGTTCGCCGCGAGGTCGCTCGGAGCAGCCGGTACGGCTGCGGGGTCCGGCTCCGACAACGGCCAATCCACCTCGATGAACCGAGGGCGATAGATCGACACGTCGGCTTTGGAGTCGTCGGTGTTCAACGCATTGACGTTGTACGACAGGAGCAGCTTGCCATCACGGGCCAGGTCCTGATGTATCGAGGTGTCGTAGACGATGGTCGGCGGCGAGTTGCCTGCCTCAGGGGCGCGTGCCAACTCGCGCGGCCCGGAGTAGGGCCCCGTTGGCGAAGCGGCGCTGTAGGCAACGATGGAACTGTTGAAAACGAGATGGCCCTCCACCGTTGTCATGACGAAGCGGCCATCCAGCTTGCTCACCGTGAATGCGGTGCCCACTCCACTCGCCACACGTGCCGAGGACGCATCAGTGGTGCCCCACCCGGATCCGTTCCAAAACTGCCACTGCCCGGTGAGACCACCAACCGGTACGCGGGCGACGTGCGCGAACTTGAAGTCCGAGGTGTGTTCGGACCCGTAAATATAGGTGTAACCATTGTCGGTGACCAGCGACTGCCCCCAGGTGATCCGCGGGCTCATGGGAAGCTCCCGGACCCCGGTGACGGACAGCGCGGGCAGACTCAAGGTCACGAGGGCGTTGCCGGTGGGCGTGACATCCAACGTGCCCGGGCCGGTCGCGTCATACCTGTTGACAAGGACCTGCAGGTTGTTCCCCTCGACCATCGCACCGGCCACCCAGCAACCGAGGCCCACGCTGTCGTCACACATCAGGGATTTCGGGGCCGCTGACGTCCCGCCGTGCAGCGTCGTGGTCAGCGTCGTGCCGTCTTGTACGACAAGTGTGTTGTGGACCATGGGCGAGTTGGACGGGCGCGAGCCGTCGGCGTTCACGCTGCCCAGGAACGTGTCAGAGAAGAGCCAGGCCAACCGGCCATCCGGCAGGAGAACGGAGAAAGTGCGGTCGCCACCGGTCCAGTGGCCTCCCGCATTTCCGTATTGCGTGAACATGGAGTTGACCGCCGCGGCCGACATGCCCTGCGTGGGTAAAGCGCCAACGGCCTGCGCGCGCGCAGGGAACGAGACGGCGATGGCTGCTATCAGGGCGATGGCGGCAGCTATTGCCGTGGGCCGAATTCTGTCTCGGGGCAGGGACAACGAAAACTCCCTCTAATGAATGCCGTTATCCCTGTGAAGATCGGGATTCGGCAGAAGCTAGCAGGCGGGGGTTAGGTCGAGCGACCCCGAACCGTGCAACGCGCCGATTGCTTCAAAGATAGGCATTGAGCATCTTTGACCCAATTTGACAAGAAGAGAGGCTGCCGGGAACGGCTATGTCGCACAATCTGCGGTGGGTTCCAGTGCCTCAACCTTGTCCTGCGGTCACTGAGCTGTCGTTCCCGGCCCGCGGTGGGCGACTGCGTCGCGGATGGAGAGAACGACCAGCGAGAGCGGCACGACCACCCAGAGCTGGAGCACCGTGTACCGGCGCAGCTCCCGGCGACGAACGTTCATCGGAGCGATGGTGCCACCGGCAGGCAATCTCTGGTGAGGACCGTGACCGTGGCGTCCGTCCGCTCAGCCGTCGTTGGCGCAGAGTTGGGAGGTCAGGGTGGCGCGAGCCCACTCTTCCCACGCGCCCGGTGACCAGTCGCGCTCGCGGACGAAGATCAGGTATAGCTCCGGGCTGAGTACGCCGTACAGCAGGTCCGCCGCCATCTCGACGGAGAGGCCGGGGCGGGCGTCGGGCTTGCCCACCAGGGCTTCGGCTGCTGCGTACTGCACTGTGTAACGCGGATCGGCGTCGTCCGGCCACTGTGCGGCGATCTCCGGATCGGTGGCTGCGGCGGCCGCGATCAGCGGCATGATCGGGGCGACCCGGCCCAGGATCTCGCTGGCGCCGTGCACGTGCGCGCGCAGTTGCCCGGCTGCGGTGGGGTCGGCGCACGCGGCGCGAAACCACTCACGGTCCATGGTGGCGACCGGCGCGGTGTCCCCGGCGATGGACGTGTCGACGACGTCCTTGAACAGCGTGCGCTTGTTGCGGAAGACGAAGTAGACGGTCTGGACGGCCACGCCCGCCCGGTCCGCGACCTCCTGAAGGCTCGTCGCCCCGTAACCCTGCGCGACGAACAGCTCGCGAGCCGCCTCGATGACCTTCTCGCGGGTGCGTTGTGAGCGCTCGGCCCGCTTGTCCGGCCGCTTGACCTTCTCCATAGTGCGAGTCTATCTTTAGAGTAAGTCACTAGAGTTCAACTCTAAATTCATGGAGAAGGCAATGACCCAGCTAAACGACAGCCAGAACCCGGCCACGACGCAGCGGGACCCGGAGGAGGAAGCCGTTCTCCGCGCCCTTGAGGGCTACTACCGCACCGGCAAGCCGCCGTGGGACACCGGCGTGACGCCGCCCGAGTTGGTGGACCTGGTTGAGGGGCACGGTGCGCTGCCGCCCGGCCGGGCCCTCGAACTCGGCTGCGGCACGGGGACCAACGCCATCTACCTCGCACGGCACGGCTGGGAGGTGGCCGCCGTCGATCTGATCGACAGCGCCGTCGACCAGGCCAGGGAGAAGGCCGCGGCGGCGGGAGTGGCGGTACGGGTGCGGCACGGAGACGCCACCCGCCTCGACGACCTGGACGTGCCGGGCCCGTTCGACCTGTTCTTCGACCTGAGCTGCTACTGCGGAATTCCACTGCACCGCCGCGACGCCTACGCCGCCGGGATCACCCACCGCGCCGCGCCTGGAGCGCTGTTGCTGATGTTCGGGTACGGCCCCGAGACACTCGACAATCCGGTCTCCGAGATCACGTCGTGGGCGGCGGGCGTCACCGCCGACGAACTCCGCGACAGGTTCCCGGGCTGGGCACTCATCGACGTCAGGCCGGGCACCAACTCGGTGCCGACCTTCTGGTTCACGCTGCGCCGCGACGCCTAGCAACTCCCGACCGCGTGGAGCCGGCGTGCGCGTTGCGCGATCACTCGAAGAACTTGAGGCTGAACCCGGTGTCGGTGGTCGGGCCGGGCACGTTGGCGCGGCGGTAGGTGGTGTTGCCCCACCAGCAGAAGGTGCCGGTGTACCAGTACCGGTTCGCCCAGGAGTACGCCGTGCCCTTGGGTACGGCGTGGAACATCAGCGGGAACCTCGGCCCGGCGGGTGGGCTCGTAGCGATGTCGCCGTTGAGCAGCACGAAGCTGTGGTGCCCGGGCCCGTTCACGTACAGGGTGGGATCCCAGCCGGCCATCATGGTGGCCCGGTTCGAGCCGAACAGGCAGCCGTTCGACTTGTACCAGTCCCACACGTACGTGGGGTCGCCGCCGGCGCGCAGTCGCAGGTCGGCCAGGCAGTACTGGTCACTCCAGCTGCCGTTGGCGGAGTAGACGATGTGCAGCTGCCCGTTCGGGTCCCGGATCGCCTCGGGGGACTCGTTGATGAACGGGTTGCCCACCACGCGCTCCCAGCTCTCGCGCGGCTGGGAGATGACGTACCGGCTGCCGGTCGGGGTGAGCGGGTCGCTCATCCGGCTGAGGTAGATGTTCTGCTCGACGTTGGTGTCGCCGGCCCAGCCGGACCAGACGAACCACCGCTGCCCGTTGAAGGTGAACAGGCTGCCGTCGATGGCCCACTTGCCACCGGGCAGCGCGAGCTGCCGCTCGGTCGTGTAGCCGCTGGCCGGCGACGCCGAGTGGATCACGTACATGCGGTGGGCGATGCCACGCCCGGCCGAGAAGTAGATGTAGTAGCGGCCACCATCGGTGACGATCTCCGGGGCCCAGACCTCACCGAGGTTGCGGCTGTCCGTCCACACCTGCCGCGCGGTCGCGGCGGCCAGCGCGTCGGGTGACGCTGCCTGCCGTACGGCGATCCCGCCGTTGAGCGACTGGACGGAGATGTAGGTGGAGCCGACGCGGATCACGCTCGGGTCGGCGGCCCGCAGGCTGGTCTGCCCGGCGGCCGCCGGCCCGGCGCCGACCACTGACAGGCCGACGGCGAGCACGGCGGCCACCAGGGCGGAGAGGATTCGCGGAACGGTTCGGCTGTCGGCGTTCACGATCGGGATTCCTCTCCACGACGTGAGCTGGCCGAGGGTCTGACCCGGACCGGGTCGGCCAGCCGTCGCGCACCTCAGAACGAAAACGACTGATGTCGATAGATTAGGCCAGGAGTCGACGAGCCGCAGCGTGGATCGGCGGGCATGCAGCCGGCGGTGTTTCCGGGAACGTGAGAATCGGGCATGTATCTCTGCACTGCTGGAGGGGAGTGACGGCAATGCTGGTATACGGCTATCTCGGCGCGGTGCTCATCGGTGCCCTCGTCGGCCTGCTCGGACGACTCATCCTGCCGGGGAGGCAACGGATCGGCGTCGTCGCCACGTTCGTCATCGGCGTCGGCTCGGCGGTGCTGGGCACAGTGGTCGCCAAGGCGCTCCATGTCGACGACGAAGCCAGCGTGCGGGTCTGGGTGCTGCGCTGGGACTGGATCGTGCTCGCGATCCAGGTCGGCGTCGCGGTCATCGCCGTGGCGCTGGCCAACATGCTCACCTTCACCCGGCTTGCCGGCGGCGACGAGACCCCTCGTCGGCGGACCCGCCGCAGCAAGGCCAAGAGCTGACGAGCCGGCCGGGAGGCCTGCCGTACCTGTCGACGAACGTCCGTCTGAACGATGGCGCCACCCGGCGGACAAACCCCGGCGGGGCAGGCCACCGCTACGATGCGCGGATGGGCAGGTTCCTCGCACTCTTCAACGGCGCGGCTGACGAGGTCGGCAAGGCCGACCTCACCGAACAGCAACAGACCGAGTTCATCAACGCCTGGGCGTCGTGGGCGCAGGCCAACGAGAAGGCCATCGTCGACCCCGGCGCCCCGCTCAACGCGAAGAAGCTGCTCACCGCGCAGGGTGTCGAGGACTTCACCGACGCGCTGACCGGCTACACCATTGTCGAAGCGGGCTCGCACGACGAGGCGGTCCAGATCTTCTCCGGGCACCCGCACCTGCGGCTGTTCACCGGGAACTCGATCGCGGTCCTGGAGTGCCCGCCCCCGCCCGGCTGATCCGCGTCTTCTCGTGCCCACTGCCTGCGCCCGGTGTCGGCTCAGCCGAGCACGGGCTCGCCGCCCGGCAGGCGAACGACGCGCGCGGTGAGTAGAAACCTCAGGCGACCTCCAGCGCGTCCGCCGGACGCGGCGCGTACGCCGGGTGCTGGGGTTCGAGGAACCCCAGCGACGCAGGGACCACCCGTCCGAGTGGTCCCTGCGCTGATGCCGGTGCGTGGCTAGACTTCAGGTTGGCAGTTCACCTGTGCTCTGCTGCGACGGACGCAGATCTCGGGAGGGTGTTCCCGCACCCTTCCGAGGGGCCGTCCCATCGGACGGCGCCTATTCGCAGAAGACCCGGACCGTGGCATCGGGGGAGTCCACCTCCACGGTCACGTCGTCGAGGTGCTCCACGAGCGCCTCTAACTGCTCCGGCTTGAGCTGCGTCAGGTCGATCGGCACGCCCGAGTCGCTGAGTGAGGCGTTGGCCTTGACCAGGGCCTGCGGTGGGACCAGCGCCGCCAGCCGTACGCCGGCCCGCAGCAGTTGCAGCGGCACCCGCACGTTGACCCGTGACGGCTCGCCGTTGTCGGTGGCGTCCACCACCACCCGCAGGTACTTCACCTTGCCCTTCGGTCGGGCGTCGTGACCTGTCACCGCCGGCGCCTGGTCCCGTTCGAGGGCGGCGATGAGCTGCTCCGCCTCCTCCGCAGTGATCTTGCCGGCGGCCAGCATGTCGAGGATGTCCTTGCGTTGTTCGGTCATGCGAACCTCTCCTATCGGATAGCCACGAGCACGGCCAGGCGGCCCTGCTCGATGTCGAAGCGGGCGCCGGGCAGCGCGGAGATGACGCGCCAGCCGGCGCCGAGTGCCCGCACCACACCGATGCGGAACACCAGGCAGGCCACGATCGCCGCGAGCACGACCAGGACCACGAGGGGGAAGAGCAGGAGCGCCACGGGGAGCACCGGAACCCAGAAACGCAGCGGCCGGCGGTCCGGGCGGTTGACCTTGACGGTCACCAACTGCGGCATCATGTCCGGCCGTCCAGCTCGGCCAACGCCTGCTGTGCGGTGATGTCACCGCGGCGCAACCGGTCGATGATGTCGGCCCGCGTCGGCGCCGGGTCGGTCTCGACGAAGTCGAGCATCTGCGTGATCCGGTTGAGGCGTGACTTGATCGTCGGGTAGCTCACCCCGAAGACGCGTTCCATCTCCTTGATCGAACCGTGGCAGCGCACGAACGCCGTGACGAAGACCTGATCCTCGACGGTGAGCTGAGCCAGTTGCGGCAGCTCGAACTCACCCTCGATCGCGACACCGTTGCTCGCCAGACGCACCCGCTCGACGACAACCGACTGCCCGCGCGTCAGGCTGGTCAGTTCCTGCCAGTCCATCGCCTGTTCTGTCATATCTGAATTTGTATCTTAAGAATCTTCAACTTCCAAGAGTTGTGCCTTGATTTCCTTGAGTCGCGTCTCTCGGTGTCGGGCGTGATCCACTCGCCTTCATGAAGACCGCGGTGTTCCGGCCCGGCGGACACCCCGGTTTCGTGGAACCCGAGTTGATCTCTCGCCGGGCGGGGTGGGCGCTCAGTGGCGCGGCAGCATGCCCACGAGCGACGTGATGATCGCGAGCCGCAGGGCGGTCCGCAGGTCGACGTGGTGGACCGCCAGCGCCGGCTCGGACTCGTAGACGGCGAGCAGGCTCGGCGGCGGCGCGGCGTAGGCGGCCAGCGCGCCACCCATGATCAGGGCGTGCAGGCAGAACAGCTCGGCGCGGTCGCCGACCTCGGGCAGGTGCCGCCGGACGAGGTCGGCCATCACCGCGAGGTTGCCCAGCGAGGCCCGCTTGTGCCGGCGGACCACCTCGACGGAGACGTTGTGCTCCAGCACCCCGCCCTGCGCGCCGAAGAGATCACAGAGCACCGTCTGGGCGGCGAGTGACCGGCTGAGCACGTCGGCCATCTGCTCGGCCCGTTCCGGCGTGGACCGGCTGCTGTCGACGCCGTCGGCCAACTCCTGCTCCAGCTCGGCCAGCCAGGTCGCGGTCCGGTCGTCCATCAGGTCGAGCAGCACCGCCTCGCGGGACTCGAAATAGCGCAGCACTGCCGTCTTGGCCAGGCCGACCCGTCGGCTCAGCTCGTTGAGGGTCACCTCGGCCACCGGCATCTCGTCGAGCATCGCCGAGGTCGTCTCCAGGATCGCCCGGCGCCGGACCTCACGCTGCTCCGCGCTGCGCGCCCGCTGGAACGTCATGACACCAACCCTAACTTAGGTACCGGCGGTCCCTTGACAGCGTACCGGCGGTACCTTAGCGTTTCAGGCATAACTTACCGGCGGTACATTAGGAGCCTGAGATGAACTGGACCGAGCAGCAGATTCCGCGCCAGGACGGCCGGGTGGCAGTGGTCACCGGCGCCAACACCGGGCTGGGCTTCGAGACCGCCCGGCTGCTCGCCGAACGCGGCGCGTCCGTCGTGCTGGCCGTCCGCGACACCGCGAAGGGCGAACGGGCCGCCGCCCGGATCAACGGCGACGTCGCCGTACGGGAACTGGACCTGACCTCGCTGGAATCGGTGCGGGCCGCCGCGGCCGGCCTGCACGCCACCCACCAGCGGATCGACCTGCTGATCAACAACGCCGGGGTGATGTACACCCCGAAGCAGACCACCAGAGACGGCTTCGAACTGCAGTTCGGCACCAACCACCTGGGCCACTTCGCCCTCACCGGCCTGCTGCTCGACCTGCTGCTGCCGGTGCCCGGCTCCCGGGTGGTCACGGTCAGCAGCGTCGGCCACCGCATCCGCGCCGCCATCGGATTCGACGACCTGCAGTGGCAGCGTTCCTACAGCCGCGTCGCCGCCTACGGCCAGTCGAAGCTCGCCAACCTGATGTTCACCTACGAGTTACAGCGCCGGCTGGCCGCGCACGGCACCACCGTCGCGGTGGCCGCACACCCCGGCGTCTCCAACACCGAACTGGTCCGCAACGCCCCGGCGGTCATCCGCCGACCGATCACCCTGCTCGCCCCGGTGATCACCCAGCCCGCGACGGCGGGCGCGCTGCCCACACTGCGGGCCGCCACCGACCCGTCCGTCCTCGGCGGGCAGTACTACGGCCCCGACGGTCTCGGCGAGGTGCGCGGCACCCCGAGGCTGGTCACCTCCAGCCCCGCGTCCTACGACCTGGCCGTGCAGCAGCGACTCTGGGCCGTCTCGGAAGACCTCACCGGCGTGCGGTTCCCGCTCGGCCAGGCAACCGTCGGCGCGGCCTGACCGCCTCAGGCCCGCAACCGGGCGACGACCACAGTCGTGGCCTGGGCGACGTACCCACCGGCCCCGGTCTTGTTGCCGACCACCCAGCCGGCCGGCACCCCGGCGCGGACCAGTGCCGCGCCGGGGTGCCGTCGGTCAGGACAGGATCTCGACGTACCCGTCACTGCCGTGCACGCGGATCCGCTGCCCATCCTTGATCAGTCGGGTCGCGTCGAGCACGCTGACGACCGCCGGCAGGCCATACTCCCGTGCGATCACCGCGCCGTGCGTCATCAACCCGCCGACCTCCGTCACCAGGCCGGCGATGCCGACGAACAGGGGCGTCCAGCTGGGGTCGGTGTGGGTCGTGACGAGGATGTCACCCGCTTCGAGATCAGCCTGCGCCATGTCCAGGATGACGCGGGCGCGCCCGTCGACCGTTCCGGCGGACACCGGCACACCGACCAGCGCGCCGGTCGGCACGTCGTCGCGCCGGTACGATCCGGTGATCATCTCGCCGTCCGAGGTGAGTACCCGGGGCGGGGTGAGCGCCTGGTACGACCGGAACGCGTCCCGCCGCCGCCGGATCAGGTCGTCGTCCACCCGCCGCGACCGGACGACCTCGTGGAACTCCTCGAACGTGAGGTAGAAGGCGTCTTCGACAGCGGTGAGGACGCCGGCCCGCACCAGCCGCTCGGCCTCCGCCAGCAGGGCCTGCTTGTAGATGAAGTAGCGGGTGATGATGTCGTACTTCGGGTACTCCCGGTAGCCGGTGAAGGTCCGCACCCGGTCGATCATCCGTTCGGTCTCGGCGGCCTTCTGCTCCCCGTCCGGCAGCGCCCGCAGGCGCGTGACCACCTCCTGCGCCTTGTGCTGCGCCTGCTGCCGGCCCTCCTCGAAGCGCCGCCGGGCGGCACCCGGCTCGAAGAGCTTGACGTTGTCGAGGAGCACCGGCATGAGCGTGTTCGGGCGTTCGCTCCACCGCGGCCGGGTGATGTCGATCTCGCCGACGCAGCGCATCCCGTACCGGTCGAGGTACGCCTCGATGGCGGCGCGGGCCTCGGCCCCGCCGGCGACCTTCGGCAACTCGTCGAGGAAGTCGTCGTCCGCGACGTCCTGCAGGAACGCCACCACCTCCGGGTGCGCACGGATCACGTCGGCGACGTCCAGCAACGCCAACCCCATCTCCGAGGTGATGTTGCCGGGGGCGGAGAGCGTGAGGGTGTCCGCCGCGTTCTTCTCGCCCAGCCATTCGTGCAGCCGGTCGTTGAGCCACCAGGTGGCCTCCATGCCCGCCATGATCGCCCGCATGTTCAGCGGATCGGCGAGGACCCGCTTGTGTTCCTGGAAGGCCTCCAGCAGGAAGTCGAACAGCGCCGCACCGGTCACCGTCGCGATGTCGCGCCGCAGGGCGGCGATGGACGCCTCGCTGCGCGCGATCAGCTCGGGCACGATCGCCGGATCGGTCTCGGTCGACGCGCTGTCGCCCGTCAGCCTGGCCGGACCGGCACCGTCGCCGGTCGGCCGCGTCGTCGGAATGAAACCCGGCCGGTCGAGGAGGGTCTGCAACGCGTCCTTCGTCAGCGGATCGGACTTCCCGACCATCTCCAGGAAACCGGCGCGGCTCGCCGGCGAGGCCAGCAGCCCGGTGGCGTCGACGAACAACCTTCCGCCGGCCTCCCGCATCTGGGCGATGGCCGTCAACTGCCACACGGACAGTCCCAGGGGCCGCATGGCGTCGGTCATCATCTGCTGGTGACCGACCGAGAGGTAGACGTGGTTCTCCTGGTCGTCGACCGCGGGAACGGGGAACAGTGTGGTGATCGGCCGGCTCTGCACGATCTGGAAGTCGTCGCCGACCAGGCACCACTCGATGTCCTGCGGACGGCCGAAGTGCGCCTCGATCCGTCGCCCGAGCTGCACCAGCCGTAGGACCTGCGCCGGCGTCAGCGCCGGCTGGTCCCGCCGCTGCGCCTCGATCGCCACTTCCCGCGTTCCGCCGCCGGGCACGGCAGCGACGGCACGCTGTTTGACGGCGACCGACCCGGCCACCACCTCCCCGTCGCGCACCCGGAAGACGTCCGGGTTCACCAGTCCGGACACCAGGGCCTCGCCGAGGCCGAAGCTGGCGTCGACCGTCGCGACCTTCCGGTTGCCCGTCACCGGGTCCGCCGTGAACAGGATGCCCGCCGCGTCCGGAAAGACCATCTTCTGTACGACGACAGCCATCTGGACCGTGCGGTGGTCGACGCCGTTGCGCAGGCGGTAGACGACGGCCCGCTCGGTGAACAGCGACGCCCAGCACCGGCTGACGTGCCGCAGGATCGCCGCCGACCCCACCACGTTCAGGTACGTGTCCTGCTGCCCGGCGAAGGACGCCGTCGGTGTGTCCTCCGCCGTGGCGCTGGAGCGCACGGCGTAGGCGGCCTGCTCGCCGAACCGGGTGAGCGCGTCCCTGATCGAGGCGGCCAGGTCGCCCGGGATCGCGGTCTCCTCGATGCTGCCTCGGATGGCCGCGCTGAGCGTGCGAATCGCCTCCGCGTCGTCCGGGCTCAGCCGTGACAGTTCTTCGAGCCGGTCGTCGATCGCCGGCACCTGCGCCATGACCTGCCGGAAGGCGGCCGTCGTCACGCAGAACCCGGCGGGCACCCGGATGCCGTCGACCTGGGCCAGCGCGCCCAGGTGCGCCGCCTTGCCGCCGACGACCGACACCTGCGTCTCGTCCACCTCCCGAAGATCCACCAGCGATACCCGGTCGCCGCGGCCCTCGTCCATCGACAACACACCCACGTCGCGCCCCCGTCACCTCGTTTGTGCTGGTCCGGCCGCCGATTCTGCGCTACAACCGGGGTCTTGCGGCAAGCCCCCAGGTGCGATATACGTTAGAAGTGGCAGGGAGTGCGATCTCCTTGCCGCTTGTTTTTTTGGGGCGGCCGGTCGTGGCGCTCACTCGTCGAGGCGCGGCTCGATGCGCAGCCGTCGACCGATCTGCCAGGAGGCGGTGGGCCAGGCCGCGACGAAGCCGGCTATCAGCCCGAGCTGACCGAGGAACCAGAAGGTCGGGGTGTCGGGTCGTGCTGGTGGCTCCGGAAAGACCATGTGATGCGCGACCGTCAGCCACGCGAACAACGCCGCCTCGAACACGGTGATGGTCAGCAGCTCGATCCTGCCCACGCGCGACAGCGCGTTCCCGACCTTCCCGATGCCGCGCCCCGGCCCGGCGAAATACCGGAAGAGCACCGCAATCGTCACGGCCGCCACATAGTCGCCGACGTAGCCGACCCAGAGCGGGTCCTCCGCCGGGTCGAATCTCACCGCGAACAGGGCGACCTCGGCGACGACGAAGCCGAGAGCGCAGTGGGCGCCGCAGCGGGACACATGGGTGACGACGATGCCCCGGCGGGGCCGTCGCGGTTGATCCCCCCGCCGACGCGGAGCGAACGCCTCGGGCCTGCCCCAGTTCCAGTAGAGGCGCACGGCGGCCGGGCCGACATAGAGGACGGTCACCAGCCAGACGATCTCCATGACCCTGACCGGCTGACGGTGCCCGCGCAGGTAGGTGTCGGCGAGGACGATCGCGAAGCTGACCCCGCCGACCGTGAGGGACGCCCACGAGAGCGCCACGAGCCACGTCGGTTGCATCCGCGCCCCCTCCGCACTCCGTTCCCAGGGCCTCCCGGAACCGAACGTGAAGGGGGATTCGCTGGCCGGCGTCGGCCGCCGAGGGCACCTCGCAGTCTGTCACGCCGCACCCGTACGAGCCGGAAGATCGGGTGTTTCCCGCCGGGCCACCACAGGTCGGGCCAGCGGGCCGGTCTCCCCGGGACCCGGTCAGGTCGAAAGGGGAGGGTCGGAGTGTCGTCGTCGCGCTGGCAGACTGGCCGCCATGGTCGACTGGCACACCCGGACGGACGTGGACAGCACCGTCACCCGGATCTCGGAACCCCACGTGCACGAGCTGCTGTCGGCGAACTTCTGGTGGTTGCGCGGCACCGACCGGGACATCGTGATCGACGCCGGGCTCGGTGTCGTCGCGCTGCGGGAGGCGATTCCGGGCCTGTTCGCGCGTGATCCGTTGGTCGTGCTCACCCACGCCCACCTCGATCACGTCGGCGCGGCGGCCGAGTTCGGTGACCGGGCCGCCCACCCCGCCGAGGCGGGGATCCTGGCCGAAGGGGTGCCGGCGAGCCTGTACGGCGCGGAACTCTTCGACAAACTCGGCATCGACCCGGCGGGAGAGGCTGTCCCGGAGCTGATGATCGATGCCCTGCCCGATCCGGGCTACGACCCGGCCACCTACCACATCGAACCCATGACCGTGCACCGCCTGCTGAATGACGGCGACCGGATCGACCTCGGCGGGCGGATGCTGACCGTGCTGCACCTCCCCGGCCACACACCGGGAAGCATCGCCCTGCTGGAGGAGCGCACCGGCACCCTGTACTCCGGCGACATCGTCTACGAGGGTGCCCTGATCGACGATCTGCCGAACTCCGATGTGGCCGCGTACCGGCGCAGCATGCAGTTCCTCGTCGACCTCGACGTGGCCGTTGTCCATCCGGGCCACGGGGACAGCTTCGACGGGACACGCCTGCGCCAGTTGGCCGAGGCCTATCTGCGTAGGACGGCCAGCTCCGCCGACGAAAAAAGCTGACCTATAGCATAATTTGCGCCGTGCCCCCCAAAAGGGAAATTCCACGGCTTACCCGCGGTTCGGGCCGGTTACTGAGCTTCAGCGACGGCGTCTTCGCGATCGCCGTGACACTTCTGGTGTTGGAGATCCAACCGCCGCACGACTTCGGGCACCTCGTCCAGGGGCTCAGGGCGCTGTGGCCGTCGTACCTGGCGTACACGCTGAGCTTCCTGCTCATCGGTCAGGTGTGGGTCAACCACCACGTGATGTTCGACCGGGTCCGGCACGTCGACCGTGGCGTCCTGTTCCTCAACACGTTGCTCCTGATGGTCATCGCGTTCCTGCCGTTCTCCACCTCTCTGCTGGCCGACGCGCTGCGGGCAGAGCAGGGGCTGCGCGCGGCGGTCGTCGTCTACGGCGGCACACTGTGGACGGCGGCGGCCCTGTTCAACGTCATTTGGGCCCACCTGCGCCGCTCCGGACTGCTGGACCCCGGCCTCGGCCCCTGCGGCGCGCGGGCCATCGGCCGCCGATTCCTCCTCGCGCTGGTCTGGATCGGATCCGGCATCCTCGTCGGCGCGTTCGTGCCGATCGCCGGCGTCGTCATCATCGCCGGTTTCCTGCCCGCCTACTACCTGCCCATCCGAGGCGAGTACGGCGAGGACGACCGCGCGCCTTAGCTGCCGAACTCGACCCCGCTGAGGGAGACGGCGCGGTACGCGGCCAGGCGTTCGGCCTGCCCGGTGACGGCCTTACGGGTGGCGTCCGACAGCCGGCGCCACGGCTGGACGGCGACCGTGAACGTCCTGCCGGACTTGCGGGGCCGCCAGGTGCCGACCAGTTCGCCGTCGACCAGGACCGCGCCCGGGCGACCCAGCACCGGCCACAACTGCTTGGCGTGGGCGCTGTCCGGCACCAGCGTCGCCCGATCCTTGGCCTGCAGGAACAGGTCGTACGGGCCGAGCAGACGGGTCCCGGTGCCGTCGGCCGACTCCAGCGCCTCCTCGTCCGCGGCCAGCAGGCAGCGCACCTCGCCGCCGACGGTCACCTCGATCACGTCGTCGGGCCAGCGTGCCTTCACGTCCTTCAGCGGGGCGTCGAGATAGTCGGCCACCTGTTTCGGGGTGGCCGGGCCGAGCAGACGCAGGTACGCGCGGATGAGGTTGAACCGGTCACCCGCGGCGGCTGCCTTGCGGAACCTGGTGATCCGGTGCAGGACCGGTGGTGAGGTGTCGAGCCGCAACTCCAGTCCGGCCCGCACGGCGGCGAGCCGGAACGGCATCTCGTAGAGGTGCGTGGCGTCGCACGGCCGGCAGAACCGCAGATACGGCTCGGGTAGCGCCGAGGCCAGGCGGCTGGAGACGTCCCCCTTCACCGTCGGTGCGCTGACGATGGCCCGCATCCGGGCGGCGATCTCGTCCAGGGCCGCGAGAGTGTCGATGCCGGCGGCCTTCAACGGCTTCGCGGCGTCGTAGACGCGCTTGCTCGCGTCGGCCTCGGAGAAGGGCTCGACCGCGGCCGCCACCTGCGCGATGTCGGCGCGGCGGTAGAGGTGCGGCGCGCCCCGCACGGTCCACAGCAGGACCACGTCCCGGTCGGACAGCGCGGTCACGTCCACCCCGCGCACCGCCAACCCCCACCGGGCGCCGTCCGGGCCGGTGTTCTGCACCCCGATGTCCAGGACGGCGGTGTCGGCGAGCGTGCCCTCATCCCGGTCGAGCTGTTGGGCCCGGACCCGGAAGTTCATCACCTGGTGCCGATCGACCATGTCTGCACAGTAGTTGCGGCGGCACGTGCGACGGGTGCGGGCGCGCAGCCCGGCGTCCGGAGCGGGGCGCACCGTCGGGACGTGCTGTCGGCACCGGACAGACAGCGTCCCCGGACCGGGGGAGGAAACTCCCTCCGCGCGGCGATCCGTTCGTCGCGCCACTCAGCCACGGTGATCCCGGAGGGCAAACGCCCGGCAAGAGACAGGGAGACGACGCTGTGACTCGACACCCACCCGCGCCGACCACAACCACCCAGCCGCCACCGACCTGGGCCCGCCGGGCCGGCCACGTGGCCTGGATCGCCCCCGTGCTGGGGTTCATCCCGCTGCACGTGCCATGGATCCTGGGCATCCCGATGTTCGCCGATCCCGACCGGTTCCGCGAGTGGTACCACGGTCGCGGGCCCGGGGTGGGGGAGCACCCCGTCGAGGGGTTTCTGGGCCTGCCGGCCGGGGCGTTCTACCTGGGTCTGCTGTGCGTCCTGGCCGGACTCGGCGGGGTACTGGCACTGGGACTCATCAAGGACTGGGGTGTGGTCTTCCCCCGCTGGGTGCCGTGGCTGCGCGGACGTCGGGTTCCGCCGTGGGTGCCGCTGACCCCGACGGTGCTGGGCTCCGCCCTGATGATCGGCTACTCGGCGACGCTGCCCTGGCAGTTCGCCGCTGATCTGTCGGAACCCGGCGGGGAGGAGATCTTCACCCCGACGGGCGTCCTGATCGGTCTCCCGCTGCTGCTGGCCTGGACGTTCGCGTTGCCGGTGGCGGGCTGGTCCTACTACCGCCGTACCCGGAGCGTGCGGGCCGCCGGGCAAATTGATCATCGTCTGGGCATCGGCTATCGTGCGCGTCCGTGAGAACTTCCCGCCTTGCCTCAGCCATGTTGATCCTTGCCGTTTCGACGGCGCTCGCCGCTTGCGGCGACACCGACAAGGCGACGACCGCCGGATCCACCACCCCCGCCCCGACGTCCGCCGCTCCGTCCTCGGCGGCCACCTCCGCCGCAGCCACGCCGGCCTCGTCAGCCGCGGCGGGCGGCGCCAACGACAAGCAGGTCTGCGAGTCGGTGAAGAAGGCCAACGACGAGATGCGGGCCGAGTTGGTGAAGGTCGCCACCACCGGCGACGCGTCGGCGGCGGACTTCAAGAAGATCCTGACCGAGCTGGAGCAGGAGGTGAGCGCGGTCGCCGCCACCGGCGACGGCAAGCTGGCCGACGCCCTGCGGGCGTTCGGCGCCGAGGCCGCGAAGGCCGCCGCCGCGGCGGACCCGGCGAGTGCCGCCGACAATCCGGCCTTCGAGAAGGCCGGCAAGGACATCAGCACCGCGTGCAAGGCCGCCGGAGTCAATGTGATCCTCTGACCGACGTCATGCGATGACGGACGGCCCCCACGCCGGAGCGGGGGCCGTCCGTCGACAACGGAGACGATGGTCAGCCGCTGGCGGGCCTCAGTCGCTGACCGGCTCGACGCGGATGGCCGGCGACAGCGCGCGCAGGAAGTCGGGAGCGTCGAACATCTCGCCGGCGGAAGCGACGCCGATGGTCCTCGTCCGACCATCGAGAATGCGCCGGGCCGCCTCCACGGCCAGGGGTGCGCTGACGGCGTAGATGTCCCGGCCACTGGCTACCACGCGGCGGGTCGCGTCGCCGCGACGGACGATGACGTCGACAGTGAACGTCTGCGCTGACCGGCCCAGCCCGTCGACAGCGACCGGCGCCGCCGCGGCAGCCAGGTCGGTGGTGGCGTCGACGGTCATGTAGGTCCGGACCTCGGGAATGACCAGGTGACGGGGAATGGTGACGACGTCGGCCATGGTGAACTCGCCGAGGACGGTGCGCCGTCCCAGCGGCGCGGGGAAGTCCCAGTCCACCCTCGGCAGCTCCCCGCCGGAGTGGTACTCCAACCGGCCCCCGGTGTAGCGGACCCGGCGGCCGGCGCGGCGCTCGCGGGAGACGACGCCCGCGGCCACCGTCCCGGCCGTCGGGTGCCAGCTGCTCAGTCCGTACGCGACGTGCGCCTCGTCGGCCGACGTCCAGTCGCCCATCGCCGTCGTCGCGAGCAGGTCACCGAGCCCGCCGAAGAAGGCCATCGCCGGGACCACCGCGACACCCGCCGTCCGGGCGCGCTCGGTGAAGTGCGTGAACGTGTCGAGGTTGGCCTCGATCTCAGCCGCCACGTCCACGTACGGGATCCCGGCGCGCAACGCGGCCTCGATCACCCCGGCGGCGGTCGACGCGAACGGGCCGGCGCAGTTGATGACCGCGTCCACACCGGTCAACGCCACGTCGAGCGAGGCCGGATCGTCGACCGACGCCACCCGGTAGCCGAGCCCGAACGCCGCCAACTGGCGCGCGTCGCGGCCCACCGGCACCGCACCGAACCCGTGCTCGCGCAGCTCCGCCATCACGAACCGCCCGGTGTGCCCGTACGCCCCGAACACCGCCACCTGGTAACCCATCGCTGCCCCCTCGAAGATCGACTGGACCCAGCGTCCCGCAGTGGTCGGCGGCCGACCAGTGTCGGGAACGCCAACCCCCGTACAGTTTCGGACATGGCCCTTGTCGCGATCGCCGCCACCGACGGGATGCTGCACTTCGAGCTGGCCCTGGCCTGCGAAGTCTTCGCCCACGACCCCTCCGGCCTGGCCGACCCCTGGTACGACGTGACGATCTGCGGCCCCGCCCCGGTCCGGGTCGGCCGCTTCCTGGTGGCGCCCGACGACGGGTTGGACCGCCTGGCCCGAGCCGACACCGTGATCGTCCCGTCGATCGAGGACGTCGACGCGGACGTACCCCCCGACCTGCTCGACGCCGTCCGCGCGGCCCACCGGGCCGGTGCCCGGATGGTCTCCCTGTGCACCGGCGCGTTCGTGCTGGCCGCCGCCGGGGTGCTCGACGGGCTGCGGGCCACCACGCACTGGGCGCACACCGAGGCGCTGACCGCCCGCTATCCCCGGGTACGGGTCGACCCGGACGTGCTCTACGTCGACAACGGCTCCGTGCTCGCCTCCGCCGGCAAGGCCGCCGCGATCGACCTGTGCCTGCACCTGATCCGCCGCGACCACGGCTCGACCGTCGCCAACGCCGTCGCCCGCCGCCTGGTCGTGCCACCGCACCGCGCCGGTGGTCAGGCCCAGTACGTCACCACCCCGGTGCCGGCCCGCGACGACCACCCGCTGGCCAACCTGTTCCCCTGGGTCCTGGCGCGCCTGGACCGGCCGCTGACCGTCGAGGACCTGGCCCGGCAGGCGAACATGAGCTCCCGCAACCTGGCCCGCCACTTCCGGTCGGCCACCGGCACCACCCCACTTCTGTGGCTGTCGACGCAGCGGATCCGTCGCGCCCAGGAGTTGTTGGAGCAGACCGACGACAGCATCGACGCCGTCGCCGAGGCGGCCGGCATGGGCACCGCCGCGACGCTGCGTCGACACTTCCACCGCACCGTCGGCGTACCGCCGGACGCGTACCGGCGCACCTTCCGGGCCACCGGGCCGGGCGTCGGCTGACCGTTCCGTTAGCTCTGGTCGGGGCGTTGCCGGGCGAACGCGTCGCGCCTGCCCCAACGGCCCGGGATGTCCAGCAGCGCGATCCGCCCGAAGGTGGCGGGCAACGCCGGGTCCACGGCCAGGTGGTCCTCGTGCGGGTTGATACCGAGCATGGTGCGGAGCAACAGCATTGTCGCCCCGCTGGACCACGCCTGCGGACTGCCGGCGGTCGGGTACCGGATCGGGAACTTGGTGGTGTCACGGTCGAACCCGCCGAACGCCTCGGGCAGCCGACCCTCGAAGTAGGTGGCCGCGGACAGGATGCCCTCGGCGATGCGGGCCGCCTCGTTGCTGAACCCGTACCGGCGCAGACCCCAGGCGATGAAGGAGTTGTCGAACGGCCAGACCGTACCGTTGTGGTAGCCGAGCGGGTTGTAGCGGCGCTGCCCGTCGGCGAACGTCCGCACACCCCAACCGGAGAACAGCGCCGGACCCATCAGGTGCTCCACCACCCGGGGCGCCCGCTCCGGTGGCACGATGCCGCTCCACAACAGATGCCCGATGTTGGACGACAGGCTGTCCACGGCGGTGCCGTCGTGGTCGAGCGCGAGGGCGTAGAAGCCGCGGTCCTCAAGCCAGAAGTCCCGGTTGAACCGCTCGTACAGCGCCGCCGCCTCGCTCTCCAGCCGCTCGGCGTAGGCCGGATCACCCCACACGGTACGGGCCAGCCGCGCTCCCCGGATCTTGGCGTCGTAGGCGTACCCCTGGGTTTCGCAGGTGGCCCTCGGGAAGCCCGGTAGCCGGCCGTCGGCGTAGGAGATGCTGTCCCACGAGTCTTTCCAGCACTGGTTGTCCAGGCCGGTGACCTGGTTACGTCGCTGGTACCAGACGTAGCCGGTGGAGGTCAGGTCCGCGTACCTGTCGATCCAGGTCAGCGCCGCCCGAGCATCCTGCTCCAACTCCAGCACCAGCGCGGTGTCGCCGCTCCACCGCTCGTACTCGTCGAGCAGCACCACGAACAGCGGTGAGGCGTCCACAGTGCCGTAGTAGGGGGAGTGCGGCTGCTCCTCGAACGCGGCGGACTCCCCGTAGCGCAACTCGTGCAGGATCCGGCCCGGGTCCTCCTCCAGCACGTCGTCGGTCCGGGCGCCCTGCAACGACGCGAGAATCCGCAACGTCGGTGGGGTCAGCGACGGCGTGACGGGCAGGGTCTGCAAGCAGGTCAACAGGCTGTCACGACCGAACAGGGTCATGAACCAGGGCAACCCGGCCGCGGGCACGCTCGCGCCGCCGAGCGACAGCGGGGCGAAGCGTAACGCCGCCAGGTCCACCAGGCTGCGGTGGTAGACCTGCTGGAGGCCGACGCTGTCGGTGTCCAGGGTCGGGGCCGCCGCGATCCAGTCCCGCATGCTCGTGGGCAGGGTGGATTCGTCCGGCCGTTGGACCCGCAGGGCGGAGCGCAGGTCGACGCCGTCCGGACGCAGCGCCAGCATGACGGCCTGCAACCGGGTCGACCACTGCTGCCCCGGGCGCAGCCGGACCGTGAACCGAAGGCCGCCCGGGTCGAACTGCGCGGGCTCACTCGCCGACACGACAACCTCACGGTGGTAGGTGCCCCGCCGGTAGCCCAGGCGCAACTCGTTCTTACCGACCTTCGTGTAGGAGGTGCCCGCCTTCTCCTCGATGTCGAACTTGATCTCGAAAATGTCGGCGAAGTCCGCTTCCACCTCCAGGCGCACGTCGAGCGTCATGTCCTCCTCGCCGTAGTTGAAGATCGTGACCGATTCGGTGAGGTCCGGGCCGATGCGCCGGCGCCGAATGGCCGACACGTCGGCCTCCACGTAGTCCACCGCCCGACCCGGCACCGCGAAGAAGGTGACCTCGAAGTACTGGCTGTCGTCCACCGACAGCGCCGTCATGCACTCACCGTCGACGGTGAGTCTCCAGCGGGACAGGAAGCGCGTGTCGGCGGCGAACAGGCCGACCGGGGTGCTCGGAGACGCCTCCACGTCCCCGCTGGCGTCGGACACCATGAAGGTGTTCCCGTCGATGCACGCCACGGTGCCCGCGATGTCCCTCATCGGTCACGTCCCACTGTCGGGACCGTCGCGTCCGGACGGGCCGGACGTTCGCGGGAACAGCCGCCCGATGCGCAACGCCAGAGCGAGATCACCGTCGACGATGATCTCGCCCCGGGTGATCGCCGCCAGACCGTTCACCTCGCCCCGCGCCATCGCGTCCGCGACCTGCGCCGACACCTTGACCACCGTGGTGGCCGGACCACCACTCTTGATCACCCGCATCCGACCATGGTCGATGTCCAGCAGCCACTGCTCCAGACGGCCGCCGTCGCGGATGTCGAACCGGACACTCCCACAGACCTTGCTGAACCGCGGATCCTGGCCGGCGACCGCCAACCGCTCGAAGAAGTCGCTGGTCTCCGACATCCCACCTCCTCGGGCGCTGGTAGCAGCCGATGCCGGCTACCCGGTTCGGGTAACACCTAACGCCGGGCGGCACCAGTGGTTCAGGGAGCGAGCGAGAAGCGGGTCCAGGTGCTGCCGTCCGTGGTGACCAGGACGTGGTCCGGCTCGCCCGTCGAGCCGTCGTCGCTACCGAAGAGCCAGGCGAAACCGGGCGCGACGCTGACCGAACTGACGAGTCGGCCGTACTCCCTGGCGACGGTGAAGTGCCGTCCGTCGTCCCGGCTGACCAACAGCCGTGCGCGGCGGTCGGTTTCGGTGCCCCCAGCGGGCGTGACCGCCAGCAGGGACCCGTCCGACCCCACCGTGAGGTCGTAGTGGATCTGATCCGACAGTTCGGCGCCCGTGTCCGTCCAGGTCTTCGCGCCGTCCGTGGTCCGCAACAGCCGCACCCCGCCACCGGTGGCCGACGGTTCGGTCAACACGTACCCTTCCCGGTCGTTCAGCCCCACCGCCGTGATCACCCCGGCGTCGTCACCCACCTCCCAGCTGGTCCAGGTCGCGCCCCGGTCGGCGCTGCGGGCGACAGTCGAGCCCTGGGTGCCTCCCATCCGGTAGGTGGCCCAGATGCTGCCGTCGGCCGCCGGGTAGAGGCTGAACAGCGGACGCCACGACGGTGCCGCAGCGGTGAGCCGGTACACCGTTCCGCTCGACGGATCCACCGCCAGCGGCTCCGACACCGGCCCACAGCCGAACCCGCAGAGCACCGGCCGAGCCGTCACCGGGAACGCCTGCACGGCGACGATCGCGGAGTTGCCGTCGCGCCAGGTGCGGCCGTAGTCGGTGGACAGGTGGGTCACCCCCGAATCGGTGACCAGATAGGACCGCTCGCCGAGGACGGAGAAGTCGGTGCCACTGCCAGGTGTCCCGGCCGCCGTGCCGGCCGCGCACCTCGTGCCCTCGAAGCGCGCCGCGTCCCAGTCCGACCAGCTGCGGCCGCCGTCGCCGGTGTACGCGAAGCGCAACACGCAGCCGTCGTGCCGCACGTCGACCCCGGAGGTCGGCCCGGTCAGCGTGAGTTGGCCGACCGACCCACCCGACGGTGGCGGCGGTTCGACCGGCGTGGCCCGCTCCGGCCCGGCCACCATCGGTACGACCGCCAGCCCGACCAGTGCGACCAGCGCGGTCGCCACCACCCCGACCGACCGGCGTCGACGGGACCGGGCCGTGGCGTGCAGCTCGTCGAGAGGCGGCTGCGACACGGCCTCGGTGATCGTGTCCAGGTCGAATCCGGAGAACTCACGATTGGACATCGATCCTCCCGGCTTGGCTAGCGTCGGCTTCTCCCGTGGTGGTGGTGTCGTCGGTGTCGGCGAGCAGCGCCGCCAGGGCGACCCGGCCCCGCGACAGCCGAGACTTCACCGTCCCGGCCGACACGCCCAGCGTGGTGGCGACCTCGTCCACCGGCAGGTCGACGAGGTAGTGCAGGGCCAGCGCGTGCCGCTGCCCCTCCGGCAGCACGCGCAGCGCGGCGAGCAGGGCGAGGTGCTCCGGGGAGTGGTCGGCGACGGCCGGCGGCGGGCCGATCCGGCGCAGCAACCCGTCCAGCACCCGACGGCGGCGGTACCGGCTGCGGGCCCAGTTGACCGCGACCCGACGCAACCACGCCTCCGGGTTGTCCAGCCCGGCGAACCGCCCCGGCGACACCAGCGCACGGGTGAACGCCTCCTGGACCGCCTCCTGCGCCTCGGTCAGGTCGCCGGTCACCGCGTACAGCTGGACCACCAGGCGTCGGAAACAGCCGGCGTACAGCTCGGAGATCAGATCGCCGTCGGACACCGCCACCCCCCTTCTCCACCACTCCCACCAACGGGCCGGGGAGAAGGTTCCGGTGGCTGGCCAGAATCCGGGTCAGCCGAGGTTGAAGTCCACCACGACCGGGGCCCGCCCGACCCGCACGCCGGTCGCGGCGTCGAAGCCGGCGGCGTCGCGGTGCCACACCGGCGGGGCGTACGCGCAGTCGCAGCGCAGCTTCACCCGCTGCCCGGGGAGCAGGCGCAGGGCGTAACCGCTGCCCACGTCCGCCACACCGGCCAGGTCCCCGGTGGCCGCGTCGAACGCGATCACCTGGGCGTAGGTGAGCAGCTCGTCGACCCGAACCTCCCCACTGAACGGCGTCCCGGCGGGCAGCGCCTGATTCAAGGTGACCGTCTGCCGGGCGCGCACCCGCACCGGCCGCGCCTGCTGCCGGCCGCCCACCCCACCGGACCACACGGTCGCCAGGCCGGCGGCGGCGAACTGGACCGGCCAGTGGTACGGGCCGAGACCGGTGATCGTGTAGCGGCCGTCGTCGTCGGTCATCGGGCCGTGGTCGTCGTACTTCGGATCCGGCACGTACGGCACCACCATGACCCGGGCGCGGGGGACCGGCGCTCCCGTCGCCGCGTCGGTCACCACCCCGACGACGGTGCCGGGCGGGTCGAGTCGGACGTCCGGCACAGCGGTCACCGCGCCGGCGCGCACCTGGACCACCCGGGCCCGCTCGCGCTCACCGGTGCCGCCGTGCCGGCCGACCCACTGCCAGCCGTGCGTCGTCGTGTCGTAGGGGCGCACCAGCAGCCGGTACCGCCCCGGGGCGACATCGCCGGTCACCAGGACACCCTGCTCGTCGGAGCAGCCCCCGTACCGTCCGAGCTGGTCCTCGCCGAGGGTGACCGCCGCCAACGCCGCGGCGTCCACCGGGACGAGCGCGGCGCAGGCCCGAGGCACCGGCGCGCCGGTTGCCGCGTCGCGCACCACCGTCCGGACGCCGCCGGGCGCGGACGACCCGGGGGGAGCCGCGGCGGCCGGCGCGGCGGCCTCCACGACGAGCAGGGCGACGGCGACGGTGGCGGTCAGCTGGCGCAGGAGTGCGCGGCTCATGGGGGTGTCCTTCCGACAGCGCGACGGGTGGGCCGACGGTAACCGCAGACAGTGATCCATTTCGGTCGATGTCGCCATGTCGACCGTCGTCGGCCGGGTAATCGTCCACGCCCGCCCGGATCGGACGTTCTCCCCCGAACCCGGCGCGTACGGCACCTGTACGACATAGCGTCACGGTGGCGGGACCACCGCCGCCCCGGCAGCGGACCGATGGCGACCGCCCACCTGAGAGGACCGGACATGAGTCGTGTCGACACTGTGCTCCTGCCCGAGTTGGACGGGCCGGTGCCGGCGACGCTGCCGCGCGCGCTCGGCCTGCTGAGCCTGGCCCTGGGCGTGGGTGCCCTGGTCGCGCCCGGACCCGTCGCGCGGATGACGGGCGTGGACGACAGCCCGGCCGCCCGGTCCGTGCTCCCCGCCATCGGCCTGCGGGAGTTGGGCAGCGCCGCCGGCCTGCTCAGCGGTCGCCGCCCGGCCGGCTGGGCCTGGAGTCGGGTGGCCGGCGACGCGATGGACCTCGCAGTGCTCGGGCGGGCCCTGGCCGACCGCGCTGGTGACCGCCGCCGCCGGGTCGCGCTGACCACCCTCGTCATCGCCGGCATCACCGCCGTCGACGTGCTCGCCGCCGTCCGCGTCGGCCGGGCCCGACGGGCCCGCGCCCGGGTGATCCGGATGGAGATCGCGGTGACGGTGAACCGGTCGCCCGCCGAGGCGTACCGGTTCTGGCGGGACATGGAGAACCTGCCCCGGTTCATGGCGCACCTGGAATCCGTCCGCGCCGACGACCTGCGCCGCTCGCACTGGATCGCCAGGGGACCGGCCGGGCACCGCGTCGAGTGGGACGCCGAGATCATCGACGACCAGCCGAACAAGTCGATCACCTGGCGGTCACTGCCGGGAAGCCGGGTGCCCAACGCCGGCCGGGTCCGGTTCGTGCCCGCCCCCGGTGACCGGGGCACCGAGGTGCGGGTGGAGTTGCGCTACGCGCCGCCGGCCGGCGCGCTGGGTCGAGCGGTGGCGAAGCTCTTCGGCGAGGAGCCCGAGCAGCAGGTCCGTGACGACCTGCGCCGGTTCAAGCAGGTTCTGGAGACCGGCGAGGTCGTCCGCTCCGAGGGCAGCCCCAACGGCATCTCCGTACGCCAGCAGGCCATGCAGCGTCCCGCCCAGCCGCTGCCGCCGTCCCGTCGCTGACCGTCCACGCTCCGAAGGGGACCGATAATGAAGGCCACCGCCTGGATGGGCGCCGACAGCGTCAAGGTCATCGACGTACCCGACCCGAAGATCATGAATGCCCGGGACGCGATCGTGCGGATCAGCACCACCGCGATCTGCGGCTCCGACCTGCACCTCTACCACGGCTACATTCCCGCGATGCGCAAGGGCGACATCCTCGGCCACGAGTTCATGGGCGAGGTGGTGGAGGTGGGCCCGCAGGTCCGCAACCTCGCCCCCGGCGATCGGGTGGTGGTGCCCTTCCCGATCGCCTGCGGGCACTGCGCCTCCTGCCAGCGGGGCCTCTACTCGGTCTGCGAGAACTCCAATCCGAACGCCGGCATCGCCGAGAAGATCATGGGGCACTCGCCGGCCGGCATCTTCGGCTACTCCCACCTGCTCGGCGGGTACGCGGGCGGCCAGGCCGAGTACGCCCGGGTGCCGTTCGCCGACGTCGGCCCGATCAAGGTGCCCGACGAGATCAGCGACGACCAGGCGGTCACGCTGGCCGACGTGTTCCCCACCGGCTACATGGGCGCCGAGATGTGCGACATCAAACCCGGTCAGGTGATCGCCGTCTGGGGCGCCGGGCCGGTCGGGCTGCTCGCCGCGGCCAGCGCCCGGCTGCTCGGCGCGGAGCGGGTCATCATCATCGACCGGTTCCCGTACCGGCTGCGACTGGCCGAGGAGCACATCGGCGCCGAGACGATCAACTACGAGTCCGTCGACGTGCTGGACACACTCAACGCGATGACCGCCGGCCGGGGCCCCGACGCGTGTATCGACGCGGTGGGCCTGGAGAGCCACCACGGCAACACCGCCATGTACGCGTACGACCGGGCCAAGCAGGCCGCGCGGGTCGAGACGGAACGGCCGTTCGCTCTTCGGCAGGCGATCCTGGCCTGCCGCTCCGGAGGGGTGGTCTCCGTCATCGGCGCGTACGGCGGCTTCGTCGACAAGTTCCCGATGGGCGCGTTCATGAACCGGTCGCTGGTCATGCGGACCGGTCAGTGCCACGTTCAGCGCTACACCCGACCGCTGCTGGAGCGCATCCAGCGCGGCGAGATCGACCCGAGCTTCATCGTCAGCCACCGGATGCCGCTGCGCGACGCCCCGAAGGGCTACAAGATCTTCCAGAAGAAGCAGGACGACTGTACGAAGGTGCTGCTCAAGGTCTGACCGGGCGGCAGGGGTGCCGGCTGGTCTGGTCAAGGTCTGACCGGGTGGCAGAGGTGCCGGCGGGGAGTGCTGCGCGTTGCCTTTGGAGCTGATGTCGCAAACGAATCAGCCCCGGCTGGTCTGGAATCTCCTGCCCGGCTGGTCTGGGATCTCCTGCTCGGGAGTCGAGCGGCCGGAGGGTTGCTGTCATAACGCTCGCGGCGCGTGATGCCGTAAGCGAATCAGCTCCAAAGGAGCCGAGCACCACCGCGACCACCATCACGACCGCGACCACCATCACGACCGCGACCACCGCTGCGACCGCGACCGCGACCACCACCGCGGGTCGCCCCCGCGTGCACATGGCGCGAACGCAGGGCGCGCCTCCCCACCGTCCGGCGGCTAGCGTGTCGCCATGGACAGTGATGGCACGCCGCTGCCGGCCTCGGCCGCCCCCACTATCCGCCTGCGGCCGGTTGCCGAGCCCGACCTGGCGATGTTCCGACGGTTACGCACCGAGCCGGGCCTGATCGGTCTGGACTGGGCCGGCTTCACGGACGCCGGCGCGCCGGCACGGCGGTTCGCCGTCGACGGCTACCTCGGCGAGGACGACGGGCGGCTCATCGTCGAGGTCGAACAGGAACGGGCCGCCGCCGGCATCGTCAGCTACACCGCGGGGCGCTACGCCGGTCGGGCGTCGTACTGGTCGATCGGCATCGTCCTGCTGCCATCGTGGCGGGGGCGGGGCATCGGCTGGCGCGCGCAGGCGTTGCTCTGCGACTACCTCTTCCAGCACACCCCGGCGCAGCGCATCCAGGCCGGCACCCACCCGGAGAACGTGGCCGAGCAGCGGGCGCTGGAAAAGGCCGGCTTCCAGTTGGAAGGAATCGTGCGGGCCAGCGAGTTCCGGGCCGGCCGGTGGCGCGACGGGTACCTCTACAGCCGGTTGCGCGACGACCCTTCCCCCTGGGAGGCGGCGACCGGAGGCTAACGCGGGCGGACTCCCGGCTCCACCGTCAAGGTCCCGGCCTCGGCGTCGATGGTGGCCCGCGCGCCGAGCGGAACGGTGAGCTGCCCGTTGCCGTGTCCCAGCCGTAACCCGCCCAGGACCGGCACGCCGAGATCGTACAGGCGGTCCTTCAGCACCCCCGCCGCGTCCCACTCACCGGGGCCGCCGACGCTGTTGGTGATCTGGCCGATGACCACCCCGGCGACCCGGGACAGCACACCCACCCGGCGCAGCTCGGTCACCATCCTGTCGATGCTGTACGGAGCCTCGTCCACGTCCTCGAAGAACAGGATCGCGTCGTCGAACCTCGGGGCGTCCTCCGCGCCGAGCGAGGTGGAGATCAACGTCAGGCAGCCGCCGAGCAGGGGACCGGACGCCCGCCCGGGCACCAGGACGGGGGCTGCCGTCTCGGCCGGATCCCTGGTGATCGTGACGGGCTCGGTGGTCATCACCGCCCTGCGCAGCGCCTCGGCCGACTCGGGGCCGGTGCGGGCGTCGTTCCAGTTGACCATGGGGCCGTAGAAGGTGACCAGGCCGATCTCGCGCCAGAGCTTGCCCTGAATGCTGGTGATGTCGCTGAAGCCGACGACCACCCGGGGATCCCGGCGCAGACCGGAGACGTCGATCCGGTCGACGATCCGCTGGGTGCCGTACCCGCCACGGGCGGCGAAGACAGCACGAACCCCCGGGTCGTTGAGCGCGGCGTTCAGGTCGGCGAGTCGCTGCGCGTCGGTGCCGGCCAGGTAGCCGTACCTGGCGAACACGTTCGCGCCCAGCTCGACCTCCAGGCCCCAGCCGCGCAGGATCTCGATGCCGCGGGCCATGTTGGTGGGGTTGGGGGTGCCGCCGGGCGACACGACCCGGACCCGGTCACCGGGTGACAGCACCGGCGCCCGCAGGACGCGCTTCGCACCAACCGGCGCGGCCTGCGCGGACGTGGCCTCCGCCGAGCCGACGAGCGCCGCGCCCCCGGCCGCCGCCGCTCCCATCCGCAGCATGCGTCGACGGGACAGGGACACCCGTGCGGGCCCCTGGATCGTGGCTGGGTCTGTTCCAGAAGCGGTCACCGGCGCGTCCCCTCATCGTGATCAGACGATGTGCGAGCGGCCCCAGCCTACGGCAGTCATCAATGCGATGCGGGGTCCACAAGGGACTGAGGTCATCCCGGCGAGCGCGCGGTGCCGGGTGACCCGTCCGGTTCGCGCCGGCTTGCGAGGCCTCGCGCGTCGACGGCGGGAAGTCCGGGTCCGCGCGCGACCCGTTTGTGGCCAGAGAGCGTGGGAACTCGCCCCGTTCGTCCGCAGGCACGCCTGACGGCATGCCGACGAGACCGAAGGAGCGGGGCATGGAGTACGAGCAGATGATCGCCACGGTACGACAGCGCGCGGGTCTCGGGGAGAACGAGGCCGTGCGGTCCATCCAGGCCGTCCTGTCGGTGCTCGGTGAACGGCTCGCCGGCCAGGAAGCCGACAACCTGGCAGCACAACTACCGGACGGGCTGGACGCGTCCGTGACCCGCAATCCGCAGGGCCGCCGGTGGGACGTCGGTGAGTTTCTCAAGCACGTCGGGGACCGCGAACAGGTCGCGAACGCAGACCAGGTGCGTCAACACGCCCAGGCGGTGCTGCGGACCGTCGCCGAGGCGCTGAATGACGACGAGCGACACGACCTGCTCGCCCAGCTTCCCGGCGGCATCACCGACCTCTTCGGTGTCCCCACCCCGCGCGGCTGAGCCCCGCGCCGACCGGGTCACCCGGGGCGTTCACGGGATCGGCCACTCGTGCACCGGCCGGTTGCTGTGCATCAGGTCCACGTAGTGCCGGACCACCTCGCGCAGCGCCGCCGGCCGGTCCAGGTGGTCGGCGGACTCCAGCCGGTGCAGTGTCTCCACCTGCCAGGTCGCCCCGTTGCGGCCGGTCAGGCAGCGCTGCTCGATGATGCCGAGCAAGCGGTCGCGCTCGCCCGGGTCGAGCCCCCACCGGTCCAGGCCGTGATGCGCCATCGGCAGCAACCGGCGCAGCACCAGCTCGGTGACCGGCAGGTAACCGAGACCCGGCCAGAAGACCTGTGCGTCGATGCCGTGCCGGGCGCAACTGGTGAAGTTCTCCTCGGCGGCGCTGAACGACATCTGCGACCACAGTGGCCGGTCCGATTCGGCCAGGGCGCGCACCAACCCGAAGTAGAAGGCACCGTTGGCGACGGTGTCCAGCACGGTCGGCCCGGCGGGCAGCACCCGATTCTCCACCCGCAGGTGCGGACGACCACGCGACACGTCGTACACCGGGCGGTTCCACCGGTAGACGGTGCCGTTGTGCAGGCGCAGCTCGGCCAGGTTGGGCACCTCGCCGGCCGCGAGCGCCTGCGCCGGGTCCTCCGGGTCGCAGACCGGAAGCAGCGCCGGGAAGTAGCGCACGTTCTCCTCGAACAGATCGAAGACGCTGGTGATCCAGCGTTCGCCGAACCAGACGCGGGGGCGTACCCCCTGGGCTTTGATCTCTTCCGACCGGGTGTCGGTGGCCTGCTGGAACAGCGGAATGCGGGTCTCGCGCCACAGCTCCCGGCCGAAGAACAGCGGCGAGTTCGCGCCGACGGCGACCTGGATGCCGGCCACCGCCTGCGCGGCGTTCCAGTAGTCGGCGAACTGGGCCGGACTGACCTGCAGGTGGAACTGGGTGCTGGTGCAGGCCGCCTCCGGGGTGATCGTGTCGGCGGTGACCGCCAGGCGTTCCACCCCACTGATGGCGATCGGCAGATCCTCACCACGGGCCGCGAAGATCTGCTCGTTGAGCAGCTTGTAGCGCGGGTTGGCCGACAGCGTCTCGGCGGTCAGGTGCTCGGGGCGCAACGTCGGCAGGATGCCGATCATGACCATGTGCGCGCCGATCGCCCGGGCCTTCACCTCGGCGGCGTTGAGGCTGGCCCGCACGTACTCCTCGAAGTCGGCGGTGCCGGTGCCGGTCAGCCGGCGCGGCGGCACGTTGATCTCGATGTTGAACTGGCCCAGCTCCGTCTGGAAGCTCTCATCGGCGATGGCCGCCAGCACGTCGGCGTTGCGCATCGCCGGGTTCGACGCCTCGTCCACCAGGTTCAGCTCGATCTCGACGCCGGTCATCGGCCGGTCGAGGTCGAAACGGGACTCGCGCAGCATCTCGGCGAAGACGTCCAGGCAGCGGCGGACCTTGTCGCGATAGCGGGCCCGATCCTCCCGACTGAAGGTTCGCACACCGACGTCCTCGCCCATGGTCACCACCCCGTCACCGCTGGTCCCCCTAACCTCGCACTGATCGGCGGGCAGGGGAAGGCCCGATGGTCCTTTCCTACCCAGCCGCCCGCCCCGCCACCCCGGCCAGCGCCGACCGATAGCATTGCGGCCCGAGAGGTGGTGGCGTGCGAATGCGCGAGAAGGTGACCCGGCTGTTCGTCGCGGCGGCGATCGCCGAGGCCTGCTCCTGGCTGGCCCTGCTGGTCGGCATGCTGGTCAAGTACGGCCCGACCGACAACGAGCTGGGCGTCAAGATCTTCGGGCCGATCCACGGCGGCCTGTTCGTCGCGTACGTCCTGCTGGTGCTCGCCGTGGCCCGGCTGCACCGCTGGAGCCTGCTGGCCACGGCGGTGGCCCTGGCCAGCGCGGTGCCGCCGTTCGCCACCCTGGCCTTCGAGCGCTGGGCCCGCCGCCGCGCAATGCTCGGCGTCGACCGGCAGCCGGTTCGCGAGCCCGCCCCCGTCGGCTGAACCGGCAACCGGCGGACGAGCCCGCCGGACCGGTCAGGTCAGCGCGGAGCAGGCCACCACGCCGGCCAGCAGCAGCGAGCCCAGGAACGCCTGCAACAGCAGCGGTGGCCCGAGGTGCGACCAGAGCGTCGCGGTACGCGGGGTCAGCAACTGCCCGGTGGTGAGGTTGACGATCCGCTCGATCCGGGGCGGCAGGTCCGGGTCGCGTTGCGGGCGCACCGTGAGCTGCACCTGATCCGCCGGGTGCAGGGCGCTCTGCGGCAGGTGACCGTGCAGCTCCACCTCGCAGAGCTGACCGGCCGTGTTACGCAGCCGCACCGGTGTGACCAGGTATTCCGGGCCCTGCTTCAGCTCCTTCCAGCGGCGCCGGGTGCCGCCGCCGCCGAAGGAGAAGAGCGAGCGCAGCAGCAGGGCCGGCAGCCGGGCGACGGCCGCCGCGGCGAGCACCGCCACCAGCACCGGCTGACCGATGCGTACCTCCCGGGTGTAGCCGTCGAGTAGGCGGATCAGCCGCCCGGTGACGATCCGTTCCGTCGGGTACACGATCCGTCGGGTATCGAGTCCGCTGTCCATCTCCACCACCGAGAGTCCGCTTGTGTTCACAGATCGTATCGACGTCTTCGGTTGAACGACGTGAATGAAACCTGGTCACGGGCTCACGGCCGCGAGGTGACATCCCCGACGACCCGGGTAAGCGGGGGGCCGAGCTGGAAAGGGGTCGAGCATGCAGCTGTCCTTCCTGCGCCCGCTCTACGACCGTCCCGGGCCGTGGTGCTCGGTGTATCTGGACGCCTCCGCCGACACGGAGGACGCCCATCCCGCCCTGGATCTGCGCTGGCGTGCCCTGGAACGCAGGCTGGCCGAACAGGGCGCGGACGAGGCGGACATCGCCGCGCTGGACCGGGTGGTCCGAGGCCACGACCCGATGGTCGGGGACTACGGCCTGGCGGTCTTCGCCAGTCACGGCCGGGTGGTGCTCTCCGAGTACCTGTCCGCGCCACCACTGCGCGACCTGGCCCACGTCGGCCCGCTGCCGCACGTGATGCCGCTACTCGCCCAGCGCGGCGAGCAGGTGGCCTGGGTGCGGGTGGTCGCCGACCGGGTCGGCGCCGACGCGATGGCGGTCAGCGCCGGCGGGGTGCCCCGGCGGGCGCACGTCGCCGGCCGGGACGAGTACCCGCTACGGCGGGCGAAGCCCGGTGGCTGGTCCCAGTCGCGCTATCAGCGGGCGGCCATGGAGGCATGGCACCAGAACGCCGGCGACGTCACCGCGGCGACAGTGCAACTGGCTGACCGGGTCGGTGCGGACGTGGTGGTGGTGGCCGGCGACGTCCGGGCCACCGGCATGATCGCCGCCCAAATGCCGGAGCGCTGGCAGGACCTGGTGGTGCGCACCGATGCCGGGTCCCGGGCCGGCGGCGCCGACCAGACGATGCTGGACGACCTCACCGTGCAGACCATCGCGGAGATCGCCGACCGGCGGATCAGCGCCGCGCTGGACAAGTTCGGCGTGCAGGAGGACGTCGGCGGCGGCCTCGACGCGGTCGTCTCGGCCCTGCAACGCAACCAGGTGGACATGATGCTCATCGTGGACGACCCGTCGGCCAACGGTGAGCTGTGGATCGGTGCGGAACCCACCGAGATCGCCGTCGACCCGGGGCAGCTGGCCGCCATGTCGGTGGCCGACCCACAGCGGGTACGCGCCGACGCGGCGCTGGTCCGGGCGCTCGTCGGCACCGACGCGGCGCTGACCGTGCTCGGGCCGGACGAGGCGCCGGACCTGACCGACGGCGTGGGCGCGGTACTGCGCTACGTCGACCCCAGCACACCGGGGCGCGGCAATGGTTGACCGCTCGGTGGCCGACGTGGTGGTGGAGCGGCTCCTGGCCTGGCGGGTGCCCCGCGCCTTCGGGTACCCGGGGGAGGCGATCGCCCCGCTGGTCGACGCGCTGGACCGCACCGGCGGGGAGCCGGCGTTCGTCCCGGCCCGGCACGAGGAGACCGCCTCGTTCATGGCCACCGGGCACGCCAAGTTCACCGGCGGCATCGGGGTCTGCCTCGCCACCCAGGGGCCCAGCGCCGTCCAGCTGCTCAACGGCCTCTACGACGCCAAGCTGGACAGCAAGCCGGTGGTGGCCATCGTCGGTGAGGACATCTCCGGGCCGCTCGGTGGCGCGCACCAGGAGATCGGGCTGAGTCGGCTCTTCGCTGACGTGTGCAACCAGTTCGTCCGGTACGGTCGCCGCCCCGAGGAAGTGGGGGCGTTGCTGGACCAGGCGTTCCGGACGGCGGCGGCGACCCGCAGCCCGACCTGCGTGGTGCTGCCCCGGCAGTTGCAGGAGGCGCTGGTGCCCGACCCGCAGACGTACGGCGCCGGGGTGATCACGGCGACCCCCGGCGAGCCGCTGGCCCGGGTCCTGCCGCACGAGGCGGACCTGGACGCCGCCGCGCAGCTGCTCGGCCGCGGCCAGCGGACCGCGATCCTGGTGGGCCAGGGTGGTCGGGACGCCGCCGCCGAGATCATCGAGATCGCCGACCGGCTCGGCGCCGGGGTGGCCACCTCCCTGCTGGGCAAGCCGGTGCTCGACGAGCGGTTGCCGTTTCACACCGGGGTGCTCGGCGAGGTCGGTACACCGGCGGCAGCCGAGCTGATGGGTGGCTGCGACACCCTGCTGATGGTCGGCACCAACGACCCGTGGACCGACTACTTCCCGATGCCGGAGCAGGCGCGCACGGTGCAGATCGACATCGACGGCCGTCGGATCGGCACCCGGTACCCGGCCGACGTGCCGTTGGTCGGTGACGCCGCCGAGACCCTACGGGCGCTGCTGAGCCGGGTGCGCGGTCGGCCCGAGCAGCAGTGGCGGGCCACCGTGGAGAGTTCGGTGGACCGGTGGCGGGAGGCCGCCGCCGAGCGGGCCGCCGCCGCCGCGAACCCGGTCAACCCGCAGCTCGTCCTGCAGGAGTTGTCCGCCCGGCTGCCCGGCACCGGCGCGGTAGCTGTCGACGTCGGCTCGGTTCTCTACTGGTACGCCCGGCACCTCACCCTGCCACCCGGGGTCAACGCGCAGCTGTGCGGCACTCTCGGGTCGATGGGCTGCGCGCTGCCGTACTCGGTGGCGGCCAAGCTCGCCGCCCCGGACCAGCCGGTGGTCGCGCTGGTCGGCGACGGCGCGATGCAGCTCAACGGGCTCGCCGAGCTGATCACCGTGTCGCACCTCTGGCAGCGGTGGAGCGACCCTCGGCTGGTGGTGCTGGTGCTCAACAACCGGGACCAGAACGGGATGGGTGGCGGGCGCGAGCCGTCGTCCGACCCGACCCACCGCCGGCCCGACGTGCCGTACGCGGGCTGGGCCCGGCTGCTGGGGCTGCACGGGGTGCGGGTGGACCGTCCGGAGCTGGTCGGCGCGGCCTGGGACGAGGCCCTCGCCGCGGACCGGCCCTGCGTACTGGAGGCGGTCGTCGACCCCGCGGTGTCGCTGGCGCCGCCGGAGCCGGCGTTCGCCGACCTGCGCGGCCTGTACGCCGACGGTGCCCCCGCCCGGAAGGTCCGGGAGCAGGTGGAGGTCACCGCGAACTCCCAAGATCTCGTTTAGCCGCTCCTGACCTGGGCATCAGAAGCGGCCCCGACGACGCTGGAGGTCCCATGCCCGAGCCGGCCGACCGCCGCTACGGTCCCGCGCCCCTTCCGCGGTCGCGCGGCCCGCTCTCCGCGGCGGTACTCGAGGCTCTGCGGCGGGCGCCGCACGACCTGCCCACCGGACTCGGCGTCGACCTCGACCCGGCGGACCCGATCACCGACGAGGACCTCCAGCTGACCCTGTTCCTCTGCTACGAGCTGCACTACCGCGGCTGGCGCGGGGTCGACGAGTCGTGGGAGTGGCAGCCGACACTGCTCGCCCTGCGCGCGCGCTGCGAACAGCTCTTCGAGGCGGCGCTGCGCCGGCTGGTCGGCAGGCCGGCGGTGCCCGCCGCCGGGGTGGCCGCCGGCCTGGCCGAGTTGGCCGCGGCCGACGACGGGCCGTCACTGGCCGCGAACCTGCAGCGCCGCGCTGACCTCGCCCAGTTCCGCGAGTTCGTCGTGCACCGTTCCGTGTACCACCTGCGCGAGGCCGACCCGCACAGTTGGGCGCTGCCCCGCCTGGGTGGGCCGGCCAAGGCGGCACTCGTGGAGATCCAGACCGACGAGTACGGCAATGGCCGGCTGGACCGGATGCACGCCGAGCTGTTCCGGTGCACCCTCGACCGGTTGGGCCTGGACACCGGTTACGGCGCCTACCTGGACGCCGTGCCGGCGGTGACCCTGGCGACCAACAACCTGATGTCGCTGTTCGGGCTGCACCGGCGGCTGCGCGGCGCGCTGCTGGGGCACCTCGCCGCGTTCGAGATGACCTCCTCGTTGCCGAACCGGCGTTACGGCAACGGGCTGCGCCGGCTCGGCTTCGACGAGGTGGCCACCCGCTTCTACGACGAGCACGTCGAGGCCGACGCGGTGCACGAGCAGATCGCCGCCCACGACATGTGCGGCGGCCTGGTCGCCGCCGAACCGGCCCTCGCCCCCGACGTGCTGTTCGGCGCGGCGGCCGGGCTCGCGCTGGACCGGCTGTTCGCCGTCCACCTGCTGGACAGTTGGGCCGCCGGTCGCAGCTCGCTGCGCCCACCCGCTCCGCCGGCTCTGCCGCCGACCGTCCCGATCCTGGCGTCGACCCCGGTGGCCCCGTCGGCAGTCGCCCCGCCGGCCCCGGTCGCGCTCGTCTGACCGGAGAAGCTGCTCGCGCTGCTCGCGCTGGAGCCGGTGGGGTACCGCCGGCTCACGCGCGGGCAGAGGTAGGACCCTTGCTTCGTCCTTTGCTCTGCACCCACCAAGGCGACGGTTACGGACCGTGTCTGGTGCCTGGGTGGGTGCAGAGCAAAGGACGCGTACGTGGGGTGTGGGTCCCGCGCGGGGGCCTCCGCTGACCAGGGCGGGTGCAGAGCGCAGCCGATTTGTGACGGTCGGGCCTTCCGGAGCGTGCTCTCGGAGCGTGACGGGGCGACGTCGGGTCAGCCCTCGCGGGCGGTGCCGGCCCGGAAGTTGATCGCCTTGTGGGTGCCGTCGCAGAACGGCTTGAGCGCCGACTTGCCGCACCGGCACAGCGCCACCGTGCCGCGCCGCGCGTCGATGCGTTCGCCGTCCGGGGTGACCAGCGCGAAGTCGCCGCGGACCAGCAGCGGTCCGTCCTCGTACGGGGTGATCGTGGCGGCGGCGGGCTCGCTGGTGTCGTCGGTGCGCATGGCCCCGGAAGTGCCCGCCCTGACCCTGCCGAAACCCGCGCGACCGAACGCCGGTGATGACCGGGGCACCCCGCTGACCAGCGGAATGTGCCGCCGGGTGGGTGATGCCCCGTTTGAACCCCATCGGGACGGGAAGCCGGGCCGCGTGGTGAGCGAACGAGGCAAGGTGGGGCCGGTGCACAAGGTGCACAAGGGGCTCACGGCCGATGGCGCCGGTCTCGCCGGCGACCGGGTCGTGGCAGCGGGCAGTTGCGCCCGGGTGCTGGTCGCCGCCACCGCGCGGGCGCTGCGCGGGGTCGACTGCGCCGACCTCGGGCACACCGGGCCGACGTCGCGCTTCCCCGGCGCCCCCGAGCCGGTACGCCGCGCGGCCGCCACCCGCGCCGCCGGCCGGGTCGCGCTGACCGTGGCCCAGATCGACGAGGTGGACGCCGCACGGGTGGCCCGCTGGTTCGTCGACCAGTACCCCCGGCGGCGCTACCCCGGGGTGCTGATCGGCTCCCCGCACGGCGCGGTGGCGCACCTCGCTGTCGCTCTCGGCGTGCCGTGGCTGCCGGCGGGCTTCGAGATGACGGTGCACTGGTCCGAGGGTGGGGTGGACCGCCCGGCGGATGCCGTGGAGCACGGCGCGGCGCTCGCCACCCGGTTGCTCGCCGGCAACGCCGACCTGCACCTTCGTCAGGTGCACTGCCCGGCCAGCCGTGGCGCGCTGACCGGGGCGACCGTGTCGCTGACCGCCGCCTGGCGGGCCCTACCGACCGCGTACGCGCAGTTTCTGGCCGACCGGCTGATGCCGGGTGCGCCGGTGCTGCTCGTCCGCGACGCGCGCACCTGGCCGGCGCTGGAGCGCGCCCCGGGGCACAGCTTCCAGGTCGGCTGCCCGGGCAGCGGGCTGGACCCGGTGGACTTCCACCCGGACAGCCACGCCCTGCGGCAGGTGCTGCGTTCCGTCGGCGGCGACGCGACCCGGTGGGAGCCACCGGAGGTGTCCGTACCGTCGGCGGACGCCGAGCACGCCGTCGACCCGGGCTTCGAGCTGGCCGTGCGGGACTGGACGGCCCGGCACCAGCACCCGCTGCACCGGGTGCTGGTGCCCCGGCCGGCGGCGCTGAGCGCGGGCGTCGCCGACCTGTACCGGCGGTGGCTGCGGCGCGCCGGCAAGACCGGTGACCGGTTGGTGGTGGAATGCGGCCGGCTGCTCGACCCGTGGCAGGTGGTGCGGGCAGGGCTGGTGCCGTACTGGTGCGAGAACGCCACCCGCCGCAGCGTCGACGAGGCCGAGTGGTGGTTGGCCGGCAGCGAGGCGTTCAGCTCGGTGGACGTCCTGCCCGAGCCGCCCGGGGTGCGCTCGCCCGCGCTGGCCGGCCTGCCGCAGTGGCTGGCCGTCGCCGGGTTCGGCCGGCGGCGTCGGGCGCTGGACCGCACCACCGCCCGGGGCTACCCGGTCACCTCGGTGCCCACCCGCCGGGCCACCGAGGTGCTACGCGCCCAGCCGTACGACCTGCCCGCGCCGCCCCCTCTGGGGGTCGCCGAGGCGTTGGCCGTGCTCCGCGACAGCGGCGGCCACCAGGGGTTGTTGGTCTCCTGAGACGGAGCACGCCGAAACATCCTCGCGAACCCGGGGTCCCGTGATTGAGTACCTACGGAGCGGGAACATCGCTGGCTGCGACGGCCTGATTGCGCTGCGTAGAGGCGGTGTCGCCCGCTGGCATCCCAGTCATGACCCACTTTCCGGCCCGGTGCGTGGCTCGACCACGCGCACGACCGGTTTCCCGATCCGGGCGGGGGACCTTCCTGAGGGAGGCGCGGATGTTCGGACAGACGAGCACGACCACGACCACACCACCACCCACCGATCGAGGTCTGGAGGATCTCGACGCGGCGGCGATGGCGTACGCGGCCCGGATCGCCGGGCTGCCGCCGGAGCGGCGGGGGGAGGCTCGGGACGACCTGGTGCGCTTCGCGCTGCCGTTCGCCGGGCGGTTGGCCCGCCGCTACCGGGGGCGCGGAGAGCCGCTGGAGGACCTGGAGCAGGTGGCCCGGTTGGGGCTGGTCAACGCCGTCGACCGCTATGACCCGGAACGGGGCTCGTTCACCGCGTACGCCGCGATCACCATCGTGGGCGAGATCAAACGGCACTTCCGGGACCGGACCTGGGGCGTGCACGTGCCCCGCCGGCTGCGGGACCTGATCCTCGAGGTGGGGCAGGCCACCGCCGCGCTCACCAGTGAGCTGTCCCGGGCCCCGTCGGTGGCCGAGCTGTCGGCCCGGCTGGAGACCCCGGAGGAGGAGATCCTCGCCGCCTTGGAGTCGGCGGCCGGCTACAGCCCGGCCTCCCTCAACGCCCCGGTGGGTGGGGAGAGCTCCGCCGAGTTCGGCGACCTGGTCGGCGAGTCCGACAACGCGTTGGAGTCGGTCGACGACCGGGTGACGGTGAGCGGCCTGCTGCACCGACTGCCCTGGCGGGAACGGCGGATCCTCGCGATGCGCTTCTACGGCAACCAGACCCAGGCGGAGATCGCCGCCCGGTTCGGCATCTCGCAGATGCACGTGTCCCGGCTGCTGTCGCGGGCGCTCACCTGGCTGCGCCAGGCGATGCTCGCCGACGCGCCGCCGCCGTGGCAGAACGGCGCCGCCGAACCCGACCCGGGCAAGACCCGGATCTCGGTCAAGCAGAACGGCGACACGGTGGTCGTCGAGGTGGGCGGCGAGATCGACCGCGACGGCGCGGACCAGTTGCGTCGGGCCATGCTGGAGGCGGTCACCGGCCAGCCCAGCGAGGTGGTCGTGGACCTGGTCGGCGCGGGTGGCTTCGACGCCGGCGGGATCGCCGCGCTGATGGCCGGGCGCGACGCCGCGGAGCGGACCGGGGTGCCGCTGCGGCTGACCCGGGTCCAGCCCGCGGTACGCCGTTCGCTCACCGCCGCCGGCCTGGCACCGGCCCGGGACTGACCGCACCACACCACGTAGGCCGCGCCGAGCAGGCCGCGAAGGAGAGCGCCCGCACAGGCGAAGGGCCGACACCCGGCTGGGTGTCGGCCCTGCTGCTGGCGTACCTCTGGTCAGCGCTCTTCGGGGTTGCCGTCGCTGTGCGGGTGCCGCCAGCGCTCGTGCGGCTTCGGCGCGTCCTCGGCGTCCTGCGGCGGGTCGCTCTGCTCGAAGCTCGGCCGGCGGACGCCCTCGGGCTCCGGCACGTCCACCGGGCGCGCGCCGGAGCGCGGCGCCGGTTGGTAGTCGGCCGCTTCGCGGGCTCCGTGCGCGCCCTCGGCGGCCGGCGACTCCGGGACGTGGTGCTCCATCCGAAGCTCCTCGGCGAAGTGCTGCGGCGGCTTGGTGGTGCGCTGCGGCAGGTCGCGGCCGAGATCGGCGACGAGCGGGCCGTACTTCAGGTCGAACGCCGGACGTTCGGAGCGGATCCGGGGCATCTGGTCGAAGTTGCGCAGCGGCGGCGGGCAGCTGGTGGCCCATTCCAGGGAGTTGCCGAAGCCCCACGGGTCGTCCACCGTCACCATCGCCCCGTACCGCCAGGACTTCCAGGCGTTGTAGATGAAGAAGAGGGTGGACACACCGAGGATGAACGAGAAGATGGTGGAGATCGTGTTCAGGGTGGTGAACCCGTCGGTGGGTAGGTAGTCGGCGTACCGGCGCGGCATGCCCTCGTTGCCCAGCCAGTGGTGCACCAGGAAGGTGCCGTGGAAGCCGATGAACATGGTCCAGAAGTGCGCCTTGCCGAGCCGTTCGTCGAGCAGCCGCCCGGTCATCTTGGGCCACCAGAAGTAGTAGCCGCCGAAGAGGGCGAAGACCACGGTGCCGAACACCACGTAGTGGAAGTGCGCCACCACGAAGTAGCTGTCGTGGGTGTGCCAGTCGACTGGCGGACTGGCCAGCAGCACCCCGGTGAGCCCACCGAGCAGGAAGGTGACCAGGAAGCCGATGGCGAACAGCATCGGCGTCTCGAAGGTGAGCTGCCCCTTCCACATGGTGCCGATCCAGTTGAAGAACTTCACACCGGTCGGCACCGCGATCAGGTAACTCAGGATGCTGAAGAACGGCAGGAGCACCTGACCGGTGGCGAACATGTGGTGCGCCCACACCGTCATCGACAGCACGGTGATGGCGACGGTGGCCAGGACGATCCCGGTGTAGCCGAAGAGCGGTTTGCGGGAGAACACCGGAATGATCTCGGTGATGATGCCGAAGAACGGCAACGCGATGATGTAGACCTCGGGGTGGCCGAAGAACCAGAACAGGTGCTGCCAGAGCATCGGGCCGCCGGTGGCCGCGTCGTACACGTGCGCGTTGAGCAACCGGTCGGCGGAGAGTGCCAGCAGCGCGGCGGCCAGCAGTGGGAAGACGAGGATCACCAGCACGCTGGTGAACAGCATGTTCCAGGTGAAGATCGGCATCCGGAACATGGTCATGCCGGGCGCGCGCAGGGTGAGGATCGTGGTGATCAGGTTGACCGCGCCGAGGATGGTGCCGAGCCCGGAGACGACCAGGCCGAGCACCCACATGTTCGCGCCCACCCCGGGGGAGTTCTCGACGCTGCTCAGTGGGGTGTAGGCGGTCCAGCCGAAGTCGGCCGAGCCCTGTGGGGTGAGGAAGCCGCCGACCACCATCAGCCCGCCGAACAGGTACAACCAGTAGGCCAGCGCGTTGAGGCGGGGGAACGACACGTCCGGCGCGCCGATCTGGATCGGCACGATGTAGTTGGCGAACCCGAAGGCCGCGGGCGTGGCGAACAGCAGCAGCATCACCGCGCCGTGCGAGGTGAAGAGCTGGTTGTACTGCTCGGGGGAGAGGAACTGCATCCCTGGGCGGGCCAGTTCGGCCCGCATCACCATCGCCTCCAGGCCGGCCAACACGAAGAACGCGAAGGAGGTCAGCAGATACAGCAGGCCGATCTGCTTGTGGTCGGTGGTGGCCAGGAACTTGATCAAGGAGTTGCCGGGGATCGGTGTTCGTACCGCTCCCGGGACCCCCCCGAACCGGGCCGGTGCCAGGATCGCCGGGCCCCGATCGCGACCGGGTTCCGTGGTTACCCGCTTGGGCATGACTGCTCACCCCGTCGTGACGGCAGAAAGGACGGGCGTGCCTACCCGACCCTCGCACCATGTAACCAGGCCAGAGCGGTAAATTCGGTCAGAACGCTGGTACCGGGCGCAAGCGCCTCGAACCGTCAGGTCGCCGGCAGCATCGCCCAGACGGCCTTGCCCTGACCGGCCGGCACGCTGCCCCACCGCTGGGCCAGCTCCCGGACCAGCATCAGCCCGCGCCCGCCCTCGGCGCGCAGGTCCGTGCCGCCCGCCCGCGCCTGGGCGCTGCTGCCGTCCACCACCGCCAGGTGCAGGTACGGTCGGCGCAGGGTCACCGTCACCTGCATGGGCGTGCCGGCGTGCCGGACCACGTTGCCGACCAGTTCGCTGAGCACCAACGCGGCCGGGCCGGACGCGTCGGGCAGGTTCCACCGCGCGCACGCGTCGGTGACCAACTCCCGGGCCCGCCGGCAGGCCTCGGCCACCGGCTCCAGCCGGGCCCGTATCCGTAGCGCGGACGACGCGTCGGCCAACCGGGTCGCCTCCGCGCAGTCCGCGGACACCGGGAGCACCCGGCAGGTGCTCGACTCGGCCAGCCACCGTGCCGCCACCGGCGACGGGGCACAGAGCAGCACCGGCACGGCCGGCCACTCCTCGGCCCGCCGGGCGGCCGCGGCGAACACCGACAGCGCCAGCCGGTCCTCGACGGTCACCCCGGCCATGTCGACCACCAGCGCCTCCGGCTGGTCGACGAGCGCGTCGCTGAGCACCTGATGCACCGAACGCATCGTGCCGAGGTGCAACGGGCCGGTGAGCCGGACGACCGCCACCGGTGCCGTGGTGCGCACCTCGCAGGTGATCCCGCTCGACATCGGCGCCTCAATTCGCTGCTGGGTCGGGATCTGCCAACTACCCGACGCCGTTCCCGATCAAACCGGACCGACGGCGACGCGAGACAGGTCACGCGCCACAACTCGGCCGGTCAGCGACCAGGCCGGCGGCGGGTCAGCGCACCCGACGCGATCATGACCACGCCGAGCGTCAGGTGCAGCCAGCCGTCGGCGTCGTTGACCGGCAGCACGTTCGCCGCCGTGTCCTGGTCCACCACCAGCCCGTAGAGCCAGAGCACCAGGAGCACCGCGCCGCCGCCAATCAGGAACGCCCGGGCGCCGGTGACCGTCCGCGCCAGCAGCAGACCCGCCACCCCGAACGCCAGCTGCACCAGGTTGTGCAGCACCGACACCTGGAAGACACCGAACAGGTACGCGCCCGAAGCGTGGCCGGCGAAGCGCAGCGCGTCCATGCCGCTGGTGATCCCCGGCACGAAGCCGAGCACGCCGAGCAGCAGGAACAGCACCGCCACCGTCGATGCCGCGCGCCGGACCGGTGGTTTACCGTCCGCCGGGTTGGCCCGGGCCCGGGAGTGCGCCATCGGTCCGACCATTCCCGGCTCCTCGTCGCACGGCGGACATGAGCGCTGCCGGCTACCCGCTGCCGCTACCGACAAACCGGCTGGCCGCGCGCGCCGGTGGTCGCTGCCGTCGGTCAGGCCGGCAGCAACCGCGGAGCGCGCGCCGACTGCCGGACCCGCTCGTACAGCTCGACGTAGCGCTGAGCCATCACCGCGGGCGTGAAGCGCTGCGCGGCGACCCGCCGGCACTCGTCCGGGTCGAGCAACTCGGCGGCGAGCAGAAGATCGCCCAACTCCTCCTCGTCGGTGGTGAGCAGCCCGGTGCGACCGTGCTCGATCAGCTCCGGCAGGCACCCCCGGGCCGTCGCCACCACCGGTGTCCCCAGGGCGAGCGACTCGACGACCGCCGTGCCGCCCGGCTCCTCCCACCGCAGCGGGAACAGCGACGCGCGGGCACTGGCCAGCAGGTCGTCGCGCTCCTGGCCGGCCACCGTGCCGACCCAGCGGACCAGGTCACCGTCGACGTGCGGGGCCACCTCGTCGAGGAAGAACCGCACGTCCGGGTTCTGCCGGGCCTCGTCGCCCGCCGCGGCCAGATCGGCCGGCCGATGGTACGGCCCGACCGGGCCGGCCAGCACCAGCGGAAGACCGACCCGGTGCGCGAGCCGGGCACCCACGTCCTGCCCCTTGCCGGGGTTGATCCGACCCAGGATGAGCAGGTGCTCGCTCTTCTCGGCCCGGGGTCGCCGGTCGGCGTCGACCGCCAGCGGGGTGGACAGGTGCACGTGCCCCACCGAGTGCTCCCGCAGCGCCAGCGGGGCGCGAGCCAGCTGCGACGCGGAGACGCCGTTGACCCGGACCCGGTCGCCACCGTCCAGGCTGCCGTAGAGCGCCGGGTGCTTGGCCAGGTCCCAGTGCAGCGTGTGCAGGGTCGGCGGTCCCGCCGGCCCCATCGCGGCGAGGGTGGCCAGCCCGACCGCCTCGACATGATCGTGCACCAGGTCGATGTCGTCGCGGGAGTGCAGCTCACGGACCACCCCGGCCAGGTGCGCCTGGGCGATCCCACAGACCTGGTTGTACGGCCGTTGCAACGCGGCGAACTGCCCGTCGGCGAAGACCGAGACCTGCTCGTCGACCGGTAGCGTGCTGCTGCCCACCGAGGCGAGCACCACCCGTACGCCCAGCCGCCGCAGCTCCGGCACCAGGGTGGCGATCACGTTCTCGATGCCGCCGTAGCCGGGCGGTGGCACCGACAGCCACGGGCCGGCGTTCATCAGGACGGTGAGGCTCTGCGCGCTCACGCGGCGGCCACCCGGCGGCGGGGAACCCGGTGGCGCAGTTCGGCCAACGGCGGGCGTTCCTCGATGGAAACGTCGCTGACCACGATCTCCCGGTCCAGGTTCGGCAGGGTGTCCGAGCCGCCGCGACGGAACTGGGTCAGCAACGCCTCCGGCACCAGCCCGGGGGTGGCCCAGCCGCGCCGTTGCAACCGGGTCCAGGCGGTCAACATGATCTGCGCGGACATCCGACCCAGGGCGGCGGTGTCCTGGTGCCGGTGCTTGCGCTCACCGAGGTCGACCTGCGCCAGCGCGTCCAGGCCGACCAGATCGAGCAGGTCGATCATCATGGCCGTCTCCACTCCGTACCCGGAGACGAACGGCACCTGGGCCAGCACGTCGCGGCGGCCCGCGTACTCGCCCGCGAGGGGCTGCACGAAACCGGCCAGCTCGGGCCAGAAGAGGTTGAGCAGCGGACGGGCCATCAACTCGGTCACCCGGCCCCCACCGTCGGGCTCCACGTTGGCGGTGCCCACCAGGGGTCGGTGGTAGAAGCCTTTGACGAAGTCGACCGACGGGTCGGTCAGCAGCGGTCCGAGCAGCCCACTGACGAAGTGCGGCCGGAACTCCCGCAGGTCGGCGTCGATGAACGCCACCACGTCCCCCTCGGCGGCGGCCAGCCCGGCCCAGAGCGCGTCGCCCTTGCCGGTGAGCCGGGGCAACCCGCGGGTCATCGCGTCCTGGCTGACCACCTCCGCGCCGGCGGCGCGGGCCACCTGCGCGGTCCGGTCCGTCGAGCGGGAATCCACCACGATCAGCTCGTCGACCAGGGCGACCCGATCCATGAGGTGTTCGCGGATCGTCGACACGATCGCGCCGACGGTGGCCTCCTCGTTGCGCGCCGGCAGCACCACGCTGACCCGGGTCTCACCCTTGGCACGCATCAGCCGACGGGTCGGCCAGTCCGCGGCCGACGTCGTCCGGTACGTGGCCCACGCCTCCACCACCGGTGACACGCTCGATGTCGTATCCCGCACGGGCACCCCTCCATTCGTGCGTGGAAAAACCGAATTTGGTTGTTCCCATTCCGCATCACCCGCTAACCGCTTTGCTGGCAACAGCTTGATCACAGAGGGGACGTCAGCGCGTTCCCGGGGGATGAACGTTTGATTGCGCACACCCCAGGGGACTGCTCCCAGCGCAGCTGAAAAGTCTTCGAAGGGGTGTCGGGATGCGGAAATGCCGGGTGGGTCTGGTCGGAGCCGGCGGCGTGGCGCAGCGCCACGCGCGGGTACTGGCCGGGTTCGACGACGTCGAACTGGTCGGCGTCACCGACGTCGCGCCGGAGGCCGCGTCCGCGCTGGCCGCCCAGCACGAGGGGCGGGCCTGCGCCCACGTCGGCGAACTGCTGGCCGCCGGCCTGGACGCCGTGTACGTCTGCGTGCCCCCGTTCGCGCACGGCCCCGCCGAGGAGGCGATCATCGAGGCCGGGGTGCCGATGTTCGTGGAGAAGCCCGTCGCTGTCGACCTGGACACCGCCGAGCGGATCGCCGACCTGGTCGCGCGACGCGGGCTGCGCACCGCCGTCGGCCACCACTGGCGCTACCTGAGCGTGCTCGACCAGGCCCGCGACCTGCTCGCCGACCGCCCGGTGCGGATGGTCAGCGGCGCCTGGCTGGACAAGGTGCCCCCGGTGGCGTGGTGGTCGCGGCGGGACCGCTCCGGCGGCCCGGTGGTCGAGCAGGCCGCCCACGTGCTCGACCTGATCCGCGTGCTGGCCGGCGAGGTCACCGAGGTCACCGCGTACGGCAACGGCACACCGCCGCCGGTCGACGGCGCCGACATCGACTCGGTGACCACCGCCGCACTGCGCTTCACCGACGGTGCGGTCGGCACGCTCAGCGCCGCCTGCGTCCTCGGCTGGAAGCACCGCGCCGGCCTGGAGATCCTCGCCGACGGGCTGGCCCTCGCGATCACCGAGGACGGGCTGTCGATCCGCGACGCCGACGGCGAACGACACCTCCCCGCCGACCCGGAAGCCGCCCGGGTGGCGGTGGACCGCGCCTTCGTCGACGCCGTCCGAGGCATCGGCGACGACGTGCGCGTCCCGTACGCCGAGGCCCTCGCGACCCAACGCCTGGCCCTCGCGGTGGCCGACTCGGCCCGTACCGGCACGACCGTGCGGCTCGCCACCGCGACCGCGCCGGCGGTGCTCACCAGCGGGGTGACCGTCGATGCGTGACAAGGTCGTGGTGGTCACCGGTCCCGGCCAGGTCGATCTGGTCGAACAGGACGCCGCACCGCTGCGTCCCGGCACGTTCCGGGTCGAGACGCTGTTCAGCGGTGTCTCCGCCGGCACCGAGCTGAGCTACGTCAAGGGCACGAACCCCTACCTGAACGTCACCTGGAACGCCGACCTGGGGCTGTTCCAGCCGGGCCCGGCCAGCACCCCCTACCCGGTGACGCGACTGGGCTACATGCAGGTCGGCCGGGTGATGGAGAGCGAAACGCCGGCCGTCGCGGTGGGCACCGTCGGTGCCATGACGTACGGGCACCGCACCGGTTGGCTGGCCGACCCGGTCGCCGAACGGTTCGTGGCGCTGCCCGACGACCTGGACCCACTGCTCGGCGTGTACGCCGCGCACATGGGCCCGATCTGCGCCAACGGGCTGCTGCACGCCGCCGCCGACCTGCACGGCACCGACGTCCGGGCGCTCGGCGACGGGGTACGCGGCCGACGGGTCGCCGTCGTCGGCGCCGGTGTCGTGGCGTTGCTGACGGCGTTGTTCGCCCGGCGCAACGGCGCCGCGTCGGTGGTGGTGCTCGACCCGACCCCGCACCGCCGGCAGATCGCCGAGGCGCTCGGCCTGGAAACTCTCGACCCGGACGCGGACGACCCGGCGGTCGTGCTGAAGACCCGCTGGGCGCACACCGCTGGCGACCGGGGCGCCGACGTGGTGTTCCAGTGCCGGGGGCAGGCGTGGGCGTTGCACCTCGCCCTGCGGCTGCTGCGCCCCCAGGGCACGGTCATCGACCTCGCCTTCTACCAGGGCGGCGCGGACGCGGTCCGCCTCGGTGAGGAGTTCCACCACAACGGGTTGTCGCTGCGCTGTGCCCAGATCGGAAGGGTGCCGCGCGGGCTCGCACCCACCTGGGACCGCGAACGGCTCTCCGCCGAGACCATCGACCTGCTCCGCGCGTACGGCGACACGATCCGCAAGCACCTCGTCTCGGCGGTGGTCCCCTTCGACGAGGCCCCCGCTCTCCTCACCGACCTGGCCGAGCGTCGCCGGCAGGAACTCCAGGTGGTGCTCGCCACCTGACCCGACGGGCCGGAGCGCGCCCGTCCTGGTGACACGGCGGACTACCGTTCCCGGCATGAGCACCTCGACGCACCGGCCGGCCGGCGGCACCGCGACAGACCGGCCGGGCGGCGGGGCCGCCGCGGGCCGGCCGGTCGGCCTGCGCGCGCTGCTGCCGTACCTGCGGGAGCACCGCGGCACCCTGGTCGTGGTGGGCGTCCTGTCGCTGGTCGGCTCGGCGGCGTCGCTGGCGCAGCCGCTGCTCACCCGGTCCGTGCTCGACCGGATCGGCGCCGAGCAGGGGGTGTCCGAGCTGGTGGCGGTGCTGGTGGCCCTCGTGGTGCTCGGCGCGGCGATCGGCGGGCTGCGCGACTACCTGCTGCAACGCACCGCCGAAGGGCTGGTGCTGGGCACCCGGCGTCGGCTGGCCGGTCACCTGCTACGGCTGCCCATCGCCGAGTACGACAGCCGGCGCACCGGCGACCTGCTCTCCCGGGTCGGCTCGGACACCACGCTGCTGCGCGCTGTCGTCACCTCCGGGCTCTTCGAGACGGTCACCGGGGCGGTGACGGTGGTCGGCGCCGGCACGGCCATGGTGCTGCTCGACCCGCTGCTGTTCGGCGTCACCCTGCTCGGGGTGGCGCTGGGGCTGGCCTTCGCCGCCACCTTCGCCCGCCGGGTCCGGGCGCTGGCCCGGACCGCCCAGGAGCGGATCGGTGAGATGACCTCGGCGGTGGAACGGGCCATCTCGGCGGCGCGGACCATCCGGGCCAGCCGCGCCGAGACCCGGGAGACGCAGACCGTCACCGGCAGCGCCCGGGAGGCGTACGCGGCGGGGCTGCGGGTGGCCCGCGTGCAGGCGCTGGTCGGCCCGATCGGCTCGGTCACCGTGCAGGGCGCGTTCCTGCTGGTGCTCGGCATCGGAGGGGCGCGGGTCGCCGCCGGGGCGATCTCCGTCGGTGACCTGGTCGCGTTCGTCATGTACCTGTTCCTGCTGGCGCTGCCGCTGGGTCAGGTGCTGCGGGCGTACACCCAGTTGCAGTCCGGCCTGGGCGCCCTGCAGCGGATCGAGGAGATCCTCGCCGTGCCCGCGGAGGGCGCGGACGACCGGCCGGCGCCCGCCACCGCGACGGCGACCTCCCGCCGCCCGACCCCGATGATCGAGTTCGACCGGGTGGGCTTCGGCTACCCGGGTGGCGAGCCGGTGCTGCACGAGGTCACCTTCGCGGTGCCCGCCGGCACCCGGACCGCCCTGGTCGGCCCCTCCGGCGCCGGGAAGTCCACCCTGCTGGCCCTGGTCGAGCGGTTCTACGAGGTCAGCGCCGGCACGATCCGACTCGACGGCACCGACGTGCGGGACCTGCCCCGCGACGCGCTGCGGGCCCGGCTCGGCTACGTCGAGCAGGAGGCCCCCGTGCTGGCCGGCACGCTGCGGGAGAACCTGCTGATCACCACCCCGGACGCCGCCGACGACCGGCTGCGCGAGGTCCTCGACGCTGTCAACCTGGGACACCTGGCGCAGCGCACCCCGCAGGGCCTCGACGTGCAGGTGGGGGAGGGTGGCGTCCTGCTCTCCGGGGGTGAACGGCAGCGACTGGCCATCGCCCGCGCGCTGCTCGCCGGCCCGCCGGTGCTGCTGCTGGACGAGCCGACCAGCAACCTCGACTCGCGCAACGAGGTCGCGCTGCGCCGCGCCATCGACGCCGTGGCCGTCCGCCGGACGCTGTTGATCGTGGCGCACCGGCTCGCCACGGTGGTCGACGCCGACCAGATCGTCGTCCTCGACGGCGGCCGGGTGGTGGCCGTCGGCACCCATGCCGAACTGACCGCCACCGACCCGCTGTACCGGGAGCTCGCCAGCCACCAGCTGCTGGTCGGCTGACTCCGCCCCGGTGCCGCCGACTTGCCGGGCGGCCGGGCCGCACATGGTGCCCCGAATCGCGTACCGTTGCCGCTCATGGGTGTGTCTCAACGGTTCAAGAGCAAGTTCCGGCGGTTCCTCCAGCGCCCCGGCTCGACCGTGGATCTTGCTCCGCTGGAGAAACTGCTCCCGGCGATCGAGGCGCGCGAGGCTGAGCTCGCCGCGCTCGACGACGCCGAGCTGACCCAGGCCGCGGGCGTCGCCGCCGACTACGAGGAGATCTGCGCCGTCGGCCGCGAGGCCGCCCGCCGTGGGCTCGACCAGCGGCCGTACGACGTGCAGCTGCTCGGCGCGATGTCGCTGCTCTCCGGCAAGGTCGCCGAAATGGCCACCGGTGAGGGCAAGACACTGACCGCCACGATCGCCGCGTACGGGCACGTCCGGCTCGGCAACGGCCCGGTGCACGTGCTCACCATCAACGACTACCTGGCCCGCCGCGACGCCCAGTGGATGGAGCCGGTCTACACCCTGCTCGGCCTCACCGTCGGCTGGGTCAACGAGGCGTCCACCCCGCAGGAGCGGCGCGACGCGTACGCCTGCGACGTCACCTACGTCTCGGTCAGCGAGGCGGGCTTCGACTACCTGCGCGACCAGCTGGTCACCGACGTGGAAGACCGGGTGCAGCCCGCGCTGAGCACCGCCATCGTCGACGAGGCCGACTCGATCATGATCGACGAGGCCCGGGTGCCGATGGTCCTGGCCGGCGCGGTGCCGGGCGAGCAGGACCCGGTGCACGCCGCCGCCGCGCTGGTCCGTGGCCTGCGCAAGGGCAAGCACTACACGGTCGCCGAGGACGGGCGGAGCGTGGCGTTCACCTCCGCCGGCCTGGCCGCCATCGAGGCCAAGCTCGGCATCGACCTGTACGACGAGGAGCACGTCGCGCAGCTCTCCGCGGTCAACGTGGCGCTGCACGCCCACGCCCTGCTGCACCGTGACGTGGACTACATCGTCCGGGACGGCACCGTCGAGCTGGTCGACGAGATGCGTGGCCGGGTGGCCCAGCGCCGCCGCTGGCCGGACGGCCTCCAGGCCGCTGTCGAGGCCAAGGAGGGGCTGGACGCCACCGCCGAGGGCGAGGTGCTCGGCACCATCGCCATGCAGGCGTACATCGCGCTCTACCCGAAGGTGTGCGGGATGACCGCCACCGCGGTGCACGTCGGCGACCAGTTGCGGGAGTTCTTCAACCTCGAGGTCGCGGTGATCCCGCCGAACACCCCGTGCATCCGTGAGGACGAGCCGGACCGCATCTACGCCACCCGGGCCGAGAAGGACGAAGCGCTCGTCGACGAGATCCAGCGCGCGCACGCCAAGGGGCGGCCGGTGCTGGTCGGCACCCTGGACGTCAAGGAGTCCGAGGGGCTGGCCGCCGGGCTGAACGCCGCCGGGGTGCCCTGCGTGGTGCTGAACGCCAAGAACGACGACGAGGAGGCGGCGATCATCGCCGAGGCCGGCGCGTACGGCGCGGTCACCGTCTCCACCCAGATGGCCGGCCGGGGCGTCGACATCCGGCTCGGTGGCAGCGACCAGAGCGACAGGGATCGGGTCGCCGAGCTGGGCGGGCTCTACGTGATCGGCAGCGGCCGGCACGACAGCCGCCGGGTGGACGACCAGTTGCGCGGTCGGGCCGGCCGGCAGGGCGACCCGGGCGGCTCGGTCTTCTTCGTCAGCCTGGAGGACGATCTCGTCGTCCGGCACGCCGCCGACTCGGTGCCGGCCTCGCCCCGGATGAACGCCGACGGCCTGGTCACTGACGATCAGGTCGACTACGCGGTGGAGCACGCCCAGCGGGTCGCCGAGGGCGTCAACCACGAGATCCACCGCAACACCTGGCGCTACAGCGTGGTGATCGAGCAGCAGCGCAAGGCCCTCGCCGCACGGCGGGAGCGACTGCTGACCAGTGACGTGGCAGCGGTGATGCTGCTCGAGAAGGAGCCGGAGAAGGCCGGCGAGATGGACGAGGACCTGCTCGCCCGCGCCGCCCGGTCGATCGCGCTCTACCACCTGGACCGGCTCTGGGCCGACCACCTGGCCGAGTTGTCGGAGGTCCGCGAGGGCGTGCACCTGCGCGCGCTGGGCCGGCTCGACCCGCTGGACGAGTTCCACCGGGCTGCGGTGCCCGCGTTCAACGATCTGGTCCCGGAGATCGAGGCCCGCACCATCGCCACCTTCAACGAGACCGAATTCGATGAGGACTGGCAGCCCGAGGACGGCACCCTGGTCCGGCCCACCGCCACGTGGACGTACCTGGTGCACGACAACCCGTTCGGGTCCGAGCTCGACCGCCTGATCGCGTCGATCGGGCGGCGGCTCAGCGGCACCTCGCGCTGAGTTACCGGACGTCGGGGCCCCAGGTGCGCCTTCAGGCGCGGCAGGGGCCCCGATTTACGCCGTTTCGACCCGGGTTTCCGAGGGTAGTAGGGCTGGTCGGTCGAGTCGGGAGAGAGCAGACGATGACACAGGTGACGAGGCGTGCCGGGCAGGCGCGGAACGGCACGGAGGCTGCACACCCGTGAACCTCGACACGCGGGAACCGGTGGTGCAGACCCTCGGCGTCCTGGAAGCAGCCGCGCTGTTACGGGAGTTGACCGCTGGGCTCATCGCCCTGACCGACTTTGATGAGGCTCTACTGGCCCTGGTCCGGGTCACCCGGGACGCCGTCGCCGGGGTGCGCTGGTGCGGGTTCACCGCGCTGCGGGCCGGCGAGCCGGCCGGGGTGGCCGCCTCCGACGAAGGACTGGCCGGGCTCGACGACCTGCGACACGGACCGGACTCGCCGGCGATGAGCGCGATCCGCCGCCGCGAGATGATCCTCGCCGCTGACCTGGACGGTGAGCCCCGCTGGCCGGCCTGGACGACTCGCGCCCGCGACCTCGGCGTACGCGGGGTGATCTCCGCCCCGGTCGACATCGACGACCAGGTGATCGGAGCGATCAACCTGTACGCCGCCGCGCCGGACCTGTTGACCCCGCAACACCAGTTGACCGCGATGCTGCTCGCCGAACACGCCGGACTGCTGCTCGCCGCCGTCCGCGACCGCAGCCGGCAGCTCACCCTCGCAGGTGTTCGGGACGCCTCGCTCCTGCAGGACGGAGTGGTCGGCCAGGCCGTCGGCGTGATCATGACGCAGCGCGGTTGCCCGCCGGCCGAGGCCCTCGACGTGCTGCGGACCGCCGCGTCGTCACTGGACATACCGCTGCGTGAGGTGGCCGAACGGCTGGTCCGGACGGTCTCCCGCTCCCGCGACACCTGACCACCCCGCGCCGCCCCGCGCGGTCCCCGCGGTGATCGACTCGTGTTTCTTGAAGGCGGGGTATCCGGGCCGGTGGGACGGCGCGGCTTCCTGAAAGCCGAGTTGATCGTCCGGATGGCGGGGTGTCCCGGCCGCCCGGATGGCGCGGTTTCCTGAAACGCGAGTGGATCAGGGCGGGTGGTGTCCGTTCGTCCGGTCAGCGGCGAGTCGGACCGTTTCGTTTCGTCTCGACCGACCCCGGGTAGCACTCTGGTCAGGTGAGCTGCGCCGACCCGGGGGAGGACCGATGCAGAGCCGGCTGCGGGTGCAGGGGCATCCGATCCAACCGATGCTGGTGACGTTCCCGCTCGGGTTGTTCGTCAGTGCCACCGTCTTCGACCTCACCGACGTCGTCGGCGGGCCCGCGTTCTTCGGCGAGGTCGGGTATTGGACGGGCATCGCCGCGCTCGTCGCCGCCGCGCTGACCGCCGTGGCCGGCATGGTCGACCTGTGGGACGTGCCGGGTGACCACACCCGCCGCACCGCCGTCGCCTTCAACCTGGTGAACGCGGTGATGGCCGCCATGTTCCTGCTCACCTGCCTGGTTCGGTCACATTCCCCGCAGCGCGGCGCCTCGGTCGCGATCCTGGTCACCGAGCTGGTCGCGTTGGCCGTGGGCGGGGTCGGCGTGCACCTGGGCGCCCGGCTGATGCGTCAGTTCGACAGCGGCCGTGTGGAGGCTGGCGGCCTGGACGCGCTCGCCGGCTCCACCGGCGAGATCGCCCGCCCCTGACCCGACCCGCCTGCCGGGATCGTCGGGCGCGTGAGCCGGACCGCTGGTCGCCCGCCCGGCGTCGAGTCGCCCGCCCGGCGTCGAGTCGCCCGCACGGGGTCGAGCATCCGGGCCCTCGGCCGGTCTACCATCCGCGGATGACCTCTTCGCTGGACACGCTGCCGAAGATCGGTGCGCCGGCCACCCGGGCCCTGCACGGCGCCGGCTACACGGCGTTGCGTCAGCTCGCGGGCGTTCCCCGGGCGGATCTGGCCAGGCTGCACGGCATGGGCCCGAAGGCGCTCGGCATCCTGCAGGCCGCCCTCGAAGAGCACAAGCTCGGTCTCGGCTGAGCCGCCGCCGCCCGGCCGACGGCAAATGGGTTGCCGCCGGGGTGGCCGGCCGCGAGGCTGCCCCCCATGACTGTCGAGCGTGACGCCGAGGACCTGATCGCGGAGGCCGCCGCGGCGCCCGTCGATGGTTGGGGCTTCGGTTGGCTGGCCGGCCGGGCCACCGAGGAACGTCCACCCTGGGGGTACGCCCGGCTCGTCGCCGACCGGATGGCGTACGCCGATGCGGCACTGGACGTGGACACCGGCGGCGGGGAGGTGCTCGCCGAGGTGCCGCGTCGACCGAAGCTGCTGACGGCGACCGAGGCGTGGCCGCCGAACGTCGAGGTCGCCCGACGGACCCTGCGTCGGATCGGTGCGTCGGTGGTGGCGGTCGCGCCGGACGGGCCGCTGCCGTTTCGCGACGCCTCGTTCGACCTGGTGGTCAGTCGGCATCCGGTGCGTACCGACTGGGTGCAGACGGCCCGGGTGCTGCGGCCGGGCGGGACGTTCCTGTCCCAGCAGATCGGGGCCGGCACCATGCGGGAGCTGAGTGAGGCGATGCTCGGGCCGTTGCCGCCGCCGACGCAGCGCCACCCCGAGCACGCGGCCGCCGCTGCCGAGGCCGCTGGCCTGCGGGTGGTCGACCTGCGTCGGGCCACCCTGCGGGCGACCTTCGCCGACATCGGCGCGGTGGTCTGGTTCCTGCGCAAGGTGATCTGGACGGTGCCCGGGTTCACTGTCGACCGCTACCGCGCGCCGCTGGCCGACCTGCACCGCCGCATCGTCGACGAGGGCCCCTTCGTCGCCCACGCCCAACGCTTCCTCATCGAGGCCACCCGCCCCTGACCCGCCGCCGGGTCAGTGCGGGTGGGTGTGGTGGTGGGTGGCCAGGACGTCGGCGCCGAAGTCGCTGGCGGGGCGACGCAGCACGGTGTGCGCGTGGTTGCCGTCCGCTGTGGTGTTGTCGTACTCGATCAGCAGGTCGTCGCCCTGCACCCGGTAGTAGTGCCGCCGCCCGGGTTGGGTCGGGCCGGCCCAGGCGAAGTGCAGCGCGCCGGCGTCCAGTCGGGTCGCCTCCCGGATGGCCAGCTCGGGCGGCAGCCGGTCGAGGTAGAGGGCGACCACCTGGTCGAGCAGCGCGCGGCCGGTCGGCCCGAGCCGCCGCGCCGGCACGCCGAGGGGCTCCAGCAGCCCGTCGACCCGCCCTCGGGTGGCGCTGATGATGTCCGTCGGCGCCTCGTCGGCGATGATGGCGGCGGCCCGTTCGGCCGGGCCCAGCGCGTCGAGCAGGGCGCGGGCCAGGTCCTCCTCGACACCCAGTGGGCGGGAGACCGGCCGGCCGGCGTAGCGGACGGCGGCCGGGTTGGCGCCGAAGAAGATCGGCGCGGGGGAGACCTGGCCGTCCACCACTGTCATGTTCACCGACAGGTGGTGGCCTTCGAGTCGCCACGCCCAGCGGTCGTCGCGCGCCGGGTCGCCGAACACGGCCACCCAGTAATCGGCGCTGTGCCGCCCGCGCTGCCAGCCCTCGGCCCGGTCCAACACCTCCTCCAGGGAGATGATGGCCATGGCCTGCGCGTACGCCGAGGGGCTGAGCGCGGTGGCCAGCAGCCGGTGCGCGGCCTTGCGGGCGGCGACGTCGAGGTCGGCGAGGCAGACGCCCGGTCGGGGTCGGGGCCGGTATTCCAGCCAGCGGCGGGCCGCCTCGTCGTCGAACGAGTGCACGGCGCGCTCGCGGGCGGCGGGGTCGAGCGCGGTCAGCAGCGCGGTGCCGGCGGCCCGCATCTGCTCCGGCAGGGGATCTTCCACCGACCCTGTATACCGCCAGGCCGGGCCGGTGTCAGCCGACGCGCAGCAGCTCGGTCATCTCCGGTAGGTCGAAGAAGCGCGCGGTTTCGAGGGCCGACGGGTTGCCGTGTGCCGGGTCGGCACCGGCGGCGAGCAGCGCGCGGACCGCTTCGGTGCTGCTGCGGAAGACCGCCGCGGCCAGCGCGGTCTGACCCCGGTCGTTGGCCCGGGTGTGGTCGGCGCCGCGGCTGAGCAGGGCGGCCACCGTGTCCGGGTGGGCGTGGTACGCGGCGAGGATGAGCAGCGTGTCGCCCTTGTCGTTGGTGAGGTTGACCGGCAGGCCGGCGTCGAGTTGTGCCGCCAGTTCGTCGGTGGAGCCGGCCCGGGCCAGGTCGAACATCCGGTGCGCGAACGCCAGCGTCTCGGCGTCGAGGTCGTCGGTCACCGCCCCAGGTTAGTCGTACCGCTGCTGATAGGTTGCTCGGCCGGCGCGCTGGGGAGGGATCCGATGGGTGAGACGGTGTACGTGGGCAACGCGGGTGTCGACGGCGCCACCAACGCCGGTTGGTTGCTCGGGCATTTCGCGCCGCCGGGGGAGATCCGGCACAGCACCGATGTCGAGGTGAAGTGGGGTGTGCATCCGCCGGGTCAGGCGCGGTCGCGGTGGGCGACCGGCGAGCTGCGCACCACGTTGCTCGTCCTCGTCGAGGGGTGTTTCCGGGTGGAGCTGCCGGACCGGACGGTGCGGTTGGCCGCGCCGGGCGACTACGTGGTGTGGGCTCGTGGGGTGGACCATTCCTGGTTCGCCGAGCGCGCGTCGGTGGTGTTGACGGTGCGGTGGCCGTCGTTGCCGGGCTACCGGGTGGACCCGCCGGTGCTGCGCTGATCGACCCGTGTGGCTGACCGGCGTCCCAACAGGCGGAATTACCTACTAAACCTATAGGCTTTGCCGTCTAGAGTACGAGGGCACCCCGCCGAACGACCCGCGAGGAACCGCCATGACGCACCACCGTCCGGAGCCCGACCTGCTCACCGTTGCCGCCGGGTGGGCCGACCCGGCCGGCTGGCCGGTGGCGCTGCGGTTCGACCCCGCCGAGCGTTGGTACGCCCGCCTCGCCGTCAGCGACGAGCACGAGGTGTGGGCGCTGAGCTGGCTGCCCGGTCAGGGCACCGACCTGCACGACCACGGCGGCTCCTCCGGAGCGTTCCGGGTGGTCGCCGGCGTGCTCACCGAGGAGACCGTCAGCGCCGGCCGACTCCGCCCCCGACTGCTGTCCGCCGGTGCCGGCCGGCGGTTCGGCCCCCGGCACGTGCACCGGGTGACCAACCGGGGTGCGGACCCGGCGGTCAGCGTGCACGTCTACCGACCGGCGCTGCTGCGCATGACCCGCTACCACCTGCTGGACGGTCGGTTGCGGGTCGCCGAGGTCGCCGAGGCCGGCCGGTCCTGGTAGGTCGGCGCACCGAGATCCCCCTGTCACCGGAAGGAACCGAGAATGCAGATGACCGCCGAGTACTGTCCCGCCGTGCCGCCGCCGGGCTCCCGGGGCATCGACGAGATCCTGGCCGCCGCCCGGGCCCGGCTGCGCCGACTGGACCCGGAGCGGGCGCACCTGGCGTACCGGACCGGTGCGCTGCTGGTCGACATCCGCCCGGCCGCCCAGCGGGCCGCGCACGGCGTGGTGCCGGGCTCGCTCATCGTCGAGCGCAACGTGCTGGAGTGGCGCTTCGACCCTCGCTGCCCAGCCCGGCTGCCGCAGGCCGTCGACTACGACGTACCGGTGGTGATCCTCTGCCAGGAGGGCTACACCTCGTCGCTGGCCGCCGCCGCATTGCAGGACGTCGGCCTGCACCGGGCCACCGACGTGGTCGGGGGGTTCGCGGCCTGGCGGATCGCCGGCCTGCCCGCCCTCGGCCCGACCCCCCTGCACCACCGCGTACCCCATGCGTCCCCGGTCAACGCCGGCTGGACGCGCCGCTGACCGTCACGCCACACCCGGCGTGGCGGGCCCACCGCCCTCAGGAGGCACCATGTCCGTCGTCGCCATCCCCACCCGCCGCCACCCGGGGGTGCGCCCGGCCCGCCCGCGCACCGGCCCGACCCTGACCATCACCCTCGACCTCGCGCCGGGGCCGCTGAGCCCGCGGCTGGCCCGACTGGTGCAGCTACTCGGTGAGCTGGCCGAGTCGGGGGAGGGTCAACTGCGTGCCGTGCGGGACGCAACGCCGGCCCCACCCCCCACCACCGCTGCGCCGTCCGTCGGCGCGGACCACGTCCGCATCCTGGCCGGCTCGCGGACGGTCCGCCGGGGCGAACGCGTCATCGCGCTGACCCGCATCGAGTACGAACTGCTGCTGTTCCTGGCCGAGCGGCCGCGCCGGGTCTTCACGCGCCTGCAACTGCTCTCCAGCGTCTGGGGCTACGAGCACGCGGTCGCCCGGACGGTGGACGTGCACGTCCGCCGGCTGCGCGCCAAGCTGGCCGGCTCGGAGGTGATCACCACGGTCTACGGGGTCGGTTACCGGCTGGCCGACGAGGCCGCGATCAGCGTGGACCACAGCGGCTGAGCGCTGGTCCGGCGGCACCTGACCGGCCTGGTGAACCGGTCGGGGACCCCCGTATCGGGGCATCTCGGCGACTCTGCTGTAATCATCAGGCCTCGTACGCAGAGCGAGCATCTGGCTCCGATGTGTTCGTCAATTGTCACATTCATGCAACGCAGCCGCCTCTTGACCCTCGCCCAGGCGCCGGGAAGCATCGATGAAGCGGCGTCCCGGGCCGTGGGGAGATACCCGGACCAGCCCAAGGAGGACCATGTCGGTCAGCCCCGCCTCGTCGCGCGCCGGATGGCATACGTCCCAGCCCGCGGTGCCCGGTCGACCTCCCGGCGGGCAGCGTCGCCCGGCGAACACCGCCGCGCCCGTGCTCACCGTGACGCTGTCCATCCCGCTGGCCTGTGAGGAGTCGCTGACCCCGGCGGCACGGCGGCTGCTGGAGGCCGCTCGGGAGATGCTGGAACGGGGCGAAGGCGTGATCATCGGTTCGGTCCCAGCCGAACGCCGCCCCGACCAGGCGCCCGCCACCCGGTCGGCGGCCCGCCCGATCAGCCCGACCATTCCCGCCCTGCACATCCTCGCCTCGTCGCGTTCGGTGCTGCGCGACGACGAGCCGCTGCCGTTGACCCGGCTGGAGTTCGACCTGCTGCTGCACCTGGTCGCGCACCCGCGCCGGGTGTTCACCCGGCTGCAACTGCTCAACGCCGTCTGGGGCTACGAGCACGCCGGCGTGCGTACCGTCGACGTGCACGTGCGTCGGCTGCGCGGCAAGGTCGGCGTGGACGTTCCGCTGGTCACCACCGTGTACGGCGTCGGCTACCGGCTGGCCGACGATGCCCGGGTCACCATCGACCGCACCGGCTGACCGGCGTCGCCGAGCCGCCCGGCGCGGGGCAGGATGGTCCGGTGCGCATCCGCCCCATCTCGCCCGACCTGCTCGTCGCCGAGCTGACCGGTCGGCTGGCCGACGCGGCCACCCGCGCCGCGACCGCCGCCGCCGGGCCCGCGCGGCTACGGGTGGCAGTGGACGGCGCTCCCGCCGCCGGCGCCGACGAACTGGCCGCGGCGCTCGTCGACCCGCTGCGTGCCCTGGGCCGCCCGGTGCTGCACGTCCGCGCCACCGACTTCCTCCGCCCGGCGTCGCTGCGCTTCGAGTTGGGCCGCACCAACCCGGACTCCTTCTACGAGGCCTGGGTCGATGAGGCCGGGCTGCGCCGCGAGGTGCTGGACCCTGCCGGCCCGGGCGGCAGCGGCCGACTACTCCCGTCGCTCTGGGACGCCGACGCCGACCGGGCCAGCCGCGCCCGCTACGTCGACCTGGCACCCGGCGGCGTCGTCCTGGTCAGCGGCCCCCTGCTGCTCGGCGGCGGCCTGCCCTTCGACGTGACCGTCCACCTGGAGCTGTCCCCGGCGGCACTGCGCCGGCGTACCGAGGCAGCCCAGGAGTGGGCGCTGCCGGCCTTCGACAGGTACGCCGAGGAGGTCGTCCCGGCGAGCTTCGCCGACGTGGTGGTACGCGCCGACGACCCCCGCCGACCGGCGCTCGTGGAGCCCGACCAGGACCGCTGACAACAACCGGGAATCTGTCGGTTTGCGCGGCTGATCGGGCGGGTACTCGCCCGGCTCACAGAGCGCGGGTGATCGCCCGCGCACCGAACGCGACCGTGACCGAGGCCCCGTGCCGCCGGCATCCGGTTCACCTTGAGGCAGAGGCCCAGAAAGGCAGGCAGCGATGCTCGTCCACGACACGGTCGGTACGACCCGGTCCCAGACGGAGATCGACCAGATCCGGCGATCGCTCCAGGCGCGCTACGACGAGCTGACCGGCGAGTACGACCAGGCGGTGCTCCAGAGCCAGGTGCTGCGGCTGGTGGAGGTCGGCGACACCGCCGGCGACGACCAGGCCGACAGCGGCACCAAGACGGCCGAGCGGGACACCGCCCAGTCCCTGTTGCGCACCATCCTCGACCGCCGCGCCCAGTACGAGCACGCCCTCGGCCGGCTCGAGGAGGGCACCTACGGCTGGTGCGAGGGCTGCTCGGCGGCGATCCCGGTGGAGCGGTTGGAGATCTTCCCGTCCGCCACCACGTGCGTGACGTGCAAGCAGACGCGCGAGCGGCGGGCGGCCTGAGCCACGCCAGCGGTTGCCGGTCGGTCCGCGACGCGATGGACTGCACCAATGGGTGACATCCTGGTGGGCACCGCGTCCTGGACCGACCGCACACTGCTGGACTCGGGGTGGTACCCGCAGACCGCTGACACCCCGGAGAAGCGGCTGGCGTACTACGCCCGGCAGTTTCCCCTTGTCGAAGTGGACGCCACCTACTACTCGCCGCCGGCCGAGGCGACCGCGCGGCTGTGGGCCGAGCGAACCCCGCCCGGCTTCACCTTCAACATCAAGGCGTTCAGCCTGCTCACCGGGCACCCCACCCGGGTCAGCGCGCTCTACAAGGACCTGCGCCCCGAGACCGACAAGAAGAACGTCTACCCCGACGACCTGCCCGCGCAGTCGTACGAGGAGGTGTGGACGCGCTTCCTGTCCGCGTTGGACCCGCTGGTCGAGGCCGGGAAACTGGGCGCGTTGCTGTTCCAGTTCCCGCCCTGGTTCACCATCAAGCGGGCCAACAAGCAGTACCTGCTGGAGGTGGCGAAGCGCTGCGCGCCCCTGCGCCCGGTGTACGAGTTCCGGCACGCCTCCTGGTTCGACGGCGACAACGCCGACGAGACCCTGGCCTTCCTGCGCGAGCACCAGCTGCCGTACGTCTGCGTGGACATGCCGCAGGGCCACCGCTCGTCGCTGCCCCCGGTGCTGGCCGCCACCGCGGACCTCGCGGTGATGCGCTTCCACGGTCACAGCGACAAGTGGACCAGCAAGGACATCCACGAGAAGTTCGGCTACCACTACTCCAAGCGGGAGCTGGCCGACTGGGCGCCGAAGCTGCGCGAGCTGGCCGACGAGGCCGGGCAGACCCACGTTCTCATGAACAACTGCTACCGCGACTACGCGCAGACCAACGCGAAGACCCTCGCCGGTCTCCTCGGCGTGGACTGACCTCACCCGATTCGGGTGGTGCCGCATCACCCACCCCGCGGCGAGGGTGGACGCGGTGGGTACGGCCGTCCCCGGACGGTCGACGCCGGAGACGACACGGAGGTGACGGGGATGACGGTTCGACTGGTGACGGATCGACGGCGTGGTGCCGTCCTGCACGTGGTCGGCTCGGCCGACAACGCCCGGCGGGCACCGCAGGGCAGCCCGGTGCGGGCCCGCCGTGGGCCGGCTGGGCCACCGCGCCGCGCCGATGACCGACGGTGGGACACCACGGAACGGGGGTCGACCAATGGCTGACTCGATGATCTCGGCGTTCGAGTCCTCGCTGGACAAGACGAACATCATCCTCAAGGACATCGAGGACGCCTACGGGTGGCCGAAGGAGCGACGCAACCAGTCGTACGCGGCCCTGCGCACGGTGCTGCACCTGCTGCGCGACCGGCTGCCGGTGAACGAGAGCGTGGAGTTCGCCCAGCAGTTGCCGGTGCTGGTCCGGGGCATCTACTTCGACGGCTGGGTGCCGTCGGACGTGCCGATCAAGCTCAACCGCGACGACTTCCTCTACGAGGTGCGGCAGGGCTTCCCGTACGACGCGGAGGGTGGCCCGGAGCGGGTGACGCAGGTGGTCCTGGACACGCTGCGCCGCCACGTCACCCAGGGTGAGTGGCAGGACGTGAAGGACACCATGCCCAAGGACCTCGCGGTGATGATGCCGTGACCGCCTGACAGCATGGGCCCGCCCGACCGCCGTCGGGCGGGCTCAGTCGTCGCTGCCGGCCGCCTCGGCCGCGGTGGGCACCCGCGACACCGGGTGCCCGGCCCGGCGGGCCAGCCCGGCGAACGCGACCGCGTCCACGATCGCCGCGCCGCCCGGATCGTTGTTGAAATAGACGTACGCCGGCTCGTCCGGGCCGAAGTCGTCGGTCAGCCGGCGTACCCAGGACCGCAGCGCGGCGCGACCGTAGCGGGGCCAGGGCCGCGCCCGCCCCTCGTGCAGCCGCAGGTAGCCGAAGTCGGTGGTGCGCCAGCGGGGGGCGACCGGGCGTCCGAGCCGGTCCGCCCACACCAGCGCGGCCCGACGCCGTTCCAGCACCGCCCGGGTGGCGTCGGTCCACCAGGAGGGGTGCCGGGGCTCGACCGCGACCCGCACCTGCGCGGGGAACAGTCGCAGCGTCGCGTCCAGCGCCTCGACGTCCGCCCGCAGGTTCGGTGGGAGTTGCAGCAGCACCGGGCCGAGCCGGTCACCGAGCGCGGTGGCCCGGCCGAGGAACCGGGCCACCGGCTCCGCCGGGTCGCGCAGTCGCTTGATGTGGGTGAGGTAGCGGCTCATCTTCACCGCCACGCAGAAGTCCGCCGGGGTCCGCGCCCGCCAGGCGGCGAAGGTGTCCCGCTCGGGCAGCCGGTAGAAGGCGTTGTTGACCTCGACAGTGGCGAACCCGGCCGCGAAGTGCTCCAGCCAGAGCCGCTGGGGCAGACCCCGCGGGTAGAAACGACCGCGCCAGTCCCGGTACTGCCAGCCGGACGTGCCCACCACGATCACCAGCCCATCCTGGCACTCTGCGCCGCCGCTCGCGAACCGCCCGTGTCGCCCCGGTTCGGCGTCTACGGTGAGGGTTAGAGAAGATCGCGCGTGGGGTACCACCCGCAGCACGACGGACCCCGGCGCACGGCGGGGCGGCACACCCGAGGGAGTACCGATGGCACTCAACGATGACGACATGCAGACCACCGGCGGCGGCGGCGTGGAGGGCCCGGCCGACGGTGGCGCGACCCCCGGTCAGCACGACGGTGGCGCCGATGGCGGCGCGGAGGGTCCCGCTGACGGTGGTGCCACCCCGGGTCAGCAGGACGGTGGCGCTGACGGCGGCGCGGAGGGTCCCGCTGACGGTGGTGCCACCCCGGGTCAGCAGGACGGTGGCGCTGACGGCAGCGCCCGGTAGCGGCACGCCATGACGTACCCCGACCCGCCGGGCGGCCACCACGGCCGCCCGGCGGTTCCGTCCGCCGAGGCCACCGCCGCGTTGGCCCGCTGCGTCTCGGTCGAACCGGCCAAGTTCGCCGCCGCGCACTGGGGGCACACCCCGCTGCTGTCGCGCGCCGCCGAGCTGCCCGACCCGTCCGGCTTCACCGACCTGCTCAGCCCCGCCGACGCCGACGAACTGCTGAGTCGGCGCGGTCTGCGTACCCCGTTCCTGCGGGTGGCCAAGGACGGCCAGTTGGTCGCGGCGTCGCGCTGGACCGGCGGCGGCGGCGCGGGCGCCGAGATCGGCGACCAGGTCCTCGACGAACGGGTCCTGGAGCAGTACGCGTCCGGAGCCACCCTGGTGTTGCAGGGTCTGCACCGGATCTGGCCGCCGCTTGTCGATTTCGCCCGCGACCTGGGCCTCGCGCTCAACCAGCCGTTGCAGATCAACGCCTACCTGACGCCGGCCGGCAGTCAGGGCTTCGCCACCCACTACGACACCCATGACGTGTTCGTGCTCCAGGTCGACGGCCGCAAGCACTGGCGCATCCACCCGCCGGTGCTGCCCGACCCGCTGGAGAAGCAGCAGTGGGGTGGCCGCGCCGACGAGGTTGCCGCCACCGCGCAGGGCCCGGCCGCGCTGGACGTGGTGCTCGCCCCCGGCGACGCCCTCTACCTGCCCCGGGGGTGGCTGCACAGCGCGCAGGCGCAGGACGCCAGCTCGCTGCACCTGACCGTGGGCATCCGCGCGCTCACCCGCTACGCCCTGGTCGAGGAGCTGGTGGCGCTGGCCGCCGAGGACCAGCGGCTGCGGGCCAGCCTGCCGTTCGGCACCGACGTCGCCGACCCGGACGCCATCGAGCCGGAGCTGACCGAGACCGTGGAGGCGCTGCGGGACTGGCTGCTGCGCGCCGACCCGGGCGCGGTCGCCGCGCGGCTGCGCCAGCGCGCCTGGCCGGCCGCCCGCCCGGCGCCGATCCGACCCCTCGCCCAGGCCGACGCGCTGGCCACCCTGGACGCCGACTCGCGGGTCACACTGCGACCCGGTCTGCGCTGGCAGGTGGTGCCGCACAGCGCGGACACGGTGGCGCTGCGGCTCTTCGACCGCACCATCACCCTGCCCGCTTCCTGCGAGGCGGCGGCTCGTGTCCTGCTCAGCGGCGCTGTCACCCGGGTTGGTGACCTGCCCGGCCTGCCCAACGACGCCGACCGGGTCACCCTGGCTCGCCGGATGCTCCGCGAGGCCGTCCTGATCCCGGCCTGAGCTAACCGGCGGTGGCCGCGACCAGCTCGATCCGGAGGGTGTTCGTGATCTCGTCGGTCAGCTCACCCTCCGCGCCGACCGAGATCGTGCCCTGGTCGGTGACGCCGAAGACGAGTTCCACGGCGGCGGCCTTCAACACCAGCGGATCGTCTCCGCCGCTGCCGGCGGCGACCACCGCGCGGATCGTGGTGATCGCGTCCACCAGGGTGGCCGCGACCGCGCTGTGCCGTAGCTCGTGCCGATCCTGGAGATCCTCGGCGACGAGCGTGATGTCGATCGTGTGGGTCCGCTGGCGGGAGCGGTTGCCACCCACCTTGACCTTCCAGCCGATCACCGGGACCCGGAAGTCCACGCCACCGCCGACCTTCGTGGTGACCACCGCGCTCAGGATCAGCTGAACGGAGGCGACCCGCAGATCCCGGCCCTCGTCGGTGGTGGAGATGCCGGCCTGCTCCACCGCGTACTTCACTGCCGACACCAGGTCCTCGACGGGCACGCTGTAGTCGGTCACCTCCATGCCACACCACCCTCTCTGTGCGAGTTGAGTTGCCGACCGGTCAGACGGCGGCGGTGGCGAACGGGTCGCCGTAGACGGTGTAGGCCAGCCAGGTCGGGTCGAGCGGGTCGTCCTGCTGCTCGACGCGGGCGGCGAGGGCCGCCGCGCCGAGCGTGGCGCCGTCCGCGAGGGAGCGGTAGAACGCGGTCGCGAAGCGAGCCGAGCTGTCCGAGCGGACCGCCCAGAGCGTGCCGACGAACGCGCCCGCTCCGGACGACATGAACTGCTGCGCCCAGCCGAGCATCTTCGTGTACGTCGGTGCCACGCCCGCACTCCGGCACGCGTTGATGAACACCAGCGGTCCGGTCTCCGCCAGCAGTTTCCGGATGCTGGCCTCGGCGAGGAGGGCCGGCTTGAACCGGCCACCATCCATGTCGATGAACGAGCCGTCCGCCGAGAACGTGTTGTGGCAGGCGAAGTGGGTCGCGCCCAGTGCCCCTGAGTTGATCAGGGCGAGGAGTTCGTCGGCCCTGGTGATGGGCTCGCTGTCGGCCGCGCCGAGGATCGCGCGGATGGTGGCGATCTCCTCGTGCGCGCCGGTCGGAGCCTTCGGCGGCACGACGAAGCGCGGGTTGCGCAGGCCGACCTTCGCGTATCGCCGCTGACCGTAGGTGCGGCGTACCACGGGGACCTGCTCGACGAGGAAGCCGGCATCCCGCTCGGCGCTGAGCGGATACAGCAGCTCCCACGGGACCACGTCGTGGTCGGTGACGATCGTGAAGGCGCTCATGTCGGCACCGATCTGCCAGAACTGGTCCCGCACGTCGGCCGGCACCAGCTCCGACCAGAGCTGGATCCCCGCCGACCGGATGACTTCGCGGACCATGCTCGTGCTGTAGCGGGAACCACCCCCGGCCAACTGCTGCAGCTCCCTGATCGCGTTCTCCACAGCGGCGTTCGGTGCGTTCGTGACCGACTCGACGACCGGGGCGAACAGAGCCGCGTCGGAGCGCAGCTGGAACGTGTACCGGTTGCCGTCGAACCGCACCTCCATGGTGGCCTCGCCGGGCCGTGCCTGTGGGGTGCCCAGCGGTGCCGTCTTGGACTGCCCGTCGCGGAACGCCCCACCGTCGGCGACGGAGACCTCGAGCGACACCTCACCGAGGAAGGTGCCTCCGGCCCAGGCAGTCACGTCGACGCGGTGCAGACCAGGGGTACGCGCTCCGAAGCCGAACCGGATCGGATCCGGATCGTCGTCCGGCAGGACCAGCACGGTCTGCTGGAGCGGGCCGTCGGCGTGCAGGCCGGCGGGCGCGTGGGCGGTCACCGTCACCGGCGTGCCGGCGTCGCCGACGAGGAAGCTCCGCATCCGTGCCGCCACGGCGTCCGGATGAACCGATCGTCCCTCGGTGACGAGCCGGACCTCGACGCTCAGGTCCCGACCCGCCGGGACCTGGGTGGGCGCCCGCGCCACCAGCAGCCGCTGCGGCGTCGGGGTGGCGTCCGGAAGGGACGAGGTCCGGCGACGGCGCGGACGGCGTCGATCGCGAGCAGGACCGCCCGGCCCGGTGAGCGTCGGCGTCGCCCCGGCCCCGCCGGCCGAGGTCTCCTGGGTGGGAGGAGCGGCGCGAATGACGTCTTCGAGCGGTATGATCTTGTTGCCGGAAATCGCGTCCCCAAGGACGTCGACTGACCGACGTGGCTCCAGCCGCATAGTTCGCTCGTACAGGTCAGCCCAGTCCCACTCTCGCGAGTGGCGACGGACTCGCTCGTCGAGAGACAGCAGCACCTTGCTCACGTGCAGACTGATGCCGTCGATAGCAGCAGTGTCGTTACCGAGTTGACGGTCGAGGGCAGTCTCGGCCTCGAAAAGTTCGTCGAGGGCGTACCGCGACGTGATCGGTCGGCAGGTGTCCAGCAGGAAATCGCGGACCGGGACCGCGGGGTCTCTGATCGCGCGTCGGACGACCTGCGCCGGGTCGGTCACCTGCAGGTGGACGATGCTGTACGCCTCGAAGTGCTCCGCGCCGCCCTTGGCGGGCAGCCGGAGGCCGACCACGACCCGGTGGACACCGGTGTCCACCTCGTAGCGCGTCGCGTATCGGGCCGCGAGCCCCAACCGCCGCCACGCCATCGGTCGGTCACTGTCGGCGACCTCCAGAGCGCCGTCGTGGGTCGAGTAGACGATCGCCACCGATGGCCTGTGGCTGGGCGGCGGCATGGGCCAGCGGACCGGCTCCACGCTGAGAATCAGGGAGATCGCGGACCCGCCCGTCGCCGCCTCGGGGCCGAGGTTCGCCGCGAGGTTGTCGACCAGGCGCTGGACGGTCGTCCTGGCAGTGCCGAGCCTGACCCGCCGATGGCGTAGCGTCAGAAGCGGTCTGAGCGGTACGTGAGCCCGAATCGCAGGCGGCAGTTCCGCGTCGTCCACCAGCACCGCGAGGATCGGGATCGACGTGGCGAGGGCGGTCGCGATCGTCCGGTGGCCGGGCAGGTGCCACAGCAGGTCCACCGATTCACCGGATGCCGCAGGTTCGATCACGACGATGAGCGCCGTCGAGGCGAGCAGGCGACGCCGCAGCTCGGCGTCGGACATGGCCGCGCTCTGGTCGTCGTGCACGACGCTGTCGCTGCCGAATCGAGCGGTCAGCGCGTCGTCGAGCAGGCGTCCGACGACGTTGTCGTCGCCGGAGCGGTAACTCAGGAAGAAGCTGACCACTCGACGTACCGTAGCGAAGAAAGCGCTCGCGCCGACGGTCGGCATGTCGACAGCCTCAGTGGACCGACTCGGTCAGCGGCCGAGGATCAGCAGCAGCGCGGTGGTCACCAGACCCGCGCCGATCACCACGCTGATCGGCCGAGGGCCGAGCACCGCGTGCCGGCGGTCGGCCAGCACCCGGGCCGGCACCAGCCCGACCAGCGGCCCGAGCAGCGTCACCACCAGCGCCAGCACCGGCAGTCCGACCGCCAGGTCGCCGCCGTAGCCGACACCGAGCGCGCGGGCGCCGGCGCCCAGCGCGTACGCCAGCACCCCGCCGGCCACTCCGCACAGCGCCAGCAACGGGTTGACCGACCCCGGCAACTCGCCCGGCTGTCCGGCCCGCTCCAGCAGGTCGCGGGCCTTGGCGAGTAGCGGCACGGGGTCGGTGGCCCCGACGCCGTTCGCCGGGGCGGGCGGGCGGCCGAGGCGGCGGGCGCCGAGGCGCGAGCGGGCCAGCTGCCACAGGTGGGCCACCTCGGCGTCGACCCGTTCCTGCAGTTCACGGGCGGCGACCAGCTCCTCCTCGGCGCTCTGGAGCTGCTCGGCCGCGTCGGCGACGGCCCGCTCGGCGGCAGCGCACTGCCGCTCGTGCCAGGTGTGCGCCTCGGCGCGCTGGTCGCGCACCCGCGCGGTGAGGTCGGCCAGCCGCCGCAGCTGCGCCGCGTACGTCTCGCTGGTCACCGGTTCGTTCATCGTGTCGGTCCATAGGGGATGATCACCTGTCCGGTGCGGTGGACCGCCCGGTCGAAGAAGAGCCCCCGCCACGGGCGGGGATACCAGTCCGGGCCGCCGGTCCCCGGGTAGAGCGAGGAACCCAGCTCCCCGCCGTGCGCGTCCAGGGCCACCCACGCGCCGATCTGGTCCGTGCGGGCGGCCGGCCCACCCAGGTCGGCGCGCATCCGGGCGACACCCCGCCACCAGGCCAGCACGTGCGTTCGCCGCTCCGGCCCGTCGTGCAGGACCCGGCGCAGCTGCTCCAGGCCGGTCCGCCGACCCGCCCGGACGGCCAGCGCGCCCGCAGCCGCGTCGACAGCGAACAGCAGCAGGTAGTGCGGGCTCCCCGGGCCGCCGCTGAGCCCGTCGGCCGTCTCGGCCATCAGCTCGCCGACGGTCTCCTCGTCGTACCAGGCGGCGTCGTCGGCCAGGTCGTCGTAGAGGGCGCGGGCGACCGGGTCGGCGTCCGCGTCGAGGCAGGCGATGGAGAACCGGGCGGTGCCCGGCGGGTGCTGGCGGGCCAGCGACCGGGCCGCCGCGTCCAGCACCGCGCACGCCTCGTCGACCCGGGTGCCGAGCACCGCGAGGTTGCGGCCCGGGGCGCGCGGCAACCGCAGCGCCGCCGAGCGGGACTGCACGTCGATGATCTCGCCGAGCAGCGCCACCGGGTTGCGTGGCGCGGCCCCGTCCGGGGGTACGGCGAGCGCCAGGAAGTCCGGGGCGTCGCTCAGCCGGGGGATCGCGTCGCCGTCGAAGAGCCGGGCGGGCGCCGCGTCGGGGGCGCGCATCCGCCACAGCCGGTGCTGCAACCCGCTCCAGGTCTCCCAGTCGCTGGCTGACGGGATGCGGGCGACCTCGTTGCCCTCCACCATGCCCGACTCGGCGTTGACCACCGCGTGCCAACGCGGCAGGGACTGCGCCGCGTCGTTACGCTCGGCGAGGATGCGCAACGCCTTGGGCAGGGCGATGCGCAGGGTGAACTGGGCGACCAGCGCGGGCCGGCCCCACAGCGCCTCGATGCCCCGTACGTCCTGCGAGGCGAGGACCAGATGGATGCCCTGGGACCGGCCGCGCCGGGCCAGGTCCTCCAGCAGGTCGGCCGCCTCCCGGGCGACCACGTCCCGGCCGGCCAGCAGCATCTGGAACTCGTCCACCACCGCGACGATGCGGGGCCAGTGCCCGGTCGGGTCGACCGCCCGCAGCTCGGCCAGCTTGGTCACCTCGTGCTTCTTGGCCGCGTCGGCGCGTCGGCGCAACTCCTCGGCGAGGAAGCGCAGCAGCGCCAGCCCGAACTCCCGGTCGGTGTTGACGTTGATGCCGACCAGGCGCATGTGCGGCAACCAGCTCGGGTCGCGCCGGCCCTGCGCGAACCGCGCGAAGGAGACCCCCTCCTTGAAATCCAGCAGGTAGAACTCCAGCTCGGCGGGGGAGTAGCGGGCCGCCAGGGCGCCGATCCACGCGAAGATCAGATTGGTCTTGCCGGTGCCGGACGGCCCACCGATCAGCGCGTGCGGTGGGTAGTCGCCCAGCGTCACCCGCACCGGCCGGCCGTGCGGGCCCTCACCGATCGGCGCGGTCAACCCGTCGGCGGAGTCCTCCCGCCACATCAGCTCGGGCGGGGGCAGCAGGTCGGTGAAGGGGGTCGGCGGCGGGCCCGCGTTCACCCGGGCGGCCACGTCCCGGCAGGTCTCGGTGACCAGCGTCGGCGGTGGCGGTGGGTCCAGCCGGACCGGCAGCCCGGCCGAACCGCCGATCCGCGCGCCGGACGCCCCGGCCACCACCCGGGTCACCGTCGGGTCCTCCGGCAACGGCGCGCCGTGCACCACCAGGTGTACGCCGCAGGCCGCGCCGGCACGCACCACCCGGTCCAGTTGTCCGCGCTCGTGCCGGTTCAGCTCCTCCCCGCCGAGCAGCACCGCCACCCGCCACGGTTCGGGTCGTCGGCCGGTCGCCGCCGCCAGTTCGCGCAGCGACGCGTACTCCCCGGCGAGGACCGTCTCGTTGATCCGGCGGATCTGCTCCACCAGGTCGTCCAGCAGCGGACCCAACCCGCCCGGTCCGACGAAGGTGAGCAGCCCCGCCGTGCCCAACGGGGCGAACCCGGCCAGACCACCGCCGAGCTGGTCCGGGTCGTACCCGATCAGTCGTACCGCCCCGGGGTCGGCGCGGCCGACGGCCCGCAGCAGCAACGCGGCCACCACCGCGTCGCAGCCGGCGCGGTCGTTCCCGGAGAGGTGGACGTGCCCGGCGTCGAGCAGCGGCACCAGCGCGGGCACCGGGTCGACGCCGTCGATCCCGACCGTTCCGACCCGCAGCGCGCCGGGCGGCTCCGCCCGGCGGGCGGGCGTCGGCGCCCATCCCGCCCAGTCGGCCCCCGCGCAGCCGGGCGCCTCCTGCCGGGCCGCGTCGGCGGCCCGCCGGGCCAGCTCCGCGATCCGGGCCGAGTAGCGGGCGTCGATCTCGGCGATGCGGCGGTCGCGTTGGGCGCCCACCCGCTCGGGTACGGCGGCGGCCGCCCGCTGGACCCGGGCCAGTCGTTCCCGGCCGGCGGTCAGCTCGGCCTGGGCGGCGGACAGCCGGGTGCGGGTTGCCCCCAACGCCTCGGCGAGGGTGTCCCGGACCCGGCTGGCCAGCTGACCGCGCCGGTCAGCCATCGGAGCCCCGACGCGTCGGCGCGTCCCGCCAGGGGCTGCCCGGGCGCGGGGGTGACCCACCGGGGCGCGGCGACGGCCCGTCCGGGCGCGGCGGCAGACCACCGGAGCGCTGCGCAGCGGGCGTGCCCGGCCGCTGCACGGCACCGCCGGGGCGGGGAACCCCGACCGCTGGCCGTCCGGTCCCACCCGGTTGCTGCGCGCCCGCCGGTTGCCCCGCGCCGCCTCGCGGACCCGCGCCTGCCGGTTCTCTCGCGCCGCCGGCCGGCAGGTCCCGGCCGAGGCGGGCGAGCAGCAGGCCGGTCGCCACCCCGGCGGTCACCGCGGAGTCGGCGGCGTGCGGTGGCTCCCCGGTGGGGCGCGGCGGCGGCATCCGGCACACCCGGGTCAGCAGCGTCTCCAGCACCGGCGGCGGCAGCCCGGGCAGCAGGTCACGGACGCGCCCGTCCAACTCGCCGCGCAGCCGACCGAGGTCGCTGGCGCGGGGCGGGTGCCCGAGCAGGTCACCGGCCAGCTCGCGCAGCAGCGGTGGTGCCAGCGCCGCCATCCCCAGCCCCACGTCGGCCGGGGCCCGGCGCAGCTCCGTGCGGAGTCGGTCCCGATCGCCGGAGCGGACCCCACCCACCACCCGGCGCAGCAGCTCCTGGGAGTCGCCCACCCGCTCGTCGGGTTCGTCGTCGGTGCCCTCGCGCCCGCCGGTCAGCTCGGCCACCCGCACCGACCACCAGCGGCGCATGCGCACCTGCTCGGCCGGCTCCGGTGCCACGGCGGTCGGCCCGGACGCCGGCGGCGTGTCGTGTCGGGGAGCGCGTTGCTCGGGGCGGGGAGCCGGGGCCCCGTCCGCGCCGAGCCCGATCGCCGTCAGGTAGGCCGACAGCTGCTCCTGCGCCACCCGCAGCGCGTAGCCGGCGCTCTCGGCGTGCTCGGTGGCGGCGGACAGCTCGGGCACCCCCATCGGGTTGGCCGACTCCTGTCGTACCCAGCGCAGCCGCTCGGCGGCCAGGCCGAACTTCTCCAGCGCCTGCCCGAGCAGGGCGTGCGGGAACTCCTCGGTGGCGGCACGGACCTGCCCGCCGACATCCTCGATGATGGACATGACGGCCTACAGGGTGGAGACGTAGAGCTGCGCCTGCTCCACCGCGACAAGTGTCGCGGCGAGACACTCCTCCAGCTCCTGGCTGGCCTGGGTCAGCGAGGCCTGGGCCGCCTCGACGGTCTCGTGTCCGCTGCCCTCCAGCGCCCCGGCCAGGGTCTGCTGGGCCTCGGACAGCTTCTCGCCGGCCGCCTGCACGGCTGTCTGCCCGTCTCCGATCTGTTGGAGGGCGACATCGATGGCAGCCTTCAGCTCGGCGACGCTCGCCACGGCGAAACCTCCTGGGGGCGGGGAGATCTCCATTAGAGCCTATCGGCGGTCGGGAAAGAACATCCGCCCTGTCGGTGTTCCTGCCCGCCTGTCCGGAAGGCCCTCGGAAGTGCCGGGAGTCCGATCTGTGGGAGTCCCAGTGCGAGAACTTCTCAGTTGCTGGTCGGGTTCTCGCGAAGCCAGCGGGGCCCGTACACCTCCGCGCCCAGCGCCGTCACCCGCCCGCGCAACTCCCGGTCGGCGGTCACCACCAGCCGCCGACGCCGCGGTGCCGCCTCCACCAGCTCGACCACCGTGTCGTCACCGGAGCCGGCGGCGGAGACCACCCGTACGCCCTCGGTGCCCGGCACATCCCGCGCGGCCCCCTCGACCACCAGGACCACCTCCACCGGGGCGGGCAGCCGGGCCGGCAACCCGACGGTCGCCACCGGGGCGAGCGAGTCACGCAGGCGGGCCGCGGCACCGGCACGGTCACGCCACCACCCGTTCGGGCGGGAGCCCACCACGTTGGCGCCATCCACGATCAGCAGCGGGGTCTCATCCATCCCGCCAGCCTGCCACCACCCGCCGGCAGTGGCCCGACGCCACTCCCGGAATGCCGGTGCTCCGCCACCTGCGGCGTTTGTCGGGGCGCGCGCCGGGTAGCCCCTGCCGACCGTGCCGAGCCCTACTGCGGAGGACAGACATGATGGGACCCGGTGACATCGGCTCCGACCCGTGGGACGAATTCCTGGCCAGGTACTTCGGCCGGGGCGAGGGAGGGCGCCGACCGCCGCACCGGGTCGACATCACCCGACTGATGACGGCCGACGCCCGGGAGATGCTGGCCGACGCCGCCCGGCGGGCCGCGCAACGACACAGCAGCGACCTGGACACCGACCACCTGCTCTGGGCGGCGCTGCAACGCGAACCGCTGCGCGACCTGGTACGCCGGGCCGGGGCCGACCCGGACACCCTGCTCAACGCCCTCGGCGGGAAGGGCGACGGCGCGCCGCGCGGGGAGGTGCCGCCCAACCTGTCGTTGACCCCAGCCGCCAAGCGGGCGCTGCTCGACGCCCACCAGCTGTCCCGGGCGATGGGTGCCAACTACATCGGCCCGGAGCACATCCTGATGGCGCTGCCGCTCAACCCCGAGTCACCCGCCGGGCGGATGCTGGCCGCCGGCCGGATCCAACCCGAGTCGTTGCAGGCCGCCAACGCCGAGCGCGGGCCGATGGCCGGACCGAAGCCGGACCGCGGCACCCCCACCCTGGACCAGTACGGGCAGGACCTCACCGACCTGGCCCGCAACGACCAGATCGACCCGGTGATCGGGCGCGCCGACGAGATCGAGCAGGCCGTGGAGATCCTGTCCCGGCGTACCAAGAACAACCCGGTGCTGATCGGCGAGGCCGGCGTCGGCAAGACCGCCATCGTCGAGGGGCTGGCCGAACGGATCTGCGACGGCGACGTACCGCAGACCCTGCTCGGCAAGCGGGTCGTCCAACTCGACCTGGCCGGCCTGGTCGCCGGCACCCGGTACCGGGGCGACTTCGAGGAGCGGCTGAAGAAGGTGATCGACGAGATCCGGGCGCACCGGGACGAGTTGATCATCTTCATGGACGAGATCCACACCCTGGTCGGTGCCGGCGGTGCCGGCAGCGAGGGCGGGATGGACGCGTCCAACATGCTCAAACCCGCCCTCGCCCGCGGTGAGTTGCGGGTGATCGGCGCGACGACGCTGGACGAGTACCGCAAGAGCATCGAGAAGGACGCCGCCCTGGCCCGACGCTTCCAGCCGGTGCTGGTGCCCGAGCCCAGCATCGACGACACCATCGCCATCCTGCGCGGGCTGCGCGACCGGTACGAGGCCCACCACCAGGTGCGCTTCACCGACGAGGCGCTGGTCGCCGCCGCCGAACTGTCCGACCGGTACGTCACCGACCGGTTCCTGCCGGACAAGGCGATCGACCTGATCGACCAGGCCGGCGCCCGGGTGCGGTTGCGCACCCGTACCCCCGCGTCCGACGTGCGGGAGCTGGAACAGGAACTCGACGAGGTACGCCGGGACAAGGAACAGGCCGTCACCGACGAGCAGTACGAGCGCGCCTCCGCGCTGCGTGACCGGATCGCCGAGCTGGAACAGCAGATCCGCCAGGCCAACGGCGAGGACGGGATGTCCTCCTCGCAGGTGCCCGAGGTGGGCCCGCAGGAGATCGCCGAGGTGGTCTCCCGGGCCACCGGCATCCCGGTCAGCCAGCTCACCGAGGAGGAACGCGACCGGCTGCTGCGCCTGGAGGGCCACCTGCACCAGAAGGTCGTCGGGCAGGACGACGCGGTCACCGCGGTCGCCGAGGCCGTCCGCCGCTCCCGGGCCGGGCTGGCCGACCCGGAGCGGCCGATGGGCAGTTTCCTGTTCCTCGGCCCGACCGGTGTCGGCAAGACCGAGTTGGCGCGGGCGCTGGCCGAGGCGTTGTTCGGCGAGGCGGACCGGATGGTCCGGGTGGACATGAGCGAGTTCCAGGAACGGCACACGGTCAGCCGGCTGGTCGGCGCGCCGCCCGGATACGTCGGCTACGAGGAGGCCGGCCAGCTCACCGAGGCGGTGCGTCGCCGCCCGTACGCGGTGGTGCTGCTCGACGAGATCGAGAAGGCCCACCCGGACGTGTTCAACATCCTGCTCCAGGTGCTCGACGACGGGCGGCTCACCGACAGCCAGGGTCGCACCGTGAACTTCAAGAACACCGTGCTGATCATGACGAGCAACCTCGGCTCTGAGCTGATCACCGGCGCCCAACGCTCGGTCGGCTTCGGCACCGGGGACGTGGGCAGCGAGCAGGAGAGCAACGAACTGCGGGAGCGGCTCATGCGCCGGCTGCAGGAGAACTTCCGCCCGGAGTTCCTCAACCGCATCGACGAGGTCATCATCTTCCGCCGGCTGGAGGCGGAGCAGTTGCGCGACATCACCGCGCTGCTGCTGGAGGAGACCCGCCGCCGCATGCACGCCCAGGACCTTCAGGTGGAGTTCACCACCGCCGGCATCGACTGGCTCGCCGAGCACGGTTACCAGCCGGAGTTCGGCGCCCGCCCGCTGCGCCGGGTGATCCAGCGGGAGGTGGACAACCACCTGTCCCGGATGCTGCTGGAGTCGGCGATCTCGCCGGGGCAGAAGGTCACCGTGGACGTCCGCGACGGCGCGCTCACCTTCGACGTGACGGCAGGCGAGCGGGGGTACACCGCCGCGACGACCACACATCCGCGATGAGCGGGCCGGCGCGAAGGGACGACCACGAGGACCCGCACGAGCCCGCGGAGACCGCGAAACCCCGGGACGAGGACGACGAGCATCCCGACCCGATCCTGGCGCCGCCCACCGCCAACCCCCGCCGGACACGGGTGCCCGCGGAGGGCCTGCATCCGAAGACCGACCAGGACGACCCGGAGACGTCCGGGCCGCCACCCGGAGAGGAGACCTGATGGTACGCGAAGCGCGGCTCGACCCCGAGGTGGAAGTGCTCTGGGAGGACTTCCACGCCGAGGTCAACGTCCCGTCGGAGCAGCTGCGGACCTGGCTGCTGACCCGGGGTTCGGGGGAAAACTCGTTCGGCCCGAACCCGAACCTCGACCTGCCCCAGCCGGGCCGGGAGATCCTCAAGGTGCTCAACAAGCGCAAGGTGGACCTCACCCCGGAGGACATCGAGGTGATGCGGGAGGCGGTCGAGCGCATCCGCGAGCTGATGGACGCCAAACCCTCGCGCGGCAACGCCGACGACACCTGGCGGCACTCTTTGCTCGACCTGGGTCACGACCCGCTCGTCGAACGCTGAACCAAGCTCACCCGCGACGGTGCCGTCCCGAGCCGGGGACGGCACCGTCGCGGTGGTGCTACTGACCCTTGTCGGACTCCAGGCTGCCGATGGTCAGGCCTGCCGCGTCGGCGGCGGCGTCCCGGTCACCACGGGTCTGGTCCTCCCGGGTGAGCAGGTTCGCGTACTCGGTCACGTCGGCCGGGTCGGGCACCGTCGGCAGGCGGCGCAGGAACGCCTCCACCGCACGGGTGGCGGCGGTGTGCGCGGCAGCCGCCTGGCGCAGCAGTTCGCGGTCGTCGGCGGGCGGGTAGAGGTCGGTCATGTCCGCCAGATACCCGGCCCACGGCGGTTCGCACCGCCAACGGCCGGGAATACCGGCAGCTCAGCCCGGTCGGACCCCGGTGGGTTGCCGCACGCCGAACCCCGGGTTGCGCGGCAGCCAGGCCAGGTACGCCGGATGCGGCGCCAACGAGTCGACGTACGCCGCCTTCGCCGTCTCCAGCACCAGCTCCGCGCTCTGGGCGGCGGGGGAGTCCGGGTGCCAGCCGAGCAGCAGCCGCCACCGCAGCGGCGTCCCGGCGAGTTGTCGGGTGACCAGGCCGCTCACCGGGCGGAACGTCGCCTGGCACAGGGCCACCGCCACGCCGGCCTCCACCAGGTCGACGCAGCCGCGGATGTCGGTCTCGTACACCTTGCGGGGGGTGAAGCCGGCGCGGGCGCAGGCGGCGGCGAAGCAGTCGGCGAAGCAGCCGTCGCCCGGCGCGGCGACCCACTGCTCGTGGCGCAGGTCCGCCAGGCGTACCTCGTCCTGCCCCGCGAGGGGATGGGTCTCCGGCAGCAGCACCAGCACCGGGTCGACGGCCACCTCCTGCCAGCTCAACCCGAACCCGGCCGACGGGCTGGCGTCGCCGCACACGCCGGCCAGCGCGAAGTCCAGTCGACCGCCGGCCACCAGCTGCGCCAACTCGTCGACCGACCAGGACGCGTACGTGGTGATCTGGGCCGGCGGCTGCTCGGCGGCCAACCGGTGCACCAGCCGGCCCAGGATCGGGCTGTTCACCCCGCCGAACCGGTAGCACGGCGGCGCGTCGCCCGCCCCGGCCAGCCGGGCAGCCTCGTCCTGCAACCCCTTCATCGCCGGCAGCAGCACCCGGGCGCGGGCCAGTACCAGCTCACCGAGCGCGGTGGGCCGGGCCCCACGCCGGTCCCGGTCGAACAGCGGGCCGCCCAGCGTCCGCTCGATGCGTTGAAGCTGGGCGGTGAGCGCCGGCTGGGCCAGGCCGAGCGCCGACGCCGCCTTCGTCACACTTCCCGTCTCCGCGATCGCGCAGACCACCCGCAGGTGACGCAGCTCCAGGTTCATAGGGTGACGGTAGGACTACGGGGTCTGCTGGCGGAATAGCCCGAGCGGATCGGTGATAATGAATGCATTGCCGGCGGTCGCCGATCACTGCTCGCGCGGTGCCTCCGGCAGGTCCGCCAGGTACGTCGGGCGTCCGGTCACCGCGTCGAGGACCTTGTCCACCACCCCGACCGCCGGCTCCACGATCCGGTTCCACGGTGGGGTGGCCGGCGTGCCCGGGTGCGGTCGGGTCGGCGCGGCCTCCTCGGCGATCTCCAGCCGGTTGCCGAGCCGGATCAGCTCCTCCTCGGTGGCCACCGCGCGCAGCTCGGTGATCAACCCGCCTACCCCGTCGACGTGCCGGCGAACCCGTTCGGCGACCGCCGTCAGCGACTCGTCGGTGAGTCCCTTCAGGGCGCCGAGCAGTGCCGCATCGGCGTTGATCTCCGCGTCCACCCGCTCGGTGGCCGTCGGCAGCGCCGCCCGGACCGCCGGCAACAGGTACTGCTCCTCGGCGGACAGGTGCCGCGACAGTGCGGCGGTGAGCACCGCCAGCCCCTCCTGCGGCGTACTGTCCGGGCCGGCCAGCTGGTCCAGCAGCGCCAGCAGTTGCCGGTGCTCCCGGTCCACGATGTCGGCGATGCTGCTGCCGGCGGGCCGGTAGCCCTCCTCGGGTGCGGGCGTGGGCGGCAGCGGCGGCAGGGGAACAGCGGACATGGTGCCCTCCTCGACTGGCGGGCGGAAGCTCCGGCAGGGACGTACGGTCGTGGGCGGCGGTACCCGGACGCGGCCATGGCCAAACCGACCCGTCGATGCGTCCACCCGCGCCGGTCTGTCGACCGGCTCGGGCTGGTATGAAGAGGCGATGACGAGCGATGCCGCCTCCGCCCGACCCGACCCCACCGCAGAGGTCGTGGACCTCTGCCGCGACCTGCTGCGCATCGACACCACCAACACCGGTGACAACGACACCAGCGTCGGCGAGCGCCACGCGGCCGAGTACGTGGCGGAGAAGCTCGCCGAGGTGGGCGTGGAGTCCGTCCTGCACGAGTCCGCGCCGGGCCGGGCGAACGTGGTGGCCCGCATCCCGGGCACCGACCCGAGCCGGGGCGCGCTGCTGGTGCACGGCCACCTGGACGTGGTGCCCGCCGACGCCGACGAGTGGTCGGTGGGCCCGTTCTCCGGCGAGCTGCGCGACGGCTACCTGTGGGGCCGGGGCGCGATCGACATGAAGGACTTCGACGCCATGGTGCTCGCCGTGGTCCGCCACTGGCAGCGCACCGGCGTACGCCCACCGCGCGACATCGTGCTCGCGTACACCGCCGACGAGGAGGCCGGCAGCGACTACGGCGCACGCTTCCTGGTGGAGAACCACCGCGACCTCTTCGACGGCTGCACCGAGGCGATCGGTGAGGTCGGCGGCTTCTCCTACTCGGTCAACGACAACCAGCGGCTCTACCTCATCGAGACCGCCGAGAAGGGCATCGACTGGCTGCGGCTGCACGCCAAGGGTCGCCCCGGGCACGGCTCGATGGTGCACGACGACAACGCCGTCACCGCGCTCGCCGAGGCGGTCGCCCGGATCGGCCGGCACCGCTTCCCGGTGGTGGTCACCGACACCGTACGGGCCTTCCTGACCGAGGTCTCCGACCTGCTCGGCATCGAGTTGGACCCGGATGACCCGGAGACGGCCATCGCCAAGCTGGGCCCGATCGCCAACATCATCGGCGCGACCATCCGCAACACCGCCAACCCGACCCGGTTGAGCGCCGGCTACAAGGACAACGTGATCCCCGGCCGCGCCACCGCCACCATCGACTGCCGCAGCCTGCCCGGCCAGTCCGAGCTGCTGGAGCGACAGCTACGCGAGCTGGTCGGCCCGGACATCGCCATCGAGTACGTCCAGCGGCAACCGGCGCTGGAGACCACCTTCGACGGTGACCTGGTCGAGGCCATGTCGGCGGCCCTGCGGGCGGAGGACCCGGGGGCGCGGCCGGTTCCGTACATGCTCTCCGGGGGCACCGACGCCAAGGCGTTCTCGCAGCTCGGCATCCGCTGCTTCGGGTTCGCCCCGCTCCGGCTGCCCGCCGACCTGAACTTCTCGGCGTTGTTCCACGGCATCGACGAGCGGGTTCCGGTGGACGGACTACAGTTCGGCGTGCGGGTTCTCGACCGGTTCCTCCGCACCTGCTAGTCGTGTCCGGCCCTGTCCGCCGGCGCGCAATCTCCCCATCGTGAAGGGACTGCCCCACATGACCGACCAGCATGGTGAGCTGGACGCCGCTCTCGAGCGGGTGATCGAAGCGGCCCGCCACCACCTGGCCGCCGTACGCGCCGCACAGGGCCGCGTCGACGACGACGACGTCTGGCAGGCGTACGTGGCGTTGAACAACGCCTCCTTCGCGTACGACGAGCAGCTTCTCGACGCCTTCGGCGAGGTGACGCCGTGGGATGTCGACTCGATCGACCCGGACGAGGCCGACGAGCGTTTCGGCGGCGGCGAGGGAGCCGAGGCCAGCGACCCGCACCCCCGGGTGATCTCGGTTCGTCAGCGTCGCGACTACCGCGTGCCGAGCGTCTCCGCGCTGCTGCGGGCGGCCGAGGCGGCCCGCCGCGAGGGCACCCCGGAGGACGACGAGCCGGCTCCGGTGGAGGGCGTCGGCGAGGCGGTGCTGGAGCTGCTGCAGAGCGGCGACGGCTCGCTCGGCGCGTTGGACGTCCCCGAGTTGGAACCGCTCGACGGGGTGGTCATGGTCAGCGAGGTCGGCACCCCGGTCGACCTGGAGTCGTTCGATGACGACGACGCGGTCGGCCCGTTCCAGCCGGCGGCCGACGACCGGCTGGTCGGTCGGCTCGACGAGCACCCGTTCCTGGAGCTCGACGACGACGATCACGACCACGCCGGGCACCAGCACTAGGTAGGTAGGGTGCCGCCCGGGGCCGATCCCGGCCCCGGGCGCCACCGCCCCGTCGTCAGTACGACAGGCCCGGCTGCGGCTGGTTGATCCGCCGACGGCGCAGCACCACCTGGCGCGTGCCGTCGCGGTACAGCCGCACCCGGGCCAACTCCCATCCGGAGAACTCCGCCTGGATCGCCAACTGCGCCGCGGCGGTCAACCGGTCGACGTTCGGCGGCAGCCGCAGCGGCGCGTACTCGTAGTCCATGCCATCCATGCTGCCCAGCCCAGCGGCCGTCCGCCACCCCCTCCGGGGTGACCAACGACGCTGCGGCGGGCGGTTCGTGCCCTCCTGTCGTGATCGACTCGGCTTTCATGAAGTCGGGGTGTTCCCTCCACCCAGACACCGCGGTTTCAAGAAACCCGAGTCGATCGTCACCTTGTGGGGCGGCCGGCTACCTGGGCGGGACGTCAGCCGGCGGGGACGTTCGCGCTCAGCAGGGCGGCGAGGGCCGGCGCGGCCAACGCGACCGCCCGGGCGCTACCCGGGTCGACCGCCAGCCCCCAGGACGGGTCCGGCCAGTCCTCGAACAGGTCGGCGCAGGGCAGCGCGATGAACGGCACCCCGTCCCCGGTGAACGCGGCGAGCGCGCCCGGCGAGGTGAAGACCGGCAGCAGGGGCGCGCCGGTCGCGTCGCCGACCACCGTCCACGGGAAGTCGGCATCCGGCGTCGGTTCCCCGGCCAGCGGGACGCACACCGTGGCGCCGGCCAGCACGCCGAGGTAGCCGGGCAGGTCACGTCGGTCGACGGCCGCCGCGAGCACCGCCACCACCGCCGGCTCGTCGGGTGTCGCCCCGGCGGGTGTCGCTCCCGCTGGTGCGGTCCCGGCTGGCGTCGCTCCCGCTGGCGTTGCCCCGGCGGGTGTCGTCCCCGTTGGTGTCGCCGCCCTCGTTGGTGTCGCTCCTGCCGGTGTCGGTTCGGCCTGGATCACAGGGACCGGTGCGGACCCGACCGGTGCCGGCCGGTCGGCCGTCGATCGCATCGCCGGGCCGGGTCGGGCGGCCGGCGGCACCGCCCGGCAGGAGAGCGCGCCGGGCTCGTCGGTCAGCACCTCGGACGCGGTACGGGTCACGAAGACACTGAGCCGCTCCACCTGCTCCGGGGTGCGCGGTGCCTCGTACCACCAGCCCTCGTTGCCGGTCGGGCGGTGCCAGCCGAGCGCGGCCAGGCGTGCTTCGTCGTGGCCGGGGCAGACCACCCGCACCACCTGGCGGCGCACCAGCAGCCGGATCCCGCGCGGACCTGCGGTGAGCTCCAGGTCGGTGTCCCGGTCGCAGCGGGCGACGGTGTCCCGCAGCCGGGCGGCGATCTCCGGCCAGGTCGGCGACGTCACGCCGGCGCGCCCGGCAGCCGGTCGTCCAGCCGTCCGAGCCGGGCCACGGTCTCCTCCAGCCGGCCCAGCGCCGAGAAGTCCCCCGGCGTGCCGAACAGGTCGCCGAGCCCCGCGCCGAGCGCGACGTCCAAACCCTCGGTGTGCTCGTCGACGTGCGCGGAAGCGACCTCGCGAGCCCGCCGGTACGCGTCGAGCACCAGTTCGGCCACGCCCTCAGTGCCGGCGCGCAGGGCGGCGGGCGCGAGGGTGAGGCCGGTCAGCGCGCCGGTGGCGTCGACGGTCGCCGAGACCAGTCCACTCTCGTCGGCGGCGGTGCCGGACAACTCGGCCAGATCGTCGCGGAGGCCGGCGAACCGGCGCTCGATGTCGGCGATCCGCCCGGCGAGCGCGTCGAACGCCGACGTCGGGTCCGTCATGAGATTCCTCCCCGTGGATCGTGCGACCGGGTGGTGCCCGGCAGCCGGGAGATCGTATCGTCGGTGCGCTCGACTCATGGGGGGGAGGAACGGCATGGCACCGGATATCGATGTGGACGTGCTGGCGGTCCGTCGACTGGAGACAGCCGCCAAGCAGGTCGCCAGCTCGCTTGCCGCGCTGGAGGGGCAGATCGTCTCGGCCGGCGACGTGCCGTCGGACGCGTTCGGTCATCTGCCGTTCGCCAGCGACATGCTCCGCGACAAGTACACCGAGCAGGTCACCGGTGGCAAGGAGCTGTTCGCCGCCGCGAACGCCGCGTTCGGCCGGGTCGCGAAGGCGCTGGCCGACACGGTCGAGGCGTACGAGGTCAACGAACGGGACCTCGACGCCGGATTCAAGGCCATCCAGGCGGGACTGCCCGGATGAGCGGCCCGGCCGGCAGCGCCGTTCAGCTGTGGAACGGTCTCGACAGCGCGCTTTCCGGTGTGCAGGACGCCGTCGACAGTGTCTGCCGGACCCTGGCGTGGCCACTGATCCAGCTCGTCGACCTGGTCGACGGTGAGCCCGCCGTGTTGCGCGCGAAGGCCGCCGAGTGGGACGCGCTGGCCACCCAGGTGCGCGACCTGGCGCAGGGCCACCGTGGGACCCGGGAGTCCGCGCAGGTCGGGTGGCGCTCACCCGCCGGTGTGGCGTACGGCCAGCGGTTGGCCGATGTGGAGCAGCAGCTCCTCGACGTCGCCGAGCAGTTCGCCGCGACCGCGGAGTACCTGCGCAGCGTCGCCGACGGCCTGCAGACCGTGCACGACGTGCTCGTGGACCTCTGCGTGGAGTTCGTCAACTTCCTGCTGGTGACGCTGGTGACGGCGTTGCTGATGGCGCCGGTCACCATGGGCGCGTCCTGGGCTGCCGGGGTGGGCGTGGCCGTCACCAGGGGCCTGATCGTGGTCACCCGGATGCTGAAGGTCATCCGGCCGCTCGCGGTGCACCTGCAGAAGGTCATCCGCCTGCTCCAGCGGGTCCTGCTGTACCTGCGCAAGCTGCGGGCGCACCTGGACAAGCTGGTCGACATGCAGAAGGCGCTGCGCACCGGCAAGAAGTACGCCGACAAGCGCCGCGCCGCCGGCAAGCTCGACAAGTGGCACCACAAGTTCCTCGATCCCACCAAGGGCACCTACAAGCTGGGCAAGTCCGGTTCCCCGTTCGACATGGGCGCCCTCGACCGGGCCGCCGCGTTGCGGGCGCACGGGGTCGCCGACGGCGCCCGGGTGATCGCCCGGGACTGGGCGACCAACCTGCCGTGGAACGTGCCGAACTCGGTCGTCCACGGTGTCACCTGGGGAACTGTCGCGTTGACCAGCGGGCTCTCCGTTCCCGGCAGCGAGCAGGTCGGCGACCAGATCGACCAGGCGGTGCAGAGCGGCGCGGACTGGATCGACCAGAATGTCTTCGGGCAGCCGCCGGCTGACCAGCCGGCGGGCCGCTAGGGAGGCGACGGGTGATGTCAGGGGAGCGCGGGCGGCTGGGCCGGTTCACCGACGCGGTGCTCGGCGGCGCGCGGGCCGCCCGGGACAAGGCCCGCGAGCTGCGCGACGAGTTCCGCACCAGCGACGAACCGGAGCGCGCCCTGGTGGCGCCGCTGCTGACCGGGCAGGAACTGCGGTACGTGGGGCTGGGGCCGGTGCGCATGTCGCAGACCCACCAGGCCGGTCGGCAACTCGCCGACGACGTCGGCGCGGAGTTGGCCGACGCGCTCGACCCGAAGGTGCTGTTCGGGCTGCTCAACATCGTCAACCCGGTGGTCTGGGTCGACGCGGTGCTCACGCCGGTGCGGCTGGCCGCGGGTGTGCTGATGCTGCCCGGCAACGCCGGTGTCCTCGCCGCGGGCGGGTCGGAGTCGGCAGCGCCGGAACCGGCGCTGCCGCAGCAACCCGCCCAGCGGGAGCCGATCCCGCTCACCGAGGAGCAGGAGGCGTTCCGGGCGCTGTTCCGGCTGAGCCAGTACCGTCCGCTGGCCGAGCAGCTCGCCGAGATCGCCTACCGCCGCCGGTACGTCTTCAGCGGTGACCTCGCCACCCTCGCCGGCAGCCTGCTGCTGTTCCTGGAGCGCTACAGCGGCACGCCGCTGGCGGTGACCGACACCCACCTGCACCTGCTGCGGATGGGCCCCCGCCCGGACGCCGACCGGCCCGACCGGCGTCAGCCGCGGGTGCTGTGGAGTGTGCGCCGCGACCGGGTGACCCGGGTCGACTCCGAGCGGGGTGCGAGTGGCCTCGTGCAGCTCGCCTCGACCGTCTTCTTCGACGACGGCTCGTGGATCCGGCTCACCCAGCCGGCGCTGCGCGACGACCAGTCGCGTTTCCTGACCGCGATCCAGGACCTCCCCGGGCAGCGTCCGACGCCGTGACCCCGGCGCGCCGGTAGCGGTGACCGGGCCGGCGCTGATCAACTGTTGACCGGGCCCCGGGGCGCCGGTCAGCCGTCGCGTTCGGGGTACCCGACCGGCACGGCGGAGACGTCGTCCAGCGCGGTGGTGATCTCCTCGGGCAGTGTGATCCGTTCCACCTGGAGCGCGCCGAGCAGCTGCCCCACAGTCCGGGCGCCGAGGATCGGCGCTGTCACACCGGGCCGGTCCCGGATCCACGCCAACGCCACCTCCAGCGGCGACACCCCCAGCCCGCCGGCCGCCGTCGCCACCGCCTCCACGATGCTGGAGCAGCGCGGCTCCAGGTACGTGGCGACGAACCGTTCGAAGTGCGGCGACGCTGCCCGGGAGTCGGCCGGCCGGCCGTGCCGGTACTTGCCGGTGAGCACCCCCCGGCCCAGCGGCGACCAGGGCAGCACGCCGAGGCCGAGCGCGTCGCACGCCGGCAGGACCTCCCGCTCCACGCCGCGCTCCAGCAGCGAGTATTCGACCTGGGACGCGACCACGGGCGCCCGCCCCGGCCAGGCGGTCTGCCAGGCGGCGGCCCGCGCGGTCTGCCAGCCGGAGAAGTTCGACACCCCGACGTAGCGGACCTTGCCGCTGGCCACCGCGTGGTCCAGGGCGGCCAGGGTCTCCTCCAGCGGGGTGTCCGGGTCGTACCCGTGCACCTGGAACAGGTCGACGTGGTCGGTGCCGAGCCGGCGCAGCGACGCGTCCAACGTCCGCAGCAGGTGCCCCCGGGAGCCGTCACGGCGTCGGCCACTGCCGGGACGCAACCCGGCCTTGGTGGCGATCAGCAGCTCGTCGCGGGGCACCAGGGAGCCCAGCAGCGAGCCGATCACCGACTCGGCGTCGCCGTCGCCGTACACGTCGGCGGTGTCGATGAGATTGCCGCCCGCGTCCAGGTAACTCTTCAGCTGGGCGGCCGCATCGTCGGCGTCGGTGTCCCGGCCCCAGGTCATGGTGCCGAGCGCGAGCCGCGAAACCGCCAGCCCGCTTCGGCCGAGCGGTCGCTGTTGCATGGGTGAACCTTATTTCGAACCTGCCGCCACGGATATCCTCGCTCCCGTATCTCTGCCGGTTCTGCCGGTTCCGCCGCCCCGGGCTGCCCCGACGGAGGGGGGATCAAAGGTGTCGAGCCGGTGATCGAGGCCGTTATCGGCATTGCGTAACCTGGTGCGACCTGTGCCACGGATGGGGGAGGACCAGTGCGACTCGGGCTCAGTCTCGGATATCAGACGGCGTGGAGCACACCGGCCGACCACCTGGCGCTGGCCCAGGAGGCGGACCGGCTGGGCTACTCGGTGGTGTGGGCTGCGGAGGCGTACGGCTCCGACTCGCCCAGCATGCTGGCCTGGATGGCCGGTCAGACCGAACGGATCGACGTCGGTGCCGCGGTGATGCAGATCCCCGCCCGTACGCCGGCGGCCACCGCGATGACCGCGGCCACCATCGACGCGCTCTCCGGCGGCCGGTTCCGGCTCGGCCTGGGCGTATCCGGCCCGCAGGTGTCGGAGGGCTGGCACGGTGTGCGGTTCGCCAAGCCGCTCGCCCGGACCCGCGAGTTCGTCGACATCGTCAAGCTGGCCATCGCCCGCAAGGAGGTCGCGTACGACGGCGAGCACTACACGCTGCCGCTGCCGGACGGCCCGGGCAAGGCCTTGCGGCTGGGCTTCCACCCACCCCGCGAGCACATACCGATCTACCTGGCCGCGGTCGGCCCGAAGAACCTGGAGCTGGCCGGCGAGATCGCTGACGGCTGGCTGGCCGTCTTCTACTCCCCGGAGTTCGCCGAGGAGCAGCTCGCCTCGGTGCGCGCCGGGCGGGCCAGGGTCGGCAAGGAACTGGCCGGGTTCGACGTGGTGCCGTCGGTGCCCGTGGTGGTCGGCGACGACGTGGCCTCCTGCGCCGAACTCGTGCGCTGGTACGCCGCGCTCTACGTGGGCGGGATGGGCAGCCGCCAGCAGAACTTCTACAACCAGCTCGCCACCCGGATGGGCTACGGTGACGCCGCCCGCGAGGTGCAGGACCTGTACCTGGCCAAGCGGCAGCGCGACGCCGCCGCCGCGGTGCCGATGGAGTTCATCGACCGCACCTCGCTGCTCGGCCCGAAGGAGCGCATCGCCGAGCGGATGCGGGAGTACGCCGCCGCCGGCGTCACCACGCTGTCGGTGACCCTGTTCGTCGCCGACCGGGACAGCGGTGTGCAGACCCTGCGGACCGTCGCCGAGGCTCTGGACCTCTCGGGAGTCGGCGAGTGACCTGGGTCGAAGCCATCGTCCTGGGCATCGTCCAGGGACTGACCGAGTTCCTGCCGGTCAGCTCGTCGGGGCATCTGCGGATCACCTCGGCGATCTTCTTCGACCGTGACGCCGGCGCGTCGTTCACCGCGGTCACCCAGCTCGGCACCGAGGCGGCCGTGCTGATCTATTTCGCGAAGGACATCTGGCGGATCACCCGGACCTGGCTGGTGGGCATCCGGGACACGTCGGTGCGCTCCAGCCTCGACTACCGGATGGGCTGGTACGTGATCGTCGGCTCGATCCCGATCGGGCTGTTCGGGTTCCTCTTCAAGGATCAGATCAAGACGGCTGGGCGCAACCTGTGGTTGGTGGCGACCACCCTGATCGTGTTCGCGTTCGTGCTGGCGTTCGCCGAGTACTGGGGGCGGCAGACCCGGACGTTGGAGAACTTCCGGATGAAGGACGGCATCGTGATGGGCTTCGCCCAGGCCATGGCGTTGATCCCCGGGGTGTCCCGTTCCGGCGGGACGTTGACCGCCGGTCTGCTGCTCAACCTGACCCGGGAGGCGGCGGCCCGGTACTCGTTCCTGCTGGCCATCCCGGCGGTGGTGATGTCCGGCGTGTTCAGCCTCGGTGACGTCTTCGAACCGTCCGCCCCGGGCACGTCCACCCCGTCGGTCGCGCAGATGATCGTGGCCACCGTCATCGCGTTCGGCATCGGCTACGCCGCCATCGCCTGGTTGTTGCGGTACGTGGCGCACCACACCCTGTACGTCTTCGTGCTGTACCGGGTCGCGCTGGGCACCCTGGTCCTCGCGCTGCTGATGACGGGCACGATCAGCGCCACCTGACCGACCGTCGACGGCCCCCGGTCCCGCCCGCGTGCGGACCCGGGGGCCGCCTGCTGCCCGCCGTCGAGCCCAGGTCATAGGGTGGTCCCCGTGGCGACCCTCCTGCTTCTGCGACACGGCCGGACGACAGCGAACGCGGACGGCGGTCTGGCCGGCCGCCAGCCGGTCGAGTTGGACGACACCGGGCGCGCCCAGGCCAGCGCGGTCGGCGAGCGGTTGCGGCAGGTGCCGTTGGCCGCCGTGGTGACCAGCCCGCTGATCCGCTGCCGGCAGACCCTGGAGTTGGCGCTCCCGCAGGCCGACCCGGTCGTCGAGGACGGCCTGATCGAGTGCGACTACGGCAGTTGGGAGGGCCAGCCGCTGAAGAAGCTCGCCAAGGAGCCGCTCTGGCCGGTGGTACAGCAGCATCCCAGCGCGGCCGTCTTCCCGGGCGGGGAGGCGATGGCGGCGATGGCGGCGCGGGCCGTGGCGGCGGTGCGCTCCTGGGACGCCCGGGTGAACGCCGAACACGGGCCCGAGGCGGTCTGGCTGGCCTGCAGCCACGGCGACGTGATCAAGGCCATCGTGGCGGACGCGCTCGGCGTACACCTGGATGCCTTTCAGCGGATCGTGGCCGACCCGGCGTCGGTGACCGCGATCCGGTTCACCCCGCTACGTCCGTTTCTGGTGCGCCTCAACGACACCGGTGGCGACCTGACGGCGCTGGTGCCGCCGCCGACCAAGCGGCGTCGGCGCGCGAGCCGGGCGGCCGACTCGGATGCGGCCGTCGGCGGCGGGGCGGGTGCGTCGCGGTGAGGCGGGTCACGCCAGCACCCCCGGCCGGGGCGTCGACGCACGCCGGAGCCCTCGCCACGCCCGGGTGCAGCCCCTGGTACGCCGGGCGCGCCGCCACTGCGGCGATTCGCGTCGGTGGGGTGCGCGGTGCCCAGGCGGGCCGGATAGGGTCGTGGGTATGACCCACCAGGTGCACGCCTTCGAACCGCCGGAGCGGTTCGTCGCCGGGACTGTCGGGCCGCCGGGGGAGCGCACGTTCTTCCTGCAGGCCCGCGGCGGCGGCAGACTGGTCAGCGTCGCGCTGGAGAAGGTCCAGGTGTCCCTGCTCGCCGAAAAGCTGGAGGAGTTGCTCACCGAGGCGCAGCGTCGCTTCGGGGTGGACCTCCCCGAGCTGGCGCCGGTGATCGGCGACAACGAGCCGCTGGACACTCCGGTCGACGAGGAGTTCCGTGTCGGCACCCTCGGGCTGGCCTTCGACGTGGACACCGCGACCGTGGTGATCGAGGCGATCGCTGCGGGCGAGGTGGAGCCCGAGGTCGAGCTCGGCGACGAGGACGACGACGAAGACGACGACGAGGACGACGAGCCGGACGAGGATCTTGATCGCCTCCGGGTCCGGCTCACCCCGCAGGCGACCCGCCAGTTCATCGAGCGGGCCCGGCGAGTGGTCAACGCGGGCCGGCCACCGTGCCCGCTCTGCGGCCAACCGTTGGACCCCGCCGGGCACCTCTGCCCGCGGCACAACGGTTACCACCGGTGACCTCGTCCGGCCTCCAGCCTCGCCAGGACGGCGACGCCGCGCTGCGGCTGCTGCGTGACGGCGTCCTCGACCTGGAGGGTCGGCTGGTCGACGCGTCGAACACGACGCTGCGCGGCATCCTGACCCTGGACGGGATGACCGCCCGCTGCGTCTACAAGCCGGTCCGTGGCGAACGGCCCCTCTGGGACTTCCCCGACGGCACCCTGGCCGGCCGGGAAGTGTCGGCGTACCTGGTCTCCCGGGCCACCGGCTGGGGTCTGGTGCCGCCCACCGTGCTGCGCGACGGCCCGCTCGGCCCCGGCTCCTGCCAGCTGTGGATCGACGAGCCGGAGGACGCCGAACCGCTCGTCGGCTTCCTGCCCGCCGGGGAGCTGCCGCCACGCTGGATCCCGATCGCCGCGGCCCGGGACGACGACGGCGCCGCGTACGCCCTGGCCCACGCCGACGACCCACGGCTGGCCCGGCTCGCGGTGCTCGACGCCGTGCTCAACAACGCCGACCGCAAGGGCGGTCACGTGCTCGTCGGCGCCGACGACCGGATCTACGGCGTGGACCACGGGGTGAGCTTCCACGTGGAGGACAAGCTGCGGACGGTGCTCTGGGGTTGGGCCGGCAAGCAGTTGCCCCCGGACGCCGTGGAGATGCTCGACGCGCTGGCCGGGCAGGTCGCCGGGCCGCTCGGCGCGGAGCTGGCCGACCATTTGACGATCAGCGAGGTGGCCGAGGTGGCCGCCCGGGTGGACCGGCTGCGCGCCACCGGCAGCTTTCCGCTGCCGCCGGAGGACTGGCCGGCGATGCCCTGGCCACCCATGTGAGCCGCTGTCATCTTGATCACCCGTGGGGTGCTCCGGCGTCGTCGCCGGGCTGGCTAGGCTGATCCCATGGAGTCTTGGGCGGGACACGAGGTGCCACGGCTGCCGGGCAGGGGCGAGCCGCTGGCGTTGTACGACTCGGCGCGGCAGGGTGTCCACCCGAGTGAGCCGGCCGACGCGGGAAGCATGTACGTCTGCGGCATCACCCCGTACGACGCCACCCACCTCGGCCACGCCGCCACCATGATCACGTTCGACCTGGTGCAGCGGATGTGGCGCGACGCCGGCCGTCCGGTGCGCTACGTGCAGAACGTCACCGACATCGACGACCCGCTGCTGGAGCGGGCCACCCGCGACGGCGAGGACTGGGTGGTCCTGGCGATGCGCGAGACGGCGCTGTTCCGGGAGGACATGGAGGCGCTGCGGATCATCCCGCCGGCGCACTACGTGGGCGCTGTCGAGTCGATCCCGGACATCGTCGAGAAGGTCGAGGTGCTGCTCAAGGACGGTGCCGCGTACCGGCTCGACGACGGCACCGGCGACGTCTACTTCGACATCTCCGCCACGCCCCGCTTCGGCTACGAGTCGAACCTGACCCGCGAGCAGATGCTGGAGATCTTCCCGGAGCGCGGCGGCGACCCCGACCGGGCCGGCAAGCGGGACCCACTGGACCCGCTGCTGTGGCGCGGCGCCCGCGAGGGCGAGCCGTCCTGGCCGGGCGGCGAGCTGGGCCCAGGCCGCCCCGGCTGGCACATCGAGTGCGCGGTGATCGCGCTCAACCTGCTCGGCGACCGGATCGACGTGCAGGGCGGCGGCAACGACCTGCTCTTCCCGCACCACGAGGCGTCCGCCGCGCACGCCGAGCGGCTCACCGGTCAGGCGCCGTTCGCCGAGCACTACGTGCACGCCGGGATGATCGGCCTGGACGGCGAGAAGATGTCCAAGTCCCGCGGCAACCTGGTCTTCGTGTCCCGGCTGCGCGCCGACAAGGTCGACCCGATGGCGATCCGGCTGGCGCTGATCTCCGGGCACTACCGCAGCGACCGGACCTGGACCGACGAGCTGCTCGCCGCCGCGTACGAGCGGCTGGACCGTTGGCGGCGGGCCGCCGCCGCGCCCGCCGGGCCGTCCGGGGTGGAGCTGCTCGCCGAGGTACGCGCTCGTCTGGCCGACGACCTGGACACTCCCGGTGCCCTGGCCGCGGCCGACCGGTGGGCTGAGGCGACCCTCGCCGGCGCGGCCGATGACCCCGAGGCGCCGGCCCTCTTCGCGAACACGGTCGACGCCCTCCTCGGCATCCGCCTCTAACCCCCCGCCCCCCGGCGCCGAACCCCGCCCGCCCGCGCGCCGCGCGTCGGCTGCGGAGGGTGATCGACTCGGTTTTCAGGAAGTCGCGGCGTCCCGACCAGTGCGATGCCCCGACTTCCAGGAAGCCGAGTCGATCACCCCAAGACACCCGATCGACTCCGACAAGACGCCGCACAGTTAACCCAGACCGCGTTGATCATGAGGTTGGCGGGCATTTCGATCTCTGCCGGACCCGTCAACCTCATGATCGACCGGGGTGCGCGGGGTCGCGCGCGGGGTTGTGGTCCGTGAGGAACCGTCAGCCGAGGATGAGGCCGGGGTCGGGTTCCGGGTCGGGGGTCGGACCGGGGATCTTGTATTCCTCGGTGAGCGTGGTCATCGGGCCGGGCCAGGTCGCCTGGGACACCTCGATCGGCTTGCGCTGCGCGTCGTACGCGACGTGCAGCAGGTGCAGCACGGGGGTGTCGGGTCGGATCTGGAGGATCTCGGCCTCCTCCCGGCTCGGCTGCCGGGCGCTGATCGTGTCGGTGGCCGAGACGTAGCGCCGCCCGGTGGCCTCCTCGGCCTCCTGGTAGAGCGGCCGGCCGAACGCCTCGGTGCGCTCCAGTGAGGTGCCGGCGGTGTCGCGGGGCAGGAACCAGGAGGCGCCGACCTCGACGGGGGAGTCGTCGGTGCGCACGAGGTGCCGGCGGCAGAGCAGGCTGGTGCCGTCGGACACGCCGAAGGCGTCGGCCACCTCGGCGGGGGCGGGGGCGGGCCCCACGGAGACGAGTTGCTGCCGGTACCGGGCGGCCAGGTCGGTGTGGTAGCCGCGAAAGCCGCCGTAGCGGCCCCGGGAGAGGCGGTTGAGGCGACGGCGGGTGCCCCGGACGTACGTACCGGAGCCGGGTTTGGTGATCAGGATGCCCTCGACCCGCAGCTGGTCGACGGCGCGTTGCACGGTCTGCTTGGCGACGCCGAACATCTCGGCGATGGCCGGGATGGACGGCAGCCGTTCGCCCGGCCCCCAGTCGCCCCGGCGGACCTGGGCCTTGAGCTGCGCGGCGATCTGTCGGTGCGGGAACTCAGCGGCCCCGGGATTGATCTGCACACCCGCCTCCTTGATCACATCTAGGTTCCTAGGATGCCCTAGGGGGTGTGACGGCGCCACCCCGGACACGCCAAAACGGGCCCCCGGACCAGAAAGGTCCGAAGGCCCGCAGCGGAGCGGCAGCTACCAGGAACCGGCGGTGGGGCCGGCGGAACCGCCCCGGCGGCGCAGGTACTTCTCGAACTCCTGGGCGATCTCGTCACCGGTCAACGGGGTGATCCCCTCGTCGCCGACCCGTTCCTCCAGCTCGCGGACGTACTCGCCCAACTCGGCGTCCTGCTCGGCGGCGCTGCGCACCCGCTGCTCCCACTCCGCGGACTCCTCGGCCAGGTCGGCCATCGGCACCGGCAGGTCGACGACCTCCTCCACCCGGTGCAGCAGGGCGAGGGTGGCCTTCGGGCAGGGCGGGTTGTTGGCGTAGTGCGGCACGTGCACCCAGAACGAGACGGCGTCCACCTCGGCGCGGGTGCACGCGTCGTGCAGCACGCCGACGATGCCGGTCGGACCGTCGTACCGGGTGGGGGTGAGCTGGTAGCGCTCGGCGGCCTGCGCGTCGGAGGCGCTGCCGCTGATCGGCAGCGGCCGAGTGTACGGAACGTCGGCCAGCAACGCGCCGAGCAGCACCACCCGTTCCACCTCCAGGCTGTGGCAGATCTCCAGCACCTGCTCGCAGAACGTCCGCCAGCGCATGCTCGGCTCGATGCCGCGGATCAGCACCACGTCGCGGTCGGTGCCCTCCGGACTGGCCACCATGAACCGGGTCGTCGGCCACTCCACCCGCCGGGTCTCGCCGTCGGCCATCGTGATGGTGGGCCGGCTGACCTGGAAGTCGTAGAAGTCCTCCGGATCCAACTCGGCGATCTGCCGGGCGTTCCAGACCTGCTCCAGGTGCTCGACGGCGGCGGTGGACGCGTCGGCGGCGTCGTTCCAGCCCTCGAACGCGGCAATCGCCACGGGGGACCGCAGCACCGGCAGTCCGTCGAACTCGGTCACGCCGTCACCTCACCCTGCTCGTCGCGGCTGGCGCCGGGACCGCGCCCGGTCGTCATGCCGTGGTGCACGGTGGCGTCCCTGTTGTCCTTCACGTCCGTCAGCCTACGTGCAGGGCGGGGGCACGGCCCGTCGGCCGCGCCGGTCGGCCGCTCCGACAGCAGGTCATACCCGAACGAACCAGACAGGGTGATCCCCGTGACACAATAGGGGATCGCTCGAGGATGGTCGTGGAGTCCGGCCGAATCGCACTAACCTGAACGGGTGCGGACTTCATTGATGGATGTGCTGGCTGAGCGGGTTCTCATCGCCGACGGTGCGATGGGCACGATGCTCCAGGCCGCGGACCTCACGCTCGACGACTTCGACGGGCTCGAGGGGTGCAACGAGATCCTCAACGTCACCCGCCCGGACGTGGTGCGCGGGGTGCACGACGCCTACCTGGCCGCCGGCGCGGACTGCGTGGAGACCAACACCTTCGGCGCCAACCTCGCCAACCTCGCCGAGTACGACATCCCGCAGCGCATCCGCGAGTTGTCCGAGGCGGGCGCCCGGATCGCCCGGGAGGCCGCCGACGCGGCCAGCACCCCGCAGCGGCCCCGGTTCGTGCTCGGCTCGATCGGGCCGGGCACCAAGCTGCCCACCCTCGGGCACGCCGACTACTCGACCCTGCGCGACGCCTACCAGGAGAACGCCGCCGGTCTGATCGCCGGCGGCGCGGACGCGCTGATCATCGAGACCTGCCAGGACCTGCTCCAGGTCAAGGCGGCAGTGGTCGGGTCGAAGCGGGCGATGGCCGAGCTGGGCCAGTCGGTGCCGATCATCTGTCACGTCGCCGTGGAGACCACCGGCACGATGCTGGTCGGCAGCGAGATCGGTGCGGCCCTGGCCGCGATCGAACCGCTCGGCGTGGACCTGATCGGGCTCAACTGCTCGACCGGCCCGGCCGAGATGAGCGAGCACCTGCGGTACCTGTCGCAGCACTCCCGCATCCCGCTGTCGGTGATGCCGAACGCCGGCCTGCCGGTGCTGACCGCCGACGGGGCGTACTTCCCGCTGACTCCCGTGGAGCTGGCCGAGGCCCTGGAACGGTTCGTCACCGAGTACGGCGTGGGGCTCGTCGGCGGCTGCTGCGGCACCACCCCGGAGCACATCCAGGTGCTGGCCGAGCGGCTGCACGGCGTCACCGCCCCGGCCCGCGAGCCCCGACACGAGGCGGGTGTCTCCTCGGTGTACCACCCGGTGCCGTTCGCCCAGGACGCGTCGGTGCTGATGGTGGGGGAGCGGACCAACGCCAACGGTTCCAAGGCGTTCCGGGAGGCGATGCTCGCCGGTGACTGGCGGGCCTGTGTGGAGATCGCCCGCAGCCAGGCGCGCGACGGCTCGCACCTGCTCGACCTGTGCGTGGACTACGTCGGCCGCGACGGCACCCAGGACATGCGGGAACTGGCCGGCCGGTTCGCCACCGCGTCGACCCTGCCCATCATGTTGGACTCCACCGAGCCGGCCGTGGTCGAGGCCGGGCTGGAGATGCTCGGCGGCCGGTGCGTGGTCAACTCGGTGAACTTCGAGGACGGCGACGGCCCCGACTCCCGGTACGCGCGGGTGATGCCGATCGTCCGCGAGCACGGCGCGGCGGTCGTGGCGCTGCTCATCGACGAGGAGGGGCAGGCCCGTACCCAGGAGTGGAAGGTCCGGGTCGCGACGCGGTTGATCGATGACCTGACCGGCCGGTGGGGGATGGACCGCGCCGACATCCTGATCGACGCGCTGACCTTCCCGATCGCCACCGGGCAGGAGGAGACCCGCCGCGACGGCCTCGAGACGATCGAGGCGATCCGCGAGATCGCCCGCCGCTACCCGGGTGTCAACTTCACCCTGGGCATCTCGAACATCTCCTTCGGCCTCAACCCGGCGGCCCGGCAGGTGCTCAACTCGGTGTTCCTGCACGAGTGTGTGCAGGCCGGCCTGACGTCGGCGATCGTGCACGCCAGCAAGATCCTGCCGATGTCGAAGATCCCCGACGAGCAGCGCGAGGTCGCCCTGGATCTGGTCTACGACCGCCGCCGCGAGGGGTACGACCCGGTGCAGCGGTTCCTGGAGCTGTTCGAGGGTGTCGACGTGACCAGCGCCCGGGCCAGCCGGGCCCAGGAGCTGGCCGCGCTGCCGCTGGACGAACGGCTCAAGCGGCGGATCATCGACGGTGAGCGCAACGGCCTGGAGGCCGACCTGGACGACGCGATGGCCGGCGGCCGGTCCCCGCTGTCGATCATCAACGACATCCTGCTGGACGGCATGAAGGTGGTCGGTGAGCTGTTCGGCTCCGGCCAGATGCAGTTGCCGTTCGTGCTCCAGTCCGCCGAGGTGATGAAGACCGCGGTGGCCTACCTGGAACCGCACATGGAGACCGCGGAGGACGGCGGCAAGGGCCGCATCGTGCTCGCCACAGTGCGCGGCGACGTGCACGACATCGGCAAGAACCTGGTCGACATCATCCTGTCCAACAACGGCTACGAGGTCGTGAACATCGGCATCAAGCAGCCGATCAGCGCCATCCTGGACGCCGCCGAGCAGCACCGCGCCGACGCGATCGGCATGTCCGGGCTGCTGGTCAAGAGCACCGTCATCATGAAGGAGAATCTGGCCGAGATGGCCACCCGGGGGGTCGCCGAGCGTTGGCCCGTCCTTCTGGGTGGTGCGGCGCTGACCCGCGCGTACGTCGAGGACGACCTGCGCGCGATGTTCCCCGGGCAGGTGCACTACGCGCGGGACGCGTTCGAGGGTCTGTCCCTGATGGACCGGGTGATGACCGCCAAGCGCGGCGGCGCGCCGGTGATCGACCCCGAGCGGGAGGCGGCCCTCGCAGCCCGGCGGGCGCGCCGGGAACGGCAGCGCTCGGTGGTCACCACCTCGCTGCCGGAGCTGCACGACTCCTCGGTCCGCTCCGACGTGGCCGCCGACGTGGCGGTGCCCACCCCGCCGTTCTTCGGCACCCGGGTCGTCAAGGGCGTGCCGATGGCCGACTACGCGGCGCTGCTCGACGAGCGGGCCACCTTCTCCGGGCAGTGGGGCCTGCGCGGCGCCCGGGGCGGCAGCGGACCCTCCTACGAGGAGCTGGTCGAGACCGAGGGCCGCCCGCGCCTGCGGTACTGGCTGGACCGGTTGATCGCCGACCAGGTCCTTGAGGCAGCCGTGGTGTACGGCTACTTCCCGGCGTACTCCGAAGGCAATGACCTGGTGGTGCTCGACGAGAACGGGCACGCGGAGCGCGCCCGGTTCTCGTTCCCCCGGCAGCGGCAGGAGCGGCGGCTGTGCCTGGCGGACTTCTTCAAGCCCCGGGGCGACCAGCTCGATGTGGTCGCGTTGCAACTGGTCACCGTGGGTCAGCCGGTCAGTGAGTACGCGGCGAAGCTGTTCGCCCGCAACGAGTACCGCGACTACCTGGAGGTGCACGGGCTCTCCGTGCAGCTCACCGAGGCGCTCGCCGAGTACTGGCACCAGCGCATCCGCGCCGAGATGACCCTGCCCGACGGTCGCCCGCTGGGGCACGACGACCCGGCGGACCTGGCCGGCATCCTGCACAACGACTACCGGGGTTGCCGGTACGCGTTCGGCTACCCGGCCTGCCCCGACCTGGAGGACCGGGCGAAGATCATGGACCTGCTCGGCGCGGACCGGATCGGGGTCGAGCTGTCCGAGGAGTTCCAGCTCATGCCGGAGCAGGCCACCGACGCGATCGTGGTGCACCACCCGGAGGCCAACTACTTCAACGCCAAGTAACGGGCGCAGCTGCCCTGACCTGCACCTGGTGTCGTCCGAACGGCGGCTTGGTCATGATCATGCCGCGCGGCCAGACGTGCTGGTCCGTTTGTCGCAATCGATGTGGCTCGCACCGCGGCAGCTGAGGCAAGGCCCTAGCATCGGCCCCATGATCGAGGACTTCGCGGGTCGGCTCCTGCGCGAGATGGCCGGCCTCGACCCGTGCACAGCGGTCGTCGAGGCTGGCGAGCAGGATGTCGACGGGCTTACCGACTACAGCCCGGAGGGCCACCAGGCCCGCGCAGACCTCGCGGCCCGCGCCCTGCGCGAACTCGAGATCGTGGGTGACGCACTGCCGGCCGCGACCCCGCTGCACGCCCACCTCGCCGAGCGGCTGCGTACGCGGATCGCCGTGCACGACGCCGGGGAGGACCTGCGCGAACTGCACGCGGCGGCCACCGGTCCGCTCCAGCTCATCCGCCAGGCCGTCGAGGCCGCGGTTCCGGGCCGCAGCGCCGAGAGCGCCGCTTTCGAGGAGGGTTGGGCTCGTGTCGGCGCACGCCTGGCCGCGATCCCCACGGCCCTGGACGGGTACGCCCGCAGCCTCCTGCTTTCCGCGGAGCGCGGTAATGTGCCGGCGCGGCGTCAGGTGGAGCTCGTCACGCAGCGCTGTCGCAACTGGATCGACGACGATGTCGCCCTGGTGGATCGCTACGGCGAGGGGCCTCAGCGGGCGTCGTTGCGGGCCGCAGCGACGGGCGCGCGAGCGGCGTACCAGAGACTGGCCGAGATGCTGACCGCGGACCTGGCACCACGCGCCGTTGAGGAAGAGGCGTTCGGCCAGCAGCGGTATGCACTCTGGGTGCGTACCTTCCTCGCGGCCCGCCCTGACCTGCGCGAGCTGTACGACTGGGGCTGGGACGAGTTCCGAGCGACAGAGGCCGAGTTGATCGCGGAAGCGAAGGAACTGGGCGGGAGCGTGCCAGAGGTGCTCGCCGGGCTCGCCAGCCCCGACGCGCCTGGCACGCTGCACAGCAGGGAGGCGTTCGCCGCGTGGCTGCAGGAGCTGTTGGAGGCCACCACCGAGCGGCTGGACGGCGTGCATTTCGACATTCCCGCCCCGCTGCGGCGCATCGAGTCGCGGTTGACCACGTCGTCCGGCATTGCCTATTACGGGCCGTCGCGGGACCTGGCGCGGCCGGGCCGGGTTTGGTGGTCCATCCCCGAGGACGCGGCGAGTTTCCCCACCTGGTACGCGTACAGCACCGCCTATCACGAGGGCGTTCCCGGGCACCACCTCCACCTCGGCTCCGAGGTCTGCCGGGGAGGACTCGGGCAGCGGCTGAACCTGCTCGGCGGCCTTGCCGGCAGCCAGGAGGGCTGGGCCCTGTACGCCGAGCGGTTCATGGACGAGCTTGGGCTCTATGACCAGCCGGGTGCTCGACTGGGGTATCTGTACATGCAGCTCCTGCGAGCGGCACGGGTCGTGCTCGACGTCGGTCTGCACCTGCGGCTGCCGGTGCCGTCTGGTGATGGAGCAGTGTGGACACCGGATGCTGCGCTGAAGCTGCTGCGGGACCGCTGTCATCAGGGGCCGTACGCGTCCGCCGAGCTCGCGCGTTACCTGGGCCGGCCAGGGCAGGCGCTGGCCTACAAGGTGGGTGAGCGCGTGTGGCTGGCAGGCCGCTCGTCCTTCCCCGGCGACCGAAGCGCATTCCATCGTTACGCGCTGGATCTGGGTTCGCTGGGGCTGGGTCAGTTGACGGCGGCCCTCGAGGGTGGCCGCGTGCCATAGGACGCTCGCCAGGCTCGGTCAGGTGGTGTGCACGCCGCCGCGCCCCGGCCTTGTGATAGGTACCGTGCTGCTCGTGTTGCCCGTCGTCCCGACGGTCACCGACTATGAGCACCAACGGGACGCACCGCGATACCCGTGATCCGACAGCGCACGGCCGGCGGTGCCAGCGTGCCGCCGGGACCGTCCTGCCCAGGCATGCGGCCCCGGCCCTCCGGGTGGGACGCTGCCGGGATGCGACAGGTCACAGTTTTCGGTAGTTGCGGTGGCTTCCCCGAACCCGGCCGCGCCTGCAGCGGCTTCGCGGTGGACTGGGACGGCTACCGCCTGGTGCTCGACCTGGGCTATGCCACGCTGCCGCGGCTGCTCAGACACTGGCCGGACGGTGTGCTGGACGCTGTCGTCGTCACCCACGAGCACCCGGATCACTGCGTCGACCTGCACGGTCTGTTCAGGATGCGGCTCTACGGTCAGCCCGGGGGAGCGCGGTTGCCGTTGTACTGCCCGCCCGGCGTGCTCGACCGGCTCAGTGGCCTGGAGCCCGATGCCGATCTACAGGCGGTCTTCGAGCTGCACCCGTTACCCGGCGGCTACCGGGTCGGGCCGTTCGACCTGACCGGGCTGTCTCTCCCGCACTTCGTGCCCAACGCCGGCGTCCGGATCGAGGCCGACGGGATTGCCCTCGCCTACTCCGGGGACACCGGGCCGACTCCCGCGCTGGCCGAGCTGGGGCGTGACGCTGACCTGTTCATCGTGGAGGCGACGGACCGCGACGGCGAGCCGAGCCGTCCCACCCGAAACCTGTTGACCTCCACCGAGGCCGGTCGGTGGGCTCGTCGGGCGGGCGCCCGCCGCCTGATGCTCACCCACTTCTGGCCGGGCAACGACCGGGAGGTGGCGGTGGCCGCCGCGCAGGTGGAGTTCGGCGGTGCCGTGCTGGCGGCTGAGGAAGGCCTCACCGTGATGCTCGGGACGTAGTGGTCGCGGCGGACAGCCCGCTCTGTTTGTCGAGAACCGCCGGGCGGCTCCGTCTTCGGGGAGGATGCGGTCATCGTGATCGCAGCAGAGCAGGGAGATCCGGCATGGCGATCCAGCGGATGGACAACGTCCTCATCGTGGTCGAGGACCTCGACGCGGTCATCGCGTTCTTCGTCGAACTCGGCATGGAGGTGGAGGGGCGAGGGCCGGTCGAGGGGCGGTGGGTGGAGCGGGTCATCGGGATCGACGACGTCCGGCAGGAGGTGGCGATGCTGCGGACCCCGGACGGCCACGGCAAGGTCGAGTTGGCGATGTTCCACCGGCCGGCGGCGATCAGCGCGGCACCGAAGGACGCGCCGGCGAACACGTTGGGCATTCGGCGGATCATGTTCGCCGTCGACGACATCGACGACGTGATCGCCCGGCTGCGAGGCCACGGCGCCGAACTGGTCGGCGAGGTGGAGCGGTACGAGGACATCTTCCGGCTCTGCTACGTCCGCGGCCCCGAGGGCATCATCGTCGGCCTGGCCGAACAGCTCCGCTGAGACTCGACGTGTCCGTGCGGCCGTGGAGGCCCCGGCCCGACCCAGCGCTCGCCGCCCTTCACCCACGCGCCTCCGGCACAGCCATGTGCATTTCGAAAATACGAACTTGATCAGCCGGTCGGTCAGGTCAATCGGATGTCAGCCTGGCTGGCCGGCCCATCCGTTGCATTGAGATTCCGCCAGCTTGGCAGTTCTTTACGGGCGCGCAGGTTTGAGCGGGTCGCACAAGTTGACGAGATGGACATGTGATCACCGGACCCGTCGGCGTGATCCCACCTTGTGGTCGCATTTCAAAACGGGTGCCGCCTGTCCAGCATTCGAGATCATTCCCTCTCATGTCCTGGATGGACCGTGTTTTGACAAGCTGCCGGAGCGGTCTTCAGCGGGTTCGGATTTGGTCCGCGCGATCCTGCCCGTCACCTAGCGGACGTCCCTTGAATAAAGTTTGTGAGAAGCTTGAATCTGCTGATGGCGGCAGGTGCGAACAGCGAGGGCACATGGTCGTGCAATTCAGGCTGCTGGGCGATGTCGAGGCCTTCATCGACGGCAATGCGATTGACCTGGGGCATGTCCGTCAGCGATGCGTGCTGGCAGTTCTGCTGGTCGAGGCGAACAAGGTCGTTCACGTCGACCAGTTGCTCGACCGGGTGTGGGTGGACCGGCCGCCGCAACGCGCACACGGCGCGCTCTACAGCTACCTCTCCCGGTTACGGCGCTGTCTGAGCGGCGCCGACGACGTCGCCATCGTCCGCCAACAGGGTGGTTACCTGCTCAAGGTCGACCCCATGATGGTGGATCTGCACCGTTTCCAGGAGTTGGTCTCCCGCGTCCGGCTTGCCGTGGACGACGACGACGCGCTGCGTCAGTTCGACGAGGCGATCGGGCTGTGGCGCGGTGATCCGTTCGCGCGCCTGGACACCCCCTGGTTCAACGCCCTGCGTACCGCGCTGCGTCAGGCACGGCTGGCCGCCGAGCGCGACCGTACCGACATCGCCTTGCGTCGCGGTCAGCATTCGGCGTTGTTATCCGAGTTGTCGCGTGAACTGGCCGAACAACCATTGGACGAGCGTCTCGCCGGCCAGCTCATGCTGGCGCTGTCCCGCTCCGGTCGACAGGCGGAAGCCCTCGACCAGTACCAGCAGATCCGGCAACGCCTGGCCGACGTGTTGGGCATCGACCCGGGGCGTGACCTGCAGGAGTTGTTTCTACGGATCCTCCACGGCGATCATGAGGTCGCCGCCTCGGCCGTGGTGCGGGCACCTGCGGAGCCAGCCGCGGCTCATCCGCCCCGACAACTGCCACCGCCGCCGGCGCACTTCGCCGGCCGGGCTCGTGAGCTGGCGGCGCTGACCCGCGCCGTGGAGCGCCAGGCCGAAGGCGGGCCCGTCATCATGACTGTCACGGGGATGGGCGGGATCGGTAAGACCTGGCTCGCGTTGCGGTGGGCCCACGACAACCTGGACCGGTTTCCCGACGGACAGTTGGCTGTCAACCTGCGCGGCTTCGAGCCCTCCGCGGAGGCGATGCCGCCGGCGGTAGCGCTACGCGGCTTCCTCGACGCCCTCGGCGTGCCGCCCGATGCGGTGCCGCCGGACCTGGACGCGCAGGTCGGGTTGTACCGCAGCAGCGTCGCCGGTCGGCGAATGCTTGTCGTGCTAGACAACGCCCGCGACGCCGAGCAGGTCCGCCCGCTGCTGCCCGGTGTCGCGGGCTGCGTGGTGGTGGTGACCAGCCGACAGCAGTTGTCCGGCTTGGTGGCGGTCGAGGGCGCCCACCCGGTCACGCTCGACCTCCTCGGCACCGCTGACGCCCGGGAGTTGCTGGCACGTCGACTCAGCGGTGGCCGGGTGGAGTCCGAACCGCAGCCGGTGGACGACATCGTTGAGCGGTGTTCCGGGTTGCCGCTGGCGTTGGCGATCGTGGCGGCCCGCGCGGCGACCCAGCCCGGGTTTTCGCTCGCCGCGCTCGGCCGGGAATTGGCCGATCTGCAGGGCGGCCTTGACGGCTTCGCGGGCAGCGGGGACCCGACCACAGACCTCCGGTCGGTGTTTTCCTGGTCGTACCGCGCGCTCGGTGAGCCGGCGGCGCGGCTGTTCCGCCTGCTTGGGCTGCACCCCGGGCCGGACACCTCGGTGCGGGCCGCCGCCAGCCTCGCCGCCGTGCCGGAACGGCAGGTACGTGGCATTCTCGCTGAACTGAACCGGGCGCAGCTTCTGGTGGAGTGGGTGCCGGGCAGGTACACCTGCCACGACCTGCTGCGGGCGTACGCGGCGGAGCTGGTCGAATTGGAGCCTGCGGAGGTGCACCGCGACGCCCTGCACCGGATCGTGGGCCACTACCTCCACAGCGCTCAGCGCGCCGACCGGCGGCTGTCCCCGCTGCGGAATCCGATCGAGCCGCCGCCAGTCCCGGTGGGCGTTCAGCCGGAGGAGCCAGCGGACAACGCCCAGGCGATGTCCTGGTTCGCCGAGGAGTACGCCGTGCTCAGGCAGGTGGTCGAGCTGGCCGCCAGGCACGGGCTCGACCGGTACGTCTGGCAGCTCGCCGGGGCACTGACCACCTTCCTGAGCCGCCGAGGGCACTGGGAGGACCTCATCGCCGTGCAGAACTGCGCGTTGACTGTCGCCGAGCGCAATGGTGACCGGGCGGCGCGGGCGCAGGCGCACCAGGACGTCGTCCCCGCCTACTCGGAGACCGGCCGGCTCGAATTGGCCCGGGCTCACCTGGAACGCGCACTGATCTTGCTGGACGAACTCGTCGACCGGGTCGGCCAGGCGCACACGCTGTTGACCCTGAGCTGGGTCAGCGAGAAGGAAGGCGATCAGGCAGCAGCGTTGCGCCATGACAGGCGGGCGCTGAGGCTGTTCCGCGACAGCGGGCATCAGGCGGGTGCTGCCCGCGCTCTCAACGCCCTCGGTTGGGATCACGCAATGCTCGGGGAGTACCAGCAGACGATCCGCTACTGCCAGCAGGCTGTCGTCCTGCAACGTCAGCTCGGCGACCGGACCGGCGAGGCGAACAGTTGGGACACGCTTGGCTATGCCCATCACCATCTCGGTCGCTATCCGCGGGCGGCCCGTTGTTACCGCCGGGCGCTGGAACTCAACCGGGAACTGGGACACCGCTACAACGAGGCGGAGGCCCTCCGACACCTGGGTGACACCCAGCAGGCCCTCGGCGACCCGGAAGCCGCCAACCTCTGCTGGCTGCGCGCCCTGGAGATCCTCACAGAGATCGGGCATCCGGACGTCGAACAGGTCCGCGACAAGCTCGCCGCGAGCCAGGGCGTGCCTGCCGCTGCTCGCCCGCCGGCGACTGGCTTCGCGAGGCCGCCAGCCGACCCGACTGCGCTGACCGAACCTCGCTGAGCCGAGGGCCGCCCGCCATCGCCGACAATCGACGCTTCCAGAACGCGGAACCCGCAGCGCCGCACGCGGCGCTACGGACTTCGCAGCCTCGGTTGTTGACACGGTCGCGGGTCAATCCACGGGAACAGCCTCTCTTGGTTGCTCGGCCAACAACCCGGTCGGTATGCCGCGGGCCCCGGCTGGCAGCCGGTCGGCGGTACCGGTCGCGGTCACCTCTCCGTCGGCGAGTACCACGATCCGGTCGGCGGCCCGAACCGTCGAACTCCGGTGCGCGATCATCAGCACGGTGCATGAACGCGAGATGTTCCGCACCAACTCCGCCAACCCCGCCTCGTTGGCCGCGTCCAGGTGCGCGGTCGGCTCATCGAGCAGCAGCAACCGAGGTCGGGGCAGCAACGCCCGAGCGATCGACACCCGCTGGCGTTCCCCACCGGAGAGCATGCTGCCGTGCTCGCCCACCTGGGTGTCGAGCCCGTCAGGCAGTCGGTCCACCACTTCGTCGAGGTTGGTCACCCGGAGCACCTCGGCGAGTTCATCCTCGTCCGCACCGGGGTAGGCGTACGTGAGATTGTCACGGAGGGTGCCGGCGAGCAGCGGGCATTCCTGCTGGACATACCCGAGCGCCGAGCGCAGTTCGTCGACCGGCATCGACGCGATGTCCCGGCCGTCCAGCAGGATCGTCCCCCGGGACGCCTCGTAGAAGCGCTCGACCAGGGCGAAGATGGTGGTCTTGCCCGCACCGGACGTACCAACGAGAGCCACACTGGTATGCCGGGCGACGTCGAACGACACCCCCCGCAGCACCTCCCGCCCCGGACCGTATGAGAAGTGGACATCGCGCAGTTCCAGGGCTGGCGTCTCCGGCCCGGCAATCGCAGCGGGCGGCCCGTTCCCGTCGGCGCCGCCGTCCCGGTCGACGGCGGCGGTCTGCTCAAGGTCGAGCCCCATCGTCTCGTGGATGCGTTGCAGAGCGGCCATCCCCTTCTGCACGGCGCTTCCCCCGGCGAAGACGGCGACCAACGGAACGAGCAGGAACGACACGTACAGGAGGAAGGCCACGAACTGGCCGATGTCCAGGTGTCCGGAGGCGACTCGAGCACCACCGAGACCGAGTACGAGAAGGAACGAGCCGTTGGCGCTCAGGGACACGGCCGGAACGATCGTCGCGTCCAGCCGAGCCACCCGGATGCCCGCGTCGTACGCCTCCCGGGCTCGTCCACCGATCCGTTCGGCCTCCCGATCCTCGGCTCTGGCGGCGCGGACCGTCCGCATCGCCGCCAGAGCCCGCTCGAGATCGGCGAGAAGCAGACCGATTCGCCCCTGCGCATGTTCCGACCAGCGCCTGATCCCGATCATCACGAACGCGAGAATCGACCCACCCAGGGCCACCGACGCGACCGCGAAGACGAACAGGAACCAGTCGAGCCAGAGCATCAGCGCGACCGCACCCGCCAGTGACGCCACGCCGATGACCGCGTTGACGATTCCGTTGGCCACCACTGCCCGCAGCAGGGTGGTATCGGTACCGACCCGGGACAGAAGGTCCCCGGTGCGGAGTTGGTCGTACTCCCGCATCGGCAGCCGCAGCAGCCGGTCGGTCAGACCGAGCCGTAGCCGTAGCACCAGCGCCTCGCCGCCGCGTTGCAACAGGAAACTCTGCACACCGGAGATCACCGCGGCGGCGAGGAAGAGGAAGACCAACCAGATCGCGAGTGACGCGACCGGTTGGCCGAGCAGCATCGCGTTGATCGTGCGCATGGCCAGCAGCGGCTGGACCAGGGCCAGACCGGCCGACACGAGGCCGAGGACGGCCGCCACCAGCAGTACCGGCCGCTGTGGGCGGAGCAGGCCGAGCAACTCACGCAACGGCACCGCGACGGGATCTGTCGGAGGCACCGGGCCGGCCTCCAGAGGGTTACGGCGGATATCGGTACGCACGGCAGGACTCCTTGGTTTTGACGAATGGACAGGGCGGGCGTGGGCGGCGCGTCCGGGACCTCAGGCGGCGGAAGTCGCCGATACTCGCCGCGCCTCAGCCGGCGTCTCCTCGCTGACCCGCCGTCGGTCGGAGTCGACGCCGAGCAGCGGCGCGCTGAGCACGACGAGGTTGTAGAGCGCGTGCGCGACCACGGCGGCAACGATCCCGATCTCGATGGCCACGAGCCCCAACGTCACGCCGATCAGGGTCAGTTCGGCGAATCGGATCCACCGTGGACGGACCATGCTGCCGCTGTGCGTACCGGCCCACAGCACCGCGGCGACCAGGACGGCGAGCAACGGCTGACCGGTCAGCCAGAGGACCACCGGCACCGCGAGAAGCCGGAAGACCGCCTCCTCGCCGATCGAACTCTGCGCGGTCAGCGAGAGCACGTGGGGCAGGTCCATTCCGACCGTACGCAACGAACGCCGGTCCGGGTTCGGAGAGACCCGGGCAAGTCCCGCCCGACGCAGCAGCGCGTATCCGGCCGCGGCGAGCCCCAACCAGATCGCGGCCAGGCAGGCGCCCCAGATCAGTTGCCGACCGAGATCCGAGGTTGTGGGAATCCCGACCCGCTGGGCGACCAGCGAACCGGCCAGGACGGCGACCACCACCACCGAACTCAAGGTCACCGCCGTCACCGCCGACGTGAGTGCGTTGATCGCCCTGAAAGCGGCCCATGATTGCGTTCCCTCGTATCCGTGCACCGCGGTGTACCGGAACCGGCCGCCTTCACCGAAGAGGACCGCCAGCAGAACCGGCACCGCCAACACTGCGGCCAACGACGCCTGCGCGGTGCCACCAGCGAACGCGAGGAGGGCCACCCCGCCGACCAGTGCCAGCACCGAGCCGAGCAGCGCCCCCGCGCCGGCGAGGACTTCCCGCTGCTCGGCCCGCTCGAGTGCCGGTACCTGCTCGTTGGTCAACTCCACCAGGGAGTCAACGCGCAGCACCGTCGCGCCCAGTGACTCCACCTCAAACTCGATCCGGACGTCCGGACTGGTCGCCCGGAACCGCCGGGTGCGCTCGGTCGACTCGTCCTCACGGGTCCAGTACCCGGCGCCCACCGGCTCCGCCCCGGCCCAGACCCCGTCGGGGACTCCCAGCCGCTGTCGCAGCCCCTTGTCATCGCCAGTGTCCGGCGCCTCCCCGACGTCGCCGCCCCGATCCGCGCCGTCGTCGGTCGCGCCGTCGCGCTCGCGAGCAGGTACGACGCCATCGACCACCCGGTCGCGCAGGTCACCGGCGAGTTCGAAGAGCACGACCTCGCCCCGGGGTGAGAGTCCGACCAGGACGCTGCCGTCCGCGCCGATGAAGCGGACCCGCCACGAGCCCTGTAGACCCCACCCGTTGAGAAACTCCCGCTGTCGGGCGACGAGCCCGAGGTGGTGCAGCCGGTCGACGATGCCATCGAAGTGCAGGACGGCGAAGGAGCGCCAGCCCGTGACGTCGAGACCACAGAGACGCCCTACCGTCGCCGCCGCCTGATCCGTTGCGGCAGCGGCGTCCATCACCGCGGGCATCGGCTCGGTGGGGTACGCCCGGGTCCGTAGGACGATGAACAGCGCACCGAACAGCAGACCGATAACGGCCAGAACGACACTCTCAGTCATCGCCGCACCCCGAGCCGCAGCGCGCCGTACCACAGCAGCTGCCGGTCGCCGCGTCCATCCGGATCGACGGCCCCGGCGTCAGACCGAACGGCAGGTCAACGTCGTCGGTGGGATTCAGCCGCTGGATACAGCGGCAACCGCGGGCAGTGGACCGGACGGTGGCCAGCCGACCAGGTTCCCCGATCAGCTCGAGTGGCTCGGCGAGGATCCGACCGAAGGACTCCGCCTCGATCTGGCACGGGGTCACCTGGCCATCGGCGCGGACGTGCCAACTCAGGTAGCCGGGGGTGAGGAACTCGACGGGCAGCCCGAACGGCGCCAACTGCTCACCGAGATCCGCGCACTGGTCCCAGCCCAGTGCCTCAAGGTTGAGGTGGCGGGTCTCCTGGAACTGCCGGATTACATCCGCGACCTGATCCGGTGTCAGTCCGAACCCGTCCTGGTCGCCCCTGCCCACCGGTACCACCCGACCGGCCCGGAACAGTCGGGCGCCGGCGCTGTCCACGTCGGCGACCACGGCAGCGACGTCCCGGTGGTTCGCGGGGGTCACCGTCATCGCGACGATCACCGATATCCCCGCTGCGGTGAGGCGTCGCATCGTGTGCAACGACTCGTCGTAGGCCCCGGCTCGGCCCCGGATGAGATCGTGCCGCTCGGCGCGTCCGTCGATGCTGATCTGGGCCCGGATGTTGCCGCAGGCGGCTGCCATCGCGACCAGTTCGTCCGACCAGTGCAGGCCATTGGTGAAGACGTCGACGTGGTCGATCAGGGCGGTGGCGGTCGCCAGGATGCGCCGAAAGTCCCGGGCGATGGTCGGCTCACCACCGGTGAGGGTCACGGCCGCGATTCCGGACTGGGCCAGCCGTTCCAGCACCTTGACCCAGTCGTCGGCGGTCAACTCGCCGGGCAGGGCGGGCCCGGAACTCGCGTAACAGAACGAACAGCTGAGGTTGCACCGGTTGGTGAGTTGAAGCGACGCCAGCAGCGGCAGGTACGCGTCGGTCGAGCCAGACACCCGCAAGGGCTGGTCGAGTGCCCCATTGAGCCAGGAGGAGGTCAACCACGACCCGCTCAGTGCCTCGACCATCTCCGCCTGAACCTCGTCCGGGTCGCGGCGGGAGGTGCCGGCCCGGATCCGGGCGGTGCGGGCCACACTGCGCGTCCGTGCCAGTTGAAGGGCGATCTCCAGCGCCTCGCTGGACAGTCGTACGTAGTTCAGGCTGTTGCGGTCCACCAACAGTCCACCGACGGGTTGCAGGTGAATGCCCCAGTCGGGCGATGGCGGGTCGGCGGTGCCGGCGACCGAGTCACCGGACGCGTGCGAAAGCGCGGTTGTCATAAGGGTTCCCTCGTGATCGGCCGGCCGTCGGCCCGGCAGCTGCGTCGGTCTGGGACCGGCGGGATTTCGTCGCTTGGAGAGGGGCCGTCCGGGGTGGGCGTCAGCCCGCCCCGGACGGCCGGTCAGAATCGGTCACATGGCCTGCGAGTACGGCGGCGGCCCCCAGCACGCCGCGACGAACGGCGCCCAGCTGCTGGCCCAGCAAATGCCGCAGCCCACGGACTTCACCATCGGTTCGGCCCGCTTCTCCGAGCCGAGTCGGTTGAGCGTGCTGCTCGACTTCTGCATGTCAATCACCCCCTCCCCGGATCACTCGGTCGACATCCCCGGAACAGCGCGACCCGTGATGAACCGCTGGGCAGCGGACCATTCATCGCCCGATTCCTCGCGGAGCGAGACGAATCCCGTGATCCGGGCCGCGCGCCGCCCGGACCCCCGTGTCGGTACTGTTCATCGGGGCCGTGACCAGAAATGTGCCGGGCCGCCATGCAGCAGATCTGGAACTAACCTTGAATCGACTGACCAGCAGTGCGTTCTGCGGCTGCGGCCACCTGCGGTGTCGGGCCGGGCAACCTGACGCCGCGCGAGGCGACAGCGGTGAATGGGCCACTGCTGGTTACGCTGCCGCTGTCGGTTACGCTTCGGCCATGTTCCGTGCGGCCCGGCCGGACGACTTCGAGCAGATCATCGGCCTCTACCGGCAACTGAACCCCGACGATCCGGTGCTGCGCGACGGATCTGACGTCGCGGCCTTCCAGCAGATCCTGGGCTCGCCGGCGCTGCATCTCTTCGTCCTCGAAGTGGATGGAGTCGTCGTCGCCACCACGTACCTCAACGTGATCCCGAACCTCACCCGGTCGGCGTCGCCGTACGCGGTCGTCGAGAACGTCGTCGTCGAGGAGTCGCGGCGCGGCACCGGCCTGGGGCGACTGATCATGGCCGGCACCCTCCAGGCCGCCTGGGATGCGGGCTGCTACAAGGCGATGCTGATGACGGGTTCGCGCACGCCTGCGACGCACGCCTTCTACCGGGCCTGCGGGTTCTCACCCGACGCCAAGACCGCATATCTGGCCCGACCCCAGAAGGACGGGCCCGACCGCTAGGCGGCGGGGAAGGTTTCGCGCAGCGCCGGGTCCAGCGGGCGGCCGCTCGTCGGCTCGATGAACAGGTCGGCGAGCAGGAGGTCGGCGAGGTAGGTGGGGTTGACGCCCGACTCCTTGCGCCCGAGGGACTGTAGCGCGCCGCCCAGTCGCAAGGCGGCCTTCGCGGCGCCGGACGGCAGCCTAGCGACCCGGCGGCGCCGACCGACCGCTTCGGCGATGCGCCCGATCATGTCGGTCCAGGTGAGGTTCTCGTCGGCGACCGGGATGTCCGCGCCGCTGGCCTGCTCCAGGGCGTCGACGGCGACCTCGGCCACGCTGCGCGCGGAGGCCGCGGCGCTGCCGCCGACCGGGGCGACCAGCGGGGTACGCGAACGCGCCCACCGGTCCAGCGGACCGGCCCAGTTGGGCAGCCGGTCGCCGGCCCGACCGAAGACGAACGGCAGTTCGAGTACGGCGACCGGCAGGCCCTCGCCGGCGGCGGCCCGCCCCTCCCGGGCCTGCTCCAGGCGACACCGGATGTACGTGTGCCGCTCGGCCAGGCGCCACTGCGGGTGGAGCCGGTCGAAGTAGGTGTAGTAGGAGCCCATCACCACACCCCGGGTGAGACCTTCGAGGCGGGCGGCGGTGAACAGGCGTACCACCGGGTCGACGTTGTCGCGGCGGAACTCCGGATAGATCGGCTTGGGCAGCGGCCGTTGCTCGTCGGTGCGGGTGGCGTACACGACCCCGTCATGACCGGCGAGCACCTGCCGCAGGTCCTCGATCGAGGCGGACCCGACATCGAGCAGATGGTCGACGCCCGCCTGGGCGGTACGCGCCACAGGTGTCGCGGCGTGGCCACGCTCCCGCAGGACGTCCATCACATGAGCGCCGATCAGGCCGCTGCCACCCACCACGAGAATGCGCACGGTGCATCGTCCACTCTGGAACCCGCTCCTTGTCAAGCTTCTAGCGCTGCGGCGGCGGTACACGTCGATGAGAATGGCACCCGGAGGTGATCGAGCGTGGTTGACCAGGAGAGCGTGCCCAAGCTGGGTTCGGTGGTGCTCGACTGCACCGACGCGAGGGCGTTGGCGGAGTTCTACCGACAGTTGCTGGGCTTCGTCTACCGGCCCGGTGACGAACCGCCGCCGACCGGCCAGGCCGACGAACGTGGCCGGGACTGGCTGGTGCTGCGGTCGCCCGCCGGCGGACCCCAGGTCGCGTTTCAGCAGGTGGAGCAGCTACCGGCGGCGACGTGGCCGGCGAACACCGTGCCCCAGCAGCTGCACCTGGACCTGACCGTGGAGTCCGTCGAGGAACTGCTGGTGCAACATGAGCGGGTGCTGCGCCTCGGCGGCCGGCTGTTGTACGACCGCATCGACGACCCGGACGAGCCCCTGCGCGTGTACGCCGATCTGGCCGGGCACCCGTTCTGCGTCCTCGTCGGCTGACCGGGTCGCTGCGGTCGACAACCGGCGAGGATGCCGTCCACACCCCGACAGTCGCCTAGATTCGAGGGTGCGGGACACCATCGCTGTGAAACGGGGTTGAGGATGCCGGATCCGCGCGCTTTCTGGCTGGACGAGCAGTTCGACCGCGAGCACGGCGTCGAGGGGCGCGGCCGGTACGAGGCCGAGGTGCTGCGGCGGATCGACGACTTCGCCGACACCTGGGGTGACTTCGCGCCCGTGGCGTTCGCGGTGACGGCCTGGCGGCTGGCCACCGAGCTGTCACCGGGCTTCGTCCGCTGGCATCGGCGGATCATCTCGGCGACCTGCGCCCGCAGCCCCTGGGACGGCAGCCTGGTCTGCGCGGTGACGGTGGCATCCCGCTGGCCGGCCGAGCTGACCTGGACCAAGCAGTGGCAGCGCGACCGTGGTTGGCAGGACTGGCCCCAGATGTTCGGCCAGTTCACCACACCCACCGAGCAGGACCAGACGCGCCGCCCGCACCTGCGCGCGCTGCTACAGGTGGAGGCGCCGGTCCCCCTCGACGATCTGCCGCCGACGCCCAACGGTCCGGACGACGACGACGTCGCCGCGGCGGCACGCCGAGCCGTGGTGGTGCTGGCCCGGGAACTCAACGACCTCCTCGCGCCGATGATCGGGCAGCTCGACGCCGGAGTGCCGGCGGACTCCTGAGATGCGCGTCGGGCGGTAGGTTCGTCGGCGTGGATCTGGACGACATCGCTGCCCGGCTCGGGGTGCCCGTCGAGGAGGTCGACCGCGTGCAGCGGCTCGCCGGTGACGGGCCGTCCGCCCCGTTGCCGGCGAAGGCGGACGCACCCGCGATCCTCGATCGGCTCGCCGTGCCTCCGGACGACGCCGCCGAAATCATGGCGGGCTGGCCGGAGCCGGGCTCTCCGCTGTGGACGGAGGAGCTGCGCTGGTTGCTGGACCGCTCGATCGCAGTGGTCCGCGCCGACCTCGGGGGCTACGACTGGCTGCCGCCCGGCCCGGAGTTGCCGCGAGAGCGGGGGCCCGCCTGGCGGCACCTCTACGTGTACGCGTACCTGGCCCTGGTCGACGTGGTGCGGGGCTACCACAGCGACCACGGCGTCCCCGATGCCGTGTCCTGGGCGACCCTCGCCGACCTGGGCCGCAACCTCGCTGTCGACCGTCGGATGCGCGGTGACGGGTGGCCGGTCATGCAGAGCTGGCTGACGCTGCACTCGCGCGGTGGCCTCTACCAGTTGGGCCGGCTGCAACACCAGCGCGGCGACGGCGCCATCGGTCTACACGTCCCCGAATCGGGGCCGTTGACCCCGCAGGCGGTGGCGGCGTCGCTGGACGAGGCCCGCGCGTTCTTCCCCCGGCACTTTCCCGACGAGCACTACACCAGGTTCTTCTGCGGCTCGTGGCTGCTCGACCCGCAGCTGCGGGAGTACCTTCCGGAGGACTCCAACATCCTGCGGTTCCAGCGCCGGTTCGAGCTGGAACCCCACCAGGAGTCGGAGGTGCCGGACGCCGACATCGAGATGCTGCGGTTCGGGTTCCGCACCCTGACCACGCCGCTCGACGAGTTGCCGCGCCGCACCGTGCTCCAGCGCGCGATCATCGACCACCTGCGGGCCGGCGGCCACTGGCACTGGCGTCGCGGCCACTTCCCGATCTAGACGGCCGGGTCCCACCACGCCCCGTTGGCCGCCGCGTGGGCCGCCGGTTCGATGACCTCCCACGCCTCGGCGATCAACCCGTCGGCGATCCGCAGGACGTCGACCACCACGATCTCCACGTCGGGTAGTCGGCGTCGCGAGTGCACCACCACGTGGTCACCGTCGGCCAGCAGGTGCAGGATGTCGACCCGCATGCCAGCGGTCGGGCCCAGCGCGGCGCGGACGGCGGCGAGCCACTGCGCCCTGGTCGAGGTCGTCGAATCGGACCGGTGATGGATGAAGTCCTCGCTCAGGAACGAGGCGAGCGTGTCGACGTCGCCCGAGTCGACCAGCCCTGCCAACGCGCGTCCGACGATGCTCTTGTTCTCGGTGGTCGTCATGGGCGCCAGTGTTTCCCCGGCCCGGGTGGTTGTCGATGACATCGCACTTCATGGCGTCCGCACCGACGATGGGTAGGCTCATGATCGTGTATGCGGTCGGTGAACTCCTACGGCAGTGGCGCAAGCGCCGAGGGCTCAGCCAACTCGACCTGGCGATCGCCGCGGATGTCTCGGCCCGGCACGTCAGCCTGGTCGAGACCGGCAAGTCCACGCCGAGCGCCGACATGATCCTGCGGCTCGCCGACCAGCTGCACGTGCCGCTGCGTGATCGCAACCAGTTGCTGCTCGCCGCCGGCTTCGCGCCCCGGTACGCGCAGCGTCCGCTCGACGACATCGCCCTGTCCGGTGCCCTCGACGCGGTCCGCAGGGTGCTGCGGGCGCACGAGCCGTATCCGGCGCTGGTCTTCGACCGCCGGTGGAACATCCTGTTGACCAACAGTGCTGTCGACCCGTTCTTCGCGCAGGTGGCCCCCGACCTGTTGCGGCCACCGGTGAACCTGATCCGGCTCGGCCTGGACCCGCGCGGGCTCGCGTCCCTGGTCGTCAACCTGGCGGACGTGCGGGCGGTGTTCCGCAGCCGCGTCGCACGCCAGCTCGCCGCCGCTCCGGACGCGACGCTCGCCGCGCTCTACCGGGAACTGCTCGGCCCGCGGCCCGAGGAGCCGACGAGCGAACGGGTCGACGCCGACGTGGTGCTCCCGATGATCATCCGGGTGGGCGATCGTGAGCTGCGGCTCTTTTCGACCATCACCACGTTCGGCACCCCGACGGACATCACCATCGAGGAGATCGCGGTCGAGTCGTACTACCCCGCGGACGCGGAGAGCGCCGCCTACTTCACACGGTAGGGCCCGACCTGGTCGGTCACCAGGCCGGGCCCCACCGTGCACTCGCCCCCGGTCAGCCGGTGGTCAGGGTGAATTTCTCCCAGGCCCCGACCGACGTACGGTTGGCGATCAGAGATCCGGCCCCGGCGTTCTCGGCGCACACGATCTGGTTGTTGACAGTGGCCCGCAGACCCACCGTCCCATCCGAGTTGGTGATGAGCTGGAAGGTCTCCCACGACCCGACCGCCGTGGCGTTGGCAACCAACGCTCCGGCGCCGGCGTTCGTGGCCGACACGTAGAGCCCGTTGGCGCGTGACCGCAGCGCGATGGTGCCGTTGCCGGCGTCCACCCGGTCGAACTGCTCGGTGCTGCCGACGCTGGCCTTGTTGGCGATCAACGCGGTGCTGCCGACCGCCGACACGTACTGGCTGTTGACCTGCGCCCGCAGCGTGGTCACCGGCGTGCTGCCACCGGTGCCCGTGGTGAAGGTGAACGCGTCCACGTCGAACAGGTAGCCCGAGCCGCCCTTGAACACCAGGTACAGGGTGGTGGACGCGCTGGGCGGGTTGCTGATCGTGCCGGACGCCTCGACGAACGTCTCCCAGTTGCCGGTCACCGGCACCGTGACGGTGCCCAGCAGGGAGCCGGTGGCCGACCCCGCCCGTACCTCGATGGTGCCGCCGGCCCCGGCCGAGGACGCCCGCACGGTGATGCGGTTCGCGTTGGACAGGTTGTACGGCTGGTACGAGATCCAGTCGTTGTTCTCGATGAACCCGGCCGTGCGGCCACCCTCGGCGTTGGTGTGGTCGGTGGCCTGCACGCCCGACGTGGCGCCGAAGTGCTCACCCTGGCGGTGCTTCGGTTGCAGCGTCTTGATGCTGTGCGTGGTCAGCCCGCCGTTGTCGGTGTAGGCGGCGTCGAAGACCCCGTAGATGTTCGCCGCGGAGTCGTGCTCGCCGTCGGTCGGGAGGGTGATCGAGCCGCTGCACCCGTTCTTCGAGGTGATCTGGTGGGCGTGACTGTCGTGGCCCAACGCGTACGTCAGGCTGACCTTGGAACAGTCGATGGTGCCGTCCTGCGGGTCGCTGACGCTGATCTGGTACGACACCGTGTCACCGAAGCTGAACAACTGCCCGTCGGCGGGCGAGGTGAGCGTCACCGTCGGGGCTGTGTTCCCCACGGTGATGACCAGGCTCGCCGTGCCGGTCAACCCATTCGGGTCGGTGACCCTCAAGGTGGGGGAGTACGTGCCGTTCGTGGTGTACGTCTTGGTCGGGTTGGCCGCCGTCGACGTGGTGCCGTCACCGAACGTCCACAGGTAGCTCAACGCCCCACCCTCGGGGTCCGAGCTGCCCGCCGACGAGAAGTTGACCGTCAACGGGTTGGCCCCCGACGTCGGGTTCGCCGAGGCGACAGCGATCGGGTTGCGGTTGCCGCCGCCGATGTACTCGATCCGGAACAGCGCCTGGTTGTTCGAGCCGGTGCCGTAGTCCAGCACGTACAGCGCGCCGTCCGGTCCGAAGGCCATGTCCATGACCTGGGTGCCGGACCACGGGAAGTTGGAGATCTCCCCGCGGGAGCCGTCGGAATTGACAGCGATGGCCTTGATCCAGCGGCGGCCGTACTCACCGGCGAAGAACTGGCCGTTGAGCGACTGCGGGAACTTGATGCTGGAGTTCAGCGACGCGTCGTACCGGTAGACCGGCCCGCCCATCGGCGACTCGGAGCCGCTGCCGAACTCCGACGGTGAGCCGGAGTCGCCGGCGTACTTGATCCAGGCCGGCTTCGCCGCGGGCAGCGTGCCGAGGCCCGTGTTGCGGAACGAGTTGTTGGTCGGCCCTCCCGTGCAGTTGTACTTCGACTGCGACGGCCCGGACGGGAAGGTGTATTCGTTGTATGTTTCGTTGCTGGTGTTGCTGCCGGTGCAGTACGGCCAGCCGAAGTTGCCCGGCCCGGTGATGCGGTTGAACTCCACCTGACCCTGCGGACCCCGGCTGGAGTTCGTGCTTCCCGCGTCCGGGCCGTAGTCGCCGAGGTAGACCACACCGGTCGCCTTGTCGACGCTCATCCGGAACGGGTTGCGCAGCCCCATCGCGTAGATCTCGGGGCGGGTGTTGGCCGTGCCGGGCGCGAACAGGTTGCCCGACGGGATGGTGTACGTGCCGTCCGCCTGCGGCTTGATCCGCAGCAGCTTGCCCCGCAGGTCGTTGGTGTTGGCCGCCGTGCGCTGGGCGTCGAACTGCGGGTTGCGGTTGGTCCTCTCGTCCAGCGGCGCGTAGCCGGACGACTCGAACGGGTTGGTGTCGTCGCCGGTGGTCAGGTACAGGTTGCCGGCGGCGTCGAAGTCCAGGTCGCCGCCGACGTGGCAGCACTGCCCACGGTCGTTGGCGACCTGGAGCACGATCTTCTCGCTGCTCAGGTTGAGCGTGTCGTCGGAGTTGAGGGTGAACCGGGACAGCCGCAGGTGCCCCTTCCACCGGTCCCAGTCCGACTGTGAGCCGGTGGTGGGTGCGTCCCCGGACGGGGTGCTCAGCGTGGGCGAGTAGTACAGGTAGATCCACCGGTTGGTGGCGAAGTTGGGGTCAACGGCGACGCCCTGCAACCCCTCCTCGTCGTGGGTGTAGACGGACAGGGTGCCGGAGACCTTGGTGTTGCCGGCCACGTCGGTCACCCGCAGCACGCCGTTTCGGGCGGTGTGCAGGACGGAGCGGTTGGGCAGCACGGCCAGGGACATGGCCTCACCCAGCTCGGCGGAGCCGGTGGCGAGCTTGACCTGTTGATAGTCGGAGGCGGGAATCACCACCGCCTGGGCGGTGGACGGTGCAGCCACAGCGAGGGCCGCGCTCGCGACGGTGAGCACCGCCGCGAAGAGCGCCCGGGGCCAGCGCCGGGGGTACGAGGGCATGATCGTCCTTTCTCGACGACCGGGGGACGGGCGCGCGGGGGCGCACCACGACCAGGTGGGGTGGTGGAGAACGAGCGGGGGATCAGGTCAGTTGGTGGTGACCAGGTCGAACTTCTCCCACTGACCGATGGAGGTCCGGTTGGCGATCAGCGGGGAGGACCCACCGTTGTCGGCGGAGACGTACCGGTTGTTGACAGTGGCCCGCAGGCTCACCGTGCCGTCGGAGTTGCGGACGAGCTGGAACGTCTCCCAGGAGCCGGCGGAGGCCCGGTTGGCGATCAGTGCGGACGATCCGGAGTTCTCCGCCGCGACGTACTGCGAGTTGCTCTTGGCCCGCAGTGCCACGTTGCCGTTGGCGAGGTTGACCAGGTCGAACCGCTCGCTGGTGCCGACGGAGGTCTTGTTGGCGATCAACGCCGTGGTCGAGTTGGGCGCGCTCACGTACTGGTTGTTCGCGCGGGCCCGCAGCGTCGAGCCACTGGCGGTGGGCGGCGGGGTCGTCGTACGCGGCGAGCAGTCGGCGGTCACCGAACCGGCGGCGACCTGGAGGCCGCCGAGCAGCATCCGGGTGAAGTTCGGGTCGGTGTACGACGCCTCGGTGTGCCCGAGGCCGGTGTACCAGGCCCGTCCGCCGCCGTACGCCTTGCACCAGGTGATCGGGTGGTCGCCGTTCATGTTGCCGCCGCTGTAGGACGACTCGTCGAGGTTGGCGAGGACCCGCGCGCTGGAGCGGGGGTTGGTGCGGTAGTTGTACCACTCGTCGGAGCGGACCCAGTTCGCCGGGAGGTGGGCGGTCGACGGGTTGGTCTGATCCTCGATCCGTACGGTCGCGTTCTGGATCGCCGGGTGCGAGTCGAAGTACGCGCCGACCAGCTGGCCGTACCACGGCCAGCTGTACTCGGTGTCGGCCGCGGCGTGTACGCCGACGTACCCGCCGCCGGCGGCAATGTACGACTCGAAGGCGGTCTGCTGGCTGGCGTTGAGGACGTCGCCGGTGGTCGACAGGAAGACCACCGCCTGGTACTGGGCCAGGTTGGACGTGGTGAACTGGGCGGCGTCCTCGGTGGCGGTGACGGTGAAGCCGTTGGCGGAGCCGAGCTGCTGGATCGCGGCGATGCCGTTGGGGATCGACGAGTGCCGGAAGCCGGCGGTCTTGCTGAACACCAGGACCTTGGTCAGTGGTGCCGCCGATGCGGGGGTCGGCAGGGCGACCAGGCTGGCCAGCATGACGGCCAGCCCGGTGACGAGTGCCAACAGGCGGGGACGGGAACGCATGGTTGTGCTCCTCTGCTGAGCGTCGACCTCAGGGGCGTGCACGCAGGCAGGCCGGAGGCCGCGATGGCGGTGGTGCGGAAGCCGGGCCGCCGATGCTCGGCTGAGGTGATACGGGGTGGTGGGGTGGGGCGCGGAAGCCAGCCGACGGTCTCGGACCACCCACAGTGGACGATCAGAGTTCATCGATTGACATCGTTGACGCAGTAAACCTCCGATGTCTACGCCCCGTCAAGCCCACCGCTGCGGCGGCCGGCCGTCGCGCGGCCGGCCTCGGACGCCCTATGCGCTGCTGGTCCCGCGGGTCGCCATCAGAATGAGGTCGGCGATCGCTTCGGGGTGGGTGACCATCGCGAGATGCGATGATTCGACCTCGATGGTGGTCGCGTTCATCCGATCGGCCAGGAAGCGCTCCAACTCCGGAGCTGTCGTGCGGTCCTGCGTGGAGATCGAGTAGTAACACTGTCGGTCCCGCCACGCGGCCGTCGTGGTGCGGCCCTGGAAGAGGTCGTCGGCGATGGGACCCTGCACCGCGTACAGGGCGCGGGCCCGAGCCTCGTCGATTCCCCCGGCGAAGTCGGTCAGGAAAGCGCTCTCGCTGAGCTGCGCGTACCCGTTGTGGTGCACCAGGCCGGCGTTCGCCGGCGGCGTGGGGTATCTGGCCGCGAGCGCGCCGTAGTCCTCGCCGGCGTCCGGCGCGCGGGCCGCGACGTACACCAGGGCGGTGACCCTCGGGTGGTTGCCGGCCTCGCTGATGACCGTGCCGGCCCAGGAGTGGCCCGCCAGCACCGTCGGGCCGTCCTGCCGGTCCAGAGCGCGGTTGGTGGCGGCGACGTCGTCGGCCAGCGAGGTCAGCGGGTTCTGGACCGCGGTGACCGTCAGCCCGGCCCGCTGCAGCAGCGGGATGACGTCGGACCAGGAGGAGCCGTCGGCGTACGCGCCGTGGACCAGGACGACGTTGCGGGCGGGCCCGGCCGAAGACGTGTCGCTCATCCGAAAACCTCCGCGCGCGGCCGACGACAGCTCTCGCCTGCCACTCTTCCCCACGCCGGTCGGGCCGGTGGGCCAAACGCCCAGGCTTCAGCCGCTCTAGCGCACCGGGTCCGGTGTGCGGGCGTTCCAGTTCAGGCGGTCGCGGTATCGGTGTCGCATGACCATCCAGCTGACCGAGAACGGAATGGCCCCCATGGCCACGACTCCCAGGACGTCCGCGCCGACCACGTCGAAGACCGCCCCGACGTCACCGAAGAGCTGAGCGACCGTCTGGAAGGCGACGTGCAGACCGACTCCGGCCCAGATGTCGCCGGTGGCGGCGCGGAACGCACCCAGCAGCAGTGCGAAGACGAGGAAGAGTGCCAGTCGGTCGACGGATCGGGCGGCCCCGATGAGGAACCCGAACAGGGTGAACAGCACCGCCTGCCCGAGGACCGCCTGCCAGGCTGGTAGCCGGGTGGCGAGGTTGTGCTGCAGGTACCCGCGGAAGATCAGCTCCTCCGGCAGCGCCTCCTTCAGGAAGACCAGCACCACCAGCAGCGCTGCCACGCGCACCACGTCCCCGACGGACGTCCGGACGCTGATCTCGACCCAGCCGAAGCCGAGGCAGAGCGCGAACCCCGCCGCTGCGGGGACGAGCCAGCAGGCCATACCGAGCAGCAGATGCCGCCAGCCGACGCGCAGCGACGGCAGCCCGAGACCGGCCCACGGGCGTCGGTCCAGGACGCGACGGGCGACAACCACCAGGGGTACGACGGCAGCGGTGGTGAGCACCGCCCCGACCGCGTGGGTGGGCCGGTCGTAGTCACGGTCGAGCAGAGCCCGCAGGAACAGCCAGACCAGCACGGCGGCGGTGGCCACGACGACGATCCGCCAGGGCAGGGCGAGACGGGGTCCGGCGCTCACCCCGCGCAGCGTAGCCAGCGGGGTCAACGGCGGACCGTCAACGGCCCAGGACGAGGTAGGCGAGGCCGAGGACACCTCGGTAACCGTCCACGTACTCACGCAACCGGTCGTCGAGTTCCGCGCGGACGTCGGCCGCACGGGGATCCTCCGGGTACGCCAGCAGCCACTCCTGCCGGCCGGCGAGCCAGGTGGATTCGAAGTCGTCCCATTCCCGCTGGTCGGCGGTGCTCAGGTGCAGCAGCCGCCAGCCGCGCTCGCGGGCGGCCTCGATCAGTCCGGGGAGGGTCGCGACGTCCGGGCCGAAGACCTCGGCGATCTCCGCGGTGGGGGACCGTTCCCAGTAGGCGTCGCCGAAGAGCAGTCGCCCACCGGGCCGTACCACGGTGGCGAGGGCGTCGAGGGCCGCCGCGGTGCCGCCGAAGGCGTGTGCCGAACCGATGCAGAGGACCCGGTCGGCCGGCTCCTGCCAGGCGGCCGCTTCCCCCATCACGAAGGCGACGTGCCGGTTCAACGACCGACCCGCGGCGAGCCGCCGCCCGCGGGCGAGGGCGGCCTCATCGGTGTCGACGCCGACGCCCCTCGTCGCGACCGGGCCGGACACACCGCCGGCGGCGACCGCCCGCAGCAGCAGCTCACCCCAACCGCAGCCGAGGTCGAGCACGCGCGCGCCGGGGCGGACGTCGAGCCGTTGCAGCAGCAGCGCGGCGTGTTCCGGCGAGAGCGGAGTGTTCCAGCGCATCCGGGCGTAGCGGCTGGCGGCGAGGTGGTCGGTGGACTGCATCCGGTCACTCTGTCAAGGCGTGCGCCGGTGCCGGCACCGGGGCGTACGGCAGGATCGGGGCCGTGGACGCGGAGCGCGCGGGGCCGCCGCGACGGCCGACCCCGCAGGAGGTGGCGGCGGCGGCCGGCCGGGGTCTACCGGACATCATCGGCCCCGGGCTGCGCGTGCTGTTCTGCGGCTACAACCCGGGCCTCTACTCGGCCGCCGTGGGGGAACCGTTCGCCCGCCGGGGCAGCCGCTTCTGGCCGGCCCTGCACGGGGCTGGCTTCACCGACCGCCAGCTGCGCTCGTGGGAGAGCGACGAACTGCTGCGGCAGGGCCTGGGCATCACCAGCCTGAGCAACCGGGCCACCGCCCGCGCGGACGAGCTGACGTCGGAGGAGTTGGTGGCCGGGGTCACCGGGTTGGCCCTGAAGGCCGAGCGCTACCGGCCGCGGTGGGTGGCGATCCTCGGGGTGACCGCGTACCGGGTCGCCTTCGCCCGACCGGCGGCCGGTCTGGGTCCGCGACCGGAGCCGCTCGGGCCGGCCCGGGTCTGGGTGCTGCCGAACCCCAGTGGCCTGAACGCGCACTTTCCCCTGCCGGCGCTGACCGCCGAGTTCGCCAGGCTGCGGCGGGAAGTCGACGCCTAGCTGGCCGTCGCGGCGGCCAGCCCCTGGTAGTACTGCTGCATCGCCGGGTGGTAGTCGTCGAACTCCGGGCGGGGTGAGCCGTCGCGGGAGGCGACCAGCAGGTCCAGGTAGTACTCCCAACCGGCGCCCACCTCGGCGATGCCATCCACGCTGCTCAGGTGCTGCACGAACCGCAGCTCGGTGGTGCCGTCGGTCTCGGTCAGCGACAGCTCCAGCAGCCAGGTGCCGTGTTCGTCGATCATCGACACGGCGAGGTGCCTCGGCGCTTCACACGCGTCGATGCGCACCGCGCACCAGGGCTGCTGCTCCTCGTACGCCATCTGGACCTGGATGGTCCGTCCGGGCCCGGCGTCGCCCTCCCACGGGCCGAACCAGCGGGCGGTGCGCTCCGGCTCGGTCAGGCTGGCCCAGACGTCCTCCAGCGGGGCGCGGAAGGTCCGGGTGAGGACGAGATCGTGCCCGGTGGCGGTGCGGAACAGGCGTCCTGCGGGTGTGCGGGTCATGCCGTGTGCTCCCTTCGGTGCTCCGCCGGGCCACGGCTGCGGCGCTCTCGGCGGGTGCGATAGACCTCGGTCTCCAGCGCGTCGAGGTGCCGCTCCCAGCGGTCGACGGTGGCGAGCCCGGTGAGCCAGTCGAGCAGTGGGGCGAGCGGGCCGGGGTCGAGGCGGTAGATCCGCTGCCGTCCGACCACCTCGTCACGGACCAGCCCGCTCTCCCGTAGCAACCGTAGGTGGCGGCTGATGGCGGGTCGGCTGATCGTGAACCGCGCGGCGATGGCGCCGGCGGAGAGGGGCTCGTCGCGCACCATGCTCAGGATGCGCCGGCGCACCGGATCCGCGATCGCGACGGCCACCTCATCCACCCCAGAAGCGTAACCCATAGGTTACGGGTTTGTGCGTTGTGGACCTCGACACGGCAGACGCTGCGTCGATGGTGGGCACATGATCACCTGGCCTGGCACTCTGGACGGCATGGCCGCCCTGCTTCGCTCCCGCCTGACCGACTGGACCTTCGCCGTACCCGTGCTCGCTCTGCTGGTGTTGGTCGCCACCTGGGGGCGGGACCTGCCCGGCCTGCTCATCGTGGTGGTCGCGGTGCTGCTGGGCGGTGCCGTGCTCGCGGCCGTGCACCACGCGGAGGTGGTCGCCCACCGGGTGGGGGAGCCGTACGGGTCACTCGTGCTCGCCGTCGCGGTCACCGTGATCGAGGTCGCCCTCATCGTCACACTGATGATCAGCGGGCCGGAGAAGACCCAGTCGCTCGCCCGGGACACCGTCTTCGCCGCCGTCATGATCACCTGCAACGGGATCCTCGGCCTGTCCCTGTTGCTCGGGGCGCTGCGCCGTCGGGTCGCGGTGTTCAACCCCGAGGGCACCGGCGGGGCCCTGGCCACCGTGGTCACCCTGGCCACCCTGAGTCTGGTCATCCCGACCTTCACCACGGCCCGGCCCGGCCCGGAGTTCAGCCCGGCCCAGCTCGCGTTCGCCGCCGTCGCCTCGCTGGCGCTCTACGGGCTGTTCGTCCTCGTACAGACCGGCCGGCACCGCGACTACTTCCTGCCGGTCGACAGCCAGGGCAAGGTGATAGACGCGGAGGAGCACGCCAAGCCGCCGAGCACCCGGGCGGCCCTGATGAGCCTGGGGCTGCTGCTGGTGGCACTGGTCGCCGTGGTCGGCGACGCCAAAACCGTCTCACCGACCATCGAGGCCGGCGTCGCCGCGGCGAACCTGCCGCACGCGTTCGTCGGCGTGATCATCGCCCTGCTGGTGTTGCTGCCGGAGACCCTGGCCGCAGCCCGCGCCGCCCGCCGTGACCGCGTGCAGATCAGCCTGAACCTCGCGCTCGGCTCGGCGATGGCCAGCATCGGCCTGACCATCCCGGTCATCGCGGTGGCCTCGATCTGGCTGGAGGGCCCGCTGCTGCTCGGCCTCGGCGGCACCCAGCTCGCCCTGCTCGCGCTCACCGCCGTGACCGCCGTACTCACCGTGGTGCCCGGCCGGGCCAACGTGTTGCAGGGCGGCGTACACCTGGTGCTGCTGGCGGCCTTCGTCTTCCTGGCCGCCAGCCCGTGACGCTTCCTGGCCGCCAGCCCGTGACGCTTCCCGGCCGCCAGCGTGTGACGCGGCACGGCCGGCCGGCTCAGCCCGTGCCGCGGCACGGCCCGTCGGCCCAGTCGGTGGGTGGCGGGTCGCCCGCGAGACGTTCCGCGCGGGCGTTCAGGTAGCGCTGCTGCGCCAGGTTCGTCGAGCGCGCCGCCGCCATCCGGTACGCCTCGCGCGCCGCGACCCGCTCACCCTCCCGCTCCAAGAGGTGGGCGCGGGCGGCCGGCAGCCGAGGGTCGTCGGCGAGTCGAGGGTCGTCGGCCAGGTCGGCGAGCAGCGCCAACCCGGCCGGCGCGCCCCGACTCATCGCCACCGCCACCGCGTGGTTGAGCGCCACCACCGGGTTGTCGGACATCCCGAGGAGCACCTCGTACAGGGCGGTGATCTGCGCCCAGTCGGTGGCCGCCGCGCTGGGCGCCTCGTCGTGCACGGCCGCGATGGCCGCCTGGAGCTGATACGCCCCGACGACCCCGCGCGGCAGCGCACCGGTGATCAGCTCGACTCCTTCGGCGATCTGGTCGGCCCGCCACCGCGTGCGGTCCTGCTCGGCCATCGGCACCAGCTCGCCGTGCGCGCCGATCCGCGCCGGAGCGCGGGCGTCGGTGAGCAGCATCAACGCGAGCAGCCCGGTGACCTCGGGATCGTCGGGCAGCAGCCGGTGCACCAGGCGGGCCAACCGGATCGCCTCGGCGGTCAGGTCCGCCCGCAGCAACCCGGGCCCGGCGGTACGGGCGTACCCCTCCGTGAAGATCAGGTAGAGCACGTGCAGCACGGCGGCGAGCCGGTCGGCGCGCTCCGGGCCGGTGGGCGGCGCGAACCGCAGCCCACTGTCGCGGATGCGCTGCTTGCCCCGGCTGATCCGCCGGGTCATCGTGGCCTCCGGCACCAGGAACACCCGCGCCACCTCGGCGGTGCTCAACCCGCCCACCGCGCGCAGCGTGAGCGCGATCTGCGAGGCCGGCGAGAGCGCCGGATGGCAGCACAGGAACAGCAGGATGAGCGTGTCGTCGGCGTCCGCCGCTTCACGGTCGGCGGCGGGCGCGTGCCACTGCTCGGGCAGCGTCCACCGCGCCACGGTGTCCTCCCGCCGCATCCGGGCCTGCTCGCGCCGCAGCAGGTCGGTCAGCCGGCGGGACGCCACGGTGATCAGCCATCCCCGGGGGTTGTCCGGTACGCCGTCGCGCGGCCACCCGTCGGCCGCGGCGATCAACGCCTCCTGCACCGCGTCCTCGGCGGTGTCGAAGTGCCCGAAGCGGCGGACCAGCGCGCCGAGGACCTGCGGCGCCAGTTCGCGCAGCAGGTCCTCGGCGGGAGTTTCCGGCACGTGTCAGCCGGCCAGGTCCTCGACACCGTCGAGCACCGGTCGCACGTCCACGTACCCACCGGGGGCGTCCGGGTCGACGAGGCCGGCGGCGATCTCGGTGGCCCGATCGAAGCTGGCGCACTCCACGATGGTGTAACCGGCGAGGACCTCCTGCGTCTCCGGGTACGGGCCGTCGGTGATCACTGGCGCTCCCTCGCGGACCTGCACCCGGCGGGCGTGTACCGGTTCGCTCAGGCCCCGGGCGTCGACCAGTTCCCCGGACTCGGCCAGCGCCTGGTGGAAGGTCTCCATGTGGTGGTGCATCGCCGCGATCTGCTCGGCCGACATCGCCGGCCGGTCGGAAGCCCGTCCGGACAGCACGTCGTAGTCCTGCTGCGATCCGTAGAGCAAGATCATGTACTTCACAGTGACCCTCCTGTCTCCGGTGCCGCCCGGCACCGCTCACCAGAAACGTCGAACCCCAACCCCGCTCCCGGACACTCCCACCCCACCCGACCTGTTGATCAAGAAGTTTGCGTCACGACACGCCGGGCGGGCTGACGCCAACCTCTTGATCACCGATGAGCGAGGGGGTGGTGGGTGGGACCTAGGTTGGTGGCATGACTGTGGTGTGGGTGGTGGTGGGGGCCTTCGTGGTGGTGGCGGGGGCGGCTTGGGCGGCGGTCGTTCGGCGGGGGCGGGGGGTGGACGTCGCCGACGATCCGGCGGCCGGGCGGGAGGCCCGGGGTCGGCAGCACCGGTACGAGGCCGAACGGCACGGTGACCAGGGTGACACCTGGCAGCGCGGGCGGGAGTCGAGCGGCTGACCGGTCCACCTGACCGTCCGGGCGGCGACGCTCGGCGTGAACCGTCTGGGCGCGGTCTGCGTGAATCCGGTGGTGGGCGTGACGGCCGTATCGTCGGGGTACATCGCAGCCCGAGCACGGATGTCTGGGGAGGCACAGTGGCGGCACGGTTCGGACGCGACGCGCGGGGGCCGTTGGCGGGCCTGCTGATCGCGGCACTGGTGTCACTCGCCTGCGCCGGCGGTGGGCTGGTGGAGCCGGAGGCCGAGCGCCCCGGGGCGAACCCGCCGGCCGCCTCCCCGGGGCCGAGCACCACCCGGGCCGACAGCACCACCAGCGTCGCCGAGTTCGAGCAGGACGTCGCCGACGCGCAGGCGGTCGCCGAGCGGTACTGGGCGGCCCAGTTCAAGGAATCGGGGCAGCAGTTCCGACCGATCCGGCAGATCATTCCGTACCAGCGCGACGGCGAGGTGTCCTGCGGTGGGCAACGGCTGCCCCGCAACAACGCGGTCTACTGCTCGCGGGGCGACTTCATCGCCTACGACGTCGCCTGGTCGGTGGCGGCGTTCCGCCAGGTCGGCGACGCGTTCGTCTTCTACCTCCTCGGGCACGAGTACGCGCACGCCATCCAGGTGCGGCTCGGCATCAACTACAGCTTCACCATCCAGCAGGAACTGCAGGCCGACTGCATGGCCGGGGCGTACCTCGGCGACTCGGTGCGCTCGGGTGCCCTGACCCTCGCCGAGGGCGACCTGGACGAGTTCCGGGAGGGGCTGACGGCGGTCGGCGACGACCCCGACCAGCCGTGGTTCGCCGAAGGCGCGCACGGCACCGCCGAGCAGCGCACCGACTCGTTCTTCCGGGGCTACGAGGGTTCCCTGAAGGAGTGCGACCTGGGCTGACTGGGTTGCCCGGGTCACTCCGGCGCCCGTTGCCGCCACCGGACAGGCGCGGTGCTGGCAGGATCGCCGGTGTCGCCCACGACCCTGGAGGCTCCGCTGAGCAGCACCTACCCCGCCGCAGTGCTCTTCGACATGGACGGCACGCTGGTCGACAGCGAGAAGCTGTGGGACGTCGCGTTGCAGGAACTCGCGAAGGAGTACGGCGGGGAGCTCTCCGTCGACGCCCGCCAGTCGATCGTCGGCACCGCCATGGCCGAGTCGATGCGCATCCTGCACGACGACCTGGGCCAGCCCGAACGGGATCCGGAGATCAGCGCGGCGTGGATCAACGCCCGGATCCTGGAGCTGTTCCGCACCGGCCTGCCCTGGCAGCCGGGTGCGTTCGAGCTGGTGCACGCGGTCCGCGCGGCGGGAATCCCCACCGCGCTGGTCACCTCCAGCCCTCGGGCGCTGGTCGAGATCGCCCTGGACACCCTCGGCCGGGACAACTTCGACACGGTGGTCGCCGGCGACGAGGTGGTAGCCGCCAAGCCGCACCCCGAGCCCTACCTGACCGCGGCCCGGCTGCTGGGTGTGCCGATCGGGCGGTGCGTGGCGATCGAGGACTCACCGACCGGGGTGGCCAGCGCGGTCGCCTCGGGCGCGGCGGTGCTCGCCGTACCGGCGGAGGTGGCGTTGCCGAGCACTGTCGGCGTACTCCAGGTGCAGAGCCTGACCGGTGTGGACCTGGCGTTTCTCGCGGCCCTGCTGGCCGACCGGGCCGCAGCCTGACGCGCGAAGGGGCCCCCGCGGTGCGGGAGCCCCTTCGACTGCGGCGTCAGTCGTGGGCGATGGCGCCCAGCACGTTGATCCGGGCCGCCCGGACGGCCGGGAGCACCGCGGCCACCACGCCGATGACGGCGGCGAGACCGAGGAACACCCCCATCTGCCCCCAGGGCAGGATCAGGTCGGTGATGCCCTCGTCCTTGAGCGCCTCGACCACCGCGGCGCCGAGACCGGTGCCCACCACCACGCCGAGCAGCGCGCCGAACACCGAGATCACCACCGCCTCCACGGTGATCATCCCCATGGTCTGGGACCGGCGCAGGCCGATCGCCCGCAGCAGACCCAACTCGCGGGTCCGCTCCAGCACCGACAGGGCCAGGGTGTTGATGATGCCTAGCACGGCGATCACGATGGCCAGCGCGAGCAGGATCTGGATCATCGTGAGCAGCCCGTCGAGCGAACTCGTCTGCTGCTTGATGAACGCGTCCCGGTCGGCCACCGACACCTCGGGGCTGTCCGCGAGCAACGCCTCCACCTGCGGTTGCACGTCGGAGACCCGGGTGCCCGGTGCCAGCTGGATGAAGCCCTGGATGGGCTGCGGAATGGCGAAGTTCTTCGCCGCCGCCGGCGGCAGCGTCACCGGGTTGGTCAGCTGTGACGACTTGTAGATGCCGCTGACCGTGTAGGTGCGGGCCTCGCCCCGGGTCAGCTGCACCGTCACCGTCGAGCCGACCGACCAGCCACGGGAGGTGGCCGTGTCCGAGCTGGCCAACATCTGCGTCGGCCCGATCCGGTCGATGTCACCGGCGGTGGGCTTCGCCCCGAAGATCTGCCGCAGCGACGCCGGGTCGCTGCTCGCCGCCACCCAGGTGCTCTCCCCGTCGATCTTCGCCATGTCGCCGTACTCGCCGTCGACCAGCTGCACACCGGGCAGGGCCTTGGCCCGGTCCAGCACCCCCGGGTCGAACGACGGCGGACGCGGGCCGCCCTGCACGCCGGCGATCACCAGCTCGGCCTTGATGGTGTCCTGGGCGAGCGCGCTGATGCTGCCCTTGGCCGAGTCGAGGATGACAGTGACACCGGTGACCAGCGCGATGCCGACCATCAGCGCGGCGGCGGTGATCGCCGTGCGGCGCGGGTTGCGCCCGGAGTTGAGCCGGCCCAGCTTGCCCGGCACCGACCAGGAGAAGATCGCGCCCAGCAGGCTCACCACCGGCCGGCTGATCAGCGGGGTCAGCAGCGCCACCCCGATGAAGGCGAACAGCACCCCACCGAGGATGGTGGACAGCGTCTGGCCGCCGGCGTTGCCGCTGAGCCCGAGGAACAGCAGCACCGCGCCGACGCCGGTGACCAGCGATCCGGCCACGGTGACCTTGGTCAACGGCCGGTCCGGGGTGGCCACGTCCTGCATGGCCGCGATCGGCGGGATCCGCGACGCCCGCAGCGCCGGCAGCAGCGCCGCGACCACGGTGATCACCAGACCGACGGCGAACGCACCGATCACCGCCGCCGCCGGTACGCCGATCCCGGCCAGGGTGAGCCCACCCGCGAACTTGCCGAACAGGAACGCCAGCAGCGCGCCCACCCCGATACCCGCCGCCAGGCCGAGCACCGACGCGATCAACCCCACGGCGATGGCCTCCAGCACCACCGAACCGATGATCTGCCGCCCGCTGGCCCCGATGGCGCGCATCAGCGCCAACTCCCGGGTCCGCTGCGCCACGATGATCGAGAACGTGTTGAGGATCAGGAAGGTGCCCACCAGCAGCGCCACCGCGGCGAAACCGAGCAGGATCTTGTTGAAGAAGGACAGGCCCTCCTTCAGGCCACCCGCGGCGTCCGCGGCCAACTGCTCGCCGGTCTTCACCTCGAAGTCCGCCCCGAGGGCACGGCTCACGTCGTCGCGCAGCGTCTCGTCGGAGACCCCGCCGGCGGCGCGCACGGTGATGTTGCTGAACACGTCCGGCTCGCCGAGCATCAGCCGCTGCGCGACCGGCGTGGTGAAGAAGACCTCGTTGGCACCACCGATCGAGTCCCGGTCACCGCTGTAACCGACGACACCGACCAGGGTGAAGTCCCGCTTCTTCGACTCGAACGCGGTGAGCACGCCGACCTTCTGGCCGACCTGCACCTTCGCGGCCGTGGCCAACGCCTTGTTGATGACGATCTCGTCCTCGGCCTGCGGCGCGCGCCCCTCACGCAGCCGCAGCAGCTCGCCCTCGCCGGTCCAGTTCTCGCCCAACTGCGGCGGACCGAACGAGGTCACCACCTTGCCGTTGCTGCCGATGATCCGGGCGCCGTCGGCGGCGACGACACCGGTAGCCGACGCCACCCCCGGCACCTGCGTGACCCGGTCCACCACGGCGGCGGGCAGCGCGGAGGCGGTCTGCTCACCCTCCATCTCGTTGACCTGCACCTTCGGCTTCGCCGCGACGTTCACGTCGACCTCCGAGTAGGCGTCGGCGAAGATCGAGTCGAAGGAGCGACCCAGCGTGTCGGTGAGCACGAACGCGCCGGAGACGAACATCACCCCGAGCACCACCGCCAGGCCGGACAGGATCAGCCGGACCTTGCGGGCCAGCAGACTCTTCAGCGTCGCGCGGAACATCAGTTGCCCACCTCGGCCGGAGCGTCCAGCTTCTTCATGGTGTCCAGCACCGTCTCGGCGGTCGGCTCGATCAGCTCCGAGACGATCTCACCGTCGGCGAGGAAGACCACCCGGTCGGCGTACGCGGCGGCCGTCGGGTCGTGGGTGACCATCACGATGGTCTGGCCGTGCTCGCGCACCGAGTCACGCAGGAAGGTGAGCACCTCCGCGCCGGAGCGCGAGTCCAGGTTGCCGGTCGGCTCGTCCGCGAAGATCACCTCAGGGCGGGAGACCAGCGCCCGCGCGCACGCCACCCGCTGCTGCTGCCCACCGGAGAGCTGCGCCGGCCGGTGGTCCAGCCGGTCCTTCAGACCCACCGTCGCGATCACCGTGTCGTACCAGGCCGGGTCCGGCTTACGCCCGGCGATCGACAACGGCAGCAGGATGTTCTCCTTGGCGGTCAGCGTCGGCAGCAGGTTGAACTGCTGAAAGATGAAGCCCACCTTGTCGCGCCGCAGCTTCGTCAGGCCCGCGTCGCCCAGACCGGTGACCGTCGTCTCGCCGATCGCCACCGTCCCCCGGGTCACCGAGTCCAGACCGGCCAGGCAGTGCATCAGCGTCGACTTACCGGAACCCGACGGGCCCATGATCGCGGTGAAGCGGCCACGTTCGAACTCGGCGCTGACCCCCCGCAGCGCGATGACCTGAGCCTCGCCGCTGCCGTACACCTTCCACACGTCGTTCGCCCGGGCCGCGGCCTGCGCCTGCTGGCCTACCGTCGCGGTCACGTCATCTACCTCTTCCGTCTGTCCGAAAATGCACGCCGCCCCCGATGGTCCGGCGCGACTGTTCAATCATCGGTGCTGTCCTCGCCCGCCCCGTCCGACCCTGGGGGGACCTGGCGCGGATTTCCCGCTGCGGGTGCACCCCTATGTCGGATCAGGGTTGCCCCTGACCTGACGGCCGGTCGACCGTTTTTCCCCACTCGGCGGCGGTGGCCGCACCGACACTTCCACCTGACGCCACAGGAGGGTCAACCGAACCGAACCATCTCCGGTCACGGTAGGTGACGATGGCAACGCCAGCCGTCCCCCCACGGAGGGATCTTCGAGTACGCCAGGTGAGGTAGCCGGGCCGGTGCCGGCTACGCCCGGGGGCGGACCAGCCCCGACTCGTACGCCAGCACGACCGCCTGCACCCGGTCGCGCAGCCGCAGCTTGGTCAGCACGTGCCCGACGTGGGTCTTGATGGTGGTTTCGCTCACCGACAGGACCCTCGCGATCTCGGCGTTGGACAACCCCCGGGCGACCTGCACGAGCACCTCACGCTCCCGGTCGGTGAGCGCGTCGAGCGCCGCCGACGGCGTCACCGCCGGGTCGGGCAGCAGCTCCGCGAAGCGGTCCAGCAGTCGCCGCAGAATCCGGGGCGCCACCACCGCGTCGCCCCCGGCGACAGTGCGGATCGCCGCGATCAGGTCCTCGGCCGGCACGTCCTTGGCCAGGAACCCGCTGGCGCCGGCCCGCAACGCGCCCACCACGTACTCGTCCAGGTCGAAGGTCGTCAGCACCAGCACCCGTACCGGCAGTCGGGCGTCGACGATCGCCCGGGTCGCCGCCACCCCGTCCATCCGGGGCATCCGGATGTCCATCAGCACGACGTCCGGCAGCAGCCGGCGGGACAACTCCACCGCCTCCACCCCGTCACCGGCCTCGGCCACCACGTCGAGGTCGCTCTCGGCGCCCAGCACCATCCGGAACCCGGTCCGCAGCAGCGGCTGGTCGTCGGCGAGCAGGATCCGCACCGGCCGCGCCGAGGGTGCCTCATCGCTCATCTCGTCTCCCGTCCCACCGGCCTCGTGGCGCGGTCATCCTCGCCCACCGAAGCCGGTGCGTCGCGGATCACCGTAGAGGCCGGCCGGTCGCCCTGTCCCGACCGATGCGGCGCCGTTCCGGTCGGTTCACCGGCGTCGGGCGCGCCCCGGGGTCGACCGGCGACGCCGCGCCGGGGCAGGCACGTCGGTCAGCGGGCGCTCACTCGTCGGCGCCCGGTGCCACCGGGGTGGACCGGGAGTCGCGCAGCGGGTCGGCGCTCGCGGCGGCGACCGGGAACGGCGGCGGGGTGCCGCCGAAGCTGGGACACAGCGCCTGGTGGCTGCACCAGTCGCAGAGCCGGCTCGGTCGGGGCCGGAAATCCTGCCGGGCGGTGGCCTGCTCGATCGCCCGCCACAGCGCCACCACCGTGCGCTCGAAGCGCACCAGCTCGTCGGCGTCCGGGGTGTAGTCCAACACCTCGGCGTCGCGCAGGTAGAGCAGGCGTAGCACCCGCGGCACCACCCCCCGGGTGCGCCACAGCACCAGGGCGTAGAACTTCAGCTGGAACAGCGCCCGCGCCTCGAACGCCTCCCGTGGGGCGCCGCCGGTCTTGTAGTCGACCACCCGCAGCGCGCCGTCCGGGGCGACGTCGAGCCGGTCGAGGTAGCCCCGGATCAGCAGTTCCTCGTCGACGACCGCGGAGATGAGGCTCTCGCGTTCGGCCGGCTCCAGCCGGGTCGGGTCCTCCACCGCGAAGTAACCCTGCAACAGCCCGGCCGCCGAGCGGAGGAACTCCACCGGGCCGGCCGGCTCCGCGTCGTCGAAGATCCCGGCCAGCTCCGGCTGCTCGGTGACCAGTCGGTCCCACTGGGGGGCCACCAGGTCGCCGGCCGCCTCCGGCGTACGGCCGGTGGCGGGCAGGTCGAACAGGCGCTCCAGCACCGCGTGCACCAGCGTGCCCCGGGCCTGCTCGATGGTGGTGCGCTCGGGCAGCCGGTCGATGCTGCGGAACCGGTAGAGCAGCGGGCAGGTCTTGAAATCCGCCGCCCGCGACGGCGACAGCGAGGCCCGCACCGTCGGCGGCGCCTGCACCGCGGGGGAGGGCTGGGAGGTGGTGACCGATTCCGCCGTCATGTCGGCAAAGGTTAGGGCACCGGTGTGACACCGCCCGCCGCCCGCCCCGCACAGCGGCGGTCCGTAGCATCGTGGCGATGGAGCAGACAACCCGGCCACCGCGCCGACCAGACCGGCGTCTCGGCCTGAACGTCGGGCGGGTGTTCGGGGTGCCGCTGCACCTCAACGGCTCGATGGTCCTGCTCGCGGTGCTCATCGCGGTGCTGTACGGCGAGTTCGCCCGCCGGCAACTGGGCCTGCCGCAGCTCAGCGGCTACCTGATCGGCTTCGGGTTCGTCGTGTCGCTGCTCGGTTCGGTGCTGCTGCACGAGCTGGGCCACGCCCTCACCGCCCGCCGGTACGGCATCGGTGTGCGCGGGATCACCCTGGAGCTGCTCGGCGGCTACACCGAGATGGACCGGGACGCCCCGTCGCCCCGCGTCGACCTGCTGGTCTCGCTGGCCGGCCCGGCGGTCTCCGCGGTGCTCGGCGTCCTGGCGGTCGCCGCCACCCTCGCCCTGCCCGAAGGGACCGTGGCCCACCAGCTCGCCTTCCAGCTCGCGGTCAGCAACGTCATCGTGGCGCTGTTCAACAGCCTGCCCGGGCTGCCGCTCGACGGCGGCCGGGCGCTGCGCGCCGCCGTGTGGATGCTGACCCGCGACCGGCACCTCGGCACCGAGGTCGCCGGATGGGCCGGCCGGATCGTCGCCGTCGGCACCGCGGCCCTGGTGCTGCTGCTCACCGTCGAGCGACGGCTCGCGCCGCTGGCGCTGCCACTGATGCTGCTGGTCGCCGTCACCCTCTGGCGCGGCGCCGGGCAGTCGATCCGGGCCGCCCGGGTCAGCCGCCGGTTCCCGCTGATCGACCTCGCCCGGCTGGCCCGCCCGGCCTGGCCGGTGGCCACCGGCACGCCGCTGGCCGAGGCCGAGCGCCGGCGCGCCGAGAGCGGGCAGCCGAACGCCGCGCTGCTGGTCACCGACTCCACCGGTCGACCGGTGGCGCTGGTCGACCCGACCGCCGCCGACGCGGTGCCGGTCGAGCGCCGACCGTGGCTGGCGGTGGACGCCGTCGCCCGGTCGCTGGGCACACTTCCCACGTTGTCGCTCGGGTGGGACGGCGAGCGGGTGATGGAGGCCGTACAGACCCACCCGGGCGCGCAGTACGTGGTGACGTCAGGCGAAGATGTCGTCGGCATTCTGCACATCGCGGACCTGGCACAGCTCCTCGAACCCAACCGGAAGATGACACCGTGACCGCAACTCCCTCCACCGTCGCCGCCGACGCCGCCACCCCGGCGCTGACACCCGTGCACCGCGGGCCGTTCCGGCCCGGCGACCGGGTCCAGCTGACCGACCCCAAGGGGCGGATGCACACCGTGACGCTGGAGCCCGGCAAGGAGTTCCACACCCACCGCGGCATCCTGGCGCACGACGCGCTGATCGGGCTCCCCGACGGCAGCGTGGTGACCACCTCCGGTGGCGGCACCGCGTTCCTGGCCCTGCGGCCACTCCTGTCGGACTACGTGCTGTCCATGCCACGCGGCGCCCAGGTGATCTACCCGAAGGACTCGGCGCAGATCGTCGCGATGGGTGACATCTTCCCCGGTGCGAAGGTCCTGGAGGCCGGCGCCGGCTCCGGCGCGCTGAGCTGCTCCCTGCTGCGCGCCGTCGGCACCGAGGGCGAGCTGCACTCGTTCGAGCTGCGCGACGACTTCGCCCAGATCGCCAAGCGCAACGTCGAGGCGTTCTTCAACGGGCCGCACCCCTCGTGGAACCTGCACGTCGGCGACGTCGCGCAGTGCCAGGAGACCGGCTTCGACCGGATCATCCTGGACATGCTGACCCCCTGGGAGACCCTCGACATGGTCGAGCGGGCGCTGGTGCCCGGCGGGGTGTTCATCGGTTACGTCGCCACCACACCGCAGCTCTCCGAGCTGGTGGAGGCGCTGCGTGAGCGCGGCGGCTGGACCGAGCCGCGGGCCTGGGAGTCCCTGGTGCGCGACTGGCACGCCGAGGGCCTCGCCGTCCGCCCCGACCACCGGATGATCGCGCACACCGCCTTCCTGGTGTCCGCGCGCAAGCTGGCCCCGGGGGTCACCGCGCCGCCGCGTCGCCGCAAGCCCAGCAAGGGCACCGAGGCGTACGCGCAGCGCCGCCAGGACCTGCGCGAGGCGGAGGCGGCCCGACAGGCCGCCGCCGCCCAGGCCGCGGGCGCTCAGGCCAACGGTACGGGGGAGATGGACAGGCCGTGACCATCGAGCTGGGTGTCGGCACCGCCGAGCAGGGGGAGACGCTGGCATGAGCCGACCGGGCTACGGCGGTGGAGACCTCCCCGCGGTCTTTCCCGACTGGTCGCCCTACCAGGACCTGGAGTCCGCGGCGCGGGCCTACCTGCGGGACCCGGACGTCGCCCTGGAGGCGCTCGGTGGCGTGCTGCGCGGCGCGTCGGTGCTCGGTTTCACCCTGGAACGTTTCGTCAACGAGGTCAACGGGGTGTGGCAGGAGGTCGTCGTCTGTGACGGCAGCCGGCTCATCCTCTGGCACGGCGAGGACGTACCTCCGGAGGAGGGCCCACCCGGCTCGATGACGTCGTCGCTGCGGGTGGTGCCGGTCTCCACCGTCACCGAGGTGGGCTGCCGGCGGCGGCTCAACCGTTCCGACAGCGGCGAGATCCGGGTCGACAGCATCGACGTCTACCTGCTGCTCACCTCGTTGGACGAGGCGCCGCCGAGCGAGGAGATGGCCGGCACGCCCCGGCACGACGCGCTGCGGTTCGGCAAGACCCTCGACGACGGCGGGGCCGGGCAGATCGCCCGGTTGGAGGAGTTCGCGCGGTTGGTCGCCTCGGTGGTCGGCCGGCCGATGCTCTGAGGCGTACCCGGGTTCTGGACCCGGCCGGGTCGCGCGGCCCGGCCGGTGGGTCAGTCGTCCTCGGCCTCCGGGCCGGCGACCTCGACGCCGTCGCCGCGCACCACGTGGATGCAGTCGCCCGGGCACTCCTTCGCCGAGTCGATCACCTCGAGTCGCAGGTGCGCGGGGACGTCGACCCGACTGCCCGGTGCCATCCGCAGCTCACCGTCGGCGCCCTTGACGTAGGCCAGGCCGTCGATGTCGAACTCGAAAACCTCCGGCGCGTACTGCACGCAGAGCCCGTCGCCGGTGCAGAGATCCTGGTCGACCCAGACCTGCAACTCGTCGGTCGCGACCTCGGCCACCGGTGCACCCCCCATGTTCTCGCGTCCCACGCCCCGACGGTACCCGAACGCCGGTAACCGCCCGTCAGGCCACCCTTGGCGATCAAGGTTCGGTGACGAGGGTGTTGCGTGGGACCGAATCGGCCTCATAGCGGCTAGTGTTAGGGCAGAACGTTCAAGCCCCCCGGGGAGGTGGGACGTGGCAGCACGTAGCGACGACGCGGACTCGCGCGCCGCACGGTGGGAGAAGGAAGCCCACGATCTCTCCACGCAGGTCGCGTTCCTGCAAGAGGAACTCGCCCTGGTGCGGCGCAAGTTGACCGAAAGCCCCCGACACGTCCGGCAGCTCGAAGAGCGGCTGGCGGCCACCCAGGCGCAGTTGGCGCGGCTGACCGAGAACAACGACCGGCTGGTGAGCACCCTCAAGGAGGCTCGCACGCAGATCGTGACGCTCAAGGAGGAGATCGACCGGCTCGCGCAACCGCCGAGCGGTTACGGAGTCTTCCTGGCCAAGCACGAGGACGGCACGGTGGACGTCTTCACCGGCGGCCGGAAACTACGGGTCGCGGTTTCGCCCTCGCTCGACGTGGGTGACCTGCGCCGCGGCCAGGAGGTCCTGCTCAACGACGCGCTCAACATCGTCGACGCGTTCGGCTACGAGCGGGTCGGCGAGGTGGTGATGCTCAAGGAGATCCTGGAGGGACCGAACGGCGGGCCGGGCGACCGGGCGCTGGTGGTCTCCCACTCCGACGAGGAGCGCATCGTGCACCTCGCCGAGACGCTCATCGGCTCGGCGATCCGGGCCGGCGACTCGCTCATGATCGAGCCCCGCTCGGCGTACGCGTACGAGCGGATCCCCAAGAGCGAGGTCGAGGAGCTGGTCCTGGAGGAGGTGCCCGACGTCGACTACGGCGACATCGGTGGCCTCCAGTCGCAGATCGAGCAGATCCGCGACGCGGTGGAGTTGCCGTTCCTGCACGCGGACCTGTTCCGTGAGCACCAGCTCCGCCCGCCCAAGGGCATCCTGCTCTACGGCCCGCCCGGCTGCGGCAAGACGCTCATCGCCAAGGCGGTGGCCAACTCGCTGGCCAAGAAGATCGCTGAGCGCCAGGGCAAGGAGAAGCACACCAGCTTCTTCCTCAACATCAAGGGTCCCGAGCTGCTCAACAAGTACGTCGGCGAGACCGAGCGGCACATCCGGTTGATCTTCCAGCGGGCCCGGGAGAAGGCCGGCGAGGGCACGCCGGTGATCGTGTTCTTCGACGAGATGGACTCGATCTTCCGGACCCGTGGTTCCGGTGTCTCCTCCGACGTGGAGAACACCATCGTCCCGCAGTTGCTCAGCGAGATCGACGGCGTGGAGGGCCTGGAGAACGTCATCGTCATCGGCGCCTCCAACCGGGAAGACATGATCGACCCGGCGATCCTGCGCCCCGGTCGACTCGACGTCAAGATCAAGATCGAGCGACCGGACGCCGAGGCGGCCAAGGACATCTTCTCCAAGTACATCCTCTCCGGGCTGCCCCTGCACCCGGACGACCTGGCCGAACACGGCACCGACCCCCAGGCCACCGTCGCGGCGATGATCGACGCCGTGGTGCTGCGGATGTACTCCGAAACCGAGGAGAACCGCTTCCTCGAGGTCACCTACGCCAACGGTGACAAGGAAGTCCTCTACTTCAAGGACTTCAACTCCGGCGCGATGATCCAGAACATCGTCGACCGAAGCAAGAAGATGGCCATCAAGGAGTTCCTCACCTCGGGCCGCAAGGGGCTGCGCCTGCAGCACCTGCTCGACGCCTGCGTCGACGAGTTCCGCGAGAACGAGGACCTCCCCAACACCACCAACCCCGACGACTGGGCCCGCATCTCCGGCAAGAAGGGCGAGCGGATCGTCTACATCCGCACGCTCGTCTCCGGCGGCAAGGGCGCCGAGGCCGGCAGGTCCATCGAGACCGCCAGCAACACCGGCCAGTACCTGTAGGACCAGCGTTCAACCGGGGCGACGCGTCGACACGCGTCGCCCCGGTTGCCGTGGGGCACCCCGGCGGCGGACCGCCCGGCGCGTCAGCGCTGACCGTCGGTGAAGATCCACCTGCGGGAGACGAAGAGGTTCAGCACCGCCAGGCCGCCGGTGGTGAGCACCTTCGCGACCAGGTACGGCAGGCCGGCCCAGGTCAGCCCCTGCACGAGGGCGACCGTGAGAGCCAGATTGACCAGCACCAGCAGCAGATACCGCCACGCCTGACCGCCGACGTCGCCGGTCGAGCCGAACGACCAGGCCCGGTTCAGCCCGAAGTTGACCACGAACGCCACGGCGAAGGCGAGCACCGTGGCGAACGGAAGCCACACCCCCAGCACCCCGTGGAACAGGTAGAGCGCACTGGTGTCGGTGATCGCGCTGAGCCCGCCGACGATCAGAAAACGCACCTCGCTGCGGCGTGTCAGGCCTGCGATCGTCGCCGAGGCCGCCGCCCTCATCGCTGACCCTCGGATGCGGACCCGCCATGTGTCGTCACGGTGGAGCACGCTATCGTCTCCCCGTCCCGCGATCGCCCCGAGACCCCCCGAAGGTGTGCAGTGACCGACATGCCGAGTGTCTCCATCCACCCGACAGCCGAGGTGGAGGCCGGGGCCGAGGTCGGAGCCGGGACTCGGATCTGGCACCTGACGCACGTCCGGTCGACCGCGCGCATCGGCGCCGGCTGCACCCTCGGACGCAACGTGTTCGTCGACGCCGGAGTCACCATCGGTGACCGCGTCAAGGTGCAGAACAACGTCTCGGTCTACCACGGTGTCACGCTCGAGGACGAGGTGTTCGTCGGCCCGAGCGCCGTCTTCACCAACGACCTCAACCCGCGCGCGCAGAACCCGGACTGGAAGGTCACGCCGACACTGGTCCGCACGGGGGCCTCCATCGGCGCCAACGCCACGATCGTCTGCGGCACCGAGATCGGGGAGTACGCCCTCGTGGCCGCGGGCGCCGTCGTCACCCGGGACGTGCGGCCGTACCAACTCGTGGCCGGCAACCCGGCCCGGCACCTCGGCTGGGTCAACCGCAACGGCGAGGTGGTCGCCCGCGGCGACGAGCAGTTGCCCGCCGGCGTCCTCGAAGAGCGCTGAACCTCACAGGAGACCCCTCATGTCTATTCCCATCACGTCGGTGGTCATCGGCCCCGAGGAAGAGGCCGCGGTCCTGTCGGTTCTGCGCTCCGGCAGGCTGGCGCAGGGTCCGATGGTCGCCGAGCTGGAGCGGTCCTTCGCGGAGCTGTGCGGTGTGCCGCACGCCGTGGCCGTCAGCAACGGCACCGTCGCCCTGGTCGCCGCTCTCGAAGCGCTCGGTCTGCAGCCCGGCGACGAGGTGATCACCACCCCCTTCAGCTTCGCGGCGACCCTGAACGCGATCCTCGAGTCCGGGGCGACGGTCCGCTTCGCCGACATCCGCGACGACTTCACCATCGACCCGGACTCGGTCAAGGCGCTGGTCAACGAACGGACCAAGGCCATCCTGCCGGTGCACCTCTACGGGCTGCCCGCCGACATGACGGCCCTCACCGCGATCGCCGACACCGCCGGGCTCGCGATCGTCGAGGACGCCGCGCAGGCGCACGGCGCCCGCGTCGGTGACCGGGCGGTTGGCTCGTTCGGCGTCGGCTGCTTCTCGATGTACGCCACGAAGAACCTGCAGTGCGGCGAAGGTGGCCTGATCACCACCTCCGACGACGCCATCGCCGACCGGCTCCGGCTGCTGCGCAACCAGGGCATGCGGGTGCGGTACCAGTACGAGGCGCCGGGCCACAACTGGCGACTGACCGACCTGCAGGCCGCCATCGCCGTGCCGCAGGTCGGCCGGCTGGCGGAGACCACCGCCCGTCGGGCCGAGAACGCCGCGAAGCTGACCGCCGGCCTCGCCGACCTGCCCGGTCTGACCACCCCGTCGGTGCCGGCGGGACGCAGCCACGTCTGGCACCAGTACACGGTGCGGATCGGCGCCGACGCGCCACTGAGCCGCGACGACCTCGGCAAGCGGCTCGACGAGCGGCAGATCGGCTACGGTCTGTACTACCCCCGCCTCATGCACCACTACGACTGCTACGTGGGTCACCCGCAGATCGGCACGGACGACACCCCTCGTGCCCTGCGCGCCGCCGAGGAGGCGCTCTCCCTTCCTGTCCACCAGCACCTGGCCAACGACGACGTCGACCAGGTGATCGAGGCCGTACGAGGTGCGTTCAATGCCTAATTTGGCGATCATCGGCGCGGGCATCATGGGCGCGAACCACGGCCGGGTGGCCCTCTCCACGCCGGACGTCACCGTCACCTCCGTCTGCGACCCCGACCCCCAGCGGGCCGCCACCCTGGCCAAGGCCATCGGCGCGCAGTACACGACCGACCTCGACGAGGCGCTGGCCGGCGTGGACGCCGTCGTCCTGGCGACCCCGAGCGAGACGCACGGCGAGTTGGGCGCACGCATCCTGCGCAGCGGCCGGGACCTGCTCGTCGAGAAGCCGATCGCGACGTCCGTCGCCGACGCGCGGAGCCTCATCGACCTCGCCGAGAAGCACGACCGCGTGCTGATGGTCGGCCACGTCGAGCGCTTCAACCCGGCGGTGACAGAACTCCTGCAACTGGTGGACGATCCACTGTCGTTGGAGATCACCCGGGTCGGCCCGTTCTCCAACCGCGCCCTCGCCGACGTCCTGCTGGACCTGATGATCCACGACGTCGACCTGGCGCGCACGGTGGCCGGCTCGGAGATCGTCGCGCACCGCGCGGCGACCCGGATCGTCCGCTCCGCCGAGCAGGACCTGGCGTTCGCGCTGCTCATGTTCGAAAACGGCATGATCGCCAACATCACCGCGAGCCGGGTCAGCCAGAACAAGATCCGCCGCGTCACCCTCACCCAGCGCAACGACTGCGTCATCGCGGACCTGCTGCGCCAGCAGGTCGAGGTGCACCGCATCGAACACTCCGAGTACCTCTCCGAGGGTGGCGTGCGCTACCGGCAGAGCGGCCGCGTCGAGATCCCCTTCCTGTCCCAGCACGGCGAACCGCTGATGCACGAACTGCGGCACTTCGCCGACTGCGTCGTCAACCGCCGCCGGCCGGTGGTCAGCGGCGAAGACGGCCTGGCCGCCCTCGAGGTGTGCCTGCAGATCCGCGACACCGCGCTGGTCGGCTGAGCATGTACAAGGGTCAGAAGATCGCCGCCGTCGTCCCGGCGTACAACGAGAGCCGGCTGATCGGCAAGACGATCACCACGATGCCCGACTTCGTGGACTTCATCGTCGTCATCAACGACTGCTCCACCGACGACACCTCCGCCCGCGCCCGCGCGGTGGGCGACCCACGGGTCGTCGTCATCGACCACGAGAAGAACACCGGCGTCGGCGGTTCGATCATGGACGGGCACGAGCGGGCCCTCCTCCTGGGCGCCGACATCAACGTCGTGATGGCCGGTGACGCCCAGATGGACCCGGCCTACCTGCCCGCGCTGCTCGACCCGATCTGCGACGACGGCTACGAGTTCACCAAGGCCAACCGCTTCTTCTCCCGCACCTCGTTCGCCGACATGCCGGCCGTACGGATGCTGGGCAGCGTCGCCCTGTCGTTCGCGACGAAGGTCGCCAGCGGCTACTGGAACCTCTTCGACCCGCAGAACGGCTACACCGCGGTCTCCCGGTCAGCCCTGCTGCGACTCAACGTCGCCGCCGTGGCCCGCGGCTACGAGTTCGAGAACGACCTCCTGATCTGGCTCAACATCGCCAACGCCCGAGCCAAGGACGTACCGGTCCCCGCCAGCTACGGCGAGGAGGTGTCGACGATGCGCATCCACAAGGTCGCCCCCCGCATCGCCAGCCTCCTGTTCCGCGGCTTCTGGCGGCGGATGCTGCTCAAACACGTCCTCGCCTCGTTCTCCGCCGTCGCGCTGCTCTTCTTCACCGGCCTGTTCCTCATCCTGTTCGGCTCCGCCTGGGGGATCTGGGTGCTGGCCGAGACGCTCGGCCCACCCGTCGCCACCACCGGCAGCGTCCTGCTCTGCGTCGGGCCGCTCCTGACCGGCATCCACATGCTGATCTCCGCGCTCACCCTCGACATCCAGTCGACGCCAGACTGACCGGTAGCGGGCCCTGATCCGTCCCCACGCCCCCGAAAGGCAGCGCAGAGAACCGCGATGACCGAACAACCTGCGGCCGGCGACGGCGCCGTCGCCGGCACCCGCCGGGTCTGGATCCTGGCCTTCGTCGGCTTCCTGCTGACCATCGGGGCCTGGTCGGTCGCCGCCCCCTACGACGGCACACCGGACGAGCGGGAACACATGATCCGCGCCGCCGGAGTGGCGGCGGGCGAGATCGCCCCGCCGCCCGCCGACGCCAAGAAGGGCTCGGGAGCCTTCCAGGACGTCCCCGCCGGCCTGGTCAGGGAACAGTGCTGGCAGTTCAAGCCCGCCGTCTCCGCCGCCTGCGCGGTCCCACCCGGCAGCGACGACACCCCCGTACGCGCCGGCACCGGCGCCGGTCGCTACCACCCCGTCTACTACGCCCTGGTCGGCTGGCCGCTCGACCTCTGGCCCGGCTGGTCCGGAGTGCTGCTCGCCCGGTTCATCAGCGCCGGCATCGCCGCGGCGCTGCTCGCCAGCGCGTTCGTCGTCGCGGTGACCTGGTCCCGCCGCCGTCTGATGATCGCCGGGCTGCTGGTCGCCGTCACCCCGATGGCCGCCCAGATGGGCAGCGCCGTCAACCCCAACGGCGTGGAGATCGCCGCCGGCGTGGCGTTCTTCGCCGCGACCATACCGCTGTTCCTGGACCGCCGACCCAAACCGCACCACGGGCTCCTCATCCTCGCCGGCATCAGCGGGCTCCTGCTCGCCATGCTGCGGCAGACCGGGCCCCTCTGGCTGGCCGCCGCGTTCGTCGCCTTCGCCTTCCCCTGGCGGCAGAGCAACGTCGGCCGGCTCGTGCGCGAGAAGGCCGTCTGGTGGTGGGTGGGCGGCATCGCCGTCGCAGCCGTCACCGCGGTCGGCTGGGGCGTCGTGATGAAAAGCTCCGACCTCGGCAAGTACGGCGGCCACGTCTACACCTACGGCCAGGCCGCCCTCGCCGAAAGCGACCGGTGGCGCGGCTACCTCGACCAGATGGTCGGCGTGACCTCGTGGCTGGACACCCGGATGCCCGCGCCGATCTACCTGACCTGGCAGTTCGTCGCCGCGACACTACTGATCGGCGCGTTCGTCTTCGGCCGGCTGGTCGACCGATGGCGGCTGCTCGTCCTGATCGTCGCCGGCACCGTGGTGCCGTCCGTGATGCAGGTGGCACTGGTCAAGCAGACCGGGTTCGTCACCCAGGGCCGCTACATGCTGCCGATGCTCGCCGGGGTGATGCTCTTCGCCGCGTACGTCTGGGAGGAACGCGGACTCGACGCCACCCGCAGCCGGACCCTGGTCCGAATCAGCGTCATCCTGCTCCTCCCGATCCACCTCTTCGTCCTGATCCTGACGATGGTGCGATGGCAGGACGGGCTGCCCAAATACCTGACCTTCCGCACCTTCAACCCCTTCGCCGGCGACTGGCACCCCCCGCTCGGGTCGATCACGCCCCTGCTGGCGAGCGTGCTCGGGCTGACACTGCTCGGCGTCCTCGCCTGGCGGGTCTCGATGCGCCCCCTGAACGAGCCCGACGAGCCGGCGTCAGCGATCACCGAGCCGGCCCTGGATCCTCGCTGACCGGCCGACCGGCCGACCACGCCCGGTGCGGGCGTTGCTGTCGGATTCGGACTAGGCTGGAGCGCAGGGCCGATCGAGCGGAAACGCGCCGGCCGGCGGGGGCGTGGACCGGTACGTCAGCGAGCTGAAGCGGGGCGCGGCATGAGCGTACGGCGAATCATGGGCACCGAGGTCGAGTACGGCATCTCCGTGCCCGGACAGGCCGGAGCCAACCCGATGGTCACCTCGTCGCAGGTGGTCAACGCCTACGGGGCCCGCCCGGAACTCAACCGGGGCGGTCGGGCCCGGTGGGACTACGAGGAAGAGTCGCCGCTGCGCGACGCCCGCGGCTTCACCTACTCCGGCGCCGCGTACGACCCCGCCGAGGCCCTCGCCGACGAAGACCTCGGCCTGGCCAACGTGATACTCACCAACGGCGCCCGGCTCTACGTGGACCACGCCCACCCCGAATACTCCACCCCGGAGGTCACCACCCCCCGCGACATCGTGCGCTGGGACAAGGCCGGCGAGCGGGTGATGGCCGAGGCGTCCCGCCGGGCCGCCACCATCCCCGGCACCCAACCGATCCACCTCTACAAGAACAACACCGACAACAAGGGCGCCAGCTACGGCGCCCACGAGAACTACCTGATGCGCCGGCAGACGCCGTTCGCCGACATCGTGGCGTACCTGACGCCGTTCTTCGTCACCCGCCAGATCGTCTGCGGCGCCGGCCGCGTCGGCATCGGCCAGGACGGCGGCCAGAGCGGCTTCCAGATTTCCCAACGTGCCGACTTCTTCGAGGTCGAGGTGGGCCTGGAAACCACCCTCAAGCGGCCGATCATCAACACCCGCGACGAGCCGCACGCCGACGCCGACAAGTACCGCCGGCTGCACGTCATCATCGGCGACGCCAACCTCTCCGAGATCTCCACCTACCTCAAGGTCGGCACCACCGCCCTGATCCTTACCATGATCGAGGAGAAGGCCCTCGGTGCCGACCTCGGCATCGCCGACCCGGTCAGTGAACTGCGCGCCGTCAGCCACGACCCCTCCCTGACGCACCGCATGCGGCTGCGCGACGGCCGCCGGCTCACCGCGCTGGACCTGCAGTGGGCCTACCTGGAACGGGCCCGGTCCTTTGTCGAGGACCGGTACGGCACCGACGCCGACGAGCAGACCGTCGACGTGCTCGACCGCTGGGAGAGCGTCCTGGACCGGCTGGGCCGGGACCCGATGCTCTGCGCCGACGAGTTGGACTGGGTGGCCAAACTGCGGCTGCTGGAGGGCTACCGGGAGCGGGAGAAGCTCGGTTGGGGCTCGCACAAGCTCCAGCTCGTCGACCTGCAGTACTCCGACGTCCGACCGGAGAAGGGGCTCTACCACCGCCTGGTCAGCCGGGGGGCGATGAAGACGCTGCTCACCGACGACGAGACCCGTACCGCGATGACCGAGCCCCCGGAAGACACCCGGGCCTACTTCCGGGGCCGCTGCCTCGCCCAGTACGCCTCCGAGGTGGTCGCCGCGAGCTGGGACTCGGTGATCTTCGACGTGGGCCGGGAGTCGCTCGTCCGGGTGCCGATGATGGAGCCGGAACGGGGCACCCGTGCGCACGTCGGTGCGCTGTTCGACCGCTGCGCCAGCGCCAAGGATCTGCTGGAGACGCTGACCGGGGGCTGATTCCGGATTCGTCCGCCCGTCGTGTGCCGCAAGCCGGCGCGCGGCGGGCTTTTCGTCGCCCGCGCGAGGTAAGTTCATCGCAGACGATCGTGGAGGAGGCAGCAGTGGCCACTCATGACAGCGGCGGCCAGTCGCAGTCCGGCAAGTCCCGTCAGGGCGAGGAAATCGAGGACGTCACCACCGAGGCCAACCCCGAGGTGGCCGAGCGGCACGCCGAGATCACCGAGGACGTCGACGACCTCCTCGACGAGATCGACTCCGTCCTCGAAGAAAACGCGGAGGAATTCGTGAGAGGTTACGTACAAAAAGGAGGTGAGTGAACATATAGGGTAATTCGGACATGGCTCGGATCAATGACGATCGTGATGGGCTCCGCCGCTGCCGAGACTGCGGCGAATGGAAGCCGCTCGATGAGTTCTGTGCGAATTCCAAGCGGCCGGATGGGCGGGGCAGCTATTGCAAGCCCTGCTTCAACGAGCGGTCCAAGGCAAGCTACGCGCGTCGAGTGAAGGCAAAGTTCGACCGTGAGGTGCGCCCTGGCCGGGTCGTGCCGGACGGACACAGATTCTGTCCGGCTTGCGATGCGGTCAAGCCGTTCGACGCCTTTCCCCGCAACCGTGCGGATCCCTCCGGTTACGCGACCTATTGCAAGCCCTGCCACAACGCCAAGACCAGAGACACGAAGGACCGGCTGTACGGCGGCAACCGCGAGTACCACCTGCGGCGGAGGTACGGCGTGGGGGAGAAGGAGTTTCAGGAGCTCCTGGCTGAGCAGGGCGGGGTCTGCGCGATCTGTGGCGGTGCCGACCCGCAACATCTGGACCACGATCATCGCACCGGATGGGTGCGCGGGATACTCTGCTTCAACTGCAACGGTGGTCTTGGCCAGTTCCGTGACAGTCCCATGAGGCTGGCCAGGGCGATCACGTACCTGAGAGGAACCACGTGGCAGCGGGCTTTGATCCATCCGGGCGTCTACCAGATGTGTTCACCAACGCGGGGACGTCCTCCTTCACGACGTTTCTGAGTCGGGTGGCCCCCGAGATGCTGCCCGGTCGGCGACCGCTGCCGCCGGGCATGGCCGCCGACCTGGCGCCGCACGCGACCACCATCGTCGCCATCGCGGCCGCCGAGGGTGTGGTGATGGCGGGCGACCGACGGGCCACCATGGGCAACCTGATCGCCCAGCGTGACATCGAGAAGGTGCACCCGGCCGACGCGTACTCGCTGGTCGGCATCGCGGGCACCGCCGGCATCGGCATCGAGCTGATGCGACTGTTCCAGGTGGAGCTGGAGCACTACGAGAAGATCGAGGGCGCGATGCTCTCGTTGGACGGTAAGGCCAACCGGTTGGCCTCGATGATCCGGGGCAATCTGGGGGCGGCCATGCAGGGGCTGGCCGTGGTGCCGCTCTTCGCCGGGTTCGACCTGGCCGCCGCCGACCCGGCGCGGGCCGGCCGGATCTTCAGCTTCGACGTGACCGGTGGCCCGTACGAGGAGACCGGCTACGACGCGATCGGGTCCGGGTCGTTGTTCGCCAAGTCCGCGTTGAAGAAGCGGTTCCGGGCCGGGTTGTCCGTCGAGGACGCGACGCGGCTGGCGGTCGAGGCGCTCTACGACGCGGCCGATGACGACACCGCGACCGGTGGGCCCGACCTGACCCGGCGGATCTACCCCGTGGTGATGACCGCGACTGCCGAGGGCACCTACCGGCTCACCGACGCCGAGACGGCGACGATCGCCGAGGGCGTGGTCGCCGGCCGGATGGAAAATCCGGGCGGCTAGGTCCACCCCGCCCCCACCCACCTGCCAGCAGTCGTCAGCACAGCGCCGTTAGGAGAACCGCCGCCGTGGCCATGCAGTTCTACGCCTCGCCCGAACAGATCATGCGTGACCGCTCCGAGCTGGCCCGTAAGGGCATCGCTCGCGGGCGCAGCGCCGTGGTCCTGAGTTACTCCGGCGGGGTGCTCTTCGTCGCGGAGAACCTCTCCAGCGCCCTGCACAAGGTCAGTGAGATCTACGACCGGATCGGCTTCGCCGCGGTCGGCCGGTACAACGAGTTCGAGAACCTGCGGCGGGCCGGCGTGCGGATGGCCGACCTGAACGGGCTCAGCTACGACCGCCGGGACGTCACCGGTCGGGCCCTGGCCAACGCGTTCGCGCAGACGCTTGGTGCGATCTTCACCGAGCAGTCGAAGCCGTTCGAGGTGGAGATCTGCGTGGCGGAGGTCGGGGCCACCCCCGCCGATGACGAGTTGTACCGGCTCACCTACGACGGTTCGGTCAATGACGAGCCGGGGCGGATGGCGATGGGTGGTCAGGCTGAGGCCATCACCGGTGTGCTGAAGTCCAACCACCGGCCGGACATGTCGCTCGGTGAGGCGGTGAAGGTCGCGGTGCAGGCGCTGAGCAGCGTCGGTGGGGAGGGCGGCGCCGCTCGGACGATCGCCGCGAACCAGCTCGAGGTGGCGGTGCTGGACCGTCAGCGGGTTGGCCGGACGTTCCGGCGGATCACCGGGGCCGCGCTGACCGCGTTGCTGGACGGGAAGGCGGCACCGCCGGCGGGTGACCTGCCGGACACGCCGAGCGTGCCGACCGGGGAGGCGGGCAAGCCGACCAGCTCGGCGGGCTCCGCGGACCTGGAGGATCGGCCGGGGCAGGCCGACAGCTGATCGTGTGACGAAGAAGCGCCGGGGTCCGTGTGAGCGGGCCCCGGCGCTTCTTCGTGTGGTGGGTCAGCGGCGGGGGAGCAGCGGCCGGGCGAGTGCCCAGTAGCCGGCGGCGACCGCGTTGAAGACGCCCATGCCGGGGGGTGAGTCGACGTTCGACGGGGCGACCCGGGCGGTCATCAGCTCGGCGATCACCCCGTCGGGCACGGTCCGTTCGGCCTGGAGTTGACGGCGGCGGGCACCCACCCAGGACCTGTTGCGCCACAGCCAGCCCCAGCCGCGGGTCTTCTGCCGGGTCCACCCACCGGCGAGCGCGGCGGCGAGCATGGCGGCTTCGGTGAGCAGCAGCATCGGGGCGAGCAGCACCAGGGTGCGGGTCTGGTAGGCGGTGAGCAGGGTGACCAGCCGGTTGCGTTCCACCAGGTAGAGCTTCAGGTCGTTGCGGGAGAACTCGTAGTGGTGGCGCACGACGGCGTCGGGGACGTACTCCAGGCGCAGGCCGCGGTGCCAGAGCCGCAGGCTCAGCTCGGTGTCCTCGTGGTAGGCGAAGTACTCCTCGGCGAAGCCGTCGAGTTCCTGCCAGCGCCGTCGGCTGATCACGAAGCAGCAGCCGCTGAGTGACGGGACAGTGGTGCGGACGGCGTGGGCGGTGGCCGGTTCGCCGTTGCCGCCGGCCCAGGACAGGCCGGTGAAGTGCAGCGGGTTGCCGGAGGTGTTGATCAGTTCGGGGGTGTCGGCGAGCCGGATGGAGGCCATCGCGGCGCCGACGCCGGGTTCGGCGGCGACCGCCACCGTCTTGGCGAGGGCGTCGGGGGCGACGATGGCGTCGGAGTTGACGAAGGCGAGCCAGTCTCCGGTGGCCTCGGCGGCACCGATCCGGCAGCCGCCGGAGTAGCCGGTGTTCTGCTCGGGGCGGACGACCCGTACCTGGGGGAAGCCCTTGACGATGTCGATGCCGTCGCCGGTGCACCCGTTGTCGACGACGACCAGGTCGATGTCGACGTCGGTGCTGGCGAGGATGGCGTTGGCGGCGTCGACCAGGTACGGCTCGGCGCCGTAGGCGAGCATGACCGCGGTCACCTGTGGGCGGGTCATCGGATGCCTCCGGATGCGGCAGGGGCGGCGGCTTCGGCGAGCGGCCGGGTGGGGGTGGTCGGTCGGTGGGTGCCGCCGCGCAGCAGCAGCGCCATGGTGGCGGCCACGATGACGGACCCGATGGTGTACGCCAACTCGACTCGCAGGGTGACCGGGGCGGGGATCAGCGTGACGGCGATCAGGGCGGCGACGCCGGCGGTCCAGGCGAGGGCCTGGGCGCGGTGCCGGTCGAGGGCGAGCAGGGCCTGGCCGAGGACCATGGCCCACAGGTAGGCGAGGGTGGCGGCGGCCAACCAGGCGAAGTCCGCGTGGCCGAGAACGCCGGGCGCGTCGAAGAGCACGCCGACCAGCCATGGGCCGAGCAGCACGGCGCCGAGGGCCCCGGCGAGGCCGAGGGCGGTGACGATGCCGAGTGCCCGGCGCAGCAGACTGTGGAAGCCGGCGTGGTCGCCGGTGGTGGCGGTGGTGGCCAGGCCGGGCAGCAGTGACGCCTGGAGGGAGCCGAAGACGAACAGGGGGATGCGGACCAGCACGAGGGCGCTGAGGAGCGCGCCGGCGGCTGCCGCGTCGGAGGGCGCGAGCAGTTGCACGTTGATCACGCCGATGTTCACCACGACCTGGGAGAGCAGGCTGGAGGCGGTGAGCAGGCCGAGGCCGCGCAGCAGGGTGGCCCAGGCGACCGGCGGGCCGGCGCCGATGGCGCGTAGCACCGGTGGCAGGGTGAGCAGGACGCTGACCAGCGGGGCGGCGACGAGCACGAGCCCGTACCAGACGGGGGAGGTGACCCCGGCCAGCCCGAGCAGGGCGACCATGGTGATGCGCAGGCCGCCGTCGATCCCGAGTTGGGTGCCGTACCAGGGGAACAGTTGCAGGCCGGAGAGGACGCCTCGGGTGGCGTAGGCGACGGCCATCGCGGCGAGTGCGCCGATCAGCACGGTGACCAGGTTGGCGTCGCCGGCGAAGAGCTTGTCGGCGAGCGGCTGGCGGCCGATGGTGGCGGCCGACACCAACACGGCGAGCAGCACGGCGGCGACGGTGACGCCGCGGGCCAGCACCGGCCCCGGGGGCAGCCCCTGGCTGTGCCGGGCGGCGACGATCCGGGCCACTTCCTGTTCGATCGGCATGAACACGCCGATGCCGAGGGTGAACACGATCGACCAGAGCACCGACAGGGCGGAGTAGTCGGCGGTGCTGAGGCTGTGGCCGGCGACCGCGAGGTGCACGTAGGAGGCGAGGCCGAGAAGGCCCAGCCCGGCACCAACAGCGATGGTGCCGGGCGGGATCAGGCGGAGCAGGCGACGGATCACCGGCGAATGAGCGCCAGTGTGAGGACGGCGAACGCACGGCCGAGGTAGATCATCGCCCGGGCGGGGGAGTGGCTGGGTGTGCCGGCCATCCGTTTGCGCATGGCGACGGGCACCTGCCGGATGCGGTATCCGCGGCGGGCGGTGTGGACCAGGGTCTCCACGGTGTCGCCGAGGTATTCGGCCGGGTACCACGTGGCGAACATGTCGATGACCCGCCGGTTGGCGGCGCGGAAGCCGGACGTGGTGTCGGTGAGCTTGGTGTGGGCGACCCGGGACAGCACGGCGGAGAGCATCACCATCGCCCAGCGGCGGGGGCCGCGGACGGTGTAGTCGCCCTCGCCAGCGAAGCGGGCGCCGATGACGAGGTCGTTGTCGTCGAGCAGGTCGACGAGCTTCGGCACGTACCGGGGGTCGTGCTGGCCGTCGGCGTCGATCTGGATGGCGACGTCGTAGTTGTGGTCGCGGGCGTAGCGGTAGCCCAGGCGCATGGCCCCGCCGACGCCGAGGTTGTACGGCAGTTTCGCGACGGTGGCGCCGGCGGCGGTGGCGACGGCGGCGGTGCGGTCGGTGGAGCCGTCGTCGACGACGAGCACGTCGACGCCGGGCAGTTCGCCGCGGACCTCGCCGACGACGTCGGCGATCGAACCGGACTCGTTGAGCGCCGGGATGATGATCAGTGTGCGTTTGCCGTTAACCATCGGTCGACACCAGTTCGTCACGGGCCGCCCGGTCCGCGTCGATCTCTGCGCGGAGCAGGGCGAAGTCCTCGGCCAGGGTGCGGGTCTCTTCTTCGAGTGCGCTGACCTCCCAGCTCAGGTGTACGCACACGAGCAGCAGGAAGACGATGCCGAGGAAGAGCACCAGGCTGACGCCGGAGGCGACGCCGAGGAGTTCGGCGACGTTGTCGAGCAGCCGGGGGAACAGGGACAGCGGGATCACGACGACCAGTACGGCGAGCCAGAGCATGCCGTACTTCTCGCGCAGCTGACGGCGGCGCAGCAGCTCGACGATGGTGCCGAGGAGCAGCAGGCCGGTCAGGCCGGTGACGAGGGTGAGCTTCATGCGACCTTCCACGGGGCGGGTGGAGCGGGGGAGTGGAACGCGTCAACCAGGGCGCTGTGCCAGTCCGGAAGCGGGGGCAGACCCACGGCTGCCCAGCGGCTGTGCCCTAGCACACTGTACGCAGGCCGGGGGGCGGGACGCGGATACCGGTCGCTGGTGGTGGGTCGGATGCGGTCCGGGTCCAGCCCGGCCAGCGTGAACGTGGCGCGGGCCAACCCGTACCAGGTTGTCTGCCCGGTGCAGGTGCCGTGGTAGACGCCGGGCGGCGCGTCGCCGGCCACTGCCGCGTCGGCGAGCGCGACGAGGCGTTCGGCGAGCGCGTAGGACCAGGTGGGCTGGCCGTGTTGGTCGTCGACGACGTCGAGGTGTTCGCGGTGGGCGGCGAGTTGGAGCATGGTGGCCACGAAGTTCGGGCCGTGGGCGCCGTACAGCCAGGCAGTGCGTACAACGTACCCGGTGTCGGGCAGGAGGCGCGCGACGGCCTGTTCGCCGACGAGTTTGCTGCGGCCGTACGCGTTGACCGGCGCGGTGGGCGCGTCCTCCGGGTAGGGGGTGTCCGCGTTGCCGGCGAGGACGTAGTCGGTGGAGACCTGGATCAGTCGGGTTCCGTTGGCGGCGCAGGCCGCGGCCAGGTTGGTCACGGCGCCCCCGTTGACGGCGGTCGCCGCGGCCTCGTCGGCTTCGGCGGCGTCGACGTTGGTCCAGGCCGCCGCGTTGATCACCAGGTCGTGCCCGGCGACGGCGGCGTCCACCGCCGCGCGGTCGGTGACGTTCAGGTCGGCGCGGGTGGCGGCGGTCACCTTGAGGTCGGGTCGTGTCCCCAGCACGGTGACCAGGTCCCGGCCGAGCATCCCGCCCGCGCCGGTGACGAGGATTCGGGTCATGCGGCCGGGGCGGACTTGAGGGGTTCCCACCACGTGCGGTTGTCCTGATACCAGCGGACGGTGTCGGCGAGGCCCTGGTCCAGGGTGATGCTGGGGTGGTAACCGAGCTCTTCGCTGATCTTCGTGATGTCGAGCGAGTACCGGCGGTCGTGGCCCTTGCGGTCGGTGACCGGGACGACCCGGTCCCATCCGGCGTCGCAGGCGTCCAGGAGCAGACCGGTGAGTTCCTTGTTGGTCAGTTCGGTGCCACCGCCGATGTTGTAGACCTCGCCGGCGCGGCCCTTCTGCTGCACGAGGGCGATGCCGCGGCAGTGGTCGTGCACGTGCAGCCAGTCGCGGATGTTGCCGCCGTCGCCGTAGAGGGGGACGGTGCCGCCGTCGAGCAGGTTGGTGACGAACAGCGGGATGACCTTCTCGGGGAACTGGTACGGGCCGTAGTTGTTGGAGCAGCGGGTGACGACCACGTCCATGCCATGGGTGCGGTGGTACGACAGCGCCAGCAGGTCGGAGCCGGCCTTGGACGCCGAGTACGGCGAGTTGGGGGCCAGGGGCCAGGTCTCGGTCCAGGAGCCCTCGTCGATCGAGCCGTAGACCTCGTCGGTGGAGACGTGCACGAATCGTCCGGTGCCGTGGCGCAGCGCCGCGTCGAGCAGCGTCTGGGTGCCCAGCACGTTGGTGGTGACGAACGGCGCGGCACCGGCGATCGAGCGGTCCACGTGCGACTCGGCGGCGAAGTGCACGATCACGTCGTGCCCGGCGACGACCTCGTCGACCACGACCGGGTCGCAGATGTCGCCCTGCACGAACCGCAGTCGCGGGTCGTCGCGGACGGGCGCGAGGTTGGCGAGGTTGCCCGAGTAGGTCAGCTTGTCCAGGACGGTCACGGCGGCCGGCTCGAGCGGCGGCACGCCGTCGGCGCCGCCGAGGGGCTTGCCCAGCAGCAGGCGGACGTACTCCGACCCGATGAATCCGGCTCCGCCGGTGACGAGGATCCTCACGGGTCCGGAAGTATACGCGACAGGTGGCGCTGCGCCCGGTATGCGACCCCCGCACAACCTGTCCGGGTGCGGCTAGGCTTCCCCGGTGCGCGGAATCCTACTTGCCGGCGGCACCGGGTCCCGGCTCTGGCCGATCACCCGGGCGGTCTCGAAGCAGCTGATGCCGGTCTTCGACAAGCCGATGATCTACTACCCGCTCTCCACCCTGGTGATGGCCGGGGTCCGGGAGATCCTGGTGATCACGACTCCGGACGACCAGGACCAGTTCCGTCGCCTGCTCGGCGACGGCAGCCAGTTCGGGCTGCGGCTGGAGTACGCCAGCCAGGAGCGCCCGGAGGGCATCGCGCAGGCGTTCATCCTCGGCGCGGACTTCATCGGCGACGCGTCGGTTGCGTTGGTCCTCGGTGACAACATCTTCCACGGTGTGGGTCTGGGGCGGCAGCTCGCCGACCACGGTGACCTGGTCGGCGGGCGGGTCTTCGCCTATCAGGTGGCCAACCCGCAGGAGTACGGCGTGGTCGACTTCGACGCCGACGGCCGGGTGCTCTCGATCGAGGAGAAGCCGGCCCGGCCGAAGTCCCGGTACGCGGTGCCCGGCCTGTACTTCTACGACAACCGGGTGGTCGACATCGCCCGCAAGCTCACCCCGAGCGCGCGCGGCGAGCTGGAGATCACGGCGGTCAACGAGGCGTACCGGGAGTGGGGCGAGCTGTCGGTGACGGTGCTGGATCGGGGCACCGCCTGGCTGGACACCGGCACGTTCACCTCGATGATGCAGGCCGCCGAGTTCGTCCGGGTGGTCGAGGAACGGCAGGGCCTCAAGATCGGTTGTGTCGAGGAGGTCGCCTGGCGGGCCGGCCTGATCGACGACGCGCAGCTGCGCGCGCTGGCCGAGCCGCTGACCAAGAGCGGCTACGGCGACTACCTGCTCCGGCTGCTCAGTGAGCAGGCCGAGCGCGACGGGGGTTCCTGGTGAAGATCCGGGAGTTGAGCATCGAGGGTGCCTGGGAGATCACCCCCCAGCAGCACGGCGACCCGCGTGGCATGTTCATGGAGTGGTACCGCTTCGACAAGCTCGCCGAGGCGGTGGGGCATCCGCTGCGGCTGGCCCAGGCCAACATGTCGGTGTCCGCGCGTGGCGTGGTGCGCGGCGTGCACTTCGCCGATGTCCCGCCCGGGCAGGCCAAGTACGTGACCTGTGTGCGGGGCGCGGTCCTCGACGTGATCGTGGACCTGCGGGTGGGTTCGCCGACCTTCGGCCGGTGGGAGGGCGTCCGGCTGGACGACACCGACCGTCGGGCGGTCTACCTCAGCGAGGGGTTGGGGCACGGGTTCTGTGCGTTGACCGACGACGCGACGTTGAGCTACCTCTGCTCGGCCACCTACAACCCGACCGGCGAGCACGCGGTGCACCCGCTGGACGAGGAGTTGGGCATCGAGTGGCCGGCGGAGGTTCCGTTGCTGTCCGCGCGCGACGACGCGGCGCCGACCCTCGCCCAGGCCCGCGAGCGGGGTCTGCTCCCGGAGTACGACAGCTGCCGGCGGTTCGTGGCGAGCCTCGGCCCGGACGGAATGTCGCACTCAACCGGTATGTGACAGCGCTCGGGGCACGACCTGTGGTCTGACAGTGACGAACCGGGCCTCCAGGCGGCTAATGTCACACCATGGAGCGGCGAATCTTCGGCCTCGAGACCGAGTACGGCGTCACCTGCACCTATCGCGGGCAGCGGCGGCTGTCCCCGGACGAGGTCGCGCGGTATCTGTTCCGGCGCGTGGTGTCCTGGGGCCGGTCGAGCAACGTCTTCCTGCGCAATGGGGCCCGGCTCTACCTGGACGTCGGGTCGCATCCGGAGTACGCGACACCGGAGTGCGACTCGGTGACCGATCTCGTCGCCCACGACCGGGCCGGCGAGCGGATCCTGGAGGGCCTGCTCGTCGACGCGGAGAAACGGCTGCACGACGAGGGCATCGCGGGTGAGATCTACCTGTTCAAGAACAACACCGACTCGGCCGGCAACTCGTACGGGTGCCACGAGAACTACCTGGTCTCCCGGCACGGCGAGTTCGGCCGGCTTGCCGACGTGCTCATCCCGTTCCTGGTGACCAGGCAGTTGATCTGCGGCGCCGGCAAGGTCCTGCAGACCCCCCGCGGCGCGGTCTACTGCCTCTCGCAGCGGGCCGAGCACATCTGGGAGGGCGTCTCCTCGGCGACCACCCGCAGCCGCCCGATCATCAACACCCGCGACGAGCCGCACGCCGACGCCGAGCGCTACCGGCGGCTGCACGTGATCGTCGGTGACTCCAACATGAACGAGGTCACCACGCTGCTCAAGGTCGGCACCGCCGACATCGTGCTGCGGATGATCGAGGCCGGGGTGGTGATGCGCGACCTGTCCCTGGAGAACCCGATCCGGGCCATTCGGGAGGTGTCGCACGACATCACCGGGCGGCGCAAGGTGCGGCTGGCCAACGGCAAGGAGGTCAGCGCCCTGGACATCCAGCAGGAATACCTCGCCAAGGCCACCGAGTTCGTCGAGCGACGCGGCGGCGACCAGGCCGCCAAGCGGGTCGTCGAGCTGTGGGGGCGGGTGCTCAACGCGGTGGAGACCGGTGACCTGGAACCGGTGTCCCGGGAGATCGACTGGGTCAGCAAGCTGCGGTTGATCGAGCGTTACCAGCGCAAGCACGATCTGCCGTTGTCGCACCCCCGGGTGGCGCAGATGGACCTGGCCTACCACGACGTGCGTCGCGGCCGGGGCCTCTACGGGCTGCTGGAGCGCCGCGGTGACGTCGACCGGGTGGCCACCGACCCGGAGATCTTCGAGGCCAAGGAGACCCCGCCGCAGACCACCCGGGCCCGGCTGCGGGGCGAGTTCATCCGGCACGCCCAGGAGAAGCGCCGCGACTTCACCGTCGACTGGGTGCACCTGAAGCTCAACGACCAGGCGCAGCGCACGGTGTTGTGCAAGGACCCGTTCCGGGCGTACGACGAGCGGGTGGAGCGGCTGATCGCCAGCATGTGACGGGTTGCCGGTCCCGGCGGCGTGCTGCGCCGACGGGGCCGGTCGACCCGGCGCGCCGAGCGGTTAAGCTGAGCGCGCCATGACGACATCTGGACCTTCCGACCGTTCCGAGCGCCCCGAGCGCGGCACCGAGCGGCAGAACTGGGTCGAACGCCGGCGGGAGAAGATCCGCGCCGAGATCGACCGTAACCGGCGCGGTGACTACACGGTGCCGACCTGGGTGCTGGCCCTGGCCCTGGCCCTCATCGTGGGCGGCTGGCTAGCCCTGATCTTCCTCGCCTAACCCGCCCCCACCCTGCCGGCCCCGCACGCCCCGGCCCCCGCCGTCGCCTGCGTTGATCATGAGGTTATTGCCCCGACACGCCGAGGCGGCGGGCAATAACTTCATGATCAACGGGGGGGGGGTCGGGGGTGGGAGGCAGTTAGGGGAGGAGGGTTGTGGCGTGGCGGCCGGCGGCGGCTGCGGACAGGAAGTAGGCGTGGTCGGCGTCGAGGCCACGGCCCATGGTGGACAGCGGCACGGCGCTGGCCCGCAGCGCGGCGTCGAGACCGTCGGTGCGCACCGGCACGATCCGGTGCCGGGCCGCCAGTGGCGCCAGCGCCGCGTGCACCTCGGCCGCGAGCGACGGCGCCAGGTTCTCGGGCACCACCAGCTCCGCCGGGGCGAGCGCCACCCGGCCGTACGCGGTGAGGCTGTGATGGGACACGCCCCGGTGCCGGGGACGGGGGTCGGCGTCGGAGATGCGCAACGACCCGACCGGCCGCCCGCCCAGCGTGGCGACCGCGTTGACCGCCTCGCCGACCGCGACACCGGAGAAACCCCAGCGGGTGCCGGTGCCCAGGTTGCCCGGCCCCTGAGCCACGATCGCCAGGTCCGCGTGGAGCACGTGCCGGGCGGCGAGCAGGCCCCCGTGCACCGTGGTGGCCTCCAGGTCGCCGCCGAACGCCTGCCCGACGGTGATCGTGCCGACCAGCTCGGACCGCAGCCCGGCGAGGGTGCGGGAGAACCAGGCGGGCAGCGCGCCACCGTCGGTGAGCAGGTACGCCACCCGCGCCCGCGGCGCGTCGGCCCGGATGCCGGCCAGGATCGCCGGCAGCGCCGAGTGCAGATCAGCGGTGACCACCGGCAGGCCGTTCAGGTCGTCCACGTCGGCCAGCACGTCGCGGTGCGGGGACGCCTCCTCGTCGACGCCGAGCAGGATCGGCTGCAACGGGGTGTAGCGGGCCTTCACCAGGTGCCCGGCGTCGCGGGTGTCGGAGACCTCCGGCGGGTCCGGGGGCAGCCGGTCCGGCAGGGCGACCACCAGGGCGTACCCGCCGGTGCCCAACCCCATCAGCAGCGCGCCGGCGTTGAGCAGCACCCGGTCGCCCGGCTCGGGCGTGCCGACCAGCTCCGGGTAGGCCAGCGCGCGCATCCGTGTGCCGTCGGGCAGGTCGACGTCCAGCTCCACCGCCCCGGTCCACTGCCGTCGCAGCGTCGCCACCGTCCCCGTACGCCATCGCACCATGACGGGCACGCTAGCCGCGCCGGCCCGGCGGTCCGCGCCCGGGTGCGGTTCAGGTCGACTCGGCGCCGCCGGCGTCCGAGCTCGGCCGGGCCTGGGTGTGCCGGGCGGTGCCGGTGGCCCCGGGCAGCGAGCGGGTGGGGTCGAGGAAGACGAACCGGATCTCCGGGTAGCGGCCGGTGAGCCGCCGTTCGGCCTCGTCGGCGGTGGTCTCGATCTGCGCGCCGGTGGCCTCGTCGCGGAAGTCGACCTTCGCGGCGACCAGGATGTCGTCCGGGCCGAGCTGCATGGTCAACAGGGTGTCGATGCGCTCGACCTCGGGCAGTCCGGCCAGCTCCTGCTCGATCTCGCGGCGCAGCCGCTCCGGCACGGCACGGCCGACCAGCAGCGACAGGTTGTTGCTGGCGAGGATCCCGGCGACGGTCAGCAGCAGCAGGCCGATCAGGATCGACGCCACGCCGTCCCACACCTCGTCGCCGGTGGCGTGCGACAGGCCGACGCCGAGCCCGGCCAGCACCAGACCGATCAGGGCCGCGCTGTCCTCCAGGAAGACCGCCTTGACGGTGGTGTCGGCGGTCAGCCGCAGAAACCGCCGAGGCGTGGTCTGCCACCGTCGCGACTCGCGGCGGACCTGGCGCACCGCCCGGGCCAGGGAGATCGACTCGATGACGAACGACACAGCGAGCACGATGTACGAGATCAGGTAGTCGCCGCTGTGCTTGTGCACCAGGATCGTGGTGACGCCGTGGGTGACGGCGAAACCGGCGCCCGCGACGAACGTGAACATCGCCGCGAAGAACGCCCAGACGTAGCTCTCCTTGCCGTACCCGAAGGGATGTCGTTGGTCGGCGGGCCGGGCGCCGCGGCGCAGCGCCTGGAAGAGCAGCACCTCGGTGGTGGTGTCGGCCACCGAGTGCGCCGCCTCGGAGAGCATCGCGGCGGATCCGGAGATCACCCCGGCGATCAGTTTGGCCACCGCGATGGCGAGGTTGGCGGCGCCGGCGACGACGACGGTGCCGACGCTCTCGCTCGCGGGCCTGGCCTCCGGTGCCGACATGAGGATCACCCTATGACCGCGGACGGCGACGCGCCGGGGGAGGCCCGATCCGAACATGTGTGCGGCACGCCCGCGTGGGTGCACGGTGTGGGCGCGTCGGCTGCTAGCGTCTACCGCGTGTCGCGGACCCGCACCGAACGCCTGGTCAACCTGGTGATCTGCCTGCTGTCCACGCGACGGTTCCTGACCGCCGCGCAGATTGCCGCGACCGTGCCCGGTTACGAGCACGATCCTGACGACGCGCGCGACCACGAGGCGTTCCAGCGCAAGTTCGAACGGGACAAGGCCGAGCTGCGCGAGCTGGGTGTCCCACTGGAGACCGGCACGGCGAGCGCCTTCGACGCCGAGCCCGGCTACCGGATCGCCCACCGCGAATACGCGCTGCCCGACATCCTCCTCGAACCGGACGAGGCCGCCGCGGTCGGCATCGCCGCACGACTGTGGCAGCACGCCGGGCTGGCCGCCGCCGCGTCGTCCGGGCTGGCCAAGCTGCGCGCCGCCGGGGTGGACGTGGACCCGCAGGCGACCCTCGGCCTGGAGCCGATGGTCACTGTCGACCCGGCGTTCGCGCCGCTGACCGCCGCCGCGCGGGACCGCCGCGAGGTGGGCTTCGACTACCGGGTGCCCGACCGCGACGCGCCCAGTCGGCGGCGACTGCAACCATGGGGCGTCGTCTGCTGGCGCGGCCGGTGGTACGTGGTCGGCCACGACCAGGATCGGGAGGCGACCCGCTGCTTCCGGCTGTCCCGGGTCGTCGGCGCGGTCCGGGTGACCGGCGCCCCCGGCGCGTACGAGCCTCCCGCCAACGTCGACCTGATCAGCCACGTGGCCCGCTGGTCGGGTCCGGTGGAGCGCACCGGCCGGGCCACGGTGCTGGCCGCGCCGGGACGGGCCGCCGGGCTGCGCCGCTGGGCGCTGGAGGTGACCGCCGGTCCGGACGGCGACCGCCTGGTCCTGCCGTACGCGGACCCGGACGGGTTGGCCGGTCATCTCGTCGGCTACGGCCCGGACGTACGGGTGCTGGACCCACCGGAGGTCCGCGAGGCGGTCATCCAACGACTCAAGGAGATCGCCGTGCGCCACGACGAGCTGGCCGTGGGCGGAGGTGCCCGGTGACCCGCCCGGCCGCCCGCACCGGTTCCCGCGCGTCCGCCGACCGGCTGGCCCGACTGCTCAACCTGGTGCCCTACCTGCTGGCCCGGCCCGGCATCGAGATCGCTGAGGCGGCCGGTGACCTGGGCGTCACCGAGCGCCAGCTCCGGGAGGACCTGGAGCTGCTCTGGGTGTGCGGGCTGCCCGGGTACGGCCCCGGTGACCTCATCGACATGGCGTTCGACGGTGATCGGGTGACCATCACCTACGACGCCGGGATCGACCGACCGTTGCGGCTGACCCCCGACGAGGCCCTCGCTCTGGTGGTGGCGCTGCGGATGCTGGCCGAGACGCCCGGGGTCGCCAACCGGGAGGCCGTCGAACGGGCCCTCGCCAAGATCGAGGCCGCGGGTGACCTGGTCGGCGCCCCGGTTGCGGTCCGGTTGCCCGGCGACACCCCGCGGGTCGAGGCGCTTCGCGCCGCCGTCGAGGGCGGGAAGGCCCTGCGGATCACCTACTACACGGCCGCCCGGGACGAGACCACCGAGCGCGTCATCGACCCGCTGCGGATGCTCATGGTCGGCGGCCGGGCGTACGTGGAGGCGTGGTGCCGGCGTGCGGAGGCCGTCCGGCTGTTCCGCGCCGACCGGATCGACGCGACCACCGAGTTGGACGAGCCGGCCACGGTGCCGCCGCAGGCCGTGCCGCACGACCTCACCGAGGGCGTGTTCCGCCCGTCGGCCGACCTGCCGCTGATCACCCTGCGGATCGGCCGGGGCGAGCGGTGGATCACCGAATATTATCCGTGCGAGCGGGTCGAGGCCGGCGACGGCGATCAGTGGCTCGTCTCCCTGCGGGTCACCGACCTGGGCTGGGCCCGCCGGTTCGTGCTGGGCCTCGGCCCGGAGGTGACGGTGGTCGCCCCGGTCGAGTTGGCCGAGCAGGTCCGGGCCACCGCCGCCGCCGCGCTGGACGCGTACGCCGTGCCCGCGCCCCCGGCCGTGCCCCGGCCGTCGGAGGCCGACGCGCAGCGCGCGCCGTCGGGCGACCCGGCGGTGGCCGGCCGCACCCAGTAGGCTGACCGCCGTGCTGATCTGGATCGTCCTCGCGGTGGTGCTGCTACCCCTCGTGGTGCTCGCGTTGGCCGTGCGCCCGGTGCTGGCCCGGTTGCCCCAGCTGCGCCGCGCGGCCGTGGCGTTGCAGCGGCGTGCCGCTGAGGCCGAGGCGCTGCGGGACACCGCCGAGGCGTTGCAGCAGCGCGCCGAGGACGTCCAACGTCGACTCGACACCACCTCCCGGCGGCTCGCGGTGATCAAGGCCAAGCGCGGCTGATCGGGCCCGCACCTGGCGGTGGTTGACGGATCATCGCGGGTTGGTCAAGACTTCACCCTCCCGGCCAAACCACCACCACCCAGCGGGTGGCGGGCGGCCGATCCGCACGTACGATGGGCTGCGTACCACCCCTCGGACACAGAGCGACTGGAGCTTCTCATGGGTGCCCTCAAGCCGTGGCACATCGCTGTTCTCGTGGTTGTGCTGATCCTGCTCTTCGGTGCGAAGCGGCTCCCCGACGCGGCCCGGTCGCTGGGTCGGTCGCTGCGGATCATCAAGGCCGAGACGAAGAGCCTGCAGGACGACGACCGCGACCTCGCCGAGAAGGCCGACGCGCAGGCCGGCTACCAGCCGCTGCCGCCGCACACCGGGCAGCAGGCGCCGTACGCCGGCCAGCCGCAGCAGGCCCCGTACCAGCAGGCCCCGCCGCAGCAGCCGGTCGCCGACCCGGTGCACCGCGTCCGCGACAACTGACCGAAGGGCCCCACTCCCGTGGCCTTCGCCCTGCGTAAGCGCGGCCCGAGCAGCTTCGAGCGGGCCGCCGACGGCTCGATGACGCTCATCGAGCACGTCCGCGAGCTGCGTAACCGTCTCTTCCGCGCGTCCGTGGCGATCCTCATCGGGTTCGGTCTCGGTGTGTGGTTGGCCAAGCCGGTGCTGCACCTGCTCCAGCAGCCCTACTGCGATCTGCCGCAGGCCAGGTACGTCGACGGCAAGTGCGAGTTCGTCCAGCTCGGCCCGGCCGACCTGTTCCTGCTCAACCTGAAGGTCGCGCTCTGGGTCGGGTTGATCGTCGCCGCACCGGTCTGGCTCTACCAGCTCTGGGCGTTCATCGCGCCCGGCCTGCACCGGCACGAGCGCCGCTACGCGTACTTCTTCACCGCCCTCGCCGCGCCGCTGTTCGCCGCCGGCGCGGTGCTGGCGTACTTCGTCACGGCCAAGGGCCTGGAGTTCCTGCTCAGCATCTCGGACAGCGAGATCAGCACCACCCTGGAGATCACCAAGTACATCTCCTTCGTCACGAACCTGATCCTGTTGTTCGGTGTGGCGTTCGAGTTCCCGTTGATCGTGCTGATGCTCAACTTCGTGGGCATCGCCAGCGCGAAGCGGCTGCTCAGCTGGTGGCGGGTGGCGATCTTCGTGTTCTTCGCGTTCTCCGCCGTGGTCACCCCCACCCCGGACCCGTTCGGGATGACCGCGTTGGCGCTCTGCCTCTCCGCGCTCTACTTCGGCGCCGTCGGCATCGCGTTCCTCAACGACAAGCGGCGTGGGCGGGGCAAGGAGATCTACGCCGGCATCGACGACGACGAGGTGTCGCCGTTGGAGTTCGACGCGGACCCGGTCGTGGCCGGGCAGCGGGTCGACTCGGCCGCGCCGATCGGGGTGCCGGAACCGGTCGCCCCGCCCGCACCGATCGAGCGGCGCTACGACGACATGACCTGACGGCCCCGCGCCGACCGGTCCACCGACGCCGCCCCCGGGTTCCCGGGGGCGGCGTCGTCGCGTCACCGGCAGCGTCGGCAATGGGACCTTTGGTGACCACGCCTGCCCCCGGTGAACGGCGGGTGTCCGACCGGTACGGTGCTGCCCGTGACCGCTGACGATCACCTGCCCGCCCCGGTCGGTGGACCGACCGACGGTGCCCCGCTCGCCGGTGGACCGACCGACGGCGGACCGACCGACGGTGGACCGGTCGACCGCGCCCCGCTCCCCGGTGGCCCGCTGGCCGTCCTCACGAACCCGACCGCCGGTCGCGGACGGCACCGTACTCTGCTGCCCCGGCTGTTGGACGGGTTGGCCGTCGCCGGGCGGCCGGTCCGGCTGCTGCCGGCGTCGAGCCCCGCCGAGGCGGAGGCGGCGTGCCGGGCCGCCGTGGCCGACGGCGCCGGTGCGTTGGTGGCGGTCGGTGGGGACGGCACCGTGCACCGGGCGTTGCAGGCGGTCGCCGGCACCGACGTGCCGTTCGGTCCGATCCCGGCCGGCACCGGCAACGACTTCGCGCTGGACACCGGTTTCCCGGCCGACCCCCTCGCGGCGACGGCGGTGATCGCCGAGGCGCTGCGCGACGGCCGCAGTCGACCCGTCGACCTGGCCCGGATGGTCGGGGTCGACGGCGTCGAGCGCTGGTACGGGGCGGTCCTCGCGGCCGGGTTCGACGCGATCGTCAACGAGCGGGCCAACCGGATGCGCTGGCCACGCGGCCCGCGCCGGTACGACCTGGCGATCCTGGTCGAGCTGGCCCGGCTGCGCCCCCGCCGCTACACGCTGCGCCTCGACGGGGTCACGCACGACCTGGACGCGGTGCTCGTGGCGGTGGGCAACTGCCCGACGTACGGCGGTGGAATGCGGATCTGCCCGGACGCGGACCCGACCGACGGGCTGCTCGACGTGGTGGTGGCGGGTCGGGTCGACCGGCGGACCCTGGTCCGGGTGAAGCCGCGCATCTATCAGGGCACCCACGTCAGCCACCCGCTGGTACGCAGCTTCCGGGCCCGCACCGTGGAGGTGGCCGCCGAGGGCATCACCTCGTACGCCGACGGGGAACGGTCACTGGCCCTGCCGGTGACGATCAGCGCGGTCCCGGCCGCCCTGCGGCTGCTGCGTTGACCCGGACCGCGCCGATGCTCGCCGCGATGACCAGCACGATGGCGACGCACTCCAGCACTGTCAGCGCCTGCCGCAGCACCAGCCACCCGGCGAGCGTGGCGACGGCCGGGCCGAGGCTCATCAGCACCGCGAACGTGGCGGTGGGCATCCGCCGTAGCGCCAGCAGCTCCAGGGTGTAGGGCAGTCCGGAGGCGAGCACCGCGAGGGCGACGCCGAGCGCCAGCACCGGCGGGTCGAGCAGCACCGCGCCGCCGTCGACGATGCCCAGCGGCAGGGTGACCACCGCGGCGACGGTCAACGCCAGGGCCAGCCCGTCCGCGCCGGGAAAGCGGCCGCCGACCCGTGCGCTCAGCACGATGTACGCGGCCCACATGGCGCCCGCGCCGAACGCGAAGGCCACCCCGACGGGGTTCAGCCGGTCGAAGCCGCCCTGCCCGAGCAGCGCCACCCCGGCCAGTGCCAGCCCGGCCCAGCCCCAGCTGGCCAGCCGTCGGGCGGAGAACACCGACAGGGCGAGGGGGCCGAGCACCTCAAGCGTCACCGCCGGGCCCAGCGGAATGCGTTCGATGGCCTGGTAGAAGAGTGAGTTCATGCCGGCCAGCGCCAGCCCGAACGCGCCTGCCGCGAGCCAGGCCGAGCGGTCGTGCCCGCGCAGTCGGGGCCGGCACACGACGAGCAGCAGCACCGCGGCGATGGTCAGCCGCAGGGTCACCGCGCCGGCCACCCCGGTACGCGGGAACAGCAACGCGGCCACGGCGGCACCGAACTGCACCGACAGCGCCCCGCCGAGCACCAGTCCCACCGCGACGACGCCACCGCGCCGGGTGGGTGGCGCGTCGGCCGGTGGTGGCGTGGGCAGCAGGATCTCGGTCACGGGCACGACGGTAGGCGTTGCGCCCGGGCCACAGTGCGGCGGTGTCCACCTCAGTGACCAGCGGGGCGCGGGTCGGGCCGGTGTCGCTCAGCCCGGCAGGGCGAGGTCGAGCACCGCGCCGAGGCCGTTCTCCCGACCCGGCTCGGCGGCCGGGAGGACCAGCACCGAGCAGCCGGCGGCCACCGCGCCGGCGTCCGCGGGTGTGTCACCGACCATCAGGGTCTGCTCCGGGTCGACGCCCAGCATTCCGCAGGCCCGCCAGAAGATCGCCGGGTCAGGTTTGCACCGCCCCACCTCGTACGAGAGGACGAACGCGTCGACGAGGTCGGTCAGCCCCCAGGTGTCGAAGTGTGGCCGCAGGTCGAAGCCGATGTTGCTGACCACCGCCACCGGCACCCCGGCGTCGCGCAGCGCGGTCAGCGTGGGGGCGGTGTCGGCGTACGGTTGCCAGCCGTCGGCGGTCAGCAGCCGCTCGTAGAGCGCGTCGGCGAAGCCGTCGATGCCGGCGTCGACGGTCTCGGCCAGCCCGGTGTACGCGCCCCGGTGGGCGTGTTGGTAGAGGTCCCGGTCGGCCCACAGTTCGGCCAGTCGGGGTGGCACCCGCGCCGGCAGTGGCCCGCCGGCGCGCCCGGCGGTCAACAGGCGGTCGGCCAGCGAGGTGGCGCGGACCCGGTCCAGGGTCACGCCGCACGCCGCCGCGGCCTCCAGCACCCACCGCTGGGGGTCCTCCACCTGGGCCAGGGTGCCGTGGAAGTCGAAGAGCACCGCCTTGACCGGGCGTCGGGACGCCCGGCGCTCGGCGGTGCCCGGCGGACTGGTCTGGGGCGGTTCGGCATGGTCCGGCACGCCGTGCACCCTACCGACCGCCCCCGACCGCCCCTCCGGACGGCCTTGTGGGGTGCTGTGACTCGGCACGCACTAATCTTGGTGCCATGTCGAGCCCCGCCGAGCGGTACGCAGCGGCGCGCCGCAAGGCCGCACAAGCCGCACAGTTTCCGGCGTTGGACGAGTTCGCCCTTGAGCTGGGGTTCGACCTCGACGACTTCCAGCGGGAGGCGTGTCAGTCGCTGGAGCGGGGCAGCGGTGTGCTGGTCTGCGCTCCCACCGGCGCCGGTAAGACGGTGGTCGGGGAGTTCGCCGTGCACCTGGCGTTGCGCGGGCGGCCCGACGACCCGGTGCCCGCCGCCGACGCGGCGACCCCAGCGGCGCGGCGCAAGTGTTTCTACACCACGCCGATCAAGGCGTTGTCCAATCAGAAGTACCACGACCTGGTCGCCCGGTACGGCGCCGAGCAGGTGGGCCTGCTGACCGGTGACAACGCGATCAACGGCGACGCGCCGGTGATCGTGATGACCACCGAGGTGCTGCGCAACATGCTCTACGCGGGCTCCAGCACCCTGCAGGGCCTCGCGTACGTGGTGATGGACGAGGTGCACTACCTGGCCGACCGGTTCCGCGGCGGGGTGTGGGAAGAGGTGATCATCCACCTGCCGGCCTCGGTCACCTTGGTCTCGTTGTCGGCGACCGTCTCCAACGCCGAGGAGTTCGCCGACTGGCTGGTCACCGTGCGCGGCGAGACCGCCGTGGTGGTGAGCGAGCACCGGCCGGTGCCGTTGTGGCAGCACATGCTGGTCGGCAAGCGGATGTTCGACCTGTTCCACGACGCTGACGCCGCCCGCAAGCACGACGTGCACCCGGAGTTGCTGCGCTACACCCGGGAGACCGTGCGGCGGCTGGAGTTGGGCGAGGGGCGCAGCGCGGGCCCCGGTGCCGGGCGTCGTGGCCCGCGCTGGCGTGGCCCGATGCGCCCCGACATCGTCGACCGGCTGGACCGGGAGGGTCTGCTGCCGGCGATCCTGTTCATCTTCAGCCGGGCCGGGTGCGCCGCCGCGGTGCAGCAGTGTCTCGCCGCCGGGTTGCGGCTCACCTCGGCGGAGGAGCGGGCCGAGATCCGCCGGGTCGTCGAGTCTCGGGTCACCGCCATTCCTGGGGAGGACCTGTCGGTCCTGGGCTACTGGGAGTGGCTGGACGGTCTGGAGCGCGGCCTGGCCGCCCATCACGCGGGCATGCTGCCGGTGTTCAAGGAAGTCGTCGAGGAGTTGTTCGTCCGTGGTCTGGTCAAGGCGGTCTTCGCCACCGAGACCCTGGCGTTGGGCATCAACATGCCGGCCCGCTGCGTCGTCCTGGAACGGCTGGTGAAGTACAACGGCGAGGCGCACGTCGACCTGACCCCGGGGGAGTACACGCAGCTCACCGGGCGCGCCGGCCGCCGTGGCATCGACGTGGAGGGGCACGCCGTCGTCGTGTGGTCCCCGGAGACCGACCCGCGGCACGTGGCCGGGTTGGCGTCCACCCGCACCTACCCGCTGCGTTCCAGCTTCCGGCCGTCGTACAACATGGCCGTCAACCTGGTCGGCACTGTCGGCGCGGAGCCGGCCCGCGCTCTGCTGGAGTCGTCGTTCGCCCAGTTCCAGGCGGACCGGTCGGTGGTCGGTCTGGCCCGGCAGGTGCAGCGCAACACCGAGACCATCGAGGCGTACGGCGCGGAGGCCGCCTGCCATCACGGCGACTTCGACGAGTACTTCGCGCTGCGGGTGGCGATCGCCGAGCGGGAGAAGGCGATCGCCCGGCAGGGGCAGACCCAGCGCAAGGCCGCCGCGGTGGCCTCGTTGGAGCGGCTGCGCGTCGGTGACGTGATCCGGGTGCCGTCGGGCAGGCGGGCCGGTCTGGCGGTGGTGCTGGACCCGGCGACCGGCGGGTTCGGTGAGCCCCGGCCGCTGGTGCTCACCCAGGACCGTTGGGCCGGGCGGGTCAGCCCCGGCGACTTCACCACACCGGCCGAGGTGCTGGCCCGCATCCGGGTGCCCAAGCACTTCAACCACCGGTCACCGGCCGCCCGGCGGGATCTCGCCGCCGAGGTCAGCGGCACCGGCCTGGACCGGCACGGCGGCCGGCGCGGAGGTCGTTCGCGGCAGGTGACCGGCGAGGACCACCGGATCACCCAGCTGCGCACCGAGCTGCGCCACCACCCCTGCCACGCCTGCCCGGAGCGCGAGGAGCACGCCCGCTGGGCGGAGCGGCGTCGGCGGCTGGAGCGCGACACCGAGGAGCTGCGCCAGCGGGTCAGCGGCCGCACGGGGTCCCTCGCCCGGACGTTCGACCGGATCGTGGCGTTGCTGACCGAGCGGGGGTACCTCGCGCGCGACGGCGCGGTCACCGACGCCGGTCGGATGCTGGGCCGGATCTGGACCGAGGCGGACCTGCTGGTCGCCGAGTGCCTGCGCCGGGGGGTGTGGAACGGGCTGTCGCCGGCCGAGCTGGCCGCCGCGGTGTCCGTGGTGGTGTTCGAGGCGCGCCGTGACGTCGACGAGCGGGCGTCGCTGCCGCGCGGACCGGTGGCCGACGCGGTGGACGAGACGCTGAAGCTGTGGGGGGAGATCGAGGCCGACGAGGCGGCGCGCGGGCTGACCGCGACCCGGGAACCGGATCTCGGATTCGCCTGGCCGGTCTACCGGTGGGCCCGGGGTGAGGCGCTGGCCAAGGTGCTCGGCAGCGGGCACGAGATCGATGGTGAGATGCCGGCCGGTGACTTCGTCCGGTGGGCCCGCCAGGTCGTCGACCTGCTCGGTCAGATTGCCGACTCCGGTGGTGCCAGTGCGGAGCTGCGCTCTACGGCTCGACAGGCTATAGCGGCCGTCAATCGGGGCGTTCTCGCGTACCACACGTCCGCCTGACGGTAACCCTGCGTCACCTGCGGCGGTGAATCGACGCAGCGGACGGTCACCGCAAGGGCACCCCCGGGAACGCGCCGGGGGGCCTATTGCGCCTGATCACGGCACCCCTGATCATTGCCGAGGCGTCGTGTTGACGGGCCGGTAACGAATGGGGGGAAGCCGCCGTGGCGGAGATCAATCACTTTGAGTACGGGTGGATCACGCCCGCGTTGAGTTACGCGCTGTCCGTGCTCGGATCGATCCTCGGTCTGGTTTGCGCCGGGCGCATCCGCACGGCGCGAACGAGCGGTCAACGCGCGTGGTGGGGTCTGTTGTCAGCCTGGGCGCTGGGTGGCACCGCCATCTGGGCCATGCACTTCATGGCCATGCTCGGCTTCGCCGTCGAGAACACCCGGATCCGCTACGACGTGCCGCTGACCGCGGCCAGCACGGCCATCGCCGTGGTGGCGGTCGGTATCGGCCTGGCCATCGTGGGCACCGGCCGGCTCAATCCGGTACGCCTGATCGCCGGCGGCCTCTTCACCGGTGTCGGCGTGGCCGCCATGCACTACACCGGAATGGCCGCCATGCGCCTCAACGGCAGCCTCGGCTTCGACACCGTCCGAGTGGTGCTCTCGGTGGTCATCGCCGTGGTGGCGGCCACCGTCGCCCTCTGGCTCGCGATGACGGTCCGGCGGGGGGTCGTGGTGTTCGCGTCCGCGCTGGTCATGGGGATCGCCGTCAACGGGATGCACTTCACCGGCATGAGCGCCCTGTCGGTGCACCGCCACGAGGGGTCCGGTGAGGTGACCGGCACCGGCGTGAGCACCCTGCTGGTGCCGATCGTGCTGGCGGTGATCTTCGGGGTGGTCGGTCTGCTCTACGCGCTGCTGGCCGCTCCGACCGACGACGACCGGGCCGCCGCCGCGTACCTGGACGGGCGGCGGGTCTCCGCACCGCAGGCACCGACGCCCACCGCCGCTCCCGACCCGGTCGGGTTGCGGGCCCGCTCCACCCTCGGCCAGCCGGGGACCCCGTTTCCGTCCCGCCGGGACGCGCCGCCGCGCTGACGCCGCCCGGCCCGGCCGGCGCGGCGGCGGTCAGGTCGGCCGGCGGCTGCGGCCGATGGTGAGGGTGGCCAGCAGCCCGGGGTGGTCTGTCGCCTCCTGCATGGGCACCACCGTGCGACAGCAGATCGTGATGTCCGGGGTCGCCGTGATGTGTTGCAGCCGGCCGTCGTCGATGCGCTGATGGCCGGTCGGTGTGCAGGTCCGCACGTCGGGGTCGTGGCCGGCGCGCAGGTTGAGGTCGCCGGCCAGCACGGTGGGCAGGTTCCCGGCGTCGCGGCTGATCCCCGGCAGGATGACGTCGAGCAGGTGGTGGCACTGGGTGAGCGCGACCCGGTAGCCGCTGGCCGACAGGTGCGTGGTGCAGGCGAGCAGGGCGCCGTCGGCGTCGACGCAGAGCCAGGCCCGTTCCTCGGGGTCCGCGAGGTCCTGCGTTGGATGGGTTCCGGCGTACACGGTGCCCGGGCTGGCCGCTGCCCGCGCGTGGGTCAGCAGCCCGATGCCGAATCGTTGGCCGTCGCGGCAACGGGTGTCGTTGCCGCTCGGGCGGTCACCGGCGGCCTGGAACGCGGCCACGACGGTCCGGCCGGGGTGGACGGTCTGGAACACGCGGCGCAGGACGGCAAGGTCGTTCGCGCAGATCTCGTTGAGGGTGACCAGGTCGGGCGTCTCGGCGGTGATCACCTGGGTGGCCCTGGCCATCGCCCGGCCGGTGTAGCAACCGGCGCGGCCACTGTTGCAGAGGTTCATCTGCAGCATCCGCAGCACGGTGACCTGCGGGGCGTCCGTGGCGTCGGCGGGCGCGGCCCGCAGAGCGCCCGGTCGTGCGGCTGGCGCCGCGGTCGGCAGCGCGGCGACGGCGAGGAGGCAGCCCACGGCCAAGGCTCGGCGCAGGAAACGGTTCGAACGGGCGGCCACGCGGACTCCGGGATGCACGAGGCGACAGTCGTCGCCGAGGTGCCAGTGATCCTACTGGCGGTCCACCGGCGGTGGAGATCCAGAGCGGCGACCCGAGGGGGCACCCGCGTGGCGCGTACCCCCTCGGGTCGCTCAGCGGGCGCGGACCGCGACGACCGTGTACGGCGTGGTGGCGGTCGGTGGTGTGGTGAACCGGGCGTTGGGCAGGTAGAGCCGGCCCAACGCCGCGGCGACGGTGGTGGGCACGTCGAAGTTCGGGTCGGTGATGGTGCCGGTGAGCGTTCCGGCGGTGCCGGCGTGGTTGAGCCGGACCACAGCGATCAGGTTGAGGCGGTTCTGCACGACGTAGAGGGTGCGGCCGAGCAGCAACAGTCCATCGCCGTTGGTGAAGGTGTGCCCCGGCACGTCCACGACGGTGCTCGCGCCGGTCGCCTTGTCGACCCGGTACAGCGTGCCGGTGGTGGACTGGACTACGATCAGCGCCCGGCCGTCCGGTGTGGTGGTGATGCCGTTGAGGTTGACGCCGGTGCCGACCTGCTCGTACGCGCCGGTCAGGGTGATCGTGGTGACGGCGTCGGCGGGCGGCAGCGCCCCGCCGCGCCCGAACGGCAGCCGGTACAGCACCGGCCGGTTCGAGTCGGTGAAGTACGCGGCGTCGCGGGTCAGGATGACGTCGTTGACGAACGTCGGGGCGGTGGCGAACTGGTAGCGGGCCAGCACCTCGCCGGTGCGGGTGTCGAGCACACGGGCGTCGCCGGCCGTGCCGCCGGAGACGAACAGCCGGCCACGGGGGTCGACCTTGAGACCGAGCGACGGGGTGCCGGTGGCCGCGCCGATCGTCGTGCCCCGGCCGGTGACCAGGTCGACGCGCTGGATGGCGCCGGTCGCGCGGGAGCCGAAGTAGGCGTACCGGCCGGCGGTGGCGATGCCCTCGGGCTGGAACCCGTCGGGGAGGGCGAGGACGGCCGGCGGCGGCCCGGCGGGGTGCGCCTGCGCCGGCGCGACGGCGACGGTGGCCAGCAGGGCGGCGGTGATCGCGCCGACGAGTGTGGTGCGCAGGGGGCGGTTCACTGTGCTCCTTCCGGGCGGAAGCGGCACGAGCCGACACGTCCGCCACGTTCACTGGGGCCAGGACCCTCCCCACTGTACGGCCGCTGCCGGGTGCCCGCCCGGCGTCACCGGCGCGGCCTTCGGGTGACCGCGCCGGTGAGCCCGGGGGGTGGGGCGGATGTCAGGCGTTGCGGACGAGTCTCCACCGGTTGTCCGCGCTGCCGTTGTCGGAGTCCTGCACGGCCTGCGCTCCCCAGGCGGTCGACCCGTTCAGGATTCCCAGTAGCTTGTTGCTGTTGACGTTGCGGATCTTGTAGGAGCCGTCGCCGTTGTCCACCAGGATCCACCGGTGGTCGGCGGTGCCGTTGTCGGCCCACTGCAGGACCCGGGCGTTGTCCGCGGTGGACATGTTCTCCACGCCCAGGACCTTGCCGCTGTGGACGTTGCGGAACCGCACCGCGTTGCCGTCGGTCACCATCACCCAGTTGTGGTCGGCGGTGCCGCTGTCGCCCCACTGCACGGCCAGCCCGCCGTCGGCGGTGGACATGTTCTGCACGCCGAGGACCAGGCCGGTGCCGACGTTCACCAGGCGGTAGCTGCCGCCGGTGCCGCCACCACCGTTGGTGTTCCAGTAGACCGTGTAGTTGTAGCCGTGGGCGTCGTAGAACGGGGCGAGGTTCACTGTGGACCCGTTGGCGCTGGCGGTGAACGCGAGCGAGCTGGTGCTGGTACGCGCGATCGAGGAGACGGTCAGTGCGGGCAGGCTGCTGAGCGCGGTGTTGCCGTAGTTGCCGGCCAGCACCGTCGGGCCGTACGTGGCGGCGGCGACCGAGGCGTTGTCGTTGGCGGCCCGCATGACGACCTGCATCGGCAGTCGTACGGTGAGGGTGTCGCCGGCGGCCCAGGTGCGGGTGACAGTGGCGTAGCTGCCGGGGTTGGTGGCGACGTTCTGCACGGTGCCGTTGACGGCGATCGTCGCGCCGCTGGTCCAGGACGGGATCCGCACCCGGATGCTCCACGAGCCGCTCATCGTCCCGGACAGGGTCAGGGTGCTGGTGTCGCTGACCGGGTAGCTGGTGGCCTGGGTGACGGTGATGCCGCGCTGCGTCCAGTTCAGCACCGACGGCGCGAACAGGTTAACGCTCAGTGTGGTGCCGTTGTAGAAGTAGATGGAGTCCATCAACCTGGTGTTGATCTCCAGGCCGGTGCCCTGACAGCACCAGAACGAGTTGTAGTCGGTGCTCCAGGTGCCGCCGCCCCAGGCCGGGCCGACCCCGCGACGCCCGCCCGGGCGCAGCGGGGTGAAGTAGGTGATGTGGCCGTGGCTGTCGGCCGGGTTCTGCCCGCCGATCAGGTGGTTGATCAGCGCGCGCTCGTAGAAGTCGAAGTAGTCGGTCCGGTTCGGGTCGAGCAGCCACAGCTCCCTGGTCAGCTTCAGCATGTTGAACGTGTTGCACTGCTCGCAGGTGTCGTTGCTGAGGTAGCCGGCGATCGCGTTCGGTGCCCGGAAGTGCTCCGCCTGGCTGTTGCCGCCGATGGCGTAGGTGTGCGCCCCGACGGTGATGTTCCACGCGTTGCTGGCGATGTCCCGGTACCGGGTGGTGCCGGTGGCCTTGTACTCGCGGGCCGCGCCGATCCACTTGGGCACCTGCGTGTTGGCGTGCAGCCCGTTGAGCTGGTCCTGGTTGGCCGCGAGGGGGTTGAACACGGCGGCGTGGTCGAACCGCTGGGCGGTGGTGAGCCAGCGGGAGTCGCCGGTCTGCTGGTAGATGTCGGTGAGCACGTCGTTCATGCCACCGAATTCGGTGCCCAGCATCGACTGCATCTGGCTGGAGCTGAGTCGGCTCGTGCGGCTGTCGACCCAGCCGGCGAGGGCCAGCAGGACGGTGCGGGCCTGCGTGTTTCCGGTGTAGCGCCAGACGTCGAGCAGCCCGGCGAGGGTCTTGTGGATGCAGTAGTACGGCACGTTGCCGTTGGACAGCGTCCGGGCCTCGAGCGCGGTGAAGTCGGACTCGGGGAAGCCGGAGAGGTAACCCGCGCCGAACCCGGCGGCCGAGTTGTTGGCCTGGCACTTGGCCAGCTCGGCCACCATGTAGTTGGCCTTGTCCCGGCAGGTGGTGTCGCCCAGCACCGCGTACGCGTACGCCCAGGCGCTCAGGAAGTGCCCCTGCATGTGGGTCCGGAACGGGAAGTTCGGCGCGTCCCAGCCGCCGTTGGTGGCGGCGCCGTTGGTGGAGAGCCGATGGTTGGCCCGGAAGTTGTAGAGCATCCGGTCGACGTCGACGAATCGCAGGTAGTTGAGCGTGCGGTTCTGGTTGTCCATCCACCGGCCTGCGGTGAGTCGTACCTGACCGGGGTCGAACGGGTACGCCGAGACCCCGATGTCGGAGCGGGCCGGGGGCACGATGGCGGCGGACGCGCTCCCGGGCGCGACGGCGGCGCCGGTCGCGGAGAGCACCACTGTGGCTCCGGCGGCCTGAAGCAGGTGGCGGCGGCTGAGGGGCGGGGGTGGCATGGGGAACCTCCAGGTGGCCGGTACGTCGGGGCCGCCATCGATGGCGGCGGGTCGTCAGCGGTGAACTGCCGACGACGGGTGCGGTGCGGCTGATGGGGACGCGGTCGCTGTGGACGCCGGGTGCCCACCCCTGACGCTTATCGCGGCACATCGATGTGATCGCTAACATAGTTGGTCGTTAACATGCCCGCAACCCCCGGATCGACCCGCCGGCCCCTCCGCGCGGCGACCTGGTTCGGGGGGTGTCGGGCTGGGTGGCCGCAAAGGTCCGAAACGGACACCGGCCCGGCTTCGGGCCAGCAAAATGTGACCCTGTGTGACGGATGGCGATGGATGAAGAGCGGGCGTCCGCCCGTTGACGCCCGTCGTGTCGCTCAGTACGGTGCATCGTAAATCTTGGATGTCAACGTCGATACATCAGAGCTGCGATGTGGTTACGACGGTCATCCCGCGTCTCGTAAAAATCCAGGTCAGGCGGGGAGGGAGGCGTCCGACAGTAGCTGTTAACGCTAACACGGCCGCCGGTCGTGCTGCTCGGCGTGCGCACAGCAGAGTCCGATCGGGCAGCAGTCAGGGCAGCGGTGGCCCGCCGAGTCAGACATCGCGCACGGCACACTCTCTGTGGGAGTAATCGTGAAGGTGCAAGATCGAACCACCACCCGGGCCAGGCGCGCCATCGCCTGGCTGGCGAGCATGCTCTGCGTCCTCGCCCTGTTCCCGGGCACGGCCACTGCCGACAACCCCATCGTCCAGCACATCTACACCGCTGATCCGGCGCCGATGGTGCACGACGGTCGGGTGTATCTCTACACCGGGCATGACGAGGACGGGTCCACCTACTTCACGATGCGGGAGTGGCGGGTGTTCTCGTCGGCGGACATGATGAACTGGACCGATCACGGCTCGCCGATGAATTTGGCGACGTTCGCGTGGGCGGACGCCAACGCGTGGGCCGGGCAGGTCATCGCGCGTAACGGCAAGTTCTACTGGTACGTGCCGGTGCGGCAGCGCTCCAACGGGCAGATGGTCATCGGGGTCGGTGTGGCGGACAGCCCGACCGGGCCGTTCCGGGACGCGCTCGGCCGGCCCCTGGTCGGCAACAACGAGATCGACCCGCACGCGTTCATCGACGACGACGGCCAGGCGTACCTGTACTGGGGGAACCCGGGGTTGTGGTACGTGAAGTTGAACCCGGACATGATCTCGTTCTCCGGCAGCGCGACGCGCATCCCGCTCACGACGGCGGGGTTCGGCACCCGTAACGGCAACGCGAGTCGGCCGACCCTGTACGAGGAGGGGCCGTGGGTGTTCAAGCGCAACGGCCTGTACTACAACGTGTTCGCCGCGGAGTGCTGCTCGGAGTTCCTCGCGTACTCGACGGCGACCGGGCCGACCGGGCCGTGGACGTACCGAGGAACGATCATGCCGCGGCAGGGCGGTAGCTTCACCAACCATGCGGGTGTGATCGATTTCCAGGGTGGTTCGTACTTCTTCTATCACAACGGGGCGTTGCCCGGCGGCGGCGGTTACACCCGCTCGGTGGCGGTGGAGAAGTTCACCTACAACAGCAACGGCACGTTCCCGACCATCAACATGACCACCACCGGCGCGCCGCAGATCGGGACGTTGAACCCGTACGTGCGTCAGGAGGCCGAGACGATCGCCTGGGGCTCGGGGATCGAGACCGAGGCGTCCAGCGAGGGCGGGATGAACGTCGGCTGGATCGAGAACGGCGACTACATCAAGGTCAAGGGTGTCGCGTTCGGAGCGGGCGCGACATCGTTCAGCGCCCGGGTCGCGTCGGCCACCAGCGGCGGCCGGATCGAGGTACGCCTCGACAGCGCCACCGGACCGACCGTGGGCACCTGCACCGTCGGCGGCACCGGCGGCTGGCAGACCTGGACCACCAGCACCTGCGCGGTCAGCGGCGCAACCGGCACCCATGATCTGTATCTCCGCTTCGCTGGCGGGAGCGGCAACCTGTTCAACATCAACTGGTGGCAGTTCAGCGGCACCGCCGGTAGCGCCAGCCTGCTCACCAACGGCGACGTGGAGAACGGCACGACGGGCTGGGGTGTGCACGGCAGCGGAACGCTCGCCCGGAACACCACCGTCGCGCACGGCGGCGGCGGGTCGCTGTCGATCACCGGCCGCACCGGCGCGTGGAACGGCCCCGGTCAGGACGTGACCGCCCGGCTCACCAACGGCAAGAGCTACACCACCAACGTCTGGGTACGCGCGCAGAGCGGCACCCCGTCGGCGAAGGCGACGCTGTCACTGACCGGCGGCGGCACGACGAGCTACCTCCAGCTGACCCCGGCGGTGGGGGTGACCGTCAACGGCTGGACGCTGCTCACGGGCACCACGACCGTGTCGTGGAGCGGCACGCTGTCCAATGCCACCTTCTACGTGGAGACGGCGCAGGGCACCGACAGCTTCCTCGTCGACGACGCCTCGTTCCAGTGACCGGCGCTGCCGGAGCCGTCCGTCCCGCGGCTCCGGCAGCACGCCGAAGCGCCCCGCCGGCTCGACCGCGACGACCCGGCCTCGGCCCGGCCGGTTACGACTTGACGAACGGCATGTTATCGCTCACAGTCGATGGTTGAGGGCGGCCGCACCCGTGGTTCACCGGGCGAACCTGCTGTGGCCCCTCGGAACGCGACGTCCGCCCAGGGCATGCCGGACGTCGGTTCAGGATTCCCCGCACTGCTAACCGCGACGGCGACCGCTGCTGTCGTCTCCGATGTCGCATGAGCAGATTCGGGCGCTGCGCTTCCATCACCGCACCACCACAGAGAAGGAATCCGGGATGAATCACAGAAGAGCCCTGCGAGCGGCGGTGACCATCGCAGTTACCGGCGTTCTCGCCGCCGGGATGACGGTGGCACTGACCTCCACGGCCAGCGCCGGCACGACCCTGGGGGCCTCGGCGGCGGAGAAGGGCCGCTACTTCGGGGCCGCTGTCGCGACGGGCAAGCTGTCCACGAGCATCTACACGACGATCCTGAACCGTGAGTTCAACAGTGTCGTGGCCGAGAACGAGATGAAGTGGGATGCCACCGAGCCGCAGCAGGGTCGGTTCAGCTACACCGGTGGTGATCGTCTGGTCAGCCACGCGCAGGCCAACGGGATGAGCGTGCGGGGTCACGCGTTGCTGTGGCACGCGCAGCAGCCGGGTTGGGCGCAGGGCATGTCGGGCAGCGCGTTGCGCAACGCGGCGATCAACCACGTCACGCAGGTGGCGACGCACTTCCGCGGCAAGATTCACTCGTGGGACGTGGTGAACGAGGCGTTCGCCGACGGTGGTTCCGGTGGGCGGCGGGACTCGAACCTGCAGCGCACCGGTAACGACTGGATCGAGGCGGCGTTCCGGGCGGCGCGGGCGGCGGATCCGGGTGCGAAGTTGTGTTACAACGACTACAACACCGACGGGATCAACGCGAAGTCGACGGGGATCTACAACATGGTGCGGGACTTCAAGTCCCGTGGTGTGCCGATCGACTGTGTGGGGTTCCAGTCGCACCTGGGCACCTCGTTGGCCGGTGACTACCAGGCCAACCTGCAGCGTTTCGCCGACCTCGGTGTGGATGTGCAGATCACCGAGTTGGACGTGATGACCGGCGGGAACCAGGCCAACATCTACGGCGCCGTCACCCGCGCCTGCATGAACGTCTCCCGCTGCACCGGCATCACGGTGTGGGGGGTGCGGGACTGTGACTCGTGGCGTGGCTCGGACAACGCGTTGCTGTTCGACTGCAACGGCAACAAGAAGGCCGCGTACACGAACGTCCTGAACGCCCTCAACGCCGGCACGGGTACCCCGACCACCCCGCCGCCGACGACGCCGCCGCCCACCGACCCGCCGCCGACCACCCCGCCGCCGACCACCGGTGGTTGTTCGGCATCGGTGTCGCTGAACTCGTGGACCGGCGGATTCGTGGCCACCGTGAAGGTCACCGCCGGCTCCGCCGGGACGAACGGCTGGAACGTCAGCCTCACGCTTCCCAGTGGTGCGAGTGTCACCAACACCTGGAGCGCGACGGCCAGTGGCTCCACCGGCACGGTGCGGTTCGCCAACGTGGACTACAACGGCCGGCTCGGCGCGGGCCAGGTCACCGAGTTCGGCTTCCAGGGCAACGGCAGTGGGGCCGGCATGACGCCCACCTGCACCGCGTCCTGAGACTGACCGACTGACCGCACACGTCGGCCGGTGTGCGGGACCGATCCTGGTCCTGCGCACCGGCCGACGTCGTGTCGGGACGAACAGATCGATCAGGAGTACGGAAGCCGCAGCACCGACTGGTTGCCGATGCCCACGGTGCTCGGGTTGTTGCCGATCGCCGACCACACCTCCACCCGGACCGTGCCGTTGCTCAGCGTGCCCAACGTGCCGGTGGCCGAGGCCAGGCCGGCGTTCTGGGTGTAGTGCTCGTAGCCGGGAACCGGGTCGGTGGCGAAGTAGCGTGACGTCTCCACCCGCTCCCAGCTGCCGTTGCCGGTGAGGTCGTAGGAGATCCGTACCTGCACCCCGTTGCCGACCGCCGTCCCGGCGTCCACGAACAGGTCGAACGCCGTCTGCCCGCCGGTGTAGGCCAGGTTGAGACCGGTCGCCGTGAAGACCTGGGCGTTGGTGGGCGTACCGTCGTGGTTGCCGTTCGCCGCCGCGACCGTCGTCGTGGCCGCGCTACCGGCGGCGGCCAACCCACCTCCGGGCAGCAGGTACCGCGTCGGCCCGCCGGTGGACGGCGGCGGGGTGGTCGTCGGCGGGGGATCGGTGGGTGTCGTCGGGGGGACGCCACCGGCCGCATTGCCACCACTCCAGGCGTACGCCCCGGTGGTTGCCGTCTTGCCGGCCCCCACGGTGAGGGCGGTGCCGTTGGAGAACGTCACGGTGATCGGTGTCGCCGTCGGGTTCGACGCCACGTAGGTGCGGGCCCCGTTGCGGGAGAAGACCGCCGACAGCGGATGGTTGCCGGTCACCGTCGTGTCGACGGTGCCGAGGGCGGCGAGGTTGCGGATCCAGTGGAAGGTGTGTGCCCGGCTCTCGCCCTCCTCCGGGGTGTAGCCGGGGTTCGCGCGCAGGTTCGCCAGCGCCGTGTCGGCGTCCCCGAGGGCCTGGAACTGCCAGAGGATGTCCTGCCACACGGTCGGTTGTCCGCCGTTGTTGCGGACCAGTTCGGCGTAGTTGGTCCGCACGTACGCCGGGTTGTTGCCCAGGTAGAGGTGGCCGCCGGTGACCGGGAGCAGGTTGATGCCCTGGATCATTTCCGGCTCGGCGCTGAACCAGGTGGCGTACGCGCCGCCGTCGCCCCAGACCATGCCGACCGTCGAGTGACCGAACGCGCTGGGGAAGTTCTGGTCGCTGACGTCGAACCAGTACTCCTGGATGGCCGCGGCCTGCGTGGTGTAGAGGAAGACGCCCGCGTCCCGGACCGCGGTGTTGCCGGTCGTCTGCCCCCACTGGATCAGGGCGCTGGCGAAGTTCATCCCCTCCGACGAGGACTCCTGGTTGTTGCCGGAGCCGAAGGAGCCGTGCCCGGACGCCCAGTCGTGACCGGCGTAGATGTCGAAGTCCCGCAGGTACGGGAACTGGGTGTCGTCGCGGCGGTAGTTGTTGGCGTCCCGGATCAGCAGGTCGACCATGCCGCCGTAACGGCTGGTGGCCGCCCAGGCCGGGTCGAACTTCGCCAGGGTCGCGGCGGCGGCGATGTAGTAGCCGTAGTGGAAGTGGTGGTCGTTGAGCTCCTGGTCGGAGCCGTACGACGCCGGGTACCCGATCAGGGTGCCCCAGTTGTTGTCGTAGTAGAAGACCCGGCTGGTCTTGCCGCTGGACGCGGTGAACCAGTCGGTGAGCGTGCTGCGGATCGCGTTCAGCGCGCTGTCGCGCGTCGTGATGTCGTTGACCTGGTCGGCGATCTCGGCGATCCGGGCGGCCCGGCCGAGCCCCTTGCCGGTCCAGTAGGTGTCGTTGCCGCGTTGGTCCATCGGGTTGCCCCGGACGGCGGCGAGCTGGCTGGTGAGCGTCGCCAGGTCGCTTCCGCTGCCGTCGCCGACGGCCGGCAGTTCCGGCAGGATGCCCTGGAACTTCATGGCGGTGCGGAACTGGGTGACGCCGGTGAGCACCTTCATCCGGCCGCGCGCCGACGGGTAGGTCGGCGTGATCGCCGTGGAGCCGCTCAGCGACTTCCACTGGTGCGGGTAGAGGCTGACCACGGTCTGCGTGGCGGTGCCCTCGCGGGCGGTGGTGGTGAACGCGTACGTGGTGGTCAGGGCGCTGGTCGCCGGGTTGTACGCGTACGACACCTGGGTGCCGGTCACGTGGGCGTGCGCGTACTGGCCGTAGGTGGCGGCCAGGCTGGTCCGCTCGGCGGTGCTCGATGTCGGCGGCAGGAGGGCCACCGAGAAGTAGCCGCGGCCGGCCAGCGTAGATGAGATCCGACCGGACGCCACGGTCCAGCTGGCACCGCTGGGCGCGAACCCGACGTAGTCGTGGCCGTTGACCCGGAAGCCGATGGTGGCGCCGTTGTTGGACCAGACGTCGGGGGTGCCGGCAGTGCTGATCTGCGCGTTTCCGCCGGTGGTCTGGAAGTAGGCGAAGGGCAGGCCGTGGCCGATGGTCGCGCGCATGGTGCGCGTGCCGTCGCTCCAGTGCGGGCTGACCGTCCAGTCCGTCCAGCCGTCGACCTTGACCAGTGGCGCGGCGAGCCCGGCGACACCGACCCGGATGTCCTGCACGTACGGGTAGTGGTACTCGCCGACGCCGGTGGCGGTGCCGCTGATCGCGGGCGTGGAGTTGGCGGAGAAGCCGAGCCCGTCGCCGAAGGTGTCGTACGAGATCGGGTGGGCGTGCAGCGGCTCGCTGAAGGAACAGTCGGTGCGCTTCCACAGCAGCGAGGACCACCAGTCGTTGGTGGGTATCGGCCCGGACGGCGCGTTGGCGGTGGCGAACTGCCGGGGATTGCTGGACATCGCGCCGCAGCCGCTGGGGAGCGGGCCGACCGGGGTGGTGGTGTAGCTGCCGGCGCCGACGGGGGCGGCTTCGGCCGCGTCGGTGACCGGGATGGCGAGGCCGCCGACGGCCAGGGCCAGCGCGGTGGCGGCGGCCAGGGCCCACCGGCGGTGGGGGACGGGAGGTTTCATCGTGCCTCCATCGCGCGCGCCGGTTACGGCCCTCGCCGGGTCCAGCGCGTTGCGTCTGAATTGGGGGAAAGGTGAGGTGAGAGAGCGCTCTCTCGGTCACGGTAGTGGAGCACTGAGATCCACGTCAATGTGTCGAACCCGTTGCGTGCTGATGTCGCTATTTGCCGGCGCCCGCGGTGTCGCCCAGCAACGCGTCCGGCACGCGCATCCGCCACGCGTCCGTCACCAACTCGGTCAACCGGTCGACGTCGACCGCCGCCAGGCGCAGCAACACCAGGGGCAGACCGTCGTACCCGGGCGTGGTGAAGAAGACCTCGGGCTCCCCGAGCAGGAGCGCCTGCTTCTCGGCCTCGTCACCGACGAACAGCACCGCGATGTCGAGCCGGATCACCCGCGGCCTGCCCGGTCTGCGCTCCGGATAGGACCAGACGAAGCCCTTGTCGGCCACCCGGAAGTCGAAACCGTCGCTGGGGATCTCCACAGTGTGCGGCAGAGCCAACGCGACCCGGCGTACGTCGTCGGCGTCAGCCACCGGAACCCCTCGCGCCGCCCACCATCCGCATGCGCCGAGATTACCCGGTGGGCAGCGCGACGGCCGTCGCCCCGACGATGGCCCCTGCGCCGCCCTCCTGGACATAGCCGACCACGCTGGCGTCGCGCGGATCGAGATCAGGCGGTGTCACCAGCTCCACCCGCCCCCGGTCGGCGTCCAGGCCCACCGATCTGAAGGCGCGCACGACGTTGTCCTGCCGTAGCGTCCGCCCGGCGTTCTCGCCCCGGGCGATGTCGCTGTCCAGGCCCCGCTGCACCACCGCCACGTTCACCACCGCGCCCGTCGGCGGTCGGTCGGTGCGGTAGTCCACCACCACCCGGTCTCCGCCGAAGCCGGCGACGGAGAGCGTCAGCGCGGTGGTGGCGGTCGAGGACATGGCGGACATGATCGTGCTGGCCGCCCGGCGGCGGTCGGAACCGACGAACTCGACGCTGCCGTTGACGACCATCTGTGGGGTGTACAGACCCCTGGTGCCGAACGCGCGGGCGTACGCCTCCTGGCGCGCGGTGTACGCCGGGTCCGCGAACTGGTCGGGCCACCCCAGGTGGTCCCAGTAGTCGACGTGGAAACCGAGGGCGAAGACGTTCTGTCCGTGCGCCCGGGCGTCGCGTTCGATCTCGCTCAGCACCTCCTCCGCGGGAGGGCAACTGTTGCAGCCCTGGGACGTGAACATCTCGACAACGGCGAAGCCGCCGTCCGTCGACGCGTTCGTCATGGTGGCGTGTCTCCTCCCACGGTGCTCCCGGCGGGCGTCGTGTTCCCGTTTCGGGCGGGACGATGCGCGTGACGTCGCCCTTCGCTGCCGGCCTCGCGGCGGGGGCCGTGGGCTCGGGTGGTTGGATGGCACTGTGCAGTTCACCGTGACAGACGCGCCGACGCGGGAGCGCTTCGAGGCGCGCGACGAGGCGGGCGCGGTCGCCGGGTTCGTCACCTACCAGCTGACCGGCTCGATCATCGCCTACACCCACACCGAGGTCGATCCGGCGTACGAGGGCAGGGGCGTCGGGTCGACGCTGGCGCGGGCGGTGCTGGACGACGCGCGGAGCAGGGGGCGGACAGTTGTGCCGATCTGTCCGTTCCTCGCCGACTGGCTGGTCAAGCACCCGGAGTACGAGGGCATCGTGGTTCGCACCACCCGCAAGATCAAATAAGCTGACCAGCCGGTTCAGCTTTCCGGCAGGAGCGTGGCGGCGAGGGTGCGGGCCGTCCTGGTCAGGGTGTCGATGTCCAGCCCTGTGCGCCCCATGAACACCAGCCCCTGCTGGGCGGCGAGCAGGGCGCGTGCCGTCTCGACCGGGTCGACGTCGCGCGGCAGGTCACCCTCGTCCTGGGCCCGCCCGACGCACTGGGCGACCAGGGCGGTCGTCGCCTCGTAGGTGCGCCGCGCCTCGGCGAGGACGTCGGGGTCGGCGGCGGCCAGCTCGGACGTGCTGTTGGCCATCAGGCAGCCGCGCCGGGCGGCGGCGCCACCCGGGTCGCCCACCGGCGCCATGACGAACGCGCGCAGCGCGTCCAGGGCGCGGGGAGTGGACGCGAGCATCTCGCGCAGATAGCCGCCGCTGGTGTCGGTGTATTCCCGGAGCGCCCGCAGGAACAGTCGGTGTTTGTCGCCGAAGGCGCCGTACAGGCTGCCCTTGCCCAACCCGCTGACCCGGATCAGGTCCTCCAGTGAGGTGGCCGCGTAACCGGCGTCCCAGAACTGGTCCCGAACCGCGCGTATCACCTGCTCCTCGTCGAACTGCCGTGGCCTGGCCATGTGACAAGCGTAGCAATTATTGACCGTACGGTCCAGTAAACGTATGGTGGACCGATCAGTCAATAACTCGGTCGCATGGAGGACCAACTCATGACACAGCCACTCGCGGGCAAGGTCGCACTCGTCACCGGCGGTTCGCGAGGTCTCGGCGCGGCCACGGCCCGCGCCCTGGCCGACGCCGGCGCCGACGTCGCCATCACCTACGTCGGCTCCGCCGACAAGGCCGCCGCAGTCGTCGAGGAACTGGTGGGTCGGGGCGTACGGGCCCTCGCCCTGCAGAACGACCAGGCGGACAGCTCACGCGCACCGCAGCTGATCGACGACGTCGTCACCCAGCTCGGCGGCCTGGACATCCTGGTCAACAACGCCGCGATCTCCCTGGAGCAGGGCAGGACGGTCGACGACCCGGACGTGGACGTGGCCACCCTGGACCGCATGCACGCCACCAACTACACCGGCGTCATCGCGATCATCCGCGCGGCGGCGAAGGTGCTGCGCGACAACGGCCGAATCGTCAACATCGGCTCGGGGATCGGCACCCGCGTCGGAGTACCTGGTCTCGCCGACTACGCCGCCACCAAGGCCGGTCTGGTCGGTTACACCCGGGGCGTCGCCCGTGACCTCGCGCCGCGCGGCATCACCGTCAACATGCTGCAGGCCGGGCTCATGCTCACCGGAATGGAGCCGCCGGACCCGGAGATGCTCAAGGGCCTGGTGTCCAGCCTCGCGATCCAACGGGTCAGCGACCCCGCCGAGACCGCCGCGGCCATCGCGTTCCTGGCCAGCCCCGCGGCCTCGTACATCACCGGCGCCGTGCTTGACTCCAACGGCGGATACACCGCCTGAGCCCGCCCCTTCGCAGCCCCGCCGGGAGACCGAACGATGACCGCCTCCACCTTCCGTGCCCTGCACCACGACCGTGCCGCCGGTGACCCGCTCGTCCTGCCGGGCCCCTGGGACGCGGGCAGCGCCCGGGTACTTGCCGATGCCGGTTACCCGGCGCTCGCGACCCCGAGCGCGGGTGTCGCCGCCTCGCTCGGCTACGAGGACGGCGCGACCCCGCCGGACGAGATGTTCGCGGCGGTCGCGCGCATCGTCCGCGCCGTCTCCGTCCCCGTGTCCGCCGACGTCGAGGGTGGTTACGGCCTGGCCCCTCGTGAATTGGTCGGGCGGCTGTTGGAGGCCGGTGCCGTCGGCTGCAACCTGGAGGACTCGGACGGGCACGGCACCCTGAAGGACCCGCGGCGGCACGCGGACTGGCTGGCCGAGGTGCGCGCGGTGGCGGGGCAGGAGCTCTTCATCAACGCGCGCGTCGACACGTTCCTGATCGGGACGGGTGACCCCGTCGAGGCGATGGAACGCGCCCGCCTCTACGTGGGGGCCGGAGCCGACTGCGTCTACCCGATCCTGGCGCCGCCGCAGCTGCTCCCGCAGCTGCGGGAGGGCATCTCCGGGCCGATCAACATGGTCGCCGGCCCGGACCGGGAGTCGGTGGCCGAGCTGGGCCGGCAGGGCGCGACCCGCATCACCTTCGGCCCCGGAATGCAGCGGTACGCGATGACGTCGATCGGTGACCTCGCCGCTGAGCTGCGCGCCTGAGGCTCGTTCGGCAGCGACAGCCGAGCCCTCGGTCGCCGTCGAACAACGACGGCGACCGAGGGCTCGGATGTGCCGGCGGTCAGTCCTGGTTGCCGTTCGGCAGTACTCCGGCCAGCTCGTCGCCGGCGCCAGCGAGCACCCGGGCCTGCTGCGGCCAACTGGCCAGACCAGGTGCGGCGCGCAGGCCGGCGGCCCGGATCAGGTCGCGCAGCGCCGGCTCGTCCAACTCGCCGAGCTGGCCGTACGTGCGCACACCAGCGTCCTGCAACGCTGCCGCCATCTTCGGCCCGATTCCCTGGATCCGGCGGAAGTCGTCGGCCGGGCCCGTCGGGTCGGCGTCGACGCTGCTGACCGCCGTGTCGGAGGACGGCCGGACCGGCGGGGCCGCCGCGGTGGTCGGCCGGACCGGAGGCGTGGCCACCGCCGACCGCTCGGTCTCCTCGGTGGCATCCACCGGCTCGGCAACCGGAGGGTCGACCGGCGCCGCTGCGGACGTCGGATCGACCGCCGTGGCCCTGGTCGCCTCCTCGTCGGCCGGGGTGACCGCAACCGGCGTGTCGTCGGCTGGCGTCACATCGGTCGGCGTCGAGTCGATCCGCGCCTCGTCGGCCGGCGCGGTAACTGCCGGCGCACCATCGGTCCGCGCCGCGTCGAGCGGCGCGTCGGCGGACGGAAGGTCGTCCGCGGGCTGGCGCGGAGCGACCACTGCCGCCGGGGCCTGCTGCTCGTCGACGCTGACCGGCTCGGCGGCCGCGTGCACGGCCGGCTCCGGCCGGGGCTCAGCGGCGTCGGGCTGCTCGGCGGCAGGTACCGGCGGCGGGTCCTCGGTCAGCGCCATGTCCGCCGGGTCGACGCCGCTCGGGGCGTCCGCCGGTACGGGCACCGGGTTGGGACCGTCCGGTTCGGTCGTCGCGGCCGGCGCGCTGACCGTGTCGACCGGTACCGGCTCGTCAGCGACGGCGGCGGGTGCCGGGTCGACGGCGGCCGTCGGCACCGCCTCGTCGGTGGTGGCAGCCGGCGTGGGCGTGGAGATCACGGCCAGACCGGCGACGGGGTCACCATCCACAATCGAATTGCCCGGTACGCCCCGCCGGCCGCGCAGCAGCCAACCGGCGGCCAGGCCCAGCAACAGTGCCAGTACCACTATCAGCGAGTGTCCGAAAGACCACGCCACGGCGAACCTCCCTCTCAGCTCGTTGGAAAAGTCACGAGAAAAACTCGCCGCAGCTTTGCACACGCCTATTGCCGACGACAGACAGGATCGGCCGTCAGCGTCGCGGGTGGGCCAGCCACCTCAGCGGGTGCCTGCCGAGTGACACAGCGTCGCCCGATCGCACCGGAACCGGGGCGGATGAGACCGGGGCGGGCGGGCAGCGGACCACGCATCGGTCGGGCGCGCGGTGCGCGCCGGACACGACGAGACCCGGGCCCGGCGGGGAGGCCGAGCCCGGGTCGGGCAGAACCGGGTTCAGTCCCGGTCGCCCTCGTAGGTGTGGAAGTCGTCGACGAACCGGCGCCGCAGCCGTGGCACCCGGCTGGTCACTCCGAAGTAGCCGCGCGCGCCGAGCAGCGCGAGCCGACCCACCACCGGCCGGTACATCCGATCGTCGCCGTTGGTGCCGCTGCGGTTCAACGATTCGGCGACCCGCGCGAAGCCGTACGGCGCCATCACCGCCTCGTAGTCGGCGACCGCCTGGACCAGGGTCTTGTCGCCGGCGGTGGCGCTGCTGAGCTGCTCGCAGAGCAGCCGGGCGTCGCGCAGCGCGGTGTTCGCGCCCACACCGCGACCAGGGGTCATGGTGTGGATGGCGTCACCGAGCATGGTGACGGTGCTGCTCTTCCAGGGCGGCACCGGCTCGGACGTGGACACCTTGATGGGGAGGGCGCTGGCCGGGTCCGCGTGGGTGAGCAGTTCCCGCAGGTGCGGGTGCCAGTTCGAGGTGAGGTCCAGGGCGACCTGCACCAACTCCTGGCCGCGGCGTTGCATGACGTCGGCCGGGAACCGGTTGGCCGCGCTCCAGATGATCAGATTGATGTTGTCGGTGGTGGTGTCGTGGGCCAGGCCGGGCCAGGCGCGGAGCAGGGCGGCGTCGGCCTCGCTGACGCCGGGCTTGATCGCCCGTTCGGCGTCCCACTTGAACTCCATGACGTGCAGCACGCCCATCATCCCGCCGACCCCGAAGATCAGCGAGATGCCCTGCTGGACCCGCTCCGGTATGAGACTGCGGGTGTGCGGGGTCAGCGGGACCCGGGTGGCGATGTTGATCGTCCCGGCGTCGCGGGTGACGGCGTGCGGCAGGTACTGGCGGCGTACGGCGGAATGGGTGCCGTCGGCAGCCACCAGCAGGTCGCCGGTGGCGGTGCTGCCGTCGGCGAAGTGCGCGGTGACAGTGCCGTCGTCGCGCTGCTCGTACCGGGTGAAGGTCTTGTCGAAGTGCACCACGTCCTCCAGGCCGGTCAGCAGCACCTGGCGCAGCACCATCCGGGCCACCGAGTGTTCGGTGCGTACGGGGTCGTCGCTCGGCCGCAGCGCGAACGACGCGGTCTGGCGCAGCCCCTGGGTGACCACGTTGAAGTAGTGCGGCGGACGGGCGCAGGTGGCCAGAAACGTGGCGAACAGTTCCGGGGGCAGACACTCCCGCAGCGCCCGGCTACCGGTGGGGCCGATGCCGACCCGGTAGCCGAGCAGCCCCTCGGCCCGGTCGCGGTGTCGTTCGTAGACGGCGACAGTGATCCCGGCGCGGCGCAGGCCGTGCGCCAGGCACAACCCGCCCGTGCCCGCGCCGATGATCAGGACGTGCGGCGGCGCGGCGGACATGTCAGCCGGCCGGGTGCGCGGCGGGCGCCTCGGTGCCGGCTGGGCGTGCCACGGGCACGTCGGTGCTGGCCGGGCGCGCGGTTGGCGTGTCGGTGGCGTCCCAGCGGTAGAAGCAGCCGGCGATCGCGTCCCGGGGCGAGCGCCAGGTCGGCAGGTACGGCGACGTGTGCGCGGAGAGTCGTTCGTTGACCTGCTGGAAGAGCGGGTGATTACGGGCCGCCGCGAGCGCGTCCGGGTCGACGTCGTCCGAGGTCTCCAGCAGGTGTACGCACAGGTCGTGCAGGCAGTACAGGGATCGGTGCGTGACACCGGTCAGGCTGGGGAGTTCGGTGGCGTCGGATTCGGCGAAGATCTGCGCGACCCGCCCCTCCGCTCCCGGGATGATCCGACTGACGATCAGTAGACGACTCATGGGACCCCTTCCGCCGGTGGCCTGCCCGACCCTCCGGGGTCGGTGCCACGTGCTCTGTGCGCCCACCGTGCCGCAGTGCCTGTCACGTCACCGTCACGTCCGCCGACCGGCTGGTGACGGACGGTCGGTGATGGCGGCGCGGCTGGCCTGGCGGATCGGGGCGAGGGTGTCGTCGAGCAGGGCGCTCATGGCCGGGCTCGGTTCCAGCCGCAGTTCCCGGCGCAGCAGGTCCCGGTAGACGTAGAAGGCGTGCACGGCTTCGAACGCGTTGCCCTCGGCCAGGTGGATGCGGACCACCAGCCGGTGGGGTGTCTCCCGTAACGGCTCGGCGGCCATCGCCTCCAGCGCGGCTTCGAGGGCCTCACCATGGCGTCCCGCGGCCAGGTGGTGCCCGGCCACCTCTTCCAGCATGTGCAGGCGGAGTTGGCGCAGGCGCTCCCGGTCCAGCAGCACCCAGTCGTCGTACCAGCCGGGAAGCAGGTCGTGCCGCCCGGCGGCGAGCGCCCCGGCCGCGGTGCGGGGGTCGTCGCCGTCGCGGACCCGGGCCGCGGTGCCGACCAGGTCGTCCACGTCGAGTCGGACCGCCGGGCCGAGGCGGACGGTGTCGCCGGCCACTGTCATCGGGCAGCACGGGTCCTGCCGGAGTCGCCACAGGGCGGTGCGCAGCGAGGACAGCGCCCGTTCCTCCGGCGCGTCCGGCCAGAGCAGGCCGGCGAGCTGACTGCGGGTGGCGCCGGGGCGGAGCCCGATCAGCGCTATCACCCGTTGCAGCCCGCGTGGCACCACGACCGGCACCGCCTCGCGGAGGAGTCGGAAGCCTCCGAGCAGGTGCAGGGAGACGCCCTCCTCGGGCGGGTCTCCGGCGGTCGGCACGGACGGATCAGCGGCCACGGCGGCACCCCCTGCGGAACGCTCGTCCCGACTGTCTGCTGTGTCCCGGATCGGTTGCCCGCGACGCCACTGTCGACCCGCCGATCGCGGCGCGGCCGGGCGCGGCCCCGCCCGCCGAGATCGCCGGGCTGACCAAGCTGAAGATTATCAATGATGGTCACGTTGGGTCAACGTCACAGTGACCGTTCTATTCGCGACAGTCAACCCGAGATTGGTTCTGAACTGCGCAAACATTGGCACGCTGGGCGCGGCGGACGCATAGCTGATGCACAGGTTGCGTCAACGCAGCGTCACCATCATGCGTCGCTGGTCGGCCCGGCGCGGTGACGCCGCCGTGACGAGGACCGGCGCATCGTGTCGGCAGTCGTCCAGCACGTCCGGGGCCACCCGTCGCCGGCCGGACGCTGTGGGGGGAGGCCCAGCATGGACCGATCGCTGATCATCGCGAAGGTCGATCCGACCGCCGAGGAGCGGGTCGCCGAGATCTTCGCCGAGTCGGACAGTACGGAGCTGCCGCGCCTGGTCGGCGTCCGGCACCGCTCGCTGTACCGACTGCACGACCTTTATGTGCACCTGCTCGAGACCGCGCAGCCGACGGAGGGCGCGGTGGAGGCCGCCCGTGGCCACCCCGAGTTCATCAGGGTCAGTGACCGGCTGCGTCCGTACGTGTCGCCGTACCTGCCGACGTGGCGCTCACCGCGCGACGCCATGGCCCGGTGCTTCTACCGCTTCGACGCCCCGGACACCGGGCGGCGGTCGTGACGGCCACCACGCCGCCCGACGAGCAGCTCTGGTCCCGATGCGCCGGCTGCGCCAGCCTGCTCTACCGCAAACGGCTGCGGCGCAACCTCGACGTCTGCCCCGAGTGCGGGGAGCACGCCCGACTCGGCGCGCCGGAACGCCTGCGCCAACTGGTCGACCCGGGTTCGCTGCGCACACTGCCCGACCAGCTGCCGGAGGCGGACCCCATCGACTTCGTCGACGTGCTGCCGTACCGGCACCGGCTCACCGGCGCCCGGGCCAGCACCGGCCTGGCCGAGGGGGTCGTCTGCGCCACGGCCACCATCGGTGGGCACCCGGTGGCCCTGGCGGTGATGGACTTCCGCTTCCTCGGCGGCAGCCTGGGGTGCGCGGTGGGCGAGCTGATCACCCGGGCCGCCGAACGAGCACTGGACGAGCGCATCCCGCTCGTCCTGGTCACCGCCTCCGGTGGGGCGCGGATGCAGGAGGGGGCGCTGTCGTTGATGCAGATGGCCTCCGTCAGCCAGGCCATCGCCGCGCTGCGCGAGGCGGGACTGCTCACCGTGAGCGTCCTCACCGACCCGACCTACGGCGGGGTGGCCGCCTCGTTCGCCACCAACACCGATCTGGTGCTCGCCGAGAGCGGCGCGCGGATGGGCTTCGCCGGCCCCCGGGTGATCCGCCAGACCACCGGGCGGGCCCTGCCGGAGGGCTTCCAGACGGCCGACTTCCTGCTGCGACACGGGCAGGTCGACATGGTGGTGCAGCGTCGGTCGCTGCGTGGACGGCTGGTGGCGCTGCTCGCCGCGACCCGCGCCGGCCGTCCGGCGCGCACGCCCGTACCCCGGCAGGAGCTGGCGTCGCGCCGCGAGCGCCTCGCCGACGACGGCGTGGCCCGCCCGCGGCCGGCGGACCCGCCCGTCGCCACCCCGGCCCCCGGTGACCCCCCGGCTGCCCGCGACGCGTGGGACACCGTCCGGATGGCCCGGCACCCCGGACGACCCACCACACTCGACTACCTGGACTCCGTCTTCGACGGGTTCGTGGAGCTGCACGGCGATCGGCTCGGCGCGGACTGCCCCGCCATCGTGGGTGGGGTGGCACGGCTGGCCGGCCGGCACGTGATGGTCATCGGCCACCAGAAGGGGCACACCACCGCCGAGCTGGTCGCCAGGAACTTCGGCATGGCGAGCCCGGCCGGGCACCGCAAGGCGCTGCGGCTGATGCGCCTCGCGGCCCGACTCGGTCTGCCGGTGGTCACCCTGGTGGACACCCCCGGGGCGGACCCCGGGGTGAGCGCCGAGGAGCAGGGTCAGGCCGCCGCCATCGCCGAGAACATTCTCGCCCTCACCGTGCTGCCCACCCCGGTGCTCGCGGTGATCACCGGGGAGGGCGGCAGTGGTGGCGCGCTGGCACTGGCGGTGGCCGACCGGGTGCTGATGCTGGAGAACGCCGTCTACTCGGTGATCAGCCCGGAGGGGTGCGCGGCGATCCTCTGGCCGGACCGGTCCGCGGCGCCGCAGGCCGCCCGCGCGTTGCGGCTGACCGCACCCGACCTGTGCCGGCTCGGGGTGGTCGACGAGGTCGTGTCGGAGCCGCCGACCGCCGCGCACAACGACCCGGCGGAGACCGCCCACCGGCTGCGCGCCGCCCTGCTGGCCAACCTCCTGCCGTTGCTGGACGTGCCCCCGGCCACGCTGGTCCGCCTGCGCCGGCAACGCTTCCGACGGTTCGGCGCGTACCGCACCGGTGCCCGGGCGGGTCGGCGATGAGCGCCGGGGAGCCGGCGGTGTCGACTGTCGAGGCGTCCGACGGCGTCGGGGTGGACGGCGAGGAGGCGCTGGCCGGGCTGCGCCGGCAGGCGCAGCACCTGATCGCCGAGCTGGCCGGGCCGGTACGGCGGATCCGGCTGCGCAGCGGGCCGGCGGTGCTGGAGGTCGAGTGGCATCCCGAAGACGCGCCCCGTCCGCAGGTGCCTGCGGTGCCGGCCCAGGCGGCGGCACCGACGCCTGTGCCGGGGCCCGGCGCCCCGCCCGCGGTGATCCGGCCGCCGGTGCCGGGTCGCGCCGCGGTGCGGGCCCCGATCGTCGGCACCTTCTACCGGTCGCCGGAGCCCGGCGCGCGACCGTTCGTCGCGGTCGGCGACCTGGTCCGGCCCGGTCAGCCGGTCGCCATCGTCGAGGCGATGAAGCTGATGAACGAGGTGACCGCCGACCGGGCCGGCCGGGTGGCGGCGATCCTCGTCGAGGACGGCCAGCCGGTCGAGTACGACCAGCCGCTCGTCGAACTGGACCCGGCATGACGGCGCGGGGTGGTTGACCATGTTCGAGACCGTGCTGATCGCCAACCGGGGCGAGATCGCGTTGCGGGTGCTGCGCGCCTGCAAGGAGCTCGGCGTGCGAACGGCGGTGGTCTACTCCGCCGCCGACGTCGACTCGCCGGCGGTCCGTCTCGCCGACCAGGCCGTCCGGATCGGACCGGCGTCGAGTCGGCGCAGCTACCTCAACGCCGCCGCCATCGTGGAGGCGGCCCGGCAGGTGGGCGCGCAGGCGGTGCACCCTGGCTACGGGTTCCTCTCCGAGGACGCCGACTTCGCCGAGATCTGCGCCGACAACGGGCTGACGTTCATCGGTCCGCCGCCGGCGGTGATGACCGCGCTGGCCGACAAGTCCTCGGCGCGGGCCCTGATGAGCCGCGCCGGCCTGCCGCTGTCGCCGGGCAGCGTCGCGCCGGTGCCGACCGCCGCCGCGGCGGCTGAGGTGGCCGAAGCCGTCGGCTATCCGGTGATCGTGAAGGCCGCCGCCGGGGGCGGGGGCCGGGGGATGACGGTGGTGCGCACCCCGGGTGAGCTGCGCCGGGCGTACGCCCGCACGAGGGCCGCCGCGCAGGCCGCCTTCGGCGACGACCGGGTGTACGTCGAGCGTTACCTCACCGAGGCGCGCCACGTCGAGGTGCAGGTGCTCTGCGACGCCCACGGCAACGGCGTGCACCTGGGCACCCGGGACTGCTCGGTGCAACGACGTCACCAGAAACTGGTCGAGGAGGCGCCCGCCCCGGCGCTGCCCGCCGCCGTCCTCGACACCATCGCCGAGACCGCACTGCGGGGTGCACTCCAGGTCGGCTTCGTCGGCGCCGGCACGCTGGAGTTCCTGGTCGACGCCGAGGAGAAGTTCCACTTCCTGGAGATCAACTGCCGGATCCAGGTGGAGCATCCGGTCACCGAGATGGTCACCGGGATCGACCTGGTGCACGAGCAACTGCACATCGCCGCCGGGGTGCCGTTGCGCTGGCGTCAGGAGGAGATCCGCCTGCACGGCGTGGCGGTGGAGTGCCGGGTCAACACCGAGGACCCCGGACGCGACTTCGCCCCCACCCCGGGCCGGCTGGAACGGTTCACCCCGCCCGGCGGCCCGTTCACCCGGGTGGACACCCACGCCAGCGCCGGCTACCTGGTCGGCCCCTGGTACGACTCCCTGCTGGCCAAAGTGATCGTCTGGGCGCCCGACCGGGAGTTGGCCCTCAACCGGCTGGAACGTGCCCTCGACGAGTTCGATGTCGCCGGCCCGGGCGTGCACACCACCATCCCGTTCGTCCGGCGGGTGCTCGACGACGCCGCATTCCGCAAGGGCCGCTACACCACCGGCCTGGTCGACCGTCTGCTCGCCAAGCCCGCCGGGCCGCCGACAGCCACCCCCGCGCCGCGCACCGCGCCCGCCGCAGAACCCGACGCAACACACAGGAGGACCCGATGACCGTCACCCATGGTCGCCCGATGACCGCCGAGATCACCGACATCCTGGTGGCGCACTGCGGGCTGGACGCCGACGCCGCGGCCCGGGCGCCCGCGGCGTCCCTGGAGGAGTTGGGCATGGACTCACTCGCCCTGCTGGAGCTGTCCGCTGTGGTCGCCGACCGCTGGCAGGTGAGCATCCCCGAGCAGGCCGGGCAGTTGAGCATCCCGGCGGTCGCCGACCTGGTCGCCCGCCGCGCCGACCCGCCCGGGCACACCGAGAACAGCGTGGTCATCGACGCGCCCCTGGGGCTGGTCTGGGAGGTCACCAACGACGTGGCGAACTGGACCGAGCTGTTCACCGAGTACGCCGTGGTGGACATCCTGCACCGTGAGGGGCACACGGTGCGGTTCCGGCTCACCATGTACCCCGACGAGAACGGTACGGCCTGGAGCTGGGTCAGTGAACGCACCGCCGACCCGGTGAGCAGGCAGGTCCGGGCGCACCGGGTGGAGACCGGGCCGTTCGAGTACATGCGCATCCACTGGCGCTACACCGAGGAGGCCGGTGGCACCCGGATGACCTGGACGCAGGACTTCGCGATGAAGCCCACGGCACCGGTCGACAACGCCGCGATGACCGAACGGATCAACACCAACAGCGCGATCCAACTCGCGGTGATCAAGGACCGGGTGGAGCGGATCGCCCGGCAGCGCGCCGACCAGGGCGTTTCGGTGGGCGACCAGCCGACGGAGGCCGGCGATGAGTGACCTGAGCACCCGCCCGATCGCCGCCCGGGACGTACCCGCCGACCGTCGGCGCGGCGGTGAGCTGCGGGTGCTGCTCGGCCCCCGCACCGTCGGCAGCACCTCGGGCTTCCTCGGGGTGGCCACCCTCGCGCCGGGGGAGCGGATCGCCGAGCACTACCACCCGTACAGCGAGGAGTTCCTCTACCTGGTGCGCGGCGCGATCACAGTGGACCTGGACGATCAACCGACGTTGCTGGCCGCCGGTGAAGGGCTGTTCGTTCCGGTGAACGTGCGGCACCGGCTGCGCAACACCGGCGTCGAACCGGCCGAGGTGGTCTTCCACCTGGGCCCGCTCGCCCCCCGCCCCGAGCTGGGCCACGTCGACACCGAACTGGTCGACCAGCGGGGCGGGTCATGAGCGCGAGGAGTGAGCCGGGTTTGCGAGCCCCGCAGTCGCGAACAGAGGTGGCATCATGACTGGGCGCCGCACGGTGGTGACCGGGATCGGGGTGGTCGCCCCGGGCGGCGCCAGCCGGGACCGCTTCTGGAAGACCATCACCGAGGGGCGGACCGCCACCCGGCGGATCAGTTTCTTCGACCCGTCGGCGTTCCGGTCGCAGATCGCGGCGGAGTGCGACTTCGACCCGGTAGCGGCGGGGCTCAGCGACGCCGAGCGACGAAGGGCCGACCGGTACGTGCAGTTCGCGCTGGCCTGCTCCGCCGAGGCGGTGGCCGACGCCCAACTGGTGCTCACCGACGCGGAACGGGACCGGGCCGGGGTGGTGCTGGGCACGGCGGTGGGCGGCACGATGGCATTGGAGCAGGAGTACGTCACCGTCAGCGAGCACGGCCGGCGCTGGCTGGTCGACGCGGCGCGTGGCGGCCCGTACCTCTATCAGGCGTTGGTGCCCAGCAGCCTCGCGGCGGACGTGGCCTGCCGGCACGGGTGGCACGGCCCGGCGCAGGTGGTGTCCACCGGTTGCACCTCCGGCATCGACGCCATCGGGTACGCCCATCAGATGATCGTGGACGGTGAGGCGGACGTGATGCTGGCCGGGGCGTCCGACTCGCCGATCTCGCCGGTCACCGTCGCCTCGTTCGACGCGATCAAGGCGACCAGCCCGGACAACGACGACCCGGCGCACGCCTCCCGCCCGTTCGACGCCGACCGGCACGGGTTCGTGCTGGCCGAGGGTGGGGCGGTGCTGGTGCTGGAGGAGGCCGGGCACGCCCGGCGGCGGGGGGCGCACATCTACTGCGAGGTGGCCGGCTACGCCAGCCGCAGCAACGGCTTCCACATGACCGGGCTACGCCCGGACGGGTTGGAGATGGGCCTGGCCGTCACCGACGCGTTGCGGCAGGGTCGGATCCTGCCCGAGCAGGTCTCCTACATCAGCGCGCACGGCTCGGGCACCCGGCAGAACGACCGGCACGAGACGGCCGCGTTCAAGCGGGCGCTGGGCCAGGCCGCGTACCGGGTGCCGATCAGCTCGATCAAATCGATGGTCGGGCACTCGCTCGGCGCGATCGGGTCGATCGAGATGGCCGCGTGCGCCCTCGCCATCGAGTTCGGTGTGGTGCCGCCGACGGCGAACTGGAGCACCCGGGACCCGGAGTGCGACCTGGACTACGTACCCAACGAGGCCCGGGAGGTCCCGGTGGACGTGGCCCTCTCGGTGGGCAGCGGGTTCGGCGGTTTCCAGTCGGCGATGGTGTTCCGTCGGATGCTCGGTGCGGTGGCGGCGTGAGCGAGCGAGCCATGGTCGCGCGTGCGGTGGTGACCGGCATCGGGGTGGTCGCGCCGAGCGGCATCGGCGCGGACGCGCACTGGCGTACGGTGCTCGCCGGCACCCGCCGGACCGGGCCGATCACCCTGTTCGACCCGTCCGGCTACCCGACCCGCTTCGGTGGGGAGGTGCCCGGGTTCACCGCCGACTCCTACGCCGACAGCCGGCAGTTGGTGCAGACCGACAGGTGGACCCACCTCGGGTTCGCCGCCACCCGGCTGGCGTTGGCCGACGCGGGCCTGCCCGAGCGGGCCCTCGACCCGTACGGCTACGCGGTGACCCTGGCCAGCTCGTCCGGGGGCAACCTGTTCGGTCAGCGGGAACTGCAACGCCTGTGGGGCGGCACGTCACGCACGGTCGGGGCGTACCAGTCGATCGCCTGGTTCTACGCGGCCAGCGTCGGGCAGCTCTCCATCCACCACCAGTTCAAGGGCCCGAGCGGGGTGCTGGTCGCCGAGTCGGCCGGCGGGCTGGACAGCCTGGCGCACGCCGCCCGTGCGGTACGCCGGGGCACCCCGGTGGTGATCGCCGGCGCCACCGAGTGCCCGTTGAGCCCGTACGCGCTGGCCTGCCAGCTGCGCTCCGGACTGCTCAGCGACGTCGCCGACCCGGAACGGGCGTACCGGCCGTTCGACGCCACGGCCAGCGGCTACCTGCCGGCCGAGGGCGGAGCGGTGTTCGTGGTGGAGGAGCTGGGGCACGCCCTGGCCCGGGGCGCCCGGGTCTACGGCGAGGTGAGCGGGTGGGGATCCACCCACGACGCCGCCCACACCACCGCGGACAGTGCCGGCGACCCGGCCCAGTACGGCCGTGCCATGCGCCTGGCCCTCGACCGGGCGGGTGTCGCCGCGGCCGGCATCGACGTGGTGCTGCCCGACGCGCTCGGGGTGCCGCGCTACGACCGCAGCGAGGCCGAGGCCCTGCGGGCCGTGTTCGCCGACCGGCCGCCGCCGGTGACCACCCAGAAACCGCTGACCGGTCGGGCGTACCAGGGCGGTTCGGCGTTGGACGTGGCCACCGCCCTGCTCGCCTTCGCCCACGACACGCTGCCCGCGTCGGCCGGCCCGGACGAGGTGGCCGAGGGCTGCGAGCTGGGCTTCCTCCGGGAGCACCGCCGGCCGCGCAGCCGGCTCGCGCTGGTGTGCGCGCGGGGCTTCGACGGATTCAACAGCGCGCTGGTCCTGCGCGGGGCCGCGCCGATGAAGGGAGAGGCGTCATGACCGACCAACGGGCCCGGGTGGTCTTCCTGGTACGGGTGCCGGTGCCGCGCACCGAGGCGTTCCTCGCCGCGTACGAACAGGTGCGGCACCTGGTCGCCGGTGGCGTGCCGGGGCACCTGGTCGACCAGGTGTGCCGTTCGTCGACCGACCCGGAGCAGTGGTTGATCACCAGTGAGTGGGCGAGTCTCGCCGACTTCGAGAACTGGGAACGCAGCCCGGAGCACCGGGACCTCGTCCGCCCGATGCGGGAGTGCTTCACCGACGCCCGTTCCCTGCGCTTCCACATCCACGCCCAGACGCCGGCGCTGGCCTGACGGATCAGCGCTGCTGCCCGACAGCCCGCTCGCCGCGATCGTGCACTTAGTGTCGCGGCATAGGGGGCATGTCACGCGTTTCGACAACCGAAACTGCAAGATCGGCGCGGTGGGGCCGGGTCGCGCGGGGGCGTAGGTTCTGGGTTCATGAAGGTGCTGGTCTCTGTCGACATGGAAGGCGTCTCGGGGATCGTGCATCCCGCCGAGACCAGTCCCGACCGGTACGACTATGAGCGTGGCAGGGCGTTGATGACGGCCGAGGCGAACGCGGTGATCGCCGGGGTTCTCGATGCGGAACCCGAAGCGGTGGTGTGGGTCGCCGACGCGCACGGGACGTTCCGGAACATCCTGCCGGAGGACCTCGACCGGCGTGCGCGCCTGGTGCGGGGCAGACCCCGCCCGCTGGGCATGCTCGCCGGGCTGGACGAGCACACCGATGCCGTCCTGTTGGTCGGCTATCACGCCCGGGCCGGTGCCGGGCCCGCCGTGCTGGCGCACACGATGAGCGACGCCATCCTCGACGTGCGGGTGGCCGGACGATCGTTGGGCGAGATCGGTCTCAACGTCGCCATGGTGGGGCACCTGGACGTGCCGGTGGTTCTGCTCAGCGGGGACGACACCGCCTGCGCGGAATTCCGTGAGCTGGTGCCCTCGGCGGTCACCGTCGCCGTCAAGCAGACAGTGGGTCAGGCCGCCGCGGTGGCAGTGCATCCCGAGGAGGCGCGGGAGCGGCTGCGCCTTGCCGCCGCCGACGCGATCGCCCGGCGCGCCTCGGTTCCCCCGGTGACGATGGCCGGGCCGTTGCACGTCGAGGTCGACCTCTACGGCCCGTACATGGTCGATTTGGCAACGCTGGTGCCGGGTGTGACCCGCGTCGGCGGCGGGCGGACGGTCGCCTTCCACGCCGTTGACGTCGCCGAGGCCTACCGGCTCGTGCAGTTGCTCGTCCAACTCGCCAGCATCAAACCGGCCTAACGCGCGTATCCGCGCCGCCGGGCGCGCCCCAGGCGGCAGCCGCCGGCGGGGCGCGACTCGCCACGCTCGTCGGGCTCACCCGGTGAGCGCGACGCCATCGGCCGTCCGGTTGAGGGCGCGCGACGGTTGTACGAGGCGTTATGCCTCGGTGACGCTGTGCCGGGTCACCCGCCCGATTCTGTCCGCCGAACGGGCTGTCGGCAATCCGGCTGGCCGCTGCTTTTGATCCATCCATTTGCATCTAGCAATGGCAATGGTGGCGTCGTATGGTTCCCCGCAGCACCCCGACAAGCGTACCTGATGGGCGGATTCGCCCTCTTTCATGCTGGGCGGTGAACGGCAGTGACGGCAGAAGATCCTACGGCGACCGACCCCGGCTGGGTGGACGAAGTCCTGTTCGCGGGCCGCCCGACCGACGTTTGTCTCCGACTGCCCGAGCCGATCGACCGGGCCACCCTGCACCGTCTGGTCACCGCCGCGCAGGACCGGCTCACCGCCGCCGGACTGCGCCCCGGTGGCGCCGCCGCGCTGCGGCTGCCCCCGTCCCTGGCGTACGTGGTGAACCTGCTGGCCACCTGGCGCGCCGGGGGTCAGGCGATCCTGCTCGACCACCGGCTCACCGACCACGAGGTGGACCGCGCGCTGCTCCGGTTGACCCCGCAGGTGGTGATCGCCCCGGTGCGCACCGGTGGCGGCGCGCTGAAGATCTTCGTCGACGTCACCGAGGGCGTCACCCGCTACGCCGACCGTCCGGCGGTCAGCGGTCACGCCGTGATCCAGCTCAGCTCCGGCTCCACCGGCCCGTCCAAAGTGATCGGCCGCACCGCCGCCGACCTGGTCGCCGAGGTGCACCGCTACACCCGGATCGACGGGGTGGCGCTGCCCGGCGAGCGGATCATCCTGCTGCCGTCCATGGTGCACGTACTCGGCCTGGTCGGTGGCCTGCTCTACGGGCTGCACGCCGGGGTCGAGCTGGTTCCGCCGCAGCGGCTCAGCGGCGACGCCGTGCTGGCCGCCATCAGTGCCGGCACCACACCGGCCACCGTGCTGGGCGTTCCGTTCCACATCGGACTGCTCGCCTCCACCCGACCGGCCGGGCCCCTGCCGCAGCTGCGGCGGATGACCACCGGGGGCGAACTGGTGCCCGCCGCCGTCGCCCGGGCGTTCACCGACCGGTACGGGGTTCCCCTGGGCAACATGTACGGGATGACCGAGGTCGGGGTGATCGGCACCGACCTGCACGGCACACATCGACCGTCGATCGCCCCCGCGCCCGGCATCGAGGTCCGCGCGAGCGGCGGCGAGCTGTGGGTGTCCTGCCCAGCGTCGCCGTACGTCGGGCTGAGCGACCCGAGCCGCTGGGCCGACGGCTGGCTGCACACCCGCGACGCCGGCACCGTCGACGAGGACACCGGCCTGGTCACCGTGCGCGGCCGACTCGACTCGCAGGTCTCCGTCGGCGGGATGAAGGTCGACCTGACCGAGGTGGAGGCCACCGTCGCCGAGCTGACCGGGGTGGCCGCCGCGGTGGTGGTCTGGGACGACGGCATCACCGCGTACGTCCAACCCGACGGCCCGCTCTCGGAGGAGACGCTGGACAAGCTCCTCGCCGAACGTTTGGCCGGCTACAAACGGCCCCGGACGCTGCACCTGCTCGATCAGTTGCCCCGCACCACCACCGGCAAGCTGGTCCGCTCGACCGACGCGCTGCGCTCGGCGGTCAGCCCGTGACCGGGCCCCTGCACCACCTCGACGTCGACCCGCGTGGCCGCGTACCCGGCGACCGCCAGGACCAGGCCCTCGCCCAGCGGCGGGTGACCGACCCGTACAGGCTCGGCACCGGGCACCGGCCGCAACGGCAGCCCCGGCGTCGGCATCAACCGGCGCAGCCCACCGTCGCGCAACCCCCGCCCGAGCGCCTTACCGACCGCTTCCTTCGCGGTCCACAACCGCAGGAAGTCCACCGTCCGGCCAGCCTCGGGCCGATCGGCCAACCAGGCCAACTCGGCGGGCGGGAACCAGCGGCCGGCCAGCGCGAGCGCCGGCAGCGGGCGGATCCGTTCCACGTCCACCCCGACCGCGCCGCCCCGGCGGGCGGCGACCACCACCAGCCCGGCGGTACGGCTGACGCTGACCGCCAGCTCGACCGGCCCGGTCACCTCGTCGACCCGGACCACCGGCCGTCCCGCGCTGTCGTGCGTCAGCACCACAGCGGTCTGCGCGCGACCGAGCAGCAGAGCACCCACCCGCCGCAACAGCACAGCGGCCGGATCCGGCTGACCGCCGGTGTCCCGGCCGACCCACACGTAGGCGGTGTCCCGACCGGACACCGTCAGCTGGCCCACGCAGAGAGGGTATCCATGAGAGCCGAGGTCCGCGCCTTCGTCGTCGAGCAGCTCGCCGACATGAACTACGACGTCGAGGGGCTCGACGACGACACCACGCTCGGCCCGTCCGGCGTCGACCTGGAGTCTCTCGCCCTGGCCGACCTGTCCGTCCGGGTCGAGGACCGCTACGGCGTGACGTTCGCCGACGACGAGTCCGAGCAGCTGGCCCTGATGACGGTCGGCGAGTTCACCACAATGGTCGCCAAGCGTGTCGCCGAGGCCACGAGCGACCCGGTCTGATGAGCGGTCAGCCCGATCTGGGGCGAGCTGACCTGCTGAGCATGCTCGCCGAACTCACCGCGAAACCAGCCGCCGAGGTGCCCGACCGGATCGGCTCGATGGAGCTCGCCTGGCTGGTGCACCTCGTCGAGCAGCGCTACGACCGCCGGCTCGACCTGGCCGACGACGAGCTGGCAGGTATCCGTACCGTCGACGACGCCCTGGCGGTGTTCCGGGCGTCGCTGACCGCCCCCACAGATGGTTGAGGCGTGCGTCGCCCAGCTCACCGGTGTGTACGCCGTCAGCGCCCTCGGTCGGGGCGCCGACGCGCAGCTTGCCGGCGTGCTGGCCGGTGTGCCGGCCTTCGGCCCGGTACGCCGGTTCGACACCGCAGCCCGTCGGGTCACCGTGGCGGCCACCCTGCCCGAGGTCGGTACGCTGCCCGACGAGCTGGCCGCCGCGATCGACGCGGCCTGCCGGGCGGCCGGCCTGGACCGCGAGGGCCGCACCGGGTGCGCCCTGCTGCTCGCCGTCCACGGCGGACCGGCCACCGGACCGGCCCCGGCCGTGCTCGCCGGTCAGCTCGCCGCCCGATGTGGCCTCTCCGGGCACACCCGGGTCTACACCAGCGCCTGCGTGTCGGCGAGCACGGCGGTGGCCGACGCCGCCGCTCAGATCACCCGTGGTGACGTCGAACGGGTGGTCGTCGCTGCCGGCTACCTGGTGGAGCCGGATCAGTTCGCGCTCTTCGACGCCGGTCGGGCCCTCGCTGTCGACGGGGCGGTCCGCCCGTTCAGCGCCGGCCGGCGAGGGCTGTTGCTCGGCGACGGCGTGGCCGCGGTGGTGCTGGAGTCGAGCAGCGGCCGACGACGCGGTGGCGCCGATCCGGTGGCCACCGTGGCCGGGTGGGGACGGGCCGGTGACGCGTTCCACCCCTGCCAGCCGGAGCCCGGCGGCACCGGGCTGGCCCGCGCGGTCGACGGCGCGCTGCGTCGGGCCGGGCTGGCACCGCGGGCCGTCGGTTACGTCAACGCCAACGCCACCGGCACCGCGCAGAGCGACGCCGCCGAGGCTGCCGCACTGCGCCGGGCCCTCGGCGGGCACGCCACCGAGGTCCCGGTCAGCTCCACGAAGTCGGTGCACGGGCACGCGCTGGAGGCGTCCGGACTGCTCGAACTGGTGGTCACCGCGCTTGCGCTGCGCCACGGTGAGCTGCCGGTCAACGCCGGCTGGCTCGCCCCCGACGACTCCTGCCCGCTGAACGTGGTGACGCACCGTCCCCAACGGACGAGCGCCACCCACGCCCTCACCCTCAACGCCGCCTTCGGTGGCGCCAACACCGCGCTCCTGGTCGGCGTCGGATGACCGCCGCCAACCCCCCACGATCCTGCGCGCACCGTCCCGACGATGTCGACCACGCAGCCGCGACGACGACCGGAACCGCACGATCGCCGGGGGAGCGGGCGAGGGCCTGGTGGCCGGAGGTCGGGGACGAGGGCGGCGTGGCGGGGGTGCCGGGATTCGTGCACTCGGACTTCGCGCCGGTGGTGGTGGCCGTCGCCGAACGCTGTCTCCGGCGGGGGTACGGGACGGCGGGGGTGCCCGCCGGGGTGCGGACGGGCATCGTGCTGGTCAGCGCCAGCGGCGACCTGGCCAGCGCCCGACACGTACGGGCGACCGTCGAGGCCGGCGGGCGGGTCGGCCCGCTGTTCTTCTTCCAGTCCGTGCCCAACAGCGTCGCCGGGCACATCGCCGCCCGGTGGGGCCTGCGCGGTCCGGTGGTCTGTCTCAGCCCGACCGGCGACCCGTACACCGACGGTGTCGCCGAGGCCGACCTGCTACGCGACGACGGTGACGCCGACGAGGTGTTGCTGATCCTGATCGAACAGGCACCCGACGGGCCGACCGAGGCGGTCGCGGTGCTGCTGGGGGGAGGAGCACGACCATGAGGAAACGCGGACTGCGCGGCGCACTGGCCGCCGACACCGAACTGGGGGCGGGCAACGTCCTGGCCCGGGTGCTGGCGCACGGCGCCGACCCGGACGGGCCCGGCCTGACCTTCGACACCGCCGTCGACGGGTACCCCGCCGAGACGCCGCTGACGCTGGGGCGGCTCGACGAACGGGTCGCCGCCCGCGCCGCCTGGCTGCACGAACACGGGATACGCCCGCGCGACCCGGTCGCCGTCTGGGCCACCGCCGCCGCCGACATGGTGCTCAGCTTCCTGGCGCTGGCCCGCCTCGGCGCGATCCCGGCGCTGATGAACGGCAAACTCCGCCCGGAGATCGCCGCCGAGTACATCCGCCGCCTGCGGGGCGTCGGGGTGCTGGCCGACGACGCGCACACCGCGATGCTGGCCGGGCAGGACCTGGACGTGCCGCTGCTCGGCACCCCCGCGCAGGCCGGCACGGGCGACCCGGCAGCCGCCCCGGCGCACTACCGGCACCACCCGGACGACCCGATCGTCATCACCCACACCTCGGGGACGACCGGGGTGCCCAAGGCGGTGCTGCACTCACACGCCAGCCTCTTCGCGGCCACCCGGCACCTGCTCACCATGCCGCAGGCGCAGGGCACCACCCGGATCCTCAACGCGTTGCCCGCACCGCACACCGCCACCGTGCTGATGGTCAACCAGGCGCTGGGCAACCGCGCCCAGATGTTCCTGCTGTCCGAGCAGGGCGGCGAGCAGGTGCTGGACGCGATCCAACGCTGGCGCCCCGACGGGGTGTTCGGCTTCTCGGTCACCTGGGCGGAACTGGCCCGCTTCGACCTGTCCGGGTACGACCTGGACTCGGTGCGACTGTGGTTCAACACCGGCGACGCCTCGCACGAGCCGCACATCCGCCGCCTCGTGGCGGTCGGTTGGCACGACACCGTCACCCGTGACGGGGTGGCGACGGTGCCCGGGTCGGTCTTCATCGACGGGCTGGGTTCCAGCGAGATGGGGCACTCGATGTTCCACATCACCCACCGCGCCGACACCGACCGGTACGGCCGGTGCATCGGCCGCCCGTACCAGTTCGCCACCGTCGCGGTGCTCGACGCCGACGGCGAGCCGGTGCCGGTCGGCGAGGTGGGGTTCCTGGGCATCGACTCGCCGTCGCTGTTCCGGGGCTACTGGAACGACTCGGTCACCACCTACCGCTTCCGCCAGCGCGGCTGGTACCTCACCGGGGACCTGGTCCGCGCCGACGCCGACGGCCGCTACTACCACCTGGACCGGGCGGTGGACTCGGTCGACGCCGGTGACGGGCGGCGCTTCTACACGGCGCTGTCCGAGGAGCGGATCCTCGCCGCCTGCCCGGACGTCACCGACTGCACCGTGGTGATCGTCGCCGAGGCCGGGGTGGTGGTCACCGACGTGCTGCTGGAGTTGGCCGCCGGCGCGGACGAGGCGGAGGACCGCACCGAGCGGGTCCGCGCCGCCCTCGGTGCTGACGTCGGCGCCATGCTGCGCCGGGTCGTGCCGGTGCGGTCCGCCGACATCCCGGTTACCGTGACCGGCAAGGTCCGCAAGGTGGTCCTGCGGGAGCGCTACCTCACCGAGGCGCGTCCGTGACCGCGCTGATCACGGGGATGGGGCTGTTCACCCCGGTCGGGCGGGGGGTCGAGGAGACCTTCGACGCCCTGACCACCGGCCGGTCCGGGCTGACCCGTCCGGCCGAGGGGCACCCGGCGCGGGAATCGCTGGACGTCGCCGGCCTGCTGCCCGACATCGACCCGCGTACCGTCGCGTCCGGGCCGGACGCCCGGGTCCTGGACCGGGTCGTCGTGCTCGCCCTGCTCGCCGCCGCCGACGCCCTCGCCGACGCCGGCATCGAGGTGGGCCGCGACGTCGATCCCGACCGGATCGGTGTGATCGTCGGCGGGGTCGGCGGGATGGCCACCCTGGAGTCGCAGGTGCTGGCCCGCGCCGCCCGGGGTCGGGCGGCGGTCAGTCCGTACCTGCTCACCGGGATCCTGCCGAACATGCCGGCGGCGCGGATCGCCATCGCCCACGGCATCCGGGGTTACAGCTCGTCGGTCGGCACCGCCTGTGCCTCCGGCGCCCAGGCGATCGCCGACGGGGTCCGGCTCATCGCGACCGGGGAAGCCGACGTGGTGCTGTGCGGGGCCAGCGAGGCACCGCTGTTCCCGACCTTCGCCGACACCTTCGGCAACGCGCGGGCGTTGGCGCGCGCCGGCACCGACCCGGGCCGGGCGAGCCGCCCGTTCGACACCTTCCGCAGCGGCTTCGTCCTGTCCGAGGGCGCCGCGCTGCTGGTGCTGGAGCGCGCCGAGCACGCCGCGGCGCGCGGCGTCACCGGGTACGCCGAGGTGGCCGGGCACGGCGCGACGACGGACGCGTACCACCCGACCGCCCCCCGCCCGGATGGTGCCGGCGCGGCGGCGTGCATCCGCCGGGCCCTGCGCAGCGCCGGTGTGCCGGCGGCGGTGGTCGGTTACGTCAACACGCACGGCACCGGCACCAAGCTCGGTGACATCGCGGAGACCACCGCCCTGGCCGACGTCTTCGGCGTCGGGGGCGTGCCGGTCAGCTCCACCAAGGCGCTCACCGGTCACCTGCTCGGTGCTTCGGGGGCGCTGGAGGCGGCGGCCACCGCCCTGGCGCTCGGTCGGGGGCTGCTGCCGCCGACGTACCACCTCGACGACCCGGACCCGGCCTGCCCGGCGGACCACATCCGTGGCGCGCCCCGCAAGGCCGACCCGGAGTACGCGGTCACCAACTCGTTCGGGTTCGGCGGCCAGAACGTGAGCCTGGTGCTGGCGCGCGTCGCCGAGCCGAGGGGGTGATCGAGGCGGCATCCCGGGCGCGCGCGCCCGGACGGCAACGCGGGGGGAACTGTGTGGGAGGGGTTTCAGGGGACATGGACATCAGTGGTATCGACCACATCGAACTCTACGTGGGGGACGCCCGGCAGGCGGCCTTCTACTTCAGCACCGCCGTCGGCTTCGAGATCTGCGGCCAGGGTGGCCCGGAGACCGGGCTGGAAGGGCAGCGCTCCCTGCTGCTCTGCCACGGCGACATCCGGCTGCTGCTCACCTCCGGGTTGAGCGCCGAGCATCCGGCCGCCCGGTACGTGCAGCGCCACGGTGACGGCATCGCTGTCGTCGCGGTCGAGGTCGACGACGTGTCGGCCGCGTACGCCGAGCTGGTGGGTCGGGGCGCGACCGGCGTGACGCCGCCGACCACCCGCACCGGCGCGGACGCCGAGGTGGTGATCGCCGAGGTGGACGGCTTCGCCGACGTGCGGCACCGGCTGGTGCAGCGCCGGGGCGACCGGGCCGAGTTCCTGCCCGGCGCCATCACCCCGGCGGCCTCGGCGACCGACAACCACCCGCCGGTGCTCGCCGAGATCGACCACCTGGCGGTCTGTGTGCCGCCCGGTCAGCTCGACGAGACGGTCCGGCACTTCGAGGCACTGTTCGACTTCGCGCAGATCTTCGAGGAGCACATCGAGGTCGACGGGCAGGGGATGAACTCCAAGGTGGTGCAGAGCCGGTCCGGGCGGGTCACGGTGGTCCTGCTCGAACCGGACCGCACCCGGCGGCCGGGGCAGATCGACGCGTTCCTCGACCAGCACGCCGGTGGGGGAGTGCAGCACCTGGGACTGCGCACCGAGGACATCGTCGCCGCCGTGGAGGCGCTGGGCCGGCGCGGGGTGCGCTTCGCCGGCACCCCGGCCAGCTACTACGACGCCCTGGAGGCGCGGGTCGGCCGGGTGGACGCCCCGCTGGACCGACTGCGCGAGCTGGGTGTGCTCGTCGACTCCGACCACGACGGTCAGCTGTTGCAGATCTTCGCCGAGTCGATGCACGTGCGCCGCACGCTCTTTTTGGAGCTGATCGAGCGGCGCGGCGCGCGGGGCTTCGGCAGCGGCAACATCAAGGCGCTCTACGAGGCCAAGGAGCGGGAACTGGCCACCGTGGCGGCCACACCACAGGGGGTGGGGGCGTGAGCGCGCTGAGCGCCGAGGAGCGGGCGCTGCTGCCGTCCGACGACGACGTGCGGCACTACGCCGAGCACGGCTGGTACCTGTCGAAGAAGGTCTTCACCGATGACGAGGTGGACGCCCTCGCCGCCGCCGCGGCGCGCTACTACGACGGTGAGCGGGACCGCCGGCTGCCGGTACGCCCACCGAAGCTCGCCTACTGGGACCCGTCCAAGGGCCCGGTGCAGCGGCACAACGACTACGTCCACCACGAGCACGACGGGCTCGGCGCGATCCTGCGCAAGCCGTTGATCGGCGCGGTCGCAGCCCGGCTCGCCCAGGCCGACGAGATCCGCGTCTTCCAGTCCACCCTGATCTACAAGCCGCCGATCGACGGGGAGCCCAGCAACATCGTGCCCTGGCACTTCGACAAGCACTACTGGGCGTCCTCGTCGTCGGAGAAGATGCTCACCGCGTTCATCCCCTTCCACGACTGCGGGGAGGAGATGGGCACCATCACCATGGTCGACGGCTCGCACCGGTGGAAGGAGATCGGCGCGGACGACACGGTGGTGCGGCACTTCGCCGACCGTGATCGCAGCCAGCTGGAGGAGATGCTGGCCGAGAACGCCGCGTACAACGGCGCGGAGATCCGCAAGATCCCGATGGTGATCCCGAAGGGACACGTCAGTTTCCACCACTGCCGCACCTATCACGGCAGCGGCCCCAACGTCAGTGGTCGCCCCCGGCAGACGATCTCGCTGCACCTGCAGGACGGCGACAACGCCTGGCGGGAGTACCCGCTCTCCGACGGCACGCTCGCCGCGTACAACCACGACGTGCTGGTCCGCCGCACCCACGACGGGCGGCCGGACTACACGGACCCCGATTACTGCCCGGTCATCTGGCGCCACCGCGCCCAGCAGGGAGGCTGACATGTCACGGTACGACTGGGGTAGGACGCACCCGGGCATCGAGCGGTTGGAGCGGGCGGTGACCGACCGACGCGACGCCGTGGTCAAGCACCCGCTCTACGCCAACCTCGACACCCACGAGGCGCTCGTCACCTTCATGGAACACCACGTCTTCGCGGTCTGGGACTTCATGTCCCTGCTGAAGTCGTTGCAGCGGCAGCTGACCTGCGTCAGCGTGCCGTGGATCCCGACCGGCCCGACCGGCAGTCGTCGCCTCATCAACGACATCGTCATGGTCGAGGAGAGCGACGAGCTGGGCGGCGGCTACATCAGCCACTTCGAGCTGTACGTGCGCGGCATGGCCGAGGCCGGCGCGGACACCACGGCGGTGAACGCCCTCATCGAGCTGCTGCGCGCCGGCCGTCCGGTCACCGAGGCCCTCGCCGAGGCGGGGGTGCCCGCCGCGTCGGCGAGGTTCGCCGCGACCACCTGGCAGATCATCGAGTCGACCCCGGTGCACTGTCAGGCGGCGGCCTTCGCGTTCGGCCGCGAGGATCTGATCCCCGACATGTTCACCCAGGTCGTCTCCGTCAACGAGGTCAGCAACCGCCTGCACACGTTCGTCGACTACCTGGAACGGCACATCGAGGTCGACGGTGAGCAGCACACCCCGATGGCCATGCAGATGCTCGCCGACCTGTGCGGCGACGACGACAGCAAATGGCAGGAGTGCGCCGACACGGTCAACACCGCGCTGGCCGCCCGGGCCCGGCTCTGGGACGACATCCTCGCCGCCATCAAGGGGCCGGCGTGACCGACGCCGACAGGATCCGGCTCTACCGCACGGTCCGGCTGATCCGCCGGTTCGAGGAGCGTGCGGTGGAGCTGGTCCACGGTGGGCAGATCGTCGGCGGCATCCACCCGTACCTCGGTCAGGAGGGGATCGCCGCCGGCGTCTGCGCCGCGCTGGGCGTCGACGACGTGCTCGCCGGCACCCACCGGGGGCACGGGCACGTGCTGGCGCGCGGCGCCGACCCGGCCCGGATGCTCGCCGAGCTGTGCGGCCGGGTCACCGGCCTCAACGCCGGCCGGGGCGGTTCGATGCACGCCGCCGACCTGAGCATCGGCGTGCTCGGCGCCAACGCGATCGTCGGTGCCTCCGGGGCGATCATCACCGGTGCGGTCTGGGCCCGGCGACGGCAGGGCCGCGACACCGTCGGGGTGAGCTTCTTCGGCGACGGCGCTGTCAACGAGGGGATGCTGTTGGAGGCGTTCAACCTGGCCGCGCTCTGGCGGGTGCCGGTGCTGTTCGTCTGCGAGAACAACGGCTACGCCACCACCATGCCGGTCGCCGGCGCGGTGGCCGGCAGCATCGCCGGCCGGGCCGCCGCGTTCGACATCCCGGCCGTCGAGGTCGACGGCCAGGACCCCGAGACGGTCCGCGCCGCCGCGGTCGCCGCCGTCGACCGGATGCGCGCCGGCGGCGGCCCCGAGCTGATCGAGGCCCGGACCTACCGGTTCGACGCCCACCACACCTTCGAACACGCGGTACGCCTCGACTACCGGCCGCCCGACGAGGTGGCCCGGGGCCGGGCCCGCGACCCGGTCCGCATCCAGGGTGAACGCCTCAGCGACAGCGACCGCGCCGCCGTGGACGCCGAGGTCGAGGCGAGCCTCGACGCGGCAGTGCGGTTCGCCCTGGCCAGCCCGGAACCCGACCCGGCCGACGCCCTCGCGTACCTGTACGCCAGCGGCATGACCGCCCGCACCGGAGGTGGCTGAGGTGCCGCGACTGTCGTACCGCCGGGCCCTGACCCGAGCCCTCGCGGACGAGTTGGCCCGCGACGAGGCGGTGTTCCTGCTCGGCGAGGACGTCCAGGTCGGGGCGTCGATGGTGACCACCGGCCTGGCCAAGCGGTTCGGGGCCGACCGGGTCCGCGACACCCCGCTGTCCGAGCAGGCGTTCACCAGCTTCGCCACCGGGGCGGCGCTGGCCGGGCTGCGGCCGGTGATCGAGTTCCAGATCCCGTCGCTGCTGTTCCTCGTCTTCGAGCAGATCGTCAACCACGCGCACAAGTTCCCGCTGATGACCGGTGGGCAGTGCAGTGTCCCCGTCACCTACCTCGTGCCCGGCTCCGGCTCGCGCACCGGGTGGGCCGGGCAGCACTCCGACCACCCGTACAGCCTCTTCGCGCACGTCGGCGTGGTCACCGTCGTGCCGGCCACCCCGGCCGACGCGTACGGGCTGCTGGTCACCGCGATCCGCCACGACGACCCGGTGGTGGTGTTCGCGCCGGCCGCCGCGATGGACGTGCGCGACGACGTCGACGACCTGACGCCGGTGCCGTTGGGCCGGGGCCGGATCCACCGCTTCGGCGACGACGTCACAGTGGTCGCGATCGGGCACCTGGTGCACGACGCGCTCGCGGTCGCCGAGGAGTTGGCCGACCAGGTCTCGGTGGAGGTGTTCGACCCGCGCACCCTGTACCCGTTCGACATCGACGGTCTCATCGAGTCGGTCACCCGCACCGGACGCCTTGTCGTGTTCGACGACGGCAACCGGTCCTGCGGAATGGCCGCCGAGATCATCGCCTCGGTGGTGGAGCGGGTCCGGCTGCTCGCCCCGCCGCGCCGGGCCACCCGACCGGACGGGGCGGTGCTGCCGTTCGCCCCGGCGCTGGACCGGGCCGTGCAACCCGGCCGGGACCACCTCGTCACCGCCATCCACCTGACCGTGAAGGACTCATCATGATCGACCCGAACTATCAGTGGCCGGCGGTCGGCCGGGCCTGGGCCGAGCTGCCGGAGCCGGCCCGCCGGGCCATGGTGGCCAGTGGGGCGGCGGCCTGGGAGCAGGTCTTCCACGGCCGGGCCACCTACAACAAGCAGTGGCGGCTGGCCCGGCCCCCGGTACTCACCGCGGACGCCTGGCGGGAGCTCAACGAGGTCTGCGACCGGTTGGCGCAGCTCATCCTCGACGCCTGCCGTCGTCGCGCCGGTACCGCCGGGGAGCTCCGGCGGCTGCTCGGCGTACCGGCGGGGGAGACCCGGTTGCTGGACGAGGCCGAGCCGCTGACCGAGGCGCTGCTGGCCGCGTACCGACCGGATGTGATCTTCTCCGAGGGGGTGCCGAAGTTCGTCGAGTACAACATCGACAGCAGCCTCGGTGGCGGGTTCGACGCCGACACCGTCATCCAGCGGTACGCGCGCCTCTACCAGGACCAGGGCATCCTCGACGAACTGCCGGTGCGGGCCGCCCCGTCCCTGCTGGACCAGCGGTTCGTGGCGATCCGCGACGAGCTGCGGCTGCCCGAGGGCGCCCGGGTGGCGCTGCTGATGGACTTCGACGCCGACTATCCCGGCCTGGACGACCCGCAGACGTTCATCCGGATCCTCGACCCGCTCGCCGTACGGGCCCAGGACTTCGGCATCGACCTGGTCATCGCCCCGGTCGCCACCGCCACTGTCGACGCCGAGAGCCGCCTGGTCGTCGACGGCGCGCCGGTCGACGCGCTGTTCCGCCTCTTCGTGCCCAACCGGGTCACCCCGACCGCCGGCCTGGACGCGGTGGCCCGTGCCCTCGCCGCCGGCACGCTACCGATGTTCGTGTCGGCGGCGGCCTGGCTGCTCGGCAACAAGGTCACCTTCGCTTGGTTGTGGGAGGACGTGGACGGGCTGCCCGCCGACGACCAGGCGCTGATCCGCCGGCACGTGCCGTACACGGTGCCGTTGACCGCCGCGGTGCTCGACCGGGCCATCGCCGAGCAGGCCACGCTGGTGGCGAAGCCGGCCGACGGTTCGGCCGGGCACGGGGTGCTGCTCGGCCCGGAGCTGAGCGCGACGGACTGGGCCGACGGTGTGCGGGCCGCCGTCGACCAGGGCGGCGCGATCCTGCAGGAGTACCTGCCGACCGACCGTGTGTCGATGGACTTCGTCCAGATCGAGACCGGTGAGACGGTCACCGCCGACGTCCCGTACTCCCTGGCCCCGTACCTGTTCGGCCGGCACGCCTCCGGTGGCCTGGCGCGGGTCGGTTACCCCGGCTGCGACGGAGTCCTCAACCTCGCCCACGGCGTCCTCCTCACCGGAGTCCTCCTGAAAACCTGACCCGGCCCTCCCTTGCTCCCGTTGATCATGAAGTTGTTGCCCTCCGGGGCGGTGTGTCGTGGCAATAACTTCATGATCAGCGCGCTGGGGGTGGGGTGCGGTGGGGGGAGAGGGTGCGGAGGGTCTGGGCTGTTGCTATCGCGTCGCTGCGGGCGCTGCCGTGGCGGCCGTCGGTGCTGTAGAGGGTGGGGTCGGCGGTCAGGGGATGGTCGGTCAGGTGCACGTGGACCGTGCCGAGGCGCTCGGCCAGGACGGCCGTGTGGGCGGACAGGCGGCGCATCCGTTCCCCCAGGCCGGCCCGGAGGTGCGCGGGCACCGCCGGGCTGTGCGAGACGTCGAACATGCCCACCGTGATCACGTCGGCGCCCACGTCACGCAACGCGGTGATCATCGCGGTCAGTTCGGCGTCCACCGCCGCCGCGTCGTACGCCGGGTGGAAGGCGTCGTTGCCCCCGCAGACGACCAGGGCCAGGTCCGGTGCGAAGGCCAGTGCCGCGGCGAGCTGGGTGGCCCGCACCTGGTGCGCGCGCAGCCCACGTCGACCCAGGTTCCGGTACGCCAACTCGGGGCGCACGGCGGTCAGCTCGGCGGCGACCCGGTCGACCCACTGCACGTCCGGATAGCCCGGTGTCGGCTCACACATGCCCTCCACGACACTGTCGCCGAGCGCCACGAACCGCCGCCACGGGTGCCCGTGCAACAGTTCGGCGGCCTCCCCGGGGCGCAGGCAGTACGGGTCCGTCGATTCGGTGAGCGTCGATGGCATGCCGGCACGCTAACCGACCGTCGGGCGGCCCGGCCAGCCTGACCCCGATCCGGTGCGGACCAGCCCGCACCCGAGGGAGGATCGGCAGCTCACCCGGGCCTGGTCGACTCGCGGTGGGCGGCGGCCAGCCGCTTCGGGGCTCGCGCGTACCACGCGTCGGTGATGACCTCGACCAGCTCGGACGGGCTGATCCGGTCGAGTCTGACCAGCACCGCCGGGTAGCCGTCGAAGTGCGGGGTGGTCAGGTAGATCGACGGGTCGTCGGCGAGCAGGGCCTCCTTGACGCCGAGGTCGGCCACTCGGACGCCGAGCAGCGGGCCGTCGGGTGCGGCGGCTCCGAGCGCGTCGAGATCGGGCCGCCGCAGCGGTCGCTCCCAGACGAACGGTTTGTCGCGCACCCGCCAGGCCGGCAGCCCATCGTACGAGGCCCGCTCGGTGCTCTCGGGCAGCGCGAGCGCGATCCGACGGACGTCGTCCCAACTGGCCATGTCCACACCGTACGGCTTCAGCGGGCCACTGTGTGTTCGGCGAGGAGTTCGCCGAGCACGTGCCCGGCCCACCCGGCCTTGGCCGGGTCGTGATCGTTCAGGGTGATCAGCGCCTTCCACAGCGCCCAGCCCCGCCCGCGCGCCCAGGTGTCGTCGTCCAGACCGAGCGCCGCGCAAAAGGCGGCCCGGCTGGGGCCGTGCAGCAGGGTCCAGGCGATCACGGTGTCGCAGGCCGGGTCGCCCACACCGGAGCAGCCGAAGTCGATGACCGCGGCGAGCCGGCCGTCGCGGACCAGCAGGTTGCCCTCCGCGACGTCGCCGTGGAACCAGACCGGCGGGCCGGGCCAGGTCGCGTCGAGGGCGGCCTGCCAGATGCCGCTGACGACGTCGGCGGGCAACCGGTCGCGGTGCGCCTCGATCGCCGCCCGGGTCTCGGTGTCGTACGTGGACAGCGGGCCACCCCGCCAGGCGCTGTGTGGGCCGGCCTGCGGGCCGTCGGTGGCGTCGATGCGACGCAGGGCGCGCAGGAAGCCGGCGAGGTCGGTGGCGAACCGGGTCAGGTCGTCGATCCGCTCAGCTCCGGCGGTCTGCCCGTCGATCCACCGGTAGACCGACCACGAATACGGGTATCCGGCGCCGGGCCGACCCTGAGCCAGCGGAACGGGGATCTGCACCGGTAGCTGTGGCCCGAGCACCGGCAGCCACCGCTGTTCCTTGTCGACCTGGAGGGCGTATCCCGCGCCGCTGGGCAGCCGCACTGTCATCTCCCCGCCCAGGTGGAAGGTGCGGTTGTCCCAGCCGTCGACAGCGACAGGGCGGACCGGAAGCGACGCCCACCGGGGGAACTGCTCGGCCACCAGTCGGCGGACCAGTGCCACGTCGATCCGGTCGGCCACGGGGGCGTCGGTCACCGGGACGCCGGGCGGCGGTTGCGTGTTCATCAGCCCGAGCCTGCGGCAGCCGGCCACCCCCCCGCAACGGGTTTACCGGGTGGCGACGGGTGCGGGCCGCGCCGAAGCTTCCGGGCCGGACGCCCTGTTCACCAGCGGGTACGCGGTGATCACCAGGCACGCCGCCGCCATGGTCAGCAGGGCCGGGGTGAGCCCCAGAGCGTCCACCGACCAGCCGCCGAGCAGCGCGCCGACCGGCAACCCGACGAACGCCAACGAGCCGGCGATGCCGATCACCCGGGTCTGCAACTCCGGCGGCACCCGTTCGTAGAGGGCCACCCCGAGCAGCGGGTTGACCGCCGCGATGCCGATTCCGGACAGGAACGTCACCACCAGCACGACCGGCAGTTCGTCGCTGATCGCCAGCGCCACCAGCCGTGGTGTGCCGGCGACCAGCGCGCCGATCAGGAACGTCAGCCGCCGCGGCAGCCGGGGCCCGAGCGCGGTGAACACCAGGTTGCCCAGCAGCGCGCCCGCCGAGAACGCCGCCAGCACCAGACCGAGGCCGCTCGGGCCGGGCAGTTCCCGGGCGACCCAGACGGGGATGTAGACGGCCACGCTGGCGTTGGCCACCATGTTCAGCGCCGAGATGACGGCGAGCATGCCCAGCAGGGGCCGATCCCGACCCAGGTAGCGGAAACCGCCCCGCAGGGCGCGCAGATAGCTCTCCGGCTGGGCGGGTTGCGTCGGCGCGGCCGGCGGGCGGACCAGGACGCCGATGAGCAGCGCGCACACGCCGAAGCTGGCCGCGTCGATGAGGATCGCCTCGGTCACCCCGAACGCGGCGATCAGCAAACCACCCACCGCCGCGCCGAACAGGGTCACCACCCGACTGAGCCCGTCGTAGGCGGAGGTCAACCGGATCAGCGGCACCCCGGCGGCCTCCGCGACCGGCCGGAACATCACGTGTTTCACCCGGTCCCCGATGCCCCGCAGCGCGCCGGCCACCGCGACGAGCGCCACCAGCGGGGCGAAGCCCAACAACGGGGTCAGCGCGACGACGACCATCGCCACCGCGCTGCCCGCGTCGCAGAGGATCGAGGTACGACGCAGGCCGATCCGGTCCGCCCAGGGCGTGCCCAAGGCGCTGGACAGCAGGTACGGCAGGGTCTCGGCGAACGCGACGAGGCCCATCTTGGTGGGGCTGCCGGTGGTGACCAGCACCAGCCACGGGATGGTCACGACCGAGATGCGGGTGCCCAGGTTGGAGATCAGGTCGGCGCTGACCAGGACGACCAGTTGCCGGCGGGGGGTCACGCCCCGACCGCCGCCGCCCGACGGGCCGCGTGCCGGGCGCGCAACGCCCGCTTGTCCACCTTCATCGACCGGTTCACCGGCAACCGGTCGACGAACTCCACAGCGGCCGGCGCCCACATCTTGTTGAGTTCGGTGGTCACCAGGTCGATCAGCTCCGCCCCGGTGACCGTCGCGTCCGGCCCGAGCACCACGTACGCGTACGGCACCTCGCCGACCGTCTCGTCCGGTACGCCGATCACGGCGGCGGCGCGTACCTGCGGGTGCCCGACCAGCACGTCCTCGATGGGACGGCAGAAGATGGCCCAGTTCCGCCGATGCGTGACGATCATGTCGTGCGCCCGGTCGACCAGGTAGAGGTAGCCGTCGTCGTCGAGGTGGCCGATGTCGCGGGTCCGCACCCACCCGTCGACGAGCGTCTGCGCGGTCAGCTCCGGCTGGCCGTGGTAGCCGGCGAAGCTCAGTCGGGTCCGCACCCACACCTCGCCGTCGCGGCCCGTCGGCAGCACCACCCCGTCGTCGTCGCGGATCTCGATGCGCACGTCGCCGTAGGGTCGCCCGCAGGAGCGCAGCCGCTCCGGGTGGTCCGGATCGTCGGTCAGCCCGGGCAGCGCGGTGATCACGACCGCCTCGCTGAGGCCGTACACGATGCGCAGCACCGGGCCGAAGCGCGCGATGGCCTGGCGCAGCCGGGCGGGCGCGGCGGGCCCGGCGCCCACGTTGAACATGAACATGGCGGAGAAGTCCGCGCCGACCAGCGCCGGGTGGTCCAGCACCTCGTAGAGCATCGGCGGGGTGACGAACGTCGAGTTGATCCGCTCGCGCTGCACGGTGTCCACGAAGGCCACCGGGTCCCAGTCGTCACGCAGGAACAGCACCCCGCCGGTGAACAGGTTGAACAGGGTGGTGATCTGGCCGCTGGCCAGCCACATCGGCGAGTGCGACAGGTGCCGCAGCAGCGGGAACCCGGCGGCGCGGAAGTCGGCGGCCAGGGTGAGGATCTGGGCGTAGAAGCTTTCCCGGTGGTGCACCAGCTTGGGACTTCCGGTGGTGCCGCTGGTCTGCAGGAACGACTCGGGTGCCGGCACCGACGCCGGCAGCTCCGTCCCGTCGGCGTCGGCGTCGGCGGTGAGGTCGGGTCCGGCGCCGCCCGCGCCCAGGCAGCACACCGGTGTGCCGGGCAGCGCGGCTGCCAGTTCCGGACCCAGGCTGGCCCGGTCCCGGGCGTCGTAGATCAGGGCGTCGGGGCGGGCCAACCGGATGAACTCGTCGACCTCCCGGCGCGCGGTCACCGGGGCGACCCACATCGTCCGGCAGCCGAGCAGGTGCAGGGCGAGTTGGAGCAGCGGACCCTCCACCGCGTTCGCGACGGTCACCAGCACCGCCGACCCGGGCCGTACGCCGTGCCGGGTCAACGTCGCGGCCATCGCCCGGACCCGCGCGGCGGCTTCGGTGTAGGTGAGTCGCCGATCGGCGCCAACCAGCGCCTCCCGATCGCCGAACCCGGCGAAGAGGTCCAACACAGTGTGCACGTACGTCGTGGTGTGCTCGGGTCCGTCAGTCATCCGGCAGCCCCCATCCGAGAAAGCGGCGGTCCCCGGGCAGCTCCCGGTGACGACGCGACGGTGGCGCGCTTGGGCGACCGCACCGCCGCCGCCTGGAAGCCTAGGCCGGAAACGACTGGTCGGAACCGTGCCGAGTGGGCGATCCGGGCGGCCCGCCGGACATTTGATCGCGTCGATCAGGTTGATTGACGCCCGTCAACGGCGGCGGCTAGGTTTCTGGACCATCGTCCAGGCGGGCGCCGTCAGCGGACGGCCCTGGGCTGCCACACGATGGAGGTTCCATGGCAACGGCAACCCCGAAGAGATGGCCTGTCATCGCCGCCGCGGCCGCGCTGTTGGTCGCCGGCGCACCCGCCGTCGTCGCCAGCGCCGGCCCGTCCGGCACCACCGCCAGCCGACCCGACCGCGCCGAGTGGGCGGGCAGTTGGGCCACCGCTGTCACCCGGGGCAACTCGGTCGGATTGACCAACACCGGCCTCAACAACCAGAGCGTCCGGATGGTCGTGCACGTGTCGGTGGGCGGCCCGGCGCTGCGGGTGCGGCTGAGCAACCTGTACGGCGAGCAGGCGGTCCAGGTCGGTCGCGCCACCGTCGCCCGGCCGAACACGGCGACCCCCGACGACCTCTCCGACATCGACGCGGCGTCGGTGCGCCAGCTGACCTTCACCGGTGCCACCACGGCGACCATGAACCGCGGCGCGGAACTGCTCAGCGACCCGTTGCCCTTCCCGGTCGCCGACGACAGCGACCTGGTGCTCACCGTGCACTTCCCGACGCCGACCGGCCCCACCACCTTCCACGGGCAGTCCCAGCAGGCCAACTTCATCGGCGCCGGCGACCTCACCGGGGCGGCCGAGGGCACCGGGTTCACCACCCGTCCCACCTGCTGCTGGTTCTTCCTCTCCGGGGTCGACGTGCAACGCAAGGGCAGCCCCGGCGCGCTCGTCGTGCTCAGCGACTCCATCGGTGACGGCAACGGCAGCACCGTCAACGCCAACCGGCGCTGGCCCGACCTGCTCGCCGACCGGTTGCTGGCCGACCGGCCGGACAGGCGCACCCCGGGCGTGCTCAACCTGAGCCTGGCCGGCAACCGGCTCAACCACGAGGGCACCGAGCCGGGTGACGGCGACTACCCGGGCTACTACCAGCTCGGGCCGAACGCGGCGGCCCGGCTCAACGAGGACGTCTTCGGCCAGACCGGGGTGCGGACCGTCGTCACCCACCTGGGCATCAACGACATCTGGATGTCGAACGACACACCCGAGGCGATTATCGCCACCCTGCGCCAGATCAACCAGCAACTCCAGCAGCGCGGGCTGACCAGCCTGGTGGCCACGCTGACGCCCTACGAGGGGCACGGCGCGCCGGGCGTGTGGACGCCACAGAAGGAGGCCACCCGACAGGCGGTGAACGCGTACCTGCGCGGCAGCCGGGAGTTCGACGGGCTGCTCGACTTCGACCGGGTGCTGCGCGACCCGGCCCGGCCCAGTCAGTTGCTGGCCGCGTACGACTCGGGGGACCACATCCACCCGAACGACGCCGGCAACCAGGCGCTGGCCAACGCGGTGCCGCTGCGGCTGCTCGACCTGTGACACCGGCCGGGGCGGCGGGTGATCCTCGCCGCCCCGGCCATCGACATCCTGGGGAGGAGTTGGCCGTGGACGTGGCGGAGATACTGACCGGCCTGTACAGCGAGCAGGGCAGACAGGACCCGTACCCGTGGTACGCGCAGCTGCACCGGCTCGGCCCGATCAGCGCGGTGCCGCCGCGCGCCGAGCACCGTACGGTGGCCGCTGTCGCCGTCGGCTACGACCTCGTCGACGAGTTGCTGCGCGATCCGCAGTGGACGAAACAGCCGCCACCGGGCTGGGAGGAGCAGGAGATCCTGCGGACCTTCCAGACCTCGATGATGTTCGTCAACCCGCCCGATCACACCCGGATGCGGCACGTCTTCTCCCGCACCTTCACGCCGCGCCGGCTCGGCGCGCTGGAACCGGTGATCCTGCGGGTGGTCGACGAGCTGTTGGACCGGATGGCGGACGCCGGGGAGGGCGTTGTCGACTTCGTGGCCGACTTCGCGTACCCGATCCCGGCCCTGGTGATGGCCGAGTTCATCGGCATCCCGGCCGCCGAGTTGCCGTGGTACCGCGAGCGTGTGGAGTGGATCGACGAGTTCCTGGACGTGGCGGGCAAGACCCCGCAGCGGCTGGCCGCGGCCAACACCGCCGCGCGGGAGTTGCGGGTCTTCTACCGGGAGCTGCTCGCACACCGCCGTCGGGTGCCTGGCGACGACCTGCTCAGCGGGTTGGTCGAGGCGCTCGACTCCGGGGAGGTGGAGCTGACCGAGGACGAGTTGATCAGCAACCTGATCGTGCTGTTCAACGCCAGCTTCGTCACCACCGTCTACATGTTCAGCAACGGGCTGCCGTTGCTGCTGGCGCACCCGGAGACGGTCGCGGCGCTGCCCACCGACGCCACCGTGGCGCAGGGCTGCGTCGACGAGGTGTTGCGGTTGGCGAGCCCGGTGCACTTCCTGGCCCGCGCCGCGCCGGCCGACACCGTGCTGCACGGCGTGCCGGTCGCCACCGACGACAACGTGCTGATCATGATCGGGGCGGCCAACCGGGACCCGGCCCGCTTCCCGGCCCCGGACACCTTCGACCCGACCCGTCCCGGCCCCCCGTCGCTGGCCTTCGGTGTCGGCCTGCACTTCTGCCTGGGCGCGGCGGTGTCGCGGTTGGAGGGTCGACTCGCGCTACCCCGGCTGTTCGCCCGGTTCCCCGCGCTGACCGTCACCGAGACACCGACGTACAGCGGCAGCCTGTTCCTGCGCGGCATCGACAAGCTGCTGGTCAGCACCGGTGGATAGGAGCGACATGACGCTGCATCCGGAGGTGGCGGCGTACCGGGCGGCCCGTGCCGCGGCCGGCACCCCGCCGCTGTACACGCAGACCCTCACCGAGGCGCGCGCCGCGGACCTGGCCGCGATCCGCGCCGGCGGCGGTCCCGTCGAGCCGGTGACGGAGGTACGCGACGAGCGCATCCCCGGCCCCGCCGGGGAGCTGCCGCTGCGGGTGTACCGGCCGAGCGGGCCGGGTCCGCTGCCCACAGTGCTGTACTTCTTCGGCGGCGGCTGGACGCTGGGCAGCATCGACACCGCCGACGGCATCTGCCGGCGCCTGGCCAACGCCGTGCCCTGTCAGGTGATCACCGTCGGCTACCGCCTCGCCCCGGAGCACCCGTTTCCGGCGGCGGTGCACGACTGCCACGCCGCCACCACGTGGATCGCCCGGCACGCCGACCGGCTGGGGGTGGACCCGACCCGGCTGGCGGTGGGTGGGGACAGCGCCGGCGGGAACCTGGCCGCCGCGGTCACCCTGCTCAGCCGGACCCACGGGCCGCCCCTCGCCGCCCAACTGCTGATCTACCCGAACACCGACCAGAGCGGCGACCCGGCCGGCGACGACGACCCGGCGCTGTTCAACAGCCATTCGGTCGCCTGGTACCGGCGGCACTACCTCTCCGACCCGGGGCACGCCCGGGATCCGCTGGCCTCGCCACTGCTCGCCGACGACCTGTCCGGGTTGCCACCGGCGCTGGTGATCACCGCCGAACTGGACCCCCTGCGCGCCGAGGGGCAACGGTACGCCGAGCGGCTGCGCGACGCCGGTGTGCCCACCCGGCTGGCGCACTACCCGGGCATGATCCACGGGTTCTTCGCCATGCCGGGAACCTTCACCGACGGTCGGCGGGCGCAGGACAGCGCGGCGGCCTTTCTCCGGGAACGCTTCGGGCTGCCGGCCGAACCAGAAGCCGCCCGGACGGCCCAGGTGGACGAGCCGGCCGCGACGGGCCCGGCGGTGACCGATGGGTGAGCGGGTGCTGGCCGACCTGCCGGCCGTCTCGCTCGCCGACTACGCCGAGCGGGCCCGGGCCGTGCTGGCACCGGACGTGTGGGACTACCTGGCCGGCGGCAGCGCGTCCGAGGTGACCCTCGCCGCGAACCGGCACGCGCTGGACCGGGTCGCGGTGCTGCCCCGGGTGCTGCGCGGCGTGGACACGGTCGACCTCGGCACCGGCCTGCTCGGCCGTCGGTACGCCATGCCGGTCGGGGTGGCGCCGATGGCGTACCAGCGGCTGGTGCACCCGGACGGGGAACTGGGGCTGGCGACGGCGGCCGGCGCGGCCGGGATCCCGTACCTGGCGAGCACGCTGGGCAGCACACCCATCGAACAGGTCACCGGGGTGGGCGCGGACGTCTGGTTCCAGCTCTACTGGCTGCGCGACCGGGCTCTCGTCCGCGACCTGCTGGACCGGGTCGTCGCGGCCGGGTGCCGGGCGTTGGTGGTCACCGTGGACGTCCCGGTGCTCGGCCGACGTCCCCGGGACCTGCGCAACGCGTTCCGGCTGCCGACCGAGGTGGTCGCCGCGAACCTCCCCGAGGGTCGGGACGCGCTGGCGCACTCCGGCGCCCCCGGGGTGTCCGCGATCGCCGCGCACACCGCCGCGTCGTTCGCACCGGCGCTGCGGTGGGCGGACCTGGCGTGGCTGCGTGAGCAGATCGACCTGCCGCTGGTGGTCAAGGGCCTGCTGGACCCGCGCGACGCGTCAGAGGCGGTACGGGTCGGTGCGGACGCGGTGGTCGTCTCCAACCACGGCGGGCGGCAACTGGACGGCGCACCGGCGAGCGTCACCATGTTGCCGGAGGTCGTCGACGCGGTCGGGGACAGCTGCCAGGTGTTGCTGGACAGCGGCATCCGCAGCGGCACCGACGTGCTGCGGGCGCTGGCGTTGGGTGCGTCCGGGGTGCTGGTCGGCCGGCCGCTGCTCTGGGCGCTGGCCGTCGGCGGCGAACCGGCGGCCCGGGACGCGTTGGCGCTGCTCGCCGCCGAGCTGACCGACGCGCTCACCCTGGCCGGCTGTGCCGATCCGGTGGCGGCCGGCGGGCTGCGTACCCTCCGGGTCGGTTGAGCGGTGACCGCCACCGAACCGGTCGACCTGGCCGTCGCCGACCTGCACCCGGCGCTGGGCGACCCGGCGTTGACGTCGATGAACTTCCTCAACGAGGTGTCCGAGCGGTACCCGGCGGCGGTGTCCCTCGCGGCCGGCCGGCCGTACGAGGAGTTCTTCGACCTCGGGACGGTGCACCGGCACCTGGACACCTTCCACCGGCACCTCGTCGACGACCTGGGGCACCGACCCGAGCAGGCCCGGCGTCTACTGCTGCAGTACGGCCGGACCAAGGGCATCGTGCACCACCTGATCGCCCGTCACCTCGCCGTCGACGAGGGGATCACCGTCGACGGCGAGGACATCGTGGTGACCGTCGGCTGCCAGGAGGCCATGTTCCTGGTGCTGCGGGCGTTGCGGGCCGGGCCGACGGACGTGCTGCTGGCGGTCGCACCGACCTACGTCGGGCTGACCGGGGCGGCCCGGCTGGTGGACCTGCCGGTCTGGCCGGTGGCCGGTGGGTCGTCCGGGATCGACCTGGCCGACCTGGCCGCCCAGGTGCGCCGGGCCCGGGCGGCGGGGCTGCGGCCGCGCGCCTGTTACCTGATGCCGGACTTCGCCAACCCGTCCGGGGTCAGCATCGACACCACCCACCGGAGGCGGTTGCTGGACCTGGCCGGGCAGGAGGAGCTGCTGCTGCTGGAGGACAACCCCTACGGCCTGTTCCCCGTCGACGACGGGCCGCGCCCGCCCACCCTCAAGGCGTTGGACACCGGGCGGCGGGTCGTCTACCTCGGTTCGTTCGCCAAGACCGTGCTCCCCGGTGCGCGGGTCGGGTACGTGGTCGCCGACCAGCGGGTGGCCGGCCCGGACGGGCGGGTCGGCCCGTTCGCCGACCAACTCGCCATGATCAAGAGCATGGTCACGGTGAACACGTCGCCGATCGCGCAGGCGGTGATCGGTGGCCGGCTGCTGGAACACGGTTGCAGTCTGGTGGCCGCGAACACCCGGGAGCGGTCCGCGTACACCCGGAACCTGCGCCACCTGGTGGCCGGCCTGGCCCGACGGTTCCCGCCCGGGGCGGACGGCGCGGCGGCGGTGCGGTGGACGGTGCCGGCCGGCGGGTTCTTCGTGGTGGTGACAGTGCCGTTCCCGGTCGACGACGCGTTGCTGGACCGCTCGGCGCGCGACCACGGGGTGCTGTGGACGCCGATGGCGCACTTCTACGACGACACCGTGCCGGTCCACGCGTTGCGGTTGTCGGTCAGCGCGGTCACGCCGGAGCAGATCGACGTCGGGTTGGACCGGCTCGCGGCGCTGATCGCCGACGAGCGGACCCGGCGGGCGGGTTGACGCTGACGCACCGCGTTCATCGGATGGCAGTGTGCGACGACCCCTGTGCCGCAGTCCTGGTTGGACGGACATAATAGGGCCCATGGTTGCCTGGGAGTACGCCCTGCTCGTCCGTCGCTATCAGGGACAGGGCCGCAATTTTCACGTCTCGTTCGTCTGGTACGCGCCGGACGGCTCACGCAAGGACATCACCGCGTACGGCGACACGGCCATCGCGCATCTGAACCGCGCCGGCCGGGAGGGGTGGGAGCTGGTCTCCGCCGCCGAGGACGTCAACAACGTCCAGGGCAGCACCGAAGTCCACCGCTACCACCTGAAGCGCCCCATCGCCTGAGAGTGTCGGCCCGCCGCCGGTGGAGCTCACCTGAGTGAGCGGCACCGGCGGCGGTGCCGTCGGCGGGTGCGGTCGCTCAGGCCAGGTCGATGCCGGGGTAGAGCGGGTGCGTGGCCAGCAGGTCGGTGGCCTGACGGGCGACCTTGTCGGCCAGGCCCGGGTCCAGGGTGTACTTCGCCTTTGACGGGGTGCCGTCGGCGTTGGCGCCGGCGGTGGTCTGGGTCAGCACGGTGTGGATCAACTCGGCGGTCTGGTCCATCTCGGCGGTGCCGAGGCCCCGGGTGGTCAGCGCCGGGGTGCCGATCCGGATGCCGGACGTGTACCAGGCCCCGTTCGGGTCCTGCGGGACCGAGTTGCGGTTGGTGACGATGCCCGAGTCGAGCAGGGCCTGCTCGGCCTGCCGGCCGGTGAGCCCGTAGCCGGACACGTCGATCAGCACCAGGTGGTTGTCGGTGCCACCGGTGACCAGCTTCGCGCCCCGGCGCAGCAGCCCCTCGGCGAGCGCCTGCGCGTTGTCCACGATCCGCTGGGCGTAGTCGGCGAAGTCGGGCCGGCGGGCCTCGGCGAGCGCGACCGCCTTGGCGGCCATCACGTGCGGCAGCGGGCCACCGAGCACCATCGGGCAGCCCCGGTCGACCTGGTCGGCAAGCTCCGGCTGGCAGAGCACCATGCCGCCGCGCGGGCCGCGCAACGACTTGTGCGTGGTGGTCGTGACGATGTGCGCGTGCGGCACCGGGTCGAAGTCGCCGGTGAAGACCCTGCCGGCCACCAGACCGGCGAAGTGCGCCATGTCGACCATGAAGGTGGCGCCGACCGAGTCGGCGATCTCGCGCAGGATCCGGAAGTTCAGCTTCCGGGGGTACGCCGAGTAGCCGCCCACCAGGATCAACGGCTTGAACTCGCGGGCCGCCTCGGCCACCCGGTCGTAGTCGATCAGGCCGGTCGCCGGGTCGGTGCCGTAGCTGCGCTGGTCGAACATCTTGCCGGAGATGTTGGGCCGGAAGCCGTGGGTGAGGTGACCACCGGCGTCCAGCGACATGCCGAGCATCCGCTGGTTGCCCAGCTCGCGGCGCAGCGCGAACCAGTCGGCCTCGGTGAGGTCGTTGACCTGGCGGACCTGGGCCTTCTTCAGGGCGGGGGACTCCACCCGGTCGGCCAGCACCGCCCAGAAGGCGACCAGGTTGGCGTCGATGCCCGAGTGCGGCTGCACGTACGCGTGCGCGGCGCCGAACAGCTCCCGGGCGTGCTCGGCGGCGAGCGCCTCGACGGTGTCGACGTTCTGGCAGCCGGCGTAGAAGCGGCGACCGACGGTGCCCTCGGCGTACTTGTCGCTGAACCAGTTGCCCATCGCCAGCAGGGTCGCCGGGGAGGCGTAGTTCTCGCTGGCGATCAGCTTGAGTGACTCCCGCTGGTCGGTCAGCTCGGCGCCGATGGCGTCGGCGACCCGCGGCTCGACAGCCCGGATCACCTCAAGGGCGCTGCGGAATGCGGTGGACTCGGCGTTGCGGGACATGCGACCTCCTACAGACGTGCGGAAGGCCCAGGCGCTCGGCAGACGTCCTCATGACGGGGCCGCTCCCCGATGGTTATCCATCCCCACGCGCCAGTAACGGCCCGCGACGATCCTACCGGGCCGGGCCCGGTCGTTCGGGCCGCCCTCCGGGAGCCGACCCCCGCCGATGTGGTTGGGCGTTGCGTCGCGGGGCACACGGTAGGGGACCACCGCACCGTCACGGGTGCGGCCAGGGTTCGCACAGAAGGAGTCGAGAACATGACCACACCCATCTCGGACCGACCACTCGCCCTGGTGACCGGGGCTTCCAGCGGGATCGGGTACGAACTGGCGGCACAGTTCGTCGCGCACGACTTCGACCTGATCATCGCCGCCGAGGACGAGGGCATCGAGGTGGCGGCAGAGAAGCTGCGCCGCGACGGCGGCCCGCGGATCTGGTCGGTCCGCGTCGACCTGGCTCGCGAGCAGGGCGTGACGGAGTTGGTGGCCGCCGTCACCGCGACCGGACGACCGCTGGACGCGCTGGCGCTCAACGCCGGCCGGGGCGCCGGCGGCGCCTTCGTGGGCGACACCGACCTCGCCGACGAGCTGGAGATCGTCGACCTCAACGTGCGCTCGACGGTGCACCTGGCGAAGCGACTGCTGCCCGGGATGGTCGAGCGGGGTACGGGCCGGGTGCTCTTCACCTCGTCGATCGCCGCCACCATGCCGGGGCCGTTCCAGGCGGTCTACAACGCGTCGAAGTCGTTCGTGCAGTCCTTCGCCGAGGCGCTGCGCAACGAGTTGAAGGACACCGGCGTCACGGTGACCTCGCTGATGCCCGGGCCGACCGACACGGAGTTCTTCGACCGGGCCGACATGGAGGACACCCGGGTGGGCTCCGGCAGCAAGGACGACCCGGCGAAGGTCGCCGCCCAGGGCTTCGAGGCGATGATGAGAGGCGATCAGACGGTCACCGCCGGGTCGCTGCTGAACAAGGTGCAGACCGCCGCCGGCAAGATCATTCCGGATCGGCTCAAGTCCGAGCAGCACCGCCGGATGGCCGAGCCGGGATCGGGGAGCTGACCTGTGGTGCACGAGGAAGGGCCCGGCGTGATGCCGGGCCCTTCGTGGTGAGTGGCGGCCTCAGGCCGTCACCGCGTCCATCGCCTTCTTGATCGCCTTCGGGTCACTGGGCGTACGAGGGGCGTCCGCCCGCAGCGCGATCATCTTCTCGCCGATCTCCTGCAACTGCTTACGACCCAGGGCCTCGCGGACCTTGGGGAACCACTCTTCCTCTTCCTCCTCGACGTGGTGCGTCACGTTCTCGATCAGCACCGTCGTCTTGGCATTGAAGTGCTCGTGGTCCGCATCCATGGCGGCCAGCTCGGCGCAGAGCACGTCGGCGACGTGGTGTTCCTCGTACGACTCGAGAATGTCGTCCTCCAGGTCGGGCAGCAGCCGACGGACCTCCGGGTACATCACCTCGTTCTCCAGATAGGTGTGCACCGTCAGCGCCTCCAGGATCTGGTCCACCAGCTTCTGCCGCTGGCTCGCCGGCCCCTCCTCGGCGTCCTGGAAGGCCTTGAACAGACGGCGCATTTCCTTGTGGTCCTCTTTGAGCAGGACGATGGCATCGGTCGACACCGCTATGACCTCCCTGAAAAGTCTCCGCTGGCGGATTTTCGGTACCCCCACGCCGACTGCGGAAACAGATGAAACCGCCTCAGACCATGGCGAGGGTGCGGGGGATCTCGTCGAGCAGCTCCCGGGCCAGAAAGCCGATCCGGCCGTAGCGGGGGACCAGTCGTTGGCCGCTCACCGAGTGCGCGTACGAACCCCAGCAGGCCGCCTGCGCCGGGTCGGCACCCCGGGACAGCAGCCCCGCCAGCAACCCGGCGAGCACGTCCCCGCTGCCGGAGGTGCCCAGCCCGGCGTCGCCGCTCTCCTCCCGCCAACCCCGCCCGTCCGGGGCGGCCACGTGCCCGTACAGCGACACGACCGCCTCGTAGCGGGCGGACAGCTCGGCCGCCTCGGCGTCCAGGTCGTCGCCCGGCTCTCGCCCGAGCAGGTGCCCCGCCTCGGTGACGTTGGGGGTGAGCACCACCGGTCGACCGGAGCCGACCAGCAGGTCCGGCGCGTGGCTGAGCGCGCCGAGGGCGTACGCGTCGAGCACCAGCGACGTGTCCGGGCGGGCCGCCTCCAGGACCAGGCCCAGCAGGCGGTTCGTCTCGTCGATCGCCTTCAGGCCGGGGCCGAGCGTCACCACATCGGCCTGCGCGACCAGGTCGCCGAGCTGCCCGTCCCGGTCGGCGGCCACCGCGCCGTCGGCGGTCTCCGGCAGGCCGACCACCAGCGCCTCGGGCACCTGGATGCTCAGCGCGGCGGCGGTGGACTCGGCGGCGGCCAATTGGAGCACCCCGGCTCCGGCGCGCAACGCGGCCACCCCGGCGAGCAGCACCGCGCCCGGCGTGAAGCGGGAACCGCCGACCACCAGCACGGTGCCCCGGCTCTCCTTCCCACCGACCGGCATCGGCAGCGCCCAGTCCCGCAGCAACGCCGGGGTGATCACCCTCACCTCAGACCGGCTCGGCATGGATCTCGTCCTCCCTGGTCGGCTGGGCACCCTGTCGGTGCAGGTGGCCGACCTCGTTGAAGCCATCGAGCGTCAGCCGGTGCTCCGCGTCGGCGGACCAGTCGGTGATGGAACAGTTGGCGATCACGTGCTGGCGGGTCAGCGCCATCAGGTCCGTCTCGGTCAGCCCCTCCACCAGGTAGCGCAGCAGAAAGACCAGCGCGTCATGGCCGAAGAGCAGAACACGCTGGCCCTCGTGGTCTCGGCGCAGGTCGCCGAGGAGGGTGCGCAACCGCAGCGCCACGTCCGTCCAGGACTCTCCGCCCGGGGGCCGGTAGTAGAACTTGCCGAGTCGTTCCCGGCGCGCGGCCTCGTCCGGGTACCGCCGTCGCACCCCATGGCCGGTCAGCCCGTCGAGGATGCCCAGCTCCCGGTCGCGCAGCCGCTCGTCCCGGCTCACCGGGATGTCGGTGCCGTGCAGTGCCAACTCGGCGGTGGAGACTGCCCGCAGGTACGGCGAGACCACCGCGACGTCCGGCCGGCGGTCCGGGGGAAGCGCGGCCAGCCAACGTCCGGTGGCCCGGGCCTGTTCCTCCCCGGTGGGGGAGAGTGGCACGTCGGCGTCGCGGTGCCGGAGGCCGATCAGCTCCTCGCCGGTCGCCTCGGCGTGCGTCGCCGCCACGTTCGCGGTGCTCTCACCGTGCCGGATGATCCAGAGCGTCGCCAGTTCCGCCATGCGGCCCCCCTACCCGGGCGCCGCCGCCGGTAACCGTGTCCGGTGATCCGTTGTGCCCATCTCGGGTCGGTGGGCGTCCGGGCGGGGGCGCAGGTCGTACCCTCGGCAGATGGCCACGGCGGCGGAGGAGATCCAGGTTGGCGAGCGGCTGGTCCGCGTCTCCAGCCCCGACAAGCCCTACTTCCCGGAGCGTGGGCTGACCAAGCTGGACGTGGTCCGCTACTTCCTGGCGGTGGGTGACGGCATCCTGCGCGCACTGCGGGATCGGCCGACCATGCTCGAACGCTGGCCCCGTGGGGTCTTCGAGGGCGCGACGATCGCCACCCGGCAGACCAACCGGGGTGACGCGTTCTACCAGAAGCGGCTGCCGGCGGGAGCGCCCGAGTGGGTGCGGACCGCGCACATCACCTTCCCGAGTGGCCGTACCGCCGACGAGGTAGCGCCGAGCGAGCTGGCGGTGGTCATCTGGGCGGCCAACCTGGGCACCCTGCGGTTCCACCCGTGGCCGGTCACCGCCGCCGACGTGGAACGCCCCGACCAGTTGCGCATCGACCTGGACCCGATGCCCGGCGTCGGCTTCGAGCAGGTGGTGCCGGTGGCGCATGAGGTGCGGGCGTTCCTCGCCGAGCTGGGCATGACCGGTTACCCGAAGACCACCGGCGGCCGGGGCCTGCACATCTACCTGTCGATCGAGCCGCGGTGGAGCTTCGGTGACTGCCGTCGGGCAGTGCTCGCGTTGGGTCGGGAGATGCAGCGCCGGCTGCCGGACCTGGTCACCACCACCTGGTGGCGCGAGCAGCGGGACCGGCCGGTCTTCGTCGACTACAACCAGATGGCCCGGGACCACACGGTGACCTCGGCGTACTCGATCCGGCCCACGCCGGCCGCCCTGGTCTCCGCCCCGCTGGACTGGTCGGAGCTGGACCGGGTCCGCCCGGAGGACTTCGACGTGCTCAGCATGCCGGCCCGGTTCGCCGAGCGCGGCGACCCGCACGCCGGCCTGGACGGCGACCGACACTCGCTGGAGCCGCTGCTGGAGCTGGCTGACCGCGACGGGTTGGAGGCCCCGCCGGAGCGGTGAGCCCGGCCGGTCAGGCCCAGGGGCTGCCGGCCCCGTCGAACTCCTCGAAGACCAGCCAGGTGCGGGTGGACAGCACCCCGGGAATGCTCTGCACCCGGCCCAGCACCACGTCGCGCAGCGCGGCGTTGTCCGGTGCGCGCACCAGCGCGAGCACGTCGTGGTCGCCGCCGAGCAGCGCGGCGTGCTCGATGTAGCGCACCCGGGCCAGCTCGGCCGACACCTCCCGCCAGGTGTTCTGCTCGATGGTCAGGGCGATGTACGCCGACGTGCCCAGCCCGGCCGCCTCGGGCGCCACCTGGGCCCGGAACCCGGTGATCACCCCGTCGCGCAGCAACCGTTCCACCCGCGCGTACGCGTTGGTGCGGGAGATGTGGATGCGTTCGGCGAGGGTGCGCACGGACGTTCTGCCGTCGCGGACCAGCTCGTCGAGGATCCGCCGGTCGACCTCGTCCAACGCTCGGGCCGATCGTCCCGATCCCGCGCCCCCGCTCGCTTCGTCGGCGGTCTCCTGGCTCACTGCTGGGCCCTCCGCATGCCAACCGTCCCGCCTTCTGTGTCGATCTTGAGTCAATCATCCACAAGCGGAAGCATAGGCTCACCACACGTCCCAGGAGGTTCCGCCGTGACGACCACTCCCCAGGCGGTCCGCAGGGCATCCCCGCGCGCCCGTCGAACGGTCACCCCGCCCGACCCGGCCCGCTCGCTGCTGCCGGAGGCCGAGCCGGTCCGCCTGCTCGCCCAGGACGGCACGCCGCTGCCAGCCCGCGCCGACTACCCCGAACCAGCCGCCGAGGTGCTGCGCGAGCTGTACCGCCGGATGGTGCTCGGCCGCCGCTTCGACACCCAGGCGACCGCCCTGACCAAGCAGGGCCGACTTGCCGTCTACCCGTCCTCGCGAGGCCAGGAGGCGTGCCAGGTCGGCGCGGTCCTCGCGGTCCGCGACACCGACTGGGTCTTCCCCACGTACCGCGAGTCGATGGCGCTGGTTGCCCGGGGCATCGACCCGGTCGAGGTGCTCACCCTGCTGCGCGGCGACTGGCACTGCGGCTACGACCCGAGCGAGGTCCGCACCGCACCGCAGTGCACCCCGCTCGCCACCCAGTGCGTGCACGCTGCCGGGCTGGCCCACGGCGAGGCGTACCAGGGTCGCGACACCGTGGCGCTGGCCTTCATCGGCGACGGCGCCACCAGCGAGGGCGACTTCCACGAAGGGATCAACTTCGCCGCCGTGTTCAAGGCGCCGGTGGTCTACTTCGTGCAGAACAACAAGTACGCGATCAGCGTCCCGCTGTCCCGGCAGACCGCCGCTCCGTCGCTGGCCTACAAGGGCGTCGGCTACGGCGTGCCCAGCGAGCAGGTCGACGGCAACGACCCGGTCGCGGTGCTCGCCGTGCTCACCCGCGCGGTCGCCCACGCCCGGGCCGGCAAGGGGCCGTTCCTGGTCGAGGCGCACACCTACCGGATGGAACCGCACACCAACGCCGACGACGCCAGCCGCTACCGCGACGGCGCCGAGGTCGACGCCTGGCGGGACCGGGACCCGGTCGCCCGGCTGGAGACCTACCTGCGGGCGCGCGGCGTGCTCGACGACGCGGCGGTCGCCGAGATCGCCGAGCAGGCCGAGGCGTACGCGGCGGACCTGCGGACCCGGATGAACGCGCAGCCCACTGTGGACCCGCTGAGCCTCTTCGACCACGTCTACGCCGAACCCACCCCGCAGCTGATCGAACAGCGTGAGCAGGTCCGCGCCGAACTGGCCGCCGCCCGCGCCGAGGAGGGTGACGCCTGATGGCCACCACCATGGCGAAGGCGCTCAACACCGCGCTCGCCGACGCGCTCGCCGCCGACGACCGGGTCGTCGTGTTCGGCGAGGACGTCGGGGCGCTCGGCGGCGTCTTCCGGATCACCGACGGCCTGCAGGCCCGCTTCGGCGACAAGCGCTGCTTCGACACCCCCCTCGCCGAGGCCGGCATCGTCGGGTTCGCCGTCGGCCTGGCCATGTCCGGCCTGCGCCCGGTGGTCGAGATGCAGTTCGACGCGTTCGCGTACCCGGCGTTCGAGCAGATCGCCTCGCACGTGGCGAAGCTGCGCAACCGCACCAGGGGCGCGCTGAGCGTGCCCATCGTCATCCGGGTTCCGTACGCGGGCGGGATCGGCGGGGTCGAGCACCACTGCGACTCGTCCGAGGCGTACTACGCGCACACCCCCGGCCTGAAGGTGGTCACCCCGGCCACCGTCGACGACGCGTACTCGCTGCTGCGCGAGGCGATCGACGACCCCGACCCGGTGGTCTTCATGGAGCCCAAGAAGCTCTACTTCGCCAGTGACGAGGCGTCACTCCCGGCCCGCACCGCGCCGTTCGGCCGGGCCGTCGTGCGCCGCCCCGGTCGTGACGCCACGCTGGTGGCGTACGGGCCGGCGGTGCCGGTCGCGTTGGAGGCCGCCGAGGCCGCCAGGGAGGAGGGGTGGGACCTGGAGGTCGTCGACGTGCGCACGATCGTGCCGTTCGACGACGCCACCATCACCGCCTCGGTCCGGCGGACCGGCCGGTGCGTGGTGATCCAGGAGGCGCCCGGCTTCGCGGGCGTCGGCGCGGAGATCGCCGCCCGGGTGCAGGAGCGCTGCTTCCACGCGTTGCACGCCCCGGTGCTGCGGGTCGCCGGGCTGGACATCCCGTACCCGGCGCCGATGCTGGAGCACACCCACCTGCCCGGCGTGGACCGGGTGCTCGACGCGGTGGCCCGCCTGCAGTGGGACGACCAGCCGGACGCGCGTTGGGCGGCGGCATGACCACCGTCGAACGGACGCAGGTCTTCCTCCTGCCCGACCTGGGCGAAGGGCTGAGCGAGGCCGAGATCGTCGAGTGGCGGGTCGCCGTGGGGGACATCGTCACCGTCGACCAGAGCGTGGTCGAGGTGGAGACCGCCAAGGCCGTCGTCGACGTGCCCTGCCCGTACGCCGGCCGGGTGGTCGCCCTGCACGGCGCGGCCGGTGAGGTACGCCCGGTCGGCCAGCCGCTGATCACCATCGCGCCGCTGGACGGGGGCGACGAGCCCGCCGGGCACGCCACCTACCGTGAGGAGGAGCGGGCCGGCTCCGGCAACGTGCTGATCGGGTACGGCACCGGCCACGGCACCACCACCCGCCGTCGGCGTCGGCCCCGCCTGACGGTCGCCCCCGAACCGGCCGACACCGCACCGACCGGCGCGGCTGCCGGTGGCCCGACCGGCGACCCGGCGCGATCGCCCGCCGCGTTGGTCATCTCGCCGATCGTGCGGCGGCTGGCCCGCGAGCACGGCGTCGACCTCGGCACCGTGCGGGGCACCGGGCCCGGCGGGGTGATCCGCCGCGCCGACGTGGAGGCCGCGCTGACCGCGCCCGCCGCCCGGCTCGCCGCCGTGCCCGACCCGCACGTCGCCCTCGCGCCGAGCGGGGACGGCGACGTGATCGTCCCGCTCACCGGCGTACGCAAGGTGATCGCCGACAAGCTCTCCCGCAGCCGGCGGGAGATCCCCGAGGTGACCATCTGGGTCGACGCCGACGCCACCGGGCTGCTGGAGACCCGCGCGGCGATCAACGCGGCGACGCCCGACGCGCCGGTGAGCATCCTGGCCCTGCTGGCCCGGATCTGCCTCAGCGGGCTGCGCCGGTTCCCGCAGCTCAACGCCCGGGTCGACACCGAGGGGGAGCGGATCGTCCAGTCCGCCGGGGTGCACCTCGGCATCGCCGCGCAGACCGACCGGGGGCTGCTGGTGCCGGTGCTGCGCGACGCCCAGCGGCTCACCACCGCCGAACTGGCCGCCGAACTGGCGGCGACCACCGCCGCCGCGCGCGCCGGCAGCCTGCCCCCGGCCCGGCTGACCGGTGGCACCTTCACGCTGAACAACTACGGGGTGTTCGGCGTCGACGGCTCCACGCCGATCATCAACCACCCCGAGGCGGCCCTGCTCGGGGTCGGGCGGATCGTGGACAAGCCGTGGGTGGTCGACGGGCAGCTCGCGGTTCGCAAGGTGACCCAGCTCAGCCTCACCTTCGACCACCGGGTCTGCGACGGCGGGGTGGCCGGTGGCTTCCTGCGGCACGTCGCCGACTGTGTGGAGCGCCCGGCGCTGCTGATCGCCGCCGTCTGACGCGTACCCCCGGCCCCGGTGTCGCCCGTGCGGCGCCGGGGCCGGCGCACGTCCGGGGGTTTCCCGGCGGTGTCAGGGGGAAGTCGGCCCCGCCGGAGCGCACCGTACGCGTCGAAGGGAGCCGGCCTGTGGCCGTGGCGAACCAGCTGCTACTGAACTCGGTCCGGGTGCGGCGGCCCGCCGCAGCCGGCGCACCGCTCTACTGCGACGCCCTGGAGTACGGGCTGACCGGCGACGGCTCCACCAACGACCAGCCAGCGCTGGCCGCCCTGGTGGACCGGCTCGGCGCCGGGTACGCCTCCGACGGGCGGGCCCGGGTGATCTACTGCCCGCCGGGCATCTACTCGATCCGCGACGCCGGCACGGTGTGGCGCAGCGGGGTGTCGCTGATCGGTGCCGGCCCGGCGGCGACCCGGTTCATGCTGAGCAACGAGGGCAACCGGGCCGACCCGACCCCGTTGGCCTTCTGGACCACGCTGCAGCACGGCGCCGACCGGGACCGGCACATCGCCGACTGCACCTTCGCCGACTTCCAGATCGATGGCTCCGGCGTGGCCATGGCCGAGTACAACTACCTGGCCAAGGGCCTCGGCCTGCAGTACGTGGTGCGCGGCGTCTTCCGCAACCTCTACATCCACCACACCGCGGCCAGCGGCCTGGGCTGCGACTTTCTCCAGGACTCCCTGATCGACGGGGTGGTGGTGGTCGGCTGTGGCCGACTGGACAACGGCGAGCAGATGGGCGGCGCCGGCATCGGGATCGGCATCGGTGGCTGGGGAACGGTGGAGCGGTTGACCATCGCCAACTGCACCGCCCTGGCCAACGGCACCAACGGCATCTTCCTGGAGTTGCAGAAGGACTACTGGACGCCGCCGCGCGGCTACCGCATCATCGGCTGCCACAGTCAGGGCAACCGCTTCGGCATCTCCGACTGGGGCGCCGACGGCCTGATCGTCTCCGCCTGCACGATGACCGGAAACCTGGAGGCCGGCTTCGACGTGTCGTCGCAGGGCACCTCCACAGTGGCCGGTCGGGGTGGACTCGTCACCGACTGCGTCATCGACGGCAACCTGCGCGACGGGATCAGCATCGGCAACAGCCCCGGACCGTACACCGTCCGGGGCAACCGGATCAGCGGCAACGGTCAACACGGCTACCACAGCCGCGACCTCAGGCGCGGTTACCAGGGCCCGATCCGGGACGTGGTGATCGAGAGCAACGAGTTCTGGGGTAACGGCCTCGACGCGGTCCGGATCGACCACCAGATGACCGACGCGGTCCTGCTCAACAACCGGATCCGCAACAACGGACGGCAGTACGGCCGGGCCGCCGGCGGTGCGGGCGAGGCCGTCCGCTACAGCGAGCGGAGCCTGGTGGACCGCACCGCCGACTGGCCGCACGACGGGCACCGCGGCAAGCTCCTGCGGGTCGGCCGGTCGGTGGCGACGGTGGCCGCCAACACCGGCGACGAACTCACCCTGGCCCCGGTCCGCCCGGACGCGTTCAGCGCGTGGAGCGGGGACGTGCCGCCGCCGGGCTGCGCGTACGAGCTCGACCCCGCACCCGGGCAGCGGGCCGGCATCACCATCAACGCGCCGTTCGACTCGGCCACCATCCGGGGAAACCGGATCTGGGACAACCACGACAACCAGACCCAGACGCACGGACTGTGGATCACCGATCGGGGCAGTTGCGTGGACTGCCGGGTCGAGGACAACGACCTCGCCGGCAACGCCGAGGAGGGGATGAGGCTGGACACCCCGCCGGTGGGCGGACGCTGGCGTGACAACCACGTCGACAGCGACTGGAGCTGACCGACGGGCGGCGGCGGCCGGAACGCTCCGACCGCCGCCGCTGTCACACTGTGGAACTGGTCAGCCGGCCAGGCCGGCCACCGGGGTCGGGTCCAGCACCACCGTCGCCGAGCCGGACTGCGGGGGTACGCCCGGGTCGGTCGGCGCGTCGGTGTACTCCGCGACGAACACCGCGGTCAGGTTGTCCGCGCCGCTGTGCCCACCGTCCAGGAAGGTGGCGATGGTCCCACTGCAACCCGTCGAGGTGGAGAGCGGGTGCCCGTGCTCGTCGTGCCCGAGCACGTAGGTGACCTTCACGCGGGAGCAGTCCACCGGCAGGTCGTCGGTGACCTTCACCTCGTAGGCGACCGTCTGCCCGAACTCGAACGGCTGCCCGGCCACCGGGGCGACGAACTCGACCAGCGGTGCGGTCGGCCCGACCACCAGCGGCAGGGATGCCGAGGCGGAACGGCCGGTGCGGTCGGTCACCTTCAGCGTCGGCGTGTACGAGCCGTTCTCCGGGAACGTCCAGCTCGCGTTCGGCGCGGTGCTGTCCACCGAGCCGTCCGCGTTGAAGTCCCACGCGTAGCTCAGCTTGTCGCCGTCCGGGTCGGTAGTGCCGGCGCTGGAGAACGCGACGGTCAGCGGGGCCTGGCCCACGGTCGGCGTACCACTGATCTTCGGGATCGGGGTCCGGTTGCCCCGGACGAAGTCGATCCGGGACAGCTGCGCGTCCGGGTTCTCCGCGAAGTAGCCGTCGCCGTACTCGAGCACGTAGAGCGCGCCGTCCGGGCCGAACTCCATGTCCATCGGGTTGTCCACCACCAGCGACGGCACCACCGGGCGGATGTCCGTGACGTCGCCGTCGGAGTCGAGGCGGAACTCCTTGATGTAGTCGCGGGTCCACTCGTAGAACAGCGGAACCCCGTCGTAGTAGGCCGGCCAGCGGGTCCGTGAGGTGCTGGTCCCGTCGTAGTCGTACGCCGGGCCGCCCATCGGGCCGATACCACCGGTGCCCAGCTGCGGGAACTCACCCGAGGCGCTGGACGGGTACCAGACCTGCGGTTGCTCGACCGGCGGCAGCTGCCGCCTGCCGGTGTTGTGCGGTGAGTCGTTGACCGGACGCGCGCAGTTGAACTTCTTGCCGGACTGGCCGGTGGCGAAGTCGTAGTCGCGGTAGGCGATCGTCGGCGTCACGCAGTACGGCCAGCCGTAGTTCGCCGGCTTGTCGATCATCATCCACCGGCCGTGTCCGGCCGGCCCGCGCTCCGGGTTCGGGGTGGAGGCGTCGGGGGAGTAGTCGCCCAGGTACACGTTGTCGGTGCGCCTGTCGACGGCGAACCGGAACGCGTTGCGCAGCCCCATCGCGTAGATCTCCGGGCGGGTCTGCGCCGTGCCGGGCTTGAACAGGTTGCCGGCCGGCACGGTGTAACCACCGCCGGCCTTCGGCTTGATGCGCAGCAGCTTGCCGCGCAGGTCGTTGGTGTTGGCGGAGGTGCGCTGGGCGTCGTACGCCGGGTTACGGTCGGCCCGCTCGTCGATCGGGATGTAGCCGTCGGAGGCGAACGGGTTGGTGTCGTCACCGGTCGACAGGTACAGGTTGCCCTTGCTGTCGAAGTCGATCTGACCGCCGACGTGGCAGCAGATGCCCCGGTCGGTCGGCACCTCGATGATCTGCTGCTCGCTCGCGAGGTTCAGCCGCATCCCGTCCAGCTTGAACCGGGACAACCGCAGCGCGCCCTTGAACCGCTGCCAGTCCGCCGCGGTGCCGGTCTCCGGCGCGTCCCCCTCGTTGACGTCGGGGGTCGCCGGGTCGTCCACCGGCGTGTCCATCGGCGGCGAGTAGTAGAGGTACACCCACTTGTTCTGGGCGAAGTTCGGGTCGATGGCGACCCCCTGCAACCCCTCCTCGTCGTGCTCGTACACCGGGATGTCGGCGGCGAGGGTGTTCAGCCCGGTGCGCGGGTCGTGGATGCGGACCTCACCGGTGCGGGAGGTGTGCAGCACCCGCAGGTCGGGCAGCACGGCGAGGCTGATCGGCTCGCCCGGGAAGTCGTTCAGTGTCACTTTCTGGAAGCTGGTGTCCGGCGGCGCGGCCGGCGCGGCGGCCGCTGCCGACGGCGGTACGGCCAGGCCGGCCGTCACCAGCAGCAGAGCGGACGCGAATGCGGTCCTGTTCATCAGGTGTGTCCCCCGAGGTGTTTTCAGTACCGGAGTGAGGCGAGGTAGTCGAAGCCGACGCGGGCGGTGTCCAGGGCGTCTGCGGGGGAGCGCGGCGCGGTGCCCGCGTCGTCACGCTCCACGATGTACTCCTCGATGCCGGCCTCCCGCTCGTGGGCGAAGATCCGGCCGAAGTCGATGACGCCGTCACCGAGGTCGGCGAAGCCGGCCTCGACGTCGAGGTCCTTGACGTGCACCTGGCGGATCCGGCCGCGGTTGGCCCGGATCACGTCGACCGGGTCGTGGGCGCCCCGCCACGTCCAGTAGAGGTCGAGCTCGAAGTGGACGAGCCGGGGATCGGTCTGGGAGCTGAGGATGTCGAACCCGGTCGAGCCCCCGGTCAGCGGCACGAACTCGAGTTGGTGGTTGTGGTAGCCGAAGTCGATCCCGGCGCGTTCGGCGAGCCGCCCGGCCTTGTTCAGGTCGCGAGCCAGGGCCCGGTAGACGGCGGGGTCCCGGATCGGCTGACCGGCCGCGTCCCGACCGAAGTACGGGTGGACGATCTTCTTGCAGCCCACCACGTTGGCGTCGGCGAGGGCCTGCTCCCAGGTGGCGGCGTCGAACGGCTGTGGGATGCCGACGTGCCCGGAGGTGGAACGCAGCCCGGCGTCGTCGAGCGCCGCCCGGAACTGCGCTGCGGTGCGGCCGACGAAACCGGCGTGCTCCACTCGCCGGTAGCCGATCCGGCGCAGCGCGTCCAGGGTGCCGGGCAGGTCGATGGCGAGTTGGTCACGCAGGGTGTAGAGCTGAATGCTGATCCGGTCCACCGGCACCCGACGGCGGCCCTGGGCCTGCGCCCCGGATGCGCCGGGCGCGGCGGTGGCCGGGCCGGCGAGCAGACCGGCGGCGCCGACGGCAGCCGCGGAGACGGTCGCGGCACGCAGCACGCCACGCCGGCTGACCGGCTCGGATGCCGGTGTCGGCCCCGGTCGGTTGAGTTGTTGATCCATGGTGGTGGTCCCTTCCTGACGGCTGGTACGCCGTCGACGGAGGTCGACCTGACTGCCGTCTGCCGGGCGCGCCGAACCGGCCTCGCTGGGCTTCGGCGGGACGGTGAGGGACGGCTCGTGGGTGCGGCCCGGACCCATCGGGAGCGGATCGCGGCGACCCGGCGCAGGTGGCGGCAAGTTGATCGACAAATGGGCAACCCTCTATCTGGATCGTGACCTTACCCTTGCCTTCGGACGAAGGCAAAGCTTTGTCGCGTTCGGCAGAAGCTTCGCTCCAATTGACAAAAGTCCGCCCCCGAGGTGCACCACCGGGCGTGACCTCCTGCCTCCCGCGCCCCGCAGTCGCTGGCCGCGCCCTGCCCTGGGCGCGCCTCGCCCGGTCCGGCGCGCGTGAGCCCAGCCTCCGGCGCCGACGCCCGCCCCGCATCCGGACAGTCGACGTCGCGTCGCTCAAGCGGCGCGAAGCGCACGACACAGGTCGGTTGAGCCCCTGTTCCGGCCAACTGGAGCATTGTCGGAAAATGCGTCGATAAATGCGCGGCCAATTATTTCCGAAATGCCGCTAATGGCTCAGTCGGGCAAGCGAGAATGTGGCGGAGGGAAGTCGAAACGGGGGGACTGAAACATGACGTTCAGGCGGCGATTGACGCTGTTGGCCGTAACCATCGCAGCCGCACCACTCGTCCTGGGTGCGTGCACCGCCGAGCGGGAGTCGGCGACCGGCTCGGCCAAGAAGCACGCCGCCCCACCGGAACTCGCCGTGACACCGGGGGACAAGGCCCGGGACGTCCCGGTCAGCGCCGAGGTGGGCACCGTGGTCAAGGGCGGGCGGGTCACCGCCGTACGCCTCACCGACGACAAGGGCAAGCAGGTGGGTGCCGAGCCGCGCGAGGACGGCTCCGGCTGGGTGCCGAACGCTCCGCTGCAGCCGAAGCGGACCTACACCGCCGAGGTGACCGCGACCGGTGACTCCGGTGCCACCACCACCCGCACCACCACCTTCACCACGATGGCCAAATCGACCAAACCGCAGATCACCAGCACCCTCTATTTCAACGGTAATCGGACGTACGGCACTGCGATGCCGGTAACGGTGGCGTTCGACCCGGGAATTCCGAAAGAGGCCAGAGCGGATGTGCAGCGGCGGTTGTTCGTAAAGACCAATCCGCCGCAGCCGGGCACCTGGTCGTGGCTGGAGGACGGCACTCAGGTCTATTACCGGGCGCCCGATTTCTGGAAGCCGGGAACCACCATCAGCGTCCGGGCCGGTCTGGAGGGTCTGCCGATCGGCAAGGACAAGGTCGGCGACGCCGAGCGGACCGCGACCTCCAAGATCGGACGACAGGTCTCGCTGGAGATCGACAATGCCACCAAGCAGATGACAGTGCTGCGCGACGGCAAGCAGATCCGCCGGATCCCGGTCAGCCTGGGCAAGCCGAGCACGCCGAGTTCCAGCGGCAAGATGGTGATCATGGAGAAGCACGAGCGGACCACCTTCGACACCCGGGGCGAGCCGAACGGCGGCTACGTGGTCGACGTCGACGACGCCCAGCGCTACACCTGGGGCGGCGAGTTCATCCACTCCGCCCCCTGGTCGGAGGGGGACCAGGGCAACACCAACGTGTCGCACGGTTGCGCGAACGTCTCCGCCGCGGCGGCCGACTGGTTGATGGGGGTCACTAAGGTCGGTGACCTGATCACCGTCAAGGGCACCGAGGTGGAGCTGCAGCCGGGCAACGGCTGGACCGCCTGGAACGTGAGCTGGGACGAGTTCGCCCGGGGCAGCGCCCTGCCGGTGCCGCCGGGCCTCAAGCCCGCGCCGGTCGCCCCGGCGCACCCGGGCGCGGTGGCCGGCGGATCGCCCGCACCGGCGCCCTCGGTCAGCGGCCGCTGAGTCAGCGATCGGTAGCGACAGGGCCGGCCCGCCACCACGGCGGACCGGCCCTGTCGGCCATCACCCCAGGGGTACGCGGGCCACCCCGGACCCGGTCAGGCTGCCCAGCCAGAGCCGGTCGCCGTGCTGGCGTACCCCGGTGATCATCGAGTAGCGCCCGCTCGGACCGTGCAGCGTCCGGCGGACCGCGCCCGCGCCGTCGACCAGCGCGACCAGCCCGTAGCGGCGGGGCTGCGGCTGCAGGGCGTCGGGCAGCAGGGCGGCGATCTGCCGCAGCCGTGGATGCGGCAGCAGCCGCTCGGCGATCGGCACCCGGGGGCTGGGCAGCGCGATCCAGTACGTCCCGTCGCCCACCGAGGCGAGATTGTCCGGGTACGCGGGCAGGTCGGCGAGGACCCGCACGCCGCCGCTCAGCTCGACGCGCAGCAGTCGGTGGGTGCTGGTCTCCACGACCATCAGCGCCGACTCGTCCGGGCTCAGCGCGATCCCGTTGGGGAAATACAGCCCGTCGGTCACCACCTCGGTACGGCCGCTGCCCGGCTGGTGGGCCAGCACCCGGCCGTTGGGGCGGTGCTCCAGCAGGTCCCGCTTCCAGTGCGAGACCGGAAACCGGTCGGAGCTGTCGGTGAAGTAGATGGTGCCGTCCCGGCCCACCGTTGCGTTGTTGGCCAGGTGCACCGGGGGTGCCGTTCCGGTCAGTTCGCGTACCGCCCCGTCCGGCGTGACCCGCAGCAACCCGCGGTACGCGTCGCAGACCACCAGGGCCTCGCCGGACGGGTCCAGCTCGATGCCGAGCGGACGGCCACCGGTCTCGGCCAGCAGGTGGGGTCGGGTGCCGGCGCGCGCGTCGACCGGCCACCACCAGAGCCGACCGTCCTCGTCGCCGCTGACCACCCGCCCGGAGCCGTCGACCAGCACGTCCTCGGGGCCGACAGCCCCGGTGGGGAGGGGGAGCAACTCGGCCTGGTCGAGCCGGCGGTCGGTGGGGGCCCACGCGCCGGCCAGCGCCGGAGGGCTGGTCGCCGGCTCGCGGACGGGACGGATGAGCCGGGGCGGCCTCGGCCGGGGCTGGGGGATCAGCATCGACCTATTCTCCACCCGCCTGCCGGCCGACCGCTGAACTCCGCGTCCGGGCGGCGTGCCGCCCGAGCCCCTGACTCCACCCCGAGAGGGAGGCGGTGCAGCTCGGGGTATGCCCCTGGGCGTACCCGGAATCACTCCGTCGAGGGGCGAAAGTGTCGGTGGTGGCGGCTAGATTTCAGGGCATGGAAGAGCACAGCGACCGGTTCGACGTGCAGGTCAGCGTGGGTGACGAGCGGGTTCTCATGCGGGTTGCCGGCGAGATCGACATCGCCACGGTGGCCGCGTTCCGGTCCGCGCTGTGGTCCGCGCCGGCCCGCCCGGTGCTTCAACTGGAGTTGTCGCAGCTGCGGCTGCTCTCCGCGGCTGGCGTTCGCACGCTGCTCGCCGCGCATCTGCGCGTCCGGGCCCGCGGTGGCGAGCTGGTGTTGGTGGACCCGAGCGCGGTGGTGGCACGGGTGCTGCGGGTCAGCGGGCTGCACCGCGTGATGACGATCCTGGAGCCGGCCACGGTGATCGAGGCCGCCCGCCGCCCGCTGGTCGCGACCACCGACCTGCAACTGGCCGCCTGACCCCGCCTGACGAGGGGTGCCCCACCCGTCGCGCCCGAGGTCGGCGCGGGGCCGCCGGCGGGTGGACCGGCGACCCCGACAATGACTCAGCGCACGTCGAGCAGGTCGACGACGAAGATCAGCGTCTCACCCGGCTTGATCACGCCGGCCGCGCCGCGGTCGCCGTACCCCAGGTGCGGCGGGATGGTCAGCCGGCGGCGACCGCCGACCCGCATGCCGGCCACGCCCTGGTCCCAGCCGGCGATGACCTGACCGCCGCCGAGCGGGAAGTCGAACGCCTCGCCCCGGTTCCAGGACGAGTCGAACTCGCCGCCGGTGGAGTGCGACACGCCGACGTAGTGCACGCTGACCAGCTGGCCCGGCTCGGCCTGCGGGCCGTCGCCCACGGTGATGTCCTCGATCACGAGGTCGGCCGGCGGTGCACCCTCGATCGGACCAACCTCGGGCTTACCCGATCGGGCGCCTGCTGCCTGGTTCATGCGGGGATCTCCTGCCGTGTTGGGTGATGTGTCCGGTCACCGTCGATCCTGCCGGATCACCCCCCACCGATGTGCGGCGGACCCGCCACCTGCTCCGCGGCCCGTCCGTCGGGTGGGGCCGACGGTCCCTGCCTGACACGACGGCGCGGCGGGCGTCACCGGTACCGGTGACGCCCGCCGAGGGGTGTGCGATGGTTCATCGGAGCCAGGGCATCCGCCGGACGATCGGCAGGGCCGCCCACACCCGGCCGAGGCCCACCGTGTCGCCGGCGTTGACCAGGGCCAGCACCGCCAGCACCGCGGCGTAGATCAGGTGGTCGTCCATGAAGGGATTGTTCTCCGGAGGCAGCACGGCGGTCCACATCAGGACCAGCAGCAGCCCACCGGCCACGGCGGCGACCCGCATTCCGATGCCGAGCAGCAGGGCGACACCGATTCCGGCCAGGCCGATCATGAAGAGCCAGTCCGCCCAGGCGGCGCCGGCGATCGAGGTGTAGACGTCCTTGAACGGCCCGGCCACGCCGAAGGTCAGGAAGCCCTTGGTGGGGCTGCCCCCGTTGATCCAGGCGTTCTTCTGCTCGGTGCCCATCCCGAAGCCGAACAACTTGTCGACGAAGGCCCAGAGGAAGATCCAACCGAGCGCCAGGCGGGTGCCGGCCAGGATGTACCGGACGGCCCGGTCGTGCACGGTGCCGGCCTTCGCAGCGGTGTTCTCGGCGGTGACCCGCTCGATCGTCGCGGTCATGGTCTCCACGTCCCTTCTCAGCTTCGCACCGCGCTTCCCGGTGGCATCTCCAGTGGACGCCCACGGCGCTCTCGCCGGCAGGGCCGACAGACCGCAACGGCCCGGGACGTTCGACCCCCTCCGGTCCGGTCCGGCGACCCTGACCACCGTCGGCGGCCGGCCGTAGCGTCCGAGATGGACCAGGAGAAGGAGGCCGTGATGAGGACCTGGCAGGTGGGTGACGTGATGACCCGGGAGGTCGAGACGGTGGTGGCCGAAACCCCGTACCGCGAGGTCGTCGACGTGCTGTTGCGCCGCGGGGTCAGCGCGGTGCCGGTGATCGACGATTTCCGTCGGGTGCTGGGGGTGGTGTCCGAGGCCGATCTGCTGCACCGGGTCGAGCGCGCCGGTGAGCCGGCGCTGCGACGCGTCTTCGAGAGCCGCCGACGGCGCGGTGCCCGGGGCAAGAGTGCGGCAGTGCTGGCCGGCGACCTGATGACCGCGCCGGCGATCACCACGAATCCGCAGGCGGCGCTGTCCGCCGCCGCCCGGCTGATGGACCGCGAACAGGTCAAGCGGCTGCCCGTGTTGGACGACCTCGGTCGGTTGGTCGGCATCGTCAGTCGTGCCGACCTGCTGCGGGTGCACCTGCGGTCGGACGCCGAGATCCGCGAGGATGTGGTGCAGGAGGTGCTCCGCCGGGTGCTCGCCGTACGGGACGGACTGGTGACCGTGGAGGTCCGTCACGGTGACGTGACGCTGGCCGGTCGGCTGGACCGCCGCTCCGCCGTGGACCTCGCCGGTCGGCTCGCCGGGCAGGTCAGTGGCGTCGTGCGGGTGACCAACGCGATCGCCTACGACGCCGATGACACGGTTCTCGACCCTGGCCAGGTGATGCCGGTCGCCTGAGCGCGGGTCCACGCCCGACCCGACCGCGCGCACCGGTTCCCGCTGCCGGTCGCCGCCGGGTCGAACGTGCCGGCTCTCCGACCCCGACTTCGTCGGACCACCCGATGCCGGGTCGGGCGGTCACCTAGTCTCAAAAAGGGCCGGCCTGGTGACGGGCGGTGCGCGGTGGTCGATGCGGAGGGCGTCGGTGGCTGAGGCGACGGTCGCGGTTCCGCTGTGGGCCTGGGCGGTGGTCGGCGCGGTGATCGCGGTGATGCTCGCCGTTGATGTGCTCCTGCACCGGGACAACCACGTCATCGAGCTCCGCGAGGCGGTGCTGTGGAGTGCCGTCTGGATCGGCGCGGGTCTGCTGTTCGGGCTGGTCGTCTGGTGGGGTCTCGGCGGTGACCCGGCCATCGCGTACTTCTCCGGCTACCTGCTGGAGAAGGCGCTCTCGGTGGACAACGTGTTCGTCTTCGCGCTGCTCTTCGGCTACTTCCAGGTGCCGCCGGGCTACCAGCACAAGGTGCTGTTCTGGGGTGTCGTGGGCGCGCTCGTCTTCCGGCTGCTGTTCATCCTCGCCGGTGCCGAGCTGCTGGACCGGCTCACCTGGGCCGGGTTCGTGCTGGGCGGATTCCTGGTCTGGACCGGCTGGCGGCTGGCCGTACGCGGCAAGCCGGACGTCGACCCGGACCGCAACGTCGTGGTCCGGCTGTTCCGCAGGCTGGTCCCCACCGACGCCCGCTACCACGGCGACCGGTTCACCGCCCGGGTGGCCGGTCGACGGGTGGCGACACTGCTGCTGGTGGCGCTCATCTCCATCGAGGCAACCGACGTGGTCTTCGCCATCGACTCGGTGGCGGCGATCCTCGCCATCACCACCAACACCTTCCTGGTCTGGACGGCCACCGCGTTCGCCGTCCTGGGTCTGCGCAGCCTCTACTTCTGCCTCGCCGGCCTGCTGCGGCACTTCGGCTACCTGCGGTACGGGCTCGCGCTACTGCTGGCCTTCGCCGGGCTGAAGCTGATTCTCGCCGAGACGCCGGTGGGCAAGCTGCCGGTCTGGTTGACCCTCGCCGTGGTGGTGTTGACCCTGGCGGTCTCGATGGGCGCCAGTGTCCTGGCCGCCCGCCGCCGCGCCGACGGTTGACCCGCCGCACCGATCCGGCCGCTGGGCGCGGCGGCGCGTCACTGAGGGGTGGGCTCGATGCGGGCGGTCACGTCGAGGTGCGCGGGCTGGCAGTGGGTCGTCGCCGCGAATCGGCGGACCGCTGCGTGCACGTGCTCGCGTACGCCGGCGGCCGGCGCGTCGGCGGTGAGGTCCACCCGGATCCACACGTCGGGGTGCGGTGCCGGGCCGGTGAGCACCACCCGGGCCCGGCGTACCCCGGGGTTGCCGGTCAGGTCGCGTACCAACGCGTCGGTGAGGACGCCGGCGGGCAGCCGGGTCCGGCCCGGCCGACGTCCGGGATGGCTGAGCGTGCCGCGCAGCGTGCCGCCCGGACCCCGCAGTTCCCGGGCCAGCAGGCGCTGCCCGGCCAGGGCGAACAGCGCCCCGACGACGGCCACCGCCAGGTTGCTCCACGGGGCGGCCATCCGCCAGCGGTCGACCAGATCGGCGCTGAGCAGCGCCGCCGCCGGGTCGGCGCCAGGCAGGGTGCCGAGGCTGGCCGCCAGCGCCACCGCGCCGCCCGCCACCAGCAGCAGCGCGATGACGGTCCACAGCAGTCGGTGCGCGGCGTTGGTCACGCCGGCCGCCGTCGGGGCAGCAACCGGACGTCGACCCGGGCGGGGCGGGGCGCGGTGAGCCGGTGCAACTCCTGGTGCACGGCGAACTCGATTTCCACCCGGGCCGCCGGGTCGCCGCTCGCGCGGACCCGGGGACGCCACTGGCCGTGGTGCCGTCGGAGCCGGGCGCGGGCGCGGCGGACGCCCGGCACCGCGTTGGCGGCGTCGGCGAGCCGGCGTTCCACACAGCGCCGGTGCAGGTACCAGCCGTCGTCCTCGTCGACGCGCAGACGGACCGGCGCCCAGCGGCGCAGTTGGGCGGCGAGCAGCGCCAGGCCCAGCAGGAGGCTCGCAGTGGCCACGGCGCGGACCGTGGGGTCGCGCCACCGGGTGCCGCTCAGCGCGTCCAACCAGCCCGTGGTGTCGAGCGGTGTGCGACGGCGCACTGTGAGCAGCACCGCCTGGACGGCCGTCACCGCGCCGCCGACGAGCAGAGCGGTGCCCAGCAGCACCGACGCGATCCGGTTGGCGGTGCGCATCTCAGTCGTCCTCCGGTGCGGTGGCGCCCGCCGCGGAGGAGTCGACGCCGGGGACGAGCAGGTCGTCCACGGTGACTGTCACCACCGCCACGGTGAGCCCGGTCTGGGCGGCCACCTGATCGGCGACCACGGTCCGGACCGTTTCGGCGATCGTCGGCACGCTGTGCCCGTACCAGGTGATCAGGTGCAGGTCGAGTCCGACGGACCGGTCATCCAGGCGGACCGCCGCCGGGCGGACCACGGACACGCCCGGAACCAGGCTGGCCGCCTGCGCGGCGATCCGCGCGACATCGGCCGCGTCGCCCGGGGAACCGGTCGTCCCGGCGGCCATCCCGGTGCCGGGGTTCGGCCCGGTGGACGGACGGGTGGTCATCGGTGTCGCCGAGCGTCGGCGCGACGGTCACCGAGACCGGTCACCGCGAGGTCGCCGTCGAGCACCCGGACGACCAACCAGCCGAGCAGGCCGGCGAGCACGGCGAGGGCGGCCGCGCCGGCGCCGGCGAGCGCCCAGACCGCCACGGCGAGGAACCCGGCGAGGAAGCCGAACTGCTGTCGCGACATGCGCACCTCCGGGCCGGTCCGGTACCGACGGTCGCTGGATACACCCGGCGGCCACCCCTGGAACATCGGCACTGCTGTGATCCCGGTCACATCAGAAGTCGGTGGCCCATGATCGACCACCTAGACTCGGCCCGGCTCGACCGACCGGCGGATGGATCAGGCAGATGACGAGCACCGGGAGCGACGACCGCGGCTGGCTGCGGGCGATGCCCGCCGAGGCGGGGCACGACGCCCTGTTCAGCCGTGCCGGCCACCTGGTTCTGCCGGCACGCCGGCTCAGTGATCTGCTCCAGGGTCGCCCGGCCGGTGTCACCGGCAGCCAGTGGACCTCGGCGAGCCGCGCCAGCTTCGACTTCGTGGTCTACGCCGCCGACACCGGCCGCCCGGTCGTCGCCGTGGAGATCGGCCCGGTGCCGACCGCCGCCTCGACGCAACAGCGCGTGCAGCGACTCACGGACGCGGTGAGCGCCGCCGCCGGCCTGCCCGTGCTGCGGATCGGTTCGCCGACGCTGCGGGCCGCCGAGCACGGGCGCCGCCTGGTCGAGTACGTGATCGACGCGCGCGCCTACGCCGCGGGTGCCGGGGCCACCGTCGCCGGGACCGAACCCGCCCCGGTGGGCTTCCGGGACATCCTGGGCCGGCTGCCCGACGGGCGTACCGGGCCGGTCAACGACCTCGGCGCGCTGACCCGCGCGGCGGCCGTCGAGGCGTACGTGGCCGGGCAGGTGGCCGACCCGATCGTGCGAGGGCTGCACGTGCGCTGGGTGGACGGGCCGGCCCAGGGGTGGAGCTGGGTGCAGGTGCGCGCCGACGCGTGCCTCGTCGAGGTGGTCTCGGTGACCGAACATCGCTTCTCCTGCGGCATCGACGCGGCCCGGCTGGCCGAGGACCTCGCCGCTGTCGCCGTGGGGGAGCGACTGCGGGAGAACGCGGTGGCGGACGTGCTGCCGCGCGCCGAGTGGACCGCGCGGATCGCCGCGCTGAGCGAGCGCCGCCACGAACTGGTCGGCGGTTTCGCCTTCGACCATCTCTGCGCCGACTGACCGCACCCGTTTCACCTGCTGTTCCCCGCTCCGCACCGGCTCCGTGTCGGGTCGCGGCAATTTCCTGTGCGTCAGTTGAACCTTCCCGGCATCCGCCCCGTACTCCTGCGCGAATGAACAGGATCTCCCCATCCGCGTCGACCGGCGCGGGAGACGGTGCGGAAAGGGCATCGTCGGCCATCGACGCATTACCGGGTGGGTCACGGTGGGTCCCTGCCGCGGCCGTGCCCCCACACATCCGTCGGTCCGCCGAGGGCAGAAATCCACTACCGGATCGAGAAGGAGAGCAATTCGATGCGCAGGTCCACTCGGGCGCGCCGGCCTTCCGGCAACGCGCGGAGCAAGCGTCTGCTGGCAGTTGTCGGCACGCTCGCGGTCTTCGGCGGAGTTGTCGCCGTGACTCAGATTTCGTCGGCCCAGGACCGGCGGACAAATAAGCCACGTCCGGCTGCTGGGCAGTGCGTGGAGCCGAGCCCGGGCGCGACCGCGCCGACCGGCGCCGGTTCGACCAGCCGAACCTGGCAGAACGGTCGATGGGTGCGTAACCACTGGGGTGACGGACAGCAGTCGGTCCCCGAGTGCGAGGACGGCAAGGACGGCACGGTGGGCACCGGCACCGCCATCGCCTGTCCGGATGTGGCGTCCAAACTGCCGCAGGTGCCGAACCGGGCGCGGGCCGAGGTGGACCGCAACCTCGCCCAGTTGCAGACCCAGATCGCCGAGGCGGACCGCCGGCTGGCCGCCGAGGGCAACAAGGGTGAGGCGTTCATCCGCAACGCGATTCTCCAGCCGTTGGCCGGTAAGCGCCGCGCCGTGCTGGACCGGATCACGACCGCCATCGACCGGGTCGGACCCCGGCCGCAGGGCCTGGCCCAGCTCGCCGAGTGCCAGGTGCAGCCGACCGGCAACACCGGCGGCAACAACGGCGGTGGCAGCACCCCCACCACCACGCCCGGCGGCGGCAACAACGGTGGCGGAAACAATGGTGGCGGAAACAACGGTGGCGGAAACAACGGTGGTGGCACCGAGCCCGGCGCCGGGCTCGGCGTGCTCGCCAACGACTGCGACGAGAGCCGGCTCCAGCCGCACGACGGCTTCCAGAACGGCAACCGCTGCGTGAGCACCGAGTTCGGTGAGGTCGGCGCGGCGGCCAACAACCCGTCGCTGCTGATCACCCAGTTCCCCGAGCAGGTTGGCCAGAACCAGCCCTTCACCCTGCGGGTCAGCACCCGCAACCTGGTGCGGGACCGCTTCCTGGCCGCCGGTCAGGGTGGCTACTACGTGGAGAGTTCGCTGCTCAACGACCAGGGCCTGGTCCGCGGTCACTTCCACACCGCCTGCCGGATGCTGGACAGCCTGACCGCGCCGCCGGAGCCGCAGGAGGTGCCCGCGTTCTTCGTCGCGACCGAGGACGGCCGCGGTGGCGCCCAGCCCGACGAGGTGACGATTCAGGTCCCGGGCCTGCCGGAGTCGGGCACCGCCCAGTGCTCCGTCTGGGCCGGTGACGGCTCGCACCGCCTGCCGATGATGGAGCGGGCCAACCAGACCCCCGCCTTCGACTCGGTGCGCATCGACGTCAACTGAGGTAGCGACGACGGCCGGCCACCCTGGGGTGGCCGGCCGTCGCGTCACAACGGGCGACCCGGACACACGACGGGGCCCCGCCGTGCTGGCGGGGCCCCGTCGTCGCGTCGCGTCAGCGGTTCTTGTACGCCTCGACAACCTCCACCGGGATCCGGCCGCGCTCGGAAATCTTGTAGCCGTTCTTGACGGCCCATTCCCGGATGGCCCGGTTCTGCTCCCGATCCATTCCCGCGCCGGCGGGTCGGCCCGGCCGCCGGACGGAACGGGCGCTCTCCACCGGACCGCGCCCGATCCGCCGACCCGCATTGATGTACGGATCGAGCGCCTTGCGCAGGACACCGGCATTCTCGTCGGAGACATCGATCGTGTAGGCCACGCCGTCGAGACTGAACTCCACCGTCCGGTCGGCCTTCCCACCGTCGAGGTCGTCGGTCAGGACCGTGATTACTTTTCTCGCCATTGCCGATTACTCCCTGTGTGCGGCGGGATGTGCCCAAAGTCTGACCTATCACCCCGGTAATCCGCAACAATATGCCTTCCATTCATTCGGCGCGTCGCGATTCCGTTACAGAGCAAAACCGTGAATCGGTCCGATGACCGGGCTTCATTCACCGAGGATCCCGGCGTGACCGGCGACGGCGGCAGCCTCGGCCCGGTTCGACACCCGCAACTTCCGCAGCAACGCGGCCGTCATACGTTTCACCGTCCGTTCCGAGACGTGCAGTTCTTCGGCGATGTCGACGGTGCTGCGGCCGGCGGCAATCGCCCGCAGCAGCCGCCGTTCCTCCCCGTCGAGGTCGACCGACGGGGAGCGCGTGGGCCGCAGCATGGTGCGCAGCAGTTCGGCCGGCAGCACCGCCCAGCCGTCGAGGATGGCCAGCAGCGGGGGCAGCAGCTCCTCCGGTTCGCTGGTCTTGGGCAGGAAACCCTCGGCGCCGGCCCGCAGTGCCTCCACCGCTGAGGCGGGTTCGGCGGAACCGGACATCGCGACCACCCGTACCCGAGGGGTGGTCCGCCGGATCGCCGCCACCGCCCGGACCCCGCCGGGCGCGGGCATGTGCAGGTCGACAAGGGCCAGGTCGGGCCGGCAGCCGGCGACGAGCGCCGCCGCCGCGGAGGCGTCGCCGGTCGACGCGACCACCTCGGCGCGGCCGTTGCTGGTGATCGGGAGCAGCAACTCCAGGCCACGGACGAAAAGGGGGTGATCGTCCACGACAACGAGTCGCAAGGTGGAGCTTCCCGGCATGTCTGGGCCGTTCCCCAGCGGGTACCGATCATGCGGGTTCGCACCGAACGAGAGGAGTCGGGTGGATGCGCGTACGGCACGGTTTGCGGGACCTGCTGCGAGGGTTGCGCCCCATCGACCCGACACCCGCCGAGCGGCGACCGGCGGAGGCTGATTCGGAGTTGCTGCTGCGGGTGTTGTGTCACGAGTTCCGGACGCCGGTCAGCACCCTGACCTCGTTGACCCGCGCACTGGCCGACGAGCGTCGCGAGCTGACCAGTGACGATCGGCGGGCGATCACCGAGCTGGCCCGCGACCAGGCCGCCCACCTGCAGAGTCTGCTGCGCGACGCGACCGCCGGCACCGGCGCGCTGACACTGGCCGCGCAGCCCGAGCCGGTCGTCGCGCTGGCGGGCATCCTGCGGGAGGCCGCCGCGTTGGTGCCGGCCGGTCGTCGGCGGGCACGGGCCACCCGGCGGGCCGCCTCCTGCCCGGTGCCGGCCGGACGAACCCGACAGGTCCTGGTCAACCTCGTGCAGAACGCGTTGCGGCACGGGCCACCCAACGGGCAGGTGGGGCTCTACGCCACGATGCGCGGTCCCGGCGTGAGCATCCTGGTCACCGACGAGGGTCGGGTCGACGATTCGCTGCTGGTCGCGCTGCGGCGTCCGGCACCGGCCGCCGGGATGTCCGGCCTGGGCCTGTGGATCGCACGACAGCTCGTCGCGACCGACGGGGGAGCGCTGCGGGCGCACCGGCTGCGGCCCCGTGGAGTGGCGCTGGAGGTGCTGCTGCCGGTGGCGCGCCCGCTGGACTGACCCGGGCGGGACACCGGTTGGCCCGCTCGGGTCAGCCCGGCGGGAACGGCCTCGCTACCTGTCCGCGGTACCGAGGAGGTCGGATGTTCAGTCACGTCAAGGATCTGCAGTTCGAGGCCAAACCAGACGGCCCGGACGCGGCGTTCGCGCGTCGGTTGCAGGAGGTGCTGGGCGGTAAGTGGGGCGAGATGACAGTCGCCAACCAGTACCTCTTCCAGGGTTGGAACTGCCGGCTGCCCGGCAAGTACAAGGATCTGCTGCTCGATGTCGGCACCGAGGAGATGGGCCACGTCGAAATGATCGTCACGATGATCACCCGACTGTTGGACAACGCGCCGCTGTCGCTGACCGAGGGGATCGCGGAGGACCCAGGGGGTGCCGCGACCTACGCCGGCGAGAATCCGGCGCACTTCATCCACGGCGGTGGTGGCGCGTTGCCCGCCGACTCCAACGGGGTGCCCTGGAGCGGCTCGTTCGTCACCGCCAGCGGCAACCTGTTGGCCGACTTCCAGCTCAACGTCACCGCCGAGGCGCAGGGCCGGCTCCAGGTCGCCCGGTTGTTCCACATGACTGACGACCCCGGCGTCAAGCAGATGCTGCGCTTCCTGCTGGCCCGAGACACGATGCACCAGAACATGTGGCTGGCGGCGATCGAGCAGCTCAAGGAGGACGGGCTGGAGGAGATGCCGGTGCCGGAGGCCTTCCCGGACTCGGGGGAGTTCACCGAGGAGTACGGCTACACCTACCTGGGTTTCTCCTCGGGCACCGACGCCGCCCAGGGGCGTTGGGCGTCCGGGCCCTCGCCCGACGGCAAGGGCGAGTTCCGGTACGACGACAACCCACGGGCGAACGCGCCGGAACCGGTGCTGCCGCCGGGTGACCCCCGGTTGTACGGCACCAATCCGGGGGTGGCCGGCTCGGTGGTGAACACGGTGAAGAGCAAGCTCACCTGAGCTGTCCGTCGGGTCGCCCACGGGTCTGGGCGACCCGACGGAACCGGGCCGGGGAAGTGGTCTGGGTCACAGCGCGGAACAAGGGGAACGTTTTGTTACTTGAGCCAGACACGCTCAACTCAACGTGATGGCAGGTGTTCGATGGCAACTCTTCCGGTACTTCCCCTGACCGACGCCGTGCTGCTGCCCGGGATGGTCATCCCGGTGACCCTCGACCCCACCACCCAGGCCGCGATCGACGCCGCCCGCGCGACCGGCGACCGCAAGCTGCTCGCCGTTCCCCGCATCGACGGCGAGTACGGCCCGGTCGGCGTGGTCGCCACCATCGAGAAGGTCGGCCGGCTCCCCGACGGTGAGCCCGCCGCCGTCGTCCGTGGCCTGTCCCGCGCGCGCATCGGCTCCGGCGTGCCCGGCCCCGGCGCCGCACTCTGGGTCGAGGCGACCGAACTCGACGAACCCGCTCCCGCCGGCCGCGCCCGGGAACTCGCCCGCGAGTACCGCGCCCTGGTCACCTCCGTGCTCCAACAGCGGGGCGCCTGGCAGGTCATCGACGCGGTGGAGCGGATGACCGACCTCTCCGAGCTGGCCGACTCGGCCGGCTACGCGCCCTGGCTGACGCTGGAGCAGAAGACCGAGCTGCTCGCCGCGCCGGACGTCACCGCCCGGCTGGAGCTGCTGGTCGGCTGGGTGAAGGACTACCTGGCCGAGCAGGAAATCACCGAGCAGATCAACAGCGACGTCCGCGAGGGGCTGGAGAAGTCCCAGCGCGAGTTCCTGCTGCGTCAGCAGCTCGCCGCGATCCGCAAGGAACTCGGCGAGGACGAGCCGGACGGCTCCGCCGACTACCGGTCCCGGGTCGAGTCCGCCGAGCTGCCGGAGAAGGTCCGCGAGGCGGCCATGCGCGAGGTCGGCAAGCTGGAGCGGGCCAGTGACGCCTCCCCGGAGGCGGGCTGGATCCGTACCTGGCTGGACACCGTGCTGGAGATGCCGTGGGGCACGCGTACCGAGGACAACACCGACCTGGCCGCGGCCCGGGCGGTGCTCGACGCCGACCACGCCGGCCTGTCCGATGTGAAGGACCGCATCCTGGAGTACCTGGCGGTGCGTAACCGGCGGGCCGAGCGCAACCTCGGCGTGGTCGGCGGACGCGGCTCCGGCGCGGTACTCGCCCTCGCCGGCCCTCCCGGGGTCGGCAAGACCAGCCTCGGCGAGTCCGTGGCGCGCGCCCTCGGGCGCAACTTCGTCCGGGTCTCGCTCGGCGGCGTCCGCGACGAGGCGGAGATCCGCGGGCACCGGCGCACCTACGTGGGGGCGCTGCCCGGTCGGATCGTCCGCGCGCTGCGCGAGGCCGGTTCGATGAACCCGGTCGTGCTCCTCGACGAGGTGGACAAGCTGGCCGCCGGCTACGCCGGTGACCCCGCCGCCGCCCTGCTGGAGGTGCTCGACCCGGCCCAGAACCACACCTTCCGGGACCACTACCTGGAGGTCGACCTGGACCTGTCCGACGTGCTCTTCCTGGCCACCGCCAACGTGGTGGACGCCATCCCCGGCCCGCTGCTGGACCGGATGGAGCTGGTCATGCTGGACGGGTACACCGAGGACGAGAAGGTCTCCATCGCCCGCGACCACCTGCTGCCCCGGCAGCGGGAGCGGGCCGGGTTGACCGCCGAGGAGGTGACAGTCGCCGACGAGGCTCTCGCGCTGATCGCGGGGGAGTACACCCGGGAGGCCGGCGTGCGGCAGCTCGAACGCGCCCTGGCCAAGATCCTGCGCAAGGTGACGGTGACGCTGGCGACCGACCCCACGCCGGTACGCGTCGACACCGACAACCTCACCGGCTACCTGGGGCGGCCGAAGTTCACCCCGGAGTCGGCCGAGCGCACCGCCGTACCGGGCGTGGCCACGGGCCTGGCCGTCACGGGCGCCGGTGGGGACGTGCTCTTCATCGAGGCGACCAGCATGGAGGGCGAGCCGGGGCTGACCCTGACCGGCCAGCTCGGTGACGTGATGAAGGAGTCGGCGCACATCGCGCTCTCCTACCTGCGCTCCAACGGGCGGCGGCTCGGTATCGACCCGAACGCCCTCGCGGGACGCCGGATCCACGTCCACTTCCCGGCGGGCGCGGTGCCCAAGGACGGTCCGAGCGCCGGCATCACCATGGTCACGGCCCTGGCGTCACTGGTCACCGGCCGCCCGGTCCGCCCCGAGTTCGGGATGACCGGTGAGGTGACGCTCTCCGGTCGGGTGCTGCCGATCGGTGGGGTGAAGCAGAAGCTGCTCGCCGCGCACCGGGCCGGTCTCACCGAAGTGATCATCCCGGCGCGTAACGAGCCGGACCTGGACGACCTGCCGGCCGAGGTGCGCGAGGCGCTGACCGTGCACACCCTGGCCGACGTGGCCGACGTGCTCGCTCTGGCGCTGCGCCCGGCCGACGTGAAGACGCTGGACGGTCCGGCGCTCTTCACGGTCTGACGCTCCGCACCGAAGGACCCCCGCCGTCTTCGAAGACGGCGGGGGTCCTTCTGGTACGCGTGCAGCAGTCTCAGCGCTCGTCGCCGCCACGGTCGCGGCGCACGGTGGCCTTGCGGCCCTTGATCGTGCTCTGCCGCAGCCCGGAGATGACCTCGTCGGCAACCCCCTGCGGCACCTCCACCAGCGAGAACCGGTCGGCGATCTCGATCGAGCCGATGTCCCGGCCACGGATGCCGGTCTCCCCGGTGATCGCGCCGACGAGATCCTGCGGGCGCACCCCGGCGCGCCGGCCCAGGCCGACGAAGACCTGGACGGTGTTGCCGCCGCCGGATCGTGGCCGACCTCCGCCCCGCCGGTCGCCGCCCCGGCCGCCGGACTCCGGACGACCCTCGCGCGGGCCGCGTACCGGAACCTGCGGGATCTCCTCCTCGTCGTCGGAGCCCGGCGACGTCACCTCGTGGGCCAGCTTCACCGCGGCGAGGGCGACCTCCATCAGGTCGAACTCGTCGGTCAGCGTCTCGACGATCACCCGGTACGGGTCGAGGTCGTCCTCCAGCAGGCTCTCGCGCAGGGCCGCCTGGGTCAGCTCCAACCGGCGGGTCCGCATGTCCGCCACGGTGGGGATCTTGTCGATGGTGATCCGCTGGCCGGTCACCCGCTCGATGGTCTTGAGCATCCGGTGCTCGCGCGGCTCGGCGAGGGTGATTGCCACGCCCTCGCGGCCGGCCCGACCCACCCGACCGATCCGGTGCACGTACGACTCCGGGGCCGACGGCACGTCGTAGTTGACGACGTGGGTCAGCTGCTCGACGTCCAGCCCTCGGGCCGCCACGTCGGTGGCCACCAGCAGGTCGGCGGTGCCTGCCCGCAACCGGCCCATGACCCGGTCGCGCTGCTCCTGGCTCATGCCACCGTGCAGCGCCTCCGAGCGGTAACCCCGGCCGTTCATCGTCTCGGTCAACCGGTCGACCTCTTCGCGGCTGCGGCAGAACACGATCGCCGCGGTCGGGGACTCCACGTCCAACACCCGGCCCAGCGCGGCCGGCTTGTGCGCCCGGGTCACGATGTACGCGCTCTGCCGCACCCGGGGCGCCTCACCCGCGACCGGCTGTTCCCGGCCGATTTCGATCCGGACCGGTTCGCGCAGGTGCTGGCGGGCCATCCCGTCGATGCGCGACGGCATGGTGGCCGAGAAGAGCACCGTCTGACGTTGCGCCGGGGCGTGCTCCAGGATCGCCTCGATGTCCTCGGCGAAGCCCATGTCGAGCATCTCGTCGGCCTCGTCGAGCACCACCGTGGCCAGCCCACCGAGGCGCAGGGTGCCCCGGGCGATGTGGTCGAGGGCCCGCCCCGGGGTGGCCACCACCACGTCGACGCCGCTGTCCAGAGCCCGCAGCTGCCGCCCGATCGGCTGCCCACCGTAGATCGGCAGCACCCGCGCGCCGAGGTCCTTGCCGTAGCGGTGGAACGCCTCGGAGACCTGCACCGCCAGCTCCCGGGTCGGCACCAGCACCAGTGCCACCGGGTCACCCTCGCGGCGGTGGGCGGTCATGAGGTTCAGCAGCGGCAGCGCGAACGCCGCCGTCTTGCCGGTGCCGGTGGCCGCCTGACCCAGCAGGTCCCGACCCTTCAGCAGCGGTGGGATAGCCTCCCGCTGGATGGGGGTCGGCTCCTCGTACCCGAGGGCGGCGAGCGCGCCCAGCAGTTCGGTGCGCAGCCCGAGCTCGGTGAAGGCGCTCACCTCGTCGGTGCCGTCAGGGGTGGCGTCAGTCGGTGCGTCGTGCTGTGCAGGTGCGGAACTCATGTGCCAAGCCTTTCATCACGCCGTCCGGGCCGTTGCGGCGACTGCCACAAGAACCGTCCCCGGGTCCGTGCTGTGCCTGTTCCCGGGTCCCGGCGGCGGCCTCGGTCAGCCGTCCGTGGTCAGGATGGCCAGCACCATCACTGCCGCGAGGGCCACGTCGAGCACCATGCAGAACTCGGTGTAGCCGCGCGGCACCACCCGGCCGCCGCGGTGGTGCGCCAGGTCCCAACCGGCGTGCGCCAACCAGCCGAGCGCCACCAGCCAGGCGGCGGTCCGCCCGCCGGCCACGACCGCGGCCAGTGTCACCGCGACCCAGCCGGCCAGACCGGCGAGTTGGGTGGCGAGCACTCCCGGCCCGCCCAGCGTGCCACGGACCGCCCCGATCAGCAGGTAGCCGCCGGGCAGCACCAGCATCGTCCACGGGCTGAGCACGCTCGGGTCGACCCACATGTCAACGGTCATCAGCAGCGCCAACCCGGTCGGCCAGCGGTGGGCGAGCGCCACCACGGCCGGGTGTCGGCGTACCGGCGCCGACGTCTCGTGTCGGTGCCGGAGCGCCACCAGCACCATCGCGGGGATCATCAGCAGGTGACCGCCGAGGACCATGGCGTCGGCACCGATCAGGCCGGCCCGAAACGGCACGAGCAGCAGCAGGAACGGGACGTACATCGCGGCTGCCATCTCACCGACAGCCAGCCAGCGGTGCGCCCGGTAGCGCATCACCACCGTCATCCCGACTGTCATGTTCGTGGCCATCACCAGCGCGGCGGCCTCCGGCCGGGCCAACGTGCCGCCGACGCCCAGAGCGGTGCCGGCCAGTTCCCACAACGGTCCGAGCAGCAGCATCCCGGCGACCATCGCCAGCGCCATCTCGCCGAGGTGCCACAGCAGTCGCCGCCGGCTGCGGGCCGCTGCCGCGCTGGTCGGCGCCGGGCCCGGGGGCGCCGGGTCGTCGGTGGGCAGCGGCGCTGGCGACGGTACGGCGGTGACGCTGTCCGCGTACATCCTGGTGTTTTCCATGCCTCGACAGTGCCGGTGACATCGGGGCGGGCGGCAGACCCGTTCGTCACGGGAAAACCGTGCGGATTCCACGGTTCCACAGTGATGATTCGCCGGGGTGGAGCAGGCGCGCGGCGGTCCTAGGATCGGTGCGTGTCGAGCGTGGCGGTGACTCCCCGGGCGGACCGCCGGCTGCGCCGCGCCCGGCAGGCGACGCTGGTGTCGCTGGCCACCGGCGTCTGGGGGAGCGTCCTGCTACCGGCGGTCGGCCTGACCCGCGAGCCCGACCCGGGCCGGGTGGCGTTCGGCGCGGTCGGCATCCTCGCCTTCGTCGTCGCCCAGACCGTCGTGCTGTACGCGGCGGTGACGCCGTGGCTCGACAGGCGCTGGCGGCGTCGGGCCGAGCTGAGCCTGGTCGGGGTGGCGGTACTGACCGTTCCGGTGGTGGGTCCGGTGGCGGCCGGCAACTGGCCGACCTGGGCCTGGCTCGGTGCGGCGCTGATCGGCATGACGCCGCTGCTGGTGCGGTGGCGGGCGGCCCTGGCGGTGACGGCCGGTGTGCTGGCGGTGACGGTCGCGGTGGCCTGGTGGACGGGTGGTTCCGTCCCGCGCCACCTTGGCGTGACCGGTGGGATCGGCGTGGCCGTCGCCGCCGTCAACGGCTTCCAGGTCTGGTTCTGGGACCTGCTCGTGGAGGCCCGGCAGGGCCAGGCCGCGCAGGCGCGGCTGGCCGCCGCCGAGGAGCGGTTGCGCTTCGCCCGCGACGTGCACGACGTGCTGGGCCACCGGCTCACCGTGATCGCGTTGAAGGCCGAACTCGCGGCCCGGCTCGCCCCGGTCGACCCGGAACGGGCCGGGCGGGAGGCCGCCGAGGTGCAACGGTTGGCCGCCTCCGCGCTGAGCGAGGTGCGCGAGACAGTGCACGGCTACCGGGCCGTCGACCTCGACGAACAGCTCACCGCGGTGGTGGGGGTGCTGCGCTCCTGCGGGGTGCGGTGCACGGTGGTGCCGCCACCGACGGACCTGCCGCAACCGGCCGCGGTCGAGTTGGCGGCGGTGCTGCGCGAGGCGAGCACCAACGTGCTGCGGCACAGTCGGGCCGACTGGTGCCGGATCCGCATCGACTGGGAGGATGACGTGGCCAGGATGACGGTGGCCAACGACGGCGCCGACGACAGCGGCCCGGACGCACACAGCCACGGCCTGCGAGGGCTGGCCGACCGACTCGCCGCCGCCGGCGGAGAGTTGCGGGTACGTCGGGAGGACGCGATCTTCACCCTCGAAGCCACAGTCCCGGCATGGTCGTGATCCGCGTCCTGCTCGCCGACGACGAGGAGCTGATCCGGGTCGCCGTCGCCGCGCTGCTCGACCTGGAACCGGACGTCGAGGTGGTGGCACACGCCGCCGACGGTCCGGCAGCCGTCAGCGCGGCGCTGGCGCACCGCCCGGACGTGGCAGTGGTGGACCTGGAGATGCCGGGCCTGGACGGCATCGCGGTGGCCGCCGAGCTGACCCGGGTCCGGCCTGACTGCGCGGTGGTCGTGCTGACCGGGCACGGCCGGCCCGGGCACCTGCGCCAGGCGTTGACCGCTGGCGCCCGAGGGTTCCTGCCCAAGGGCGCGCCGGGTTGGGCGCTCGCCGACGTGATCCGCCGGGTGCACGCCGGAGGTCGCTACGTCGACCCGTCGTTGGCAGCCGATGCGCTGACCCTGCCCCCGTGCCCGCTGACCCCACGGGAACTGGAGACCCTGCGGTTGGCCGAGGTCGGCGCCCCGGTCGCGGTGATCGCCCGCCGGGTGCACCTGTCCACCGGCACCGTGCGCAATCACCTCTCCGCCGCCGTGCAGAAGCTCGGCGCCGCCGACCGGGCCGAAGCGGTCCGTACCGCCCGGGACAACGGCTGGCTCTGAGCATCGCCAGCAGCGGCACCGTCGCATGATCCGCTCGGCGGCACGCGATAGCGACGCTCTGGTCATCGTCTCCCCACCGACTGTCAAGATGGACAAATGCCCAGAAAAGTCGCGGCGGGTCCGGTCGACCCGGTGCGCTCCAGCGCCGTCGAGCTCTTCTTCGACCTCGTCTTCATCTTCACCCTCGGCCGGCTGTCGGCGACCCTGGTCGACGAGCCCAGCCTGCTCGCCGACGCGCAGGCCGTGATCTTCCTGCTCGCCTTCTGGTGGATCTGGTACAACACCAACCTCGCCACCGACAGTCTCGACTGCGAACGACCCACGGTGCAGATTCTGATCATCTGCGTGATGCTCGGCAGTCTGCTGATGTCCATCAACGTTCCGGACGCCTTCGGTGACCAGGCCGTCGTCTTCGTGAGCGCGTACCTCGGGATCCACCTCGGCCGTACCCTGGTCATGGCCCTCTACCTGCGCGGCACCCCGGCCTGGCGTCGGCCGGTCCGGGGAATCGTCTGGTATCTGCTGTCCGGGACGGTCTGGTTCGCCGGGGCCGCGGCCAGCGGCGACGACACCCGGGTCCTGTTGTGGGCCTGCGCGCTGGCGATCGACTACTCGGGGCCGGTCCTGGGGTGGCCGGTTCCGGGGCTCGGCCGGGCGCGGGCCACCGAGTGGCACCTCTCGGGCGAACACCTCAACGAGCGGTACCGGCAGTTCATCATCCTGGCCCTCGGCGAGACGATCCTGGCCACCGGCAACTTCTACCGGCTGTCCTCGCGGGATCTGGCCGACACCACCGCGTTCCTGCTCACCTTCTGGACGGTGGTCTTCCTCTGGTGGACCTACTTCTACCGCACCACGAGCAGCCTCGCCGTGAAGATCGACACCGCCGCCGACCCGTACCGGCTCAACCTGCGGGCGAGCTACACCCATCTGGTGATGGTGGCGGGCATCCTGCTCACCGGCATCGGCGGCGAGTTGATGCTCAAGGAGCCCGGCGGGCAGCGCTCGGCCGGCAACGTCGTGGCGATCCTGATCGGGCCCCTGACCTTCCTCGTCGGGCGGATGATCTTCGAGATCTGGGTGTTCGGCCGCCTGACGCGGCACTGCCTGGCGGCCGTGGTGGCGTGCCTGATCCTGAGCCCCGTGGCGGCGCGACTCCCACCGCTGGCGGTCGGCCTGCTGGGCGCGGCCACCATCACCGTCGTCGCCTTCTTCGACCTGACCCACCGGGCCCGGATCGCGGGTGAGGTCAACCCGGTGCCGAGCGGGGACCGTTCCCGTCGCCACCCGGTCTGACGGCGCGACTCGGTCTCGATCCGCGGGTGGCGTGCACCCGTCCGGCTAGCGTGGGCGCGTGCGTACCGTGGAACTGGTCTGTTCACCCGGTCTGGAGGTAGCGGTCCGGGCGGTCTGGGGCCGACTGGCGGCCGCCGGGCTGCCCAGCCTGGACCGTAACGTCCACCCCACCAACCGACCGCACCTCACCCTCGCGGCCGTCGACGAGTTCCCGCCGGGGGTCGAGCACCGCCTGGCCGAGCTGTTCGACGCCGCGCTGCCGGTGCCGGTGACCCTCGACCGGGTGGTCGTGCTCGACGGCAGCGCCCCACTGGTCTGGCTGGTCCAACCCAACCCGGCCCTGACCGTGCTGCACGCCGCCGTCTGGGATGTTCTCGCCGAGGCTGACGGCCAGCGTCCGTGGCACGCTCCCGGCGCCTGGGTGCCGCACCTGAGCCTGGCCCTGCGGTTCCGCAACGCGGACCTGCGGCTGGCCCGCGCCGTCGCCGGTGGACAGCGCCCGACGGGCGACTTCGACGCCGCCCGCAGCTACGACGGCACGGACCGGTCGGTGACAGCGCTGACCCGGCTCCGCTGACCTCAACGCCTCGTCGAATCGGCGTACGCCCGGTGCCCGGTAGTCTCCTCCGGGGGAGGATGAGGCGATGAGCGTTGGCACCGACGGCCGGGGGATGGCCGAGCTGGCCGCCCTGCTGGCCGACGGCACCCGCGCCGGGATCTGCCTGGCACTGCTCGACGGACGGGCGTGGACCGCCGGTGAGCTGGCCCGCCGCGCCGGCGTCGCCCCGTCGACGGCCAGCGACCACCTCACCCGACTGGTCCGCGGTGGGCTGCTCGTCGAGGAACGACAGGGTCGGCACCGCTACCTGCGACTGGCCGGGCCGGCGGTGGCCCAGCTGATCGAGGATCTGGCCGGCCACGCCCCAGCCACCCCCACACCGACCGGGTCGCTGCGCGCGGCGACCGCCACCGCCTCCCTGGCGTACGCCCGGACGTGTTACGACCACCTCGCCGGGCGGCTGGGCGTGCTGATGTACGACGCGCTGCTCAGCGCGGGCCGCCTCGACCGGTCCAGCGGGTTGGCGCTGACACCCGACGGCTGGGCCTGGGCGACCGGGTTGGGCGTACCCGTGGACGTGCTGCGCGCCGCGCGCCGCCCGGTGGTCCGCGACTGCCTGGACTGGACCGAACGCCGCCCGCACCTGGCCGGCGCGCTCGGCGCGGCACTCTGCCGCCGCTTCACCGACCTGGGTTGGATCAGCCGGGGCACCGGGCGCGCCGTCCGGCTCACGCCCACCGGCCGCCCTGGCCTGGCCGCGGCCCTGGCTGTCCCCGACCACACCCTCGACCCGCCGGTCGCCCCGCCGCCCACGAGCGGCCGCGCCTGACGGTTGCGCGTGCGCGTGCCCGACGGTCGTGCCTGTCTGACGGTCGTGCGTGCCTGACGGTCGTGCCTGTCTGACGGTCGTGCGTGCCTGACGGGCGTGCGTGCCGGACGGGCGTGCCGTGGCTGAGCGCGGCGGGATCGTTCGGTGCGGGGCGAACGGTTCGCGCCCTACGGTCGGGCGGTGACTGACACCTGGCCCGTCATCGCGCCCGCCCCGGGAACCCCGGCGTGTGGGCCACCCTCGTTCGCACCGGAGCGCGGCTGGTGGGTGACCCGGCACGCCGACGTGCGGGCCGCGCTCACCGACCCGGCGTTGCGGGTGCCGCCCGTCGACACCGGTCCGTTCGGCACCCTCGCCTGGCTGCGCGCCACGGTCAGCCGGTTCAGTGCGCCGCGACAGCACGCCGACCGTCGGGCGGTCGCGGTGGCGGCGTTGGCCCCGCTGGACCCGGACGAGCTGCGACACGATGCGGCCCGGCTGACCGTGGCCGTTCTCGACCGGGCCGGCGACCGGGTCGACGTGATCCGGGAACTGGCCCGGCCGGTGCCGCTGCGGGCGTTGGCCGCTCGGCTCGGTTTCGCGGATCCGGCAGCCGCCGGGACGGCGGTCGCGGTCGTCGCGGCGGCGTACCACCCGGGGGTGGACCCGGCGTCGACCGCGCCGGCCGACCGGGCGGTGGCGGCGCTGCTGGCGCTCGCGCCAGCGGGACCCCCGGTGGTACGGGCGAACCTGATCGGCCTGCTGGTCCAGGCGTGCGACGCGACCGCCGGCCTGATCGGCGCCGCCGCCCATCACCTGTTGCCCCCGGCCGTCCCGGAAACGCCGGCCACGTCACTGACCGCCGACCTGCTGGCCGAGGTGCTGCGCCTCGACCCGCCGGTGCGCGCCACCCGGCGGGTCACCGTCGACGCGGTGCGGCTGGGCGGGCAGGACCTACCGGCTGGCAGTCCGGTGCTGCTGCGGTTCGACGCGGCCAACCGTGACCCGCGGGCGTTCACCGACCCCGCGAGGTTCCAGCCCCGTCGGTCCGGTGCCGGGCTGTTGACCTTCGGGGCGGGGGAGCGGGGTTGCCCCGGCGACCGGCACGCCCTGGCGCTGGCCAGCGGGGTGCTCGACGTGCTGCGGGAACGCTGCCGGCGTGGCCCGACCCCGGTGCGTCACGAGCCGCACCCGACAGTGCGGGTGCCGACAGACCTGGAGGTGACCGTCCGATGATCGACAGTCGTGCCGCGTTCCACGCCCTGCACCGCGCCGGCCGCCCGTTTCTGTTGCCCAACGCGTGGGATCACGCCTCGGCGGCGGCACTCGCCGCGCGAGGCCACCCGGCCATCGGCACCACCAGCCTCGGGGTCGCCGCGACCACCGGCCAGCCCGACGGCGTGGCCGCCACCGCGACTCAGACGCTCGCCCTCGCCCGCCGCCTGGCCGGGTTGCCGGTGCTGCTCAGCGTGGACGTGGAGGCCGGGTTCAGTGACGACCCGGCGGAGGTCGCCGCGTACGTGGCGGACCTGGCCGGGCTCGGCGTGGTCGGGATCAACCTGGAGGACGGCCGCCCGGACGGCACGCTGGCCGACCCCGAGTGCGTCGCCGACAAGATCGCGGCGGTGAAGGCGGCGGTGCCGGACCTGTTCGTCAACGCGCGCACCGACACGTGGTGGCTTGCGGTGGCCGATCCGCTGCCGCAGGCCCTCGCCCGAGCCCGCGCCTACCGGGCGGCCGGCGCGGACGGGATCTTCGTGCCGGGCACCGTCGACGACGCGACGCTGCGGGTGCTCACCGAGCGGGTCGACGCTCCCGTGAACGCGCTGTACCAGCCCGGCGGGCCGGGGCTGACCGAGCTGGGCAGGGCCGGGGTGGCCCGCGTCAGCACCGGCTCGCTGCTGTTCCGGGCGGCACTCGGCGCCGCGCTCGGCGCCGCCGACGCCGTCCGCCTCGACAGGCCCACCACCTCGTCGGGCCTGCCGTCGTACGCCGAGGTGCAAGCCCTGGTGTCGCCCGCCGCCGACTGACGGCGCCCGCCGACTGACGGCGCCGGCCGGCGGCCCGACGGTGTCCGCCAACTGCCGGCGACTGACTGCGCCCGCCGCCGGCTGCCCCCGGGCCCGACGGTGTCGGCCGGATGCCCCCGGACCCCCGCGCGGGCAGCGGCCCGGTCAACCGGCGCGGCTGCGTGCGGGCGCCTTTGGAGCTGAATCGTTGACGACATCACAGGCCAGATGCCCCCGCCCAACCACGCTCAGCCCGCCCTGCTGCTTGCTGCCCCCGCCGCCCTGTTGATCAAGAGGTTTGCGTCACCGGAGCGGCTCCGGATGACGCAAACCTCTTGATCACGTCAGGTGGCGGTCAGGGGCGGGGTGTGGGGGAGTGGGGCATGCCCCCGGGGCGGTTGGGGGGCGGTTGGGGATGGGGCGTCGTGATTCGTTGACGACATCAGCTCCAAAGGGGTCACCACCATGGGTTTGCCCCCGGTGACGCGGTGGGTGGTGTGTGGTCCGTTCGAGGGCAAATAGGAGGAATGTTCGGTCGGTTCCGGTGCTGATGATTACGGTGTGTTTCAGGGCGAACCACCCAGTGCCGTGACCGGAGAAAGGGACCCCGTCATGCGAGTGCCCAGCCGTAGTCCGGGACAGCAGCCCGGTTCGCCTCCGTCGCCCACCGCTCCGGCCCGCCGCCGACCGTCCGGCGCGACCCCCCGCCGCGTTCCCGCCCCCGTCCCGGACCTGCCCGCGTACCGGGCCGCCGTCGCCGAGCTGCTGGTCGAGGTCGGCGCCCTGGCCGACGCGGCGAGCACCCGGGCCCGGCAGGTGCTCATCGACGAGCGGCTGCGGGAGCCGGCGCTCGCCGCGGTCCTCGACGCCACCCCGCAGGGGCTGATCGGCGCGCGCGAGACCCTGCTGCTGGAGATGGCCCGCTACCAGCCGAACGACCGCACCTCGGCCGGTGACCTCAGCGCCCTGGTCCGGATCTACCTGCTGTCCCGCATCGACGTGCTGTGGTGGCAGGACGCGCCGACCTTCGTCACCGACGACCAGGTCAACGGCAGCGCCGAACTGGTCGACCTGGAGTGGCTGCGCCGTCGCGACCTGCTGCGCTTCCGCTACCAGGAACAGCCCGCCACGATGCTGGGCCGGGCCGCCCGCGGGCTGCGGCGTCGACTGCTGCCCGACGCCACCCCGCACACGGCGGGGCTGCTGTTCCGCCGCGCCCGGCGCGAGGTGGTGGCGCTGCTCAACGACATCGGACGGGAGTTCGCCGCCGTCGCGCCGCCGGCCACCCCGCCGCTCTGGGTGACCAGCCTGGTCCGCAGCGCCGAGCACCAGTACCGGTTGCGCCGCCTGGGCTACGCGGCGATGCTGCCCAGCGGGCACTGCCTCGGCTACTCGGTCGACGTCGAGCTCGCCTGGTTCGAGCGTTTCGGCGCGCGGGACACCCTGGCGCAGCTGCTGCTGAGCCGGCAGGAGGCCGGCGAGCTGAACGTGATCGACGAGGGGCAGGCCTGGCACCTGTGTCTCGCGCCCACCGCCCGGCGTCGGCTACGCCGGGCGTACGAGGCCGAGATGGGGGTCTGAGCCGATGTGCGGCATCGCGTTGAGCATCGGCCCCGAGGCCGACCCGGCGACGTTCCGGCGGATGCTCGCCGCCCTGGCCCCACGCGGTGAGGTCACCGAGACCCGGTCGGAGAACGGACTGCTCGCCGGCACCCGTCGACTGCGGGTCGTCGACCGGGACCGGGCGGTGCAACCGTGGACCTCGACCGACGAACGATGGCTGCTCTGCTTCAACGGCGAGATCTTCAACTATCGGGAGTTGCGGGCGCAGCTGACCCGCCTGGGGCAGGTGTTCCGCACCGAGAGCGACACCGAGGTGCTGCTCGCCGCGTTCCAGCAGTGGGGCGAGGCAGCGGTGACCCGGCTGCGCGGCGAGTACGCCTTCGCGGTCGTCGAACGGGCCACCGGTCGGGCGTACCTCGCCCGCGACCCGCTCGGCGTCAAGCCGCTGTACTGGTCCCGTCGGCCCGGCTGCCTGCACCTCGCCTCCGAGGTGAAGGCGCTCGTCGGGCACGGCGCCCCGATCGCCGAGGTGCCGCCCGGGCACCACGGCTGGGCCGAGGCGGACGGGCACGTGCGCCTGAGCCCGTACGTCGACCTGCTCACCATCGGCGACGGCCTGCCGGTCATCGACGACCCGGACGAGGCCGCGCTGCTGGTCCGCGCCGCGCTGAGCGACGCGATCCGGATGCGGGTGGAGACCGACCTGACCGTCGGGGTGGTGCTCTCCGGTGGCCTGGACAGCTCGTTGACCCTGCGGCAGGTGCGGGACATCCACCCGGACTGTGTCGCGGTGACCGTCGGCGTGGCGGACAGCCCCGACGTGGCGTACGCCCGACGGCTCGCCGCCGACCTCGACGTGCCGCACGTGGTGGTCGAGCTGCGCCCGCGCGACATCCGGCTCGCCGACGTCCGGGAGGCCATCCGGATCTCCGAACTGACCGAGTACGGCGACATCATCAACGCGGTCGTCTCGGTGCCGATCTTCCGGCGGCTGCGCGACCTGGGCATCAAGGTGGTGCTGACCGGTGACGGCTCCGACGAGCTGTTCGGCGGGTACCCGATGTACCACCAGGTCGCCCCGGCGGCGGCCCGCAGGCTGTTCCTGCACCGCATCCGCAACCTGTGCCGCACCGAATTGCAGCGGGTCGACCGGGCCGCCATGGGACACGGTGTGGAGGCACGGGTGCCGTTCCTCGACCTCAGCGTGGTGGAGCTGGCGATGCGGTTGCCGGTGGATCTGAAGCTGCGCCACGGGCAGGAGAAGTGGATCGTCCGGCGGGCGTTCGGCGACGTGCTGCCCGACTACATCCTCCGCCGTCCGAAGAACCCGATGTCGTACTCGTCGGGGTTGCACGAGCGGGTCCGGTTGTACAAGCCGCTCTTCGCCCGGCTGCACCGCTCGTTCGGCTACGACCTGCAGGAGCCGGTCCGGCGGGACTTCGACACCGTGCTGAGCCGCTGCGGCAACGACCTGGACCGGGCCATCGCCGACGGGCTCAACCGACCCGACTACACGGTCCTGGAGCACGCCCGCGACCTGGTCGGCGCGGCCAAGTGGAACGCCGCACCGATGGTCCGCCGACTGGTCGGCCCGCGCCCGGCCCGCCCCTGACGGTCGCCCCGTACGCCACGCTTGACTCTGACACGGTGTCAGGGACGAGTGTGAGGGGGCCATGTTCACCATCGGAGACTTCGCCAGACTCGGCCGGGTGTCGGTGCGGATGCTGCGCCACTACGACAGCATCGGCCTGCTGCGCCCCGCCAGCGTCGACCCACACACCGGCTACCGCTTCTACCGTGCCGACCAGCTGCGTCGGCTCAACCGGGTGATCGCCCTCAAGGAGCTGGGCCTCACCCTGGAACAGGTGCGCGCGATCGTCGACGACGCCGTCGACGTGGCCGAGCTGCGCGGCATGCTGCGCCTGCGCCGGAGCCAGCTGGCGGAGCAGTTGGCCGCCGACACGGCCCGGTTGGCGGCCGTGGAGGCGAGGCTCCGAATGATCGAGTCGGAGGGGCGGATGACCACCCAGGACGTCGTACTCAAGGAGATCGCACCGGTCCGCGTCGCGGAGCTGACCGCCGTCGCGGCCAGCTACCAGGGCGAGGACATCGGACCGGTGATCCAACCGCTCTACCCCGAGCTGTTCCGGCGGTTGTCGGCGGCCGGCGTCAACCCGAGCGGGCCCGCCGTCGCCTGGTACGAGCCCGCCGACGCGGGCGGCGACGCCGTCGTCGTCCACGCCGGCGTGCTCGTCGACGCCGAGCCGGCCGCGGCTCCCGACGTCACGGTGCGCGACCTGCCGGCGCTGCGCAGCGCGGCGACCATCATCCACCACGGTGCGATGGACGACGTCGAGCCGAGCATGCAGGCGCTCGCCCGGTGGATCGAGGAGAACGGCTACCGCACCGACGGTTTCGCCCGGGAGGTCTACCTGGACTACTGCGCGGACACCCCGGAGAAGGGCGTCACCGAGCTTCAGCTCGCCGTGTACCGCGACTGAGCCGGCCGCCGCGCACGGATCGTTCCGCCGACCGGGCGCTCAGCTCACCAGCAGCAGCGCGCCGACCGCGCCGAGCGTGCCGGTGACCGCGAGCAGCGTGCTGGTCAGCACGAACCGGGTCACCGGCACCGCGACCCGGGCCGCCCGGCACCGCTCGAACCACAGCAGGGTCGCCAGCGACGCCCAGGGTGCGGCCAGCGGGCCGACGTTGGTGCCGATCAGCAGGGCCAGCAACCGGGTCGCGTCGCCGCCCGGCAGTACCGCCTCGCCGGCCAGGTAGGCCGGCAGGTTGTTCACCCCGTTGGCGAGCAGCGCTCCGGTGCCGCCGGCACGCAGCGCGCCGAGCGCACCACCGTCGGCCCCGAGCAGGGTGCCCACCAGGTCGTCCAGCCCGTGCCGTCCGAGGGTCTGCACCACCAGGAACAGGCCGGTGACGAAGAGCAGGAGGCGGACCGGCACCAGCCCTGGGCGCAGCGTGGCGGGGGAGCGGACGACGAACCCGACCAGCACCAGCGTCAGCGCGACGGTGGAGGCGAGACCGATCTCCACGCCGACGAGGATCCCGCCGATGAAGAGCAGACAACCGGCGAGGGCGGTGCGGTGCAGCACCGGGTCCGCCGGCACGTGCGCGGCCGGCGGGACGAAGCGCCCGCCGGTCGGTTGGTCCCGCCGCCACCAGGTCAACCAGAGCAGCGCCATGGTGACCGCCACCGCCACCAGCTGCGGCAGCGCCATGCGGGTCGCGTAGGTCAGGGGCGCCAGCCCGACCCGGTCGGCGGCCAGCAGGTTGGTCAGGTTGGACACCGGCAACAGCAGACTGGCGGTGTTCGCCAGCCAGACCGTGGTGACCGCGAGCGGGGCCGCGGGCACGCGCAGGGTGCGCGCCAGCGCGAGCAGGACCGGGGTGAGCAGCACGGCGGTGGTGTCGAGGTTGAGTACCAGGGTGGTCAGCGTCGCCAGGCCGCCGCAGAGCAGGAACAGCGCCGCCCACCTCCCCCGGGAGGCGATGGCCAGTCGGCTGGCCAGCACGTCGAACACACCGGCCACGGCGGTCAGTTCGGCGAGCACGATGACGGTGCCGAGGAAGAGCAGCAGCGGCAGGATCCGGTGCAGCGTGGCGGTGGTCTCCGCGCGGGGCAGCAGCCCGCTCAGCGCGCAGGCCGCGCCGACCACGGCGAGGACGACCGCCACCAGGTCCAGCGGGTGGGGTCGCCAGCGGGCGGTCGGCTCGGGTGTGGCGGGCGGTGCGACGGCGGCAAGCTTCACGTCTGACCACGTTGACACGATGGCGGGTCTGCCGCCCGCGCTGGCGCCGTCAGGGTGACCAGTCCCACCAGCGCGGGCCCGACGAGCGGGGCCGCGCGGTCGACCAGTCGCGGCGCTGCGGTGCGGGGATCCCGACAGACCGGCCCGGGGTGGGAGACAACCGACGATCGGCCCCACCGCGTCCGATAGGTATGCGGAGGATCCTTCCGGCCGCCCTGGTGGCCCTGCTGCTTGCCCTGACGTCGTGCGCCGCGGCCGGTCCGGACGGTGCGCCCGACTCCCCGCCCGCCGGCCTGCCGACGGCGTCGCGGCAGAGCCCGGCCCAGGCCGAGCGGACCATGGCCAGCCTGCGCCGGGTCGACGACCTGCCGCTGTACGAGATGACCTACGTCGGGGCGTACGACCCGACGGTCGGCACCGACGCGACCCCGTCCAGCCCGTTCGGCTGCTCGTTGTTCGTCGCCGCCGGTGACCCGGGCCGGACGTTGTTCGCCCGCAACTTCGACTGGGAGGCCAACCCGGCGCTGGTGCTGCGGACGGATCCGCCGGACGGCCACGCGTCGATCTCGCTTGTCGACATTTCCTACCTCGGCGTCGGTGCCGATCCGACCGGTGACCGCCGGCTGCTCGACGCGCCGCTGCTGCCCTTCGACGGGATGAACGAGCGGGGCCTCGCCGTGGGGTTGGCGGCGGACGACGGGGCGACCGTCCGGCCGGACCCGGGCAAGCCCACCGTCGGCTCGGTACGGATCCTGCGGCTGGTGCTGGACCGGGCAGCGACCGTGGATGAGGCGGTGGCCGTGTTCACCCGGTACAACCTGAACATCGACGGTGGGCCGGCGCTGCACTACCTGCTGGCGGACGCGACCGGCGCGTCGGCGGTGATCGAGTTCGTCGACGGTGAGCTGCGGGTGGAGCGGGGCACGGGCGGCTGGCAGGCGCTGACGAACGTGCCGGTCGTGGGTGTGCCCGAGCAGCGGCGGCGGGCGGATCGCCGGTACGGGCTGATCGCGACGGCGCTGACCGACTCCGGTGGCGTGCTGGACGCCGGTGCGGCGCACCGGGTGCTCGCCGGCGTCCGGCAGGGGCACACCCGTTGGTCGGTGACGTACGGCCTGCGTACCGGCGAGGTTCGGCTGGTCACCGCGGGCGGCGGCGAGCGGCGTTACCAGCTGCCGATGAGCTGACCGGTGGACCCGCCCGAACAGGGCCGGGCCCGGCCCCCGGAGATCGGGGACCGGGCCCGGCTGGGGCTCGGTGCCTACCAGCCCAGGTAGCTGGGCTGGGTCTGCACGTTGAGCTCCTGGTAGCGGGTCAGCTTGGCCGTCCAGGTGCGCCAGTCGTTCAGCTCCAGGACGTCCAGGCCCTTCACCATGTCGTTGGAGTAGATGTGGCCGTTGTAGTAGTACGCGGACCAGGTGCCACCGCCGACGGGCCGGTCCGCCGAGAGCGGGCCGCGCTCCCAGAAGGCGATCTCCTTCGGGTTGGCCGAGTCGGTGAAGTCCCAGACCGAGATGCCGCCCTGGTACCACGCCTGGACCATGATGTCCTTACCGAGCACCGGGATCAGCGAGCCGTTGTGCGCCACGCAGTTCTCGGTGTCGGCGTTCGCCCGGGGGATCTTGTAGTAGCTGCGGAAGGTCATCTTCCGGGCGTTGCCGCGGCCGGAGATGTCGTAGATGGCGTCCGCGCCCCGGTTCGGGCCGACGGTCTCGTTGCAGGTCGCCGCGCCGCCGCCACCCAGCTCGTCGGTGAAGATCACCTTGGTGCCGGCGTTGTTGAAGGTGGCCGAGTGCCAGAACGCGAAGTTGACCTCGTCCCGCACCCGGTTGATGACCCGGGGTGCTTCCCGGTTCTTGATGTCGAGCAGGATGCCGTCACCCATGCACGCGCCGGCGGCCAGGTCCTTGGCCGGGTAGACGGTGATGTCGTGGCAGCCGGTGGTCGCCGATCCGGTGTCACTGCCCGGGAAACCGCCGTCCGGGAAGAGGTTCGGGGCCGCGATCACCGCGGCGTCGGTCGGCTTCTTCACCGGCACCTTGATGATGGAGATCGAGTCGTGCGGCGGCTGGCAGTCCGGGAACTCGGCCCGCGGGCTGTACGACGAGACGTACAGGTAGACCGTCTTGTTGTTCTTGCCCGGCACCAGGGTGTGGGTGTGTGAACCGCAGGCGGTCTCGACCGACTTGATGTAGCGCGGGTTGGCCTTGTCCTTGATGTCGAAGACCTTGATGCCCTCCCAGGACTCCTTCACGTCCGCGCCCTGCGTGGTGCTGTTGCAGGAGTCGTCGCTGCGGGACGAGTCGGTGGAGAGGAACAACAGGTCACCGTGGACGGAGATGTCGTTCTGCGACCCCGGGCAGAGCACCCGGGACACGACCGTCGGCGCGCTCGGTCGCGAGATGTCGTAGATGACGAAGCCGTTGTAGTTGCCGGCGAACGCGTACTTGCCCTGGAAGGCGATGTCGCTGTTGGTCGCGTCCAGTGGGGCGACCTTGGGCACGTTGGCGATCTGGCGCAGGTTGGGGCTGCTCACGATCTCGTCGACGCCGGGGATCGTGTTGGTGAGCGCGGGGGCCGGGGCCGCCTGCGGCACCGTCTGGGCGTTGCTCGCCGGGGCGACGAGGGCGCTGGCGACGAGGAGGCCGGTCGTGGCGAGCGCCACGATGCGCAGTTGTCGTAACCGTGGCTTGTGGAGTCTGATCATCGGCGGGGCCCTTCGCAAGGGGGAGACGATGGCTGACACGTTACCGCCCGACGAAGAACGTCGATGTGAGCTGGATCACATGAAAGTGGGTTCTTCAATGGATAGCATCGCGGTGACCTCGACTGCAGGGAGTGGCCCATGACCAATCGGCGCGCACGCACCCTGGCGATCGTCACACTCGCTGTCGCGTTGCCGCTGGTGGCGTTCATGATGATCCGCCTCGACGGCGACACCGCCACGCGGACCGCGCAGCCGGTCTCCGCGCCTGCCCCCGCAACCGCGTCGCCGACGGTCAGCCCGGTCCCCACCGACCTGACCGTCATCGCGCCCGGTCGCCCGGGCGAGACGGCGGCCACCCGCCCGGCGCACGAGGTCCGCGACGTCGGCCCCGCCCCGCACAACTCGCTGGACGTCTGGTTCGTCCGGATGATGATTCCGCACCACGCGCAGGCCCTGGCGATGGCGGAACTCGCCCCCGACCGGGCCGCCGACCCCGACGTGCGGGCCATCGCCGAGCGCATCCGGGCCAGCCAGGGCCCGGAGATGGGCATGATGCGCGGCTGGTTGCAGACCCGCGACCTCCCCGCCGAGGTCGAGGGGCACGACCACGGCACCATGCGCGGCATGCAGTCGCCCGAGGCGATGGCGCGGCTCGCCGCGACCCGTGGCCCGGACTTCGACAAGCTCTTCGTCCAGATGATGACCGAGCATCACCAGGGTGCCATCGAGATGGCCACCAACCTGCTCACCGTCGGCTCCGACCTGACGCTCAACGAGTTCGCCAACTCCGTCGCCACCGAGCAGAGCGTCGAGATCGACCGCATGCGCGAGATCCTCGGCTCCTGAACCATCCTCGGCTCCTGAGCTCGGGCGCGCGCGGCACGAGGGCCGCCCGTCCCGGCACGTACGCTGGGTGACCGTGAGACGCACAGTGCTCGGCCGCCCACTGCGCGGCGTCGCCTTCGACGTGGCCGTCGCCGCCCTGGTGGTGCTCGTCTCGCTGGCCGCGGCGGTGAACCAGCCGGGCGGTTGGGCGGCCACGGCGGTCGGCGTGGGCATGGCGGTGGCACTGCTGTTCCGCCGTACGCACCCGGGCGTGGTGACGGTGGCCGTGGCGGTGCTCGCCCTCATCCAGGTGGTCGCCCGGTGGGGTCCGCTCATCTACGACGTGGCCGTCCTGATCGCGCTCTACAGCGTGGTGAAGTACGGGCGGCGGCTCCGCGACGGCGTGCTGGCCGGCGCGGTCGCGGCCGTCGGTGTGCTGCTGGCCGCCGCACAGACCCCCAACGTCATCCAGTGGTGGGTGACCGCGCTGTGGTACGCGCTGGTCACCGGCGCGGTGTGGTTGGTGGCGCTGAACGTGCGGACCCGCCGGCTCTACGTGCTCAGCCTGGAGGAGCGGGCCGCGACCCTGGAACGCGAACGGGAGGCCGAGTCCCGGGCGGCGGTCGCCGAGGAGCGCACCCGGATCGCCCGTGAGCTGCACGACGTGGTGGCGCACAGCATGGCCGTGATGATCGTCCAGGCGGACGGTGCCCGGTTCATGCTCGACCGTGACCCCGCCCAGGCGCGTACCGCGGTGAAGGTGGTGGCGGACACCGGCCGGCAGGCGCTGGAGGAGATGCGCCGGCTGGTCGGCGTTCTGCGCGACGCCGGCCCGACCGGCGGGGACGACGACGCCGCGGGGCTGGCGGTGGCGGCCGACCCCGAGCACCGGCGTCTCGCCCTGGCCGAACTGCCCGACCTGCTGGCCCGGTTCGCCGACGCCGGCCTGCACGTCCGCAGCACCGCCAGCGGTACGCCACCGACCCTGCCGCCGGGCCTGGAGCTGACCGTCTACCGGGTGGTGCAGGAGGCGCTGACCAACGCGCTCAAGCACGCCGGGGTCGGCGCCAGCGTCGAGGTCCTCCTGTCGTACACCGTCGAGGCCGTCGTGGTCCGGGTGGTCGACGACGGTCGCGGCCGCCCGCTGGTCAGCCCGGCGCCGCCCGGCGGTCACGGCCTGCTCGGCATGCGGGAGCGGGTGACGGTGTACGACGGCAGCCTCACCGCCGGCCCCCGACCGACCGGGGGCTGGCAGGTCGAGGTCCGGCTGCCGCTACCGTCGGAGCCGGCAACGGAGGTGATCGCGGCATGACGGTCCGGGTAGTGATCGTGGACGACCAGGCGCTGGTCCGCGCCGGGTTCCGGATGGTGCTGGACTCCCAGCCCGACCTTGAGGTCGTCGGTGAGGCGATCGACGGCGCTGACGCCCTGCGGGTACTGGCCCGCACCGAGGCCGACGTCGTCGTGATGGACATCCGGATGCCCACCATGGACGGGGTGGAGGCGACCCGGCGACTCTGCGCCGAGCGGCCCGCGGACGGGCCCCGGGTGCTGGTGCTGACCACCTTCGACACCGAGGCGGACGCGTTCGCCGCCCTGCAGGCCGGGGCGAGCGGATTCCTGCTCAAGAACGTCCCGCCGGAGGAGCTGCTGGCGGCCATCCGGGTGGTGGCCCAGGGCGACTCGGTGGTGGCTCCGTCGATCACCCGGCGTCTGCTGGACCGGTTCGCCGGGCAGCTCGGTGCCGCCCCGAGCGGCGACCCTCGGCTCGCCCAGCTCACCGAGCGGGAACGGGAGGTGCTGCTGCTGGTCGCCCAGGGGCTGTCCAACGCGGAGATCGCCGCCCGGGTGCACGTTGCCGAGGCGACGGTGAAGACCCACGTCGGGCGGATCCTGGCCAAGCTCCAGCTGCGCGACCGGGTCCAGGCGGTGGTCCTGGCGTACGAGAGCGGGCTGGTCACGCCCGGCGGATGACACCGCGTACGACCTGGGTCGTAGCGGACGGCGGGCGCACCGCGACCCGGGGCGCAGGCAGGTCGAGCGTGCAGGTGGAGATCAACGGACCGGTGCCGGTCATAGCGTCGGAGGGGTCCGATCCGCCACCCGCACCGGGAGCCCCGCATGATCCGCCTGACCCTGCGCTCGTTGCGTGCCGAGGCACTGCGCATGCTGCTCTCGGCGCTCGCCGTCGTGCTCGGCGTCGCGTTCGTCGCCGGCACGATGATCTTCGTCGACGGGATGCGGACCGGCGCGTACGAGCGGGCTGGCACCTTCGACCGCCACACCGATCTGGGTGTCTACCCGACCGGCCGGGAGGTGTTGCCCCCGGCCCTCATCGACCGGGTGCGGGCGGTCGACGGGGTGGCCGCCGCAGCCGGTGAGCTGACCAACACCGCCGGGATCGTCGGCGCCGACGGTCGGGCGGTGCTCGGCTTCACCATGCTCGTCGCCGTCCCCACCGAGGACGCGCTGCGCTCGTACGACGTGGTGGCCGGCCGGTTGCCCGACCGGGCCGGTGAGGTGGTGCTCGACGCGCCCACGGCGGCGGAGCAGGGCTTCGGGCTCGGCGCGACGGTCCGGATCGGTGCCACCGGTGGCGCGGCCCGCCCGTACACGTTGGTCGGCACCGTCGACGTGGCCGGCACCTCCCGCGACGTCGGCGGTCCGTTCGTCGGCCTGGTCGGGCCGGACGCGCTGGCCCTCAGCGGAGAGCGGGGCTACGGCCGCATCATGGTGGCGGCCCGCCCGGGCGCCGACGTCGCGGCGCTGACCGAGCGGGTACGCGCCGTGGCCGGCGCCGAAGGCACGGTGAAGAGTCGCCAGCAGATCCTCGACGAGGCGGTGCAGGACGCGGTCCGCAACGTGGACCAGTTCCGCATGCTGTTGTTGATCTTCGTGGGGGTCGCGATCGTGGTGGCCGGCTTCGTGATCGCCAACACCTTCGCGATCGTGCTGGCACAGCGCACCCGACGGACCGCGCTGCTGCGCCTGATCGGCGCCACCCGGGGGCAGGTCTTCCGGTCCACCCTGCTGGAGTCGGCAGTGCTGGGGTTCGTCGCCTCCGCGCTCGGAGTGCTGATCGGGGTGGCCCTCGCCGGTGCGACGCGGTTCCTGCTGTCCCAGCTGGACGTACCGGTCACCGGTGGCCTGACGGTGAGCGGTGCGACGGTGCTGACCGGCCTGCTGCTCGGCACCGGCCTCACCGTGTGCGCCGCCCTGCTCCCGGCCTGGCGGGGGACGCGGATCGCCCCGGTGGCCGCGCTCACCGACGCCGCGGTGCAGCCCAGCCGGGGCGCCGGTCGGCTCCGGCTGACCGCCGGCGCGGTGGTGCTCGCCGTCGGGGTCGCCGCGCTGGCCGGTGCCGCCAGTGCCGGGCAGCTGCTGCTGGTCGCGGCCGGCGGGGTGCTCAGCTTCTTCGGGATCGTGCTGTTCGGGCCGGTGCTCGTCCCGGCGCTGGCCCGGGTGTTCGGCTGGCCGGTACGACGGGTGCTCGGCACCCCCGGTGAGCTGGCGGTCGCCAACACGGTGCGCAATCCGCGGCGGGTCGCCGCGACCGCCACCGCACTGGTGATCGGGATCGGACTGGTCTCCGCGTTCATGGTGGGCGCGCGCAGCACCAAGGACGGCATCGAACGCAGCGTCGACGCTCAGATCGGCACCGACTTCGTGGTCAGCGGAATCGGACAGGACCTGCCGGCAGCGCTCGTCGGCGAGCTCACCGCCCGCCCCGAGTTGGGGGTGGTGCACGAGCAACGCAGTGTCGTCGTCGACGACGTCGAGATCCGCGCGGCCCACCCGGCGCTGGTCTCTCGGACGCTGAGTGGGGTGCTCGCCGGTGACGCCGACCGTGTCGGTCCGGGGCAGGTGCTGGTGCACAGCGAGTTGGCGCGCACCCGTGGTTGGCAGGTCGGCTCGCCGGTGACCGTCGCGGGCCGGTCGTTGCGGGTGGCCGCCGTGGTCACCGACGACACCCCCGGCCGTGCGGTGCCAGCGGGTCACGTCATCGACCTGTCCGACCAGGACTTCGCCGCGCTCTTCCCCGCCCAGCGGGGCTACCTGGCCGAGATCGACCCCGCCGCCGGGGTGAGCGCCGATCGTGCCCGCGCGGCGATCACGGCCGTGCTCGGCCGGTACCCGACGGTGAACCTGATGGACCAGGGCGCGTACAAGAAGATGCTCACCGGCACCGTCGACATGCTGCTCGCCTTCGTCACCGCGCTGCTCGGCCTGGCCGTGGTGATCGCCCTGGTCGGCGTGGCGAACACGCTGAGCCTGTCGGTGCTCGAACGGACCAGGGAGAACGCCGTGCTGCGGGCGGTCGGGCTCAGCCGGGGGCGGATGCGGGCCGTGCTCGCCGTCGAGGCGGTGCTGATGGCGCTGGTCGGCGCGGTGCTCGGCGTCGGGCTCGGCACCGGGGTCAGCGCGTCCACGATGGCCCTGCTGGACCGCCTCGGCGGCGACTTCCACGTGGTGCTGCCGTTCGGTCAGCTCGGGCTGATCCTCGGCGTCGCGGTGCTGGCCGCCCTGCTCGCCTCGGTGCTGCCGGCCCGCCGGGCGCTGTCCCGCCCGGTCGTCGAGGCGCTCGCCGACCAGTGACGGCCGGGTTCTCGACAGTGTCGCCAGACGGACATCGCCGGCCGGTCCCGCCCTCTTCCCCGGCGGCGGGACCGGCCAGCGGTGCCGGGTCTACAGGCGCTCGACCATCGGGCCGACGCACCGGTTGCGGGTGTCGAAGACGTACCGGGCGTGCGTGACCACCAGGTCGTAGTCGAAGATGTCATGGTCGGTGACCACCACCACCGCGTCGGCCGCGCGCACCTCCCGCTCGGTGAGCCCGACCATGGTGACCCCGGCGGGAAGGTGGTGCGCCTCCGCGTACGGCTCGACGGCGTGCACCTCGGCGCCGAGGGCCTGCAACCGTCGCGCCACGTCCACGGCGGGGGAGTCCCGCATGTCGCCGGTGTTCTTCTTGTAGGCCAGACCGAGCAGCAGCAGTCGGGCGCCTCTGGCGGCCCGACCGTCCCGGTTCAGCCCCGCCATGATCCGCTGCGCGACGTGTTCGGGCATCTCGTGATTGACGTCGTTGGCCAGCTCGATGAACCGGAACTGCCGCCCGAGGCGGCGCTTGACCTGCCAGGACAGGTAGCACGGGTCGATCGGCAGGCAGTGCCCGCCGACGCCGGGGCCGGGCCGGAACGGTAGGAAACCGAACGGCTTGGTCGAGGCCGCGTCGATCGCCTCCCAGACGTCGATGTCGAGGTGGTGCGAGAGCATGGTCAGCTCGTTGATCAGCGCGATGTTGACCTGGCGGAAGGTGTTCTCGATCAGCTTGGTCAGCTCGGCGACGCGGGTGGAGTCCACCGGCACGGTGCGTTCCACGAGGCGCCGGTAGAACTCGTCCACCCGGGCCAGCGACGCCCGGTCCACACCGGAGACCACCTTCGGGGTGTTCTCCAGGCGCCAGGTCGGGTTGCCCGGGTCGATCCGCTCCGGGCTGTAGCCCAGGTGGAAGTCGCCGGGGCTGGTCAGCCCGCTGGCCGATTCCAGCAGCGGACGCAGCAGCTCCTCGGTGGTGCCGGGGTACGTGGTCGATTCCAGGATCACCGTGCAGCCCGGGCGCACGTACGGGCCGATGCCGATGCCGGCCTGCTCGACGAAACTCAGGTCGGGGGTGCCGTCGCGCAGCGGGGTCGGCACCGTGATGACGCAGATGTCGAACCCGTCCGCGTCGATGTACTCGGTGCTGGGGTGGTAGCGACCGCTGCCCAACGCCCGGCCCAGCCGGTCGGCCGGGATGTCCTCGACGAACGACTCGCCGGAGGCGAGACGCTTCACCCGGTCGGCGTCGACGTCCAGCCCGACCACGTCGAGCCCCGCCTCGACGGCCCGCATGGCCAGTGGCAGTCCCACATAGCCCTGACCGATGACGACCAGCTTCTCAGCGCTCACCCAGGCTCCCGCAGCAGATGGTGTAAATGGCCTGCTGAGAGCCTAGAGGCGTCTTCGGTGGCGTAAGTCCGTTTTGGGGATATCGGTGCCGGTGGGACTGTGGGGACGTCGACGGCGCACGGCTCAGCCCCCGGCCGGCACCTCCGGATCGGCCGGCGCGCTCGTGGTCGTGGGCGGCGTGGTCGGTGGCGTCGGATCAGTCGGTGGCAGGCTGGTCGGTGGCGCGCTGGTCGGCGGCGCGCTGGTGACGACCGCCGTCGGCGTCGGCGAGGTGGCGGTCTGGCTCGGCTCCACGCTCGGCGTGGCCGAGACCGAGACCGACGGTGGGTTGTTGGGTGACCGCGGGCGGTCGGGCCGGCCCGGGTCGACGCTGGTGATCTGTTCGTTGGCCGCGGGCAGATCCACAGGACCGCTCGGCGCCACCGTCGGCGCGGTGGTCGGCAGATGGACCGCCGGATCCTCGCCCACGTGGCGCTGCGCGGCCAGTGCCGCACCGAGCCCGACCAGCGCGACAAGCATGGCCGCGGCCGCACCGACCAGCGGGCCCCGCCGCCGCGCCGCCCGTGACCCGTTCGCCACCGCCGCGCCCGCCGGCACGTCGGTGCGGGTGCCCGGCCCAGCGTTGCGCAGCGCGACAGGGGTGGCCATCGCCGTCGGGGGCTCGCCTTCGGTGACCGCCGTCCGCGCGGCCTCGGCCATCGCCGCGCCGCTGGTGAACCGCTCCAGCGGATCCTTGGCCAGGGCCCGCGACACCAGGGCGCGGACCGCCTCCGGGATGTCGTGCGGCAGCTCCGGCGGCTCGTCGTCCAGGTGCCGGACGGCGACCTGCAAAGGGTTGTCGCCGGTGAATGGCGGACTGCCGGTCAGGCAGCAGTAGGTGACCGCGCCCAGGGCGTAGATGTCGGTGGCGCCGCTGACCGGTCGACCGGCCGCCTGCTCGGGAGCCATGTAGAGGGCGGTGCCCGGCACCGCGTTGGTGCTGGTGATGCTGGTGATGTCGGTGGAGCGGGCCACGCCGAAGTCGACCAGAACGACGGTGCCGTCCTCCTGCACCAGCAGGTTGCTGGGCTTGACGTCGCGGTGCACGATGCCGCCGCGATGGGCCGCGTTGAGCGCTGCCGCCGCCTGGGCCACGATCGACATCGTCTCGGCCACGTCGAGCCGCCCGGCCGCCTCGATCCGCTTGGACAACGGCTCGCCGGCGACGAACTCCATGACGAGGTAGTCCGCCCGGCCGCCGTCGGGCAGGTCGTCCGCGCCGCAGTCGAAGACCTGCACGATGCCGGGGTGCCGCAGCGCCGCCATGATCCGGGCCTCGGCGCGGAACCGGGCGATGAAGTCCGGGTCGGAGACCAGCGCCGGCAGCAGAACCTTGACCGCGACCTGCCGGCCGAGGATCAGGTCGGAGGCACGCCAAACGTCGCCCATGCCGCCCGTGGCGACACGTTCGTCCAAGCGGTAGCGACCGCTGAGCACGACCTCCGATGACAACACCGCATTACCGTACCTAGCGCGGCTCGGGCCGGCGCGCCGTGGCAGGGCCGCCGTGCGGCTGGTTCAGGTTGGCTGATTCGCTGTGACCTGTGTGGACGCTCACCCTTGGTGACGCAGCGGATATGCGGTGTCACGAAAAGCGACAAATTCCGTCGTTCAAGCCCTCAACGATGGCAAGAAACCGCCTCCGAACGCGGTTCGTGTTCCCTGCTCACCGGCCGTTACCGCGACGCGCCGCCCGGCAGGGCTGAGAATTGTCACTCTTCCGTGACACGACGCCGACTTGTCGCGTCGTGAGCCCCCTCCTAGCGTTGGCCCCGGCTCGGGCCCTCCCGGCTACCTCGGCGGGCAGCGCGCCGATCGGCCCCCTGGCGTCGGCCCCAAACACGCCGCCCCGACAATCGTGGTCGCGGGCACAACGAGAGCGGCGGAGGGCGGTGCGGGCGTGGTGCTGAACGGGCGGACGACTCGTACCCCGTGCCGTGCCCCAGTGCCGTCGGTCGGGTGGCTCCGCTCCGGGCGACGCGTGGACCGCGGATGAACGACGACCTGTCGGAGGTGGTGAGCGCCGCGCAGGCCGGAGACGAAGAGGCGTTCCGCTTCCTCTACCGCACACTCCAGCCCGGGCTGCTGCGGTACCTGACGGCCATCGTCGGGGCCGACGCCGAGGACGTCGCGTCCGAGACCTGGCTGCAGGTCTCCCGTGACCTGCCCGGCTTCGCCGGGGGCGAGTTCCGCGCCTGGACGGTGACCATCGCCCGTAACCGCGCGATGGACCATCTCCGCCGGATGCGTCGCCGCCCCTCGCTCCCCGTCCCGGTGCAGGCGCTCGTCGATCTGGCCAGCGACGCGGACACCGCCGAGCGGGCCAGCGAGACGATCGGTACCGAGACCGCACTCGCGCTGATCGCCACCCTGCCGCCCCGGGAGGCCGAAGCTGTCCTGTTGCGGGCCGTGATCGGCCTGGACGCGGGATCCGCCGGCCGGGTGCTGGGCCGCCGCGCCGGTGCCGTGCGGACCGCCGCCCACCGGGGTCTACGACGGCTGGCGGTGTTGTTGGAGCGGCAGAGCCCGACCGGGTCGCCAGTCGCGACCGAGGCGACGCCGCCGCGTGCGGGCAGCGGCCCCGCCCGGCGGGCACCGCAGGCCGAACCGGCGGACGGCTGACGTGAGGGGACTCCCGATGAACCCGTTCCGGCGGGCCGACCACGCCGACGCCGAGCGGCTGCTCGACTCGGCCCGCGCCCGGCTGGACACCGCGCCGGCCCAGCGTCATTCCGCCACGCCCCCGGAGGCGGACGCGACCGCGCCCGAGGCGTACCCGACCGACCCGAACGTACCCGCGGCCGAGCCGGTGGCCGCGTTGCTCGCCGCTGCTGCCGGGCCGGTCCGTGCCGGCGAGTTGGCCGGAGAAGAGGCCGCGCTGGCCGCGTTCCGGGCCGCCCGGGCCAACCCGGCAGCAGCCGCGCCGCAGCCGACCCGTCGTCGGATCCGGACCGGCGTGGTGGCCTGGATCGGCGCGGTGGCCGCCACCGCCACCGCGGGAGCCGCCTTCGCCGCGGTCACCAGGGATCGGGCACCGGACCCCGTCGCGCCGGCCCCGTCGGGCTCATCACCGTCGCCGCAGCCGAGCGCGTCCCGGTCGGACGAGTCCGGTCGGTCGGTGGCCCCGGGCGCCCCGTCGCCGGGCAGGCCGTCGCCCGTCACCGCCACCTCACCTGCCACTCCCACCCTCGCCAACCAGCTGCCCGGACTGTGCCGCGCGTGGCGGGCCAAGAAACCCGACCAGCGGGAGAAGGTACTGCGTACGCCGGCCTTCCAGCCGCTGGTGACCGCCGCGGGCGGCCCCGCCGCCGTCGAGTCGTACTGCGAGCGCCTGGTGCCGGAGACGAAGCCGACCGGGTCGGCGAAGGTCACCCCGTCCGAGTCGGTGAAGACCAAGCCGTCCCCGGCGGCGAAAGCCCCGCCGTCACCACCGCGACCACGCCATCCCACCGACGACTGAACGGTCGGTGGCCGACCGGTTTGGTTCCGCCGTGCGTCGGAAATTCGTCTGTTAGACAGAGATTGGCGGCACGCACGCCCACCGACGGTGTCGGTGGGTGGGTTTACGGTGGCGCGAAGTGCCGAAACCGGCACACGGAGAGGGGGTCCGACCCGTGGTGACGTCACCCGACCTGGACCGCAGCATCATCCTGCGCGACTCCGCAGCCGCGGTCCGACACCTCGTCCGGATCTGCTTCAAGACCGGGCCGCCCACCCACACCGGCGTCGAACTGGAATGGACCGTGCACGACGCCGCTGATCCCGCCCGCCCCGTCGACGCGACGCGGCTGCGGACGGCGTTGGGGCGGCACACCCCCGCCACGCTGGATGCCAACAGCCCGGCCGAACCGCTGCGAAACGGTGGCACCGTCACCCTGGAGCCGGGTGGCCAGTTGGAGATCTCCACCCCGCCCCGCCCCTCGGTCGCCGCGCTGATCAGCGCCACCGAGGCCGATATCGCCCAGGTCACCGACCTGCTGGCCGCCGCCGGGTTGATCCTGGGCCGCAGCGGCATCGACCCCCACCGACGGCCTCGCCCGGTGGTGGAAACCCCGCGTTACCGCGCGATGCGCGACACCTTCGACCGCCGTGGCCCGGCCGGCCGCACGATGATGTACAGCACCGCCGGCCTGCAGGTCTGCCTCGACGCGGGTGAGGCGGACCAGGTCGGTGACCGCTGGGCGGCGGCCCACGCGGTCGGGCCGCCACTGCTCGCGGCGTTCGCCTCCGCCGCCCGACACGCCGGGCGGCGCACCGGTTGGGCTTCCGCCCGGATGGCCGCCTGGTTGGCCATCGACCCGGCCCGGACCAGCCCGGTCTGGTCACCCGCCCGCGCCGCTGACGATCCGGTCGACGCCTGGGTCAGCTACGTGCTCGCCGCGCCGCTGCTGTGTCTGCGCCGGCGTGACGCCGACTGGGCCGCGCCGCCCGGCGTGACCTTCGCCGACTGGCTCGACGGTGCGTTGCCACAGTCGCCCACCACCGATGACCTCGACTACCACGTCAGCACGCTCTTCCCGCCGGTGCGGCCGCGCGGCTACCTGGAGTTGCGCTACCTGGACGCCCAGCCCGACCGGGACTGGCGACTGCCGTTGGCGGTGCTGACCGCCCTGTTCGACGACCCGGGCACCGTGCGCGAGGCGTACGCGATCGCCATGCCGGTGGCGCACCGCTGGTCGGCGGCCGCCCGGCACGGTCTGGCCGACCCGGCGCTGGCCGCCGTCGCGGCGGCCCTGCTCGACCTGGCCCTGATCGCCCTACCCCGACTGGAGCTGCCGGCCGGCACCCACGACGAGATCCAACAAGGGGTTCGCCGACGGCTGGCCGCCGCAGAGAGGAGAGACCAGTGAGCGCGAGGAGTGAGCCGGGGTTGCGAGCCCCGCAGTCGCGAACGGAGGGCGGCTCGGTGAGCGCGAGGAGTGAGCCGGGGTTGCGAGCCCCGCAGTCGCGAACGGAGGGCGGTGTGCACGGGGAGCGGTTGCGCGACCACATCGCGGCGGAGTTGGCGCGGGCGCGTGCCCGTACCACCTTGTTGACCGAGGTGGTCGACGACGGCGACCTGATGCGCCAGCACTCGCCGCTGATGTCGCCGCTGGTCTGGGACCTGGCCCATGTGGGCAACCAGGAGGAGCTCTGGTTGGTCCGTGACGTCGGGGGCCGGGAGCCGGTCCGGTGTGACATCGACGAGTTGTACGACGCGTTCAAGCAGCCACGTCGGGACCGCCCCGCGTTGCCCCTGTTGCCGCCCGCGGAGGCGCGCGCCTATCTGGCCACCGTTCGGGACAAGGTGCACGACCTGCTCGACGCGGTGGCCTTCACCGAGCGGCCGCTGGTCGCCGACGGGTTCGCGTTCGGCATGATCGTGCAGCACGAGCAGCAGCACGACGAGACCATGCTCGCCACCCACCAACTGCGCTCGGGGCCTGCGGTGCTGCACGCCCCGCCGCCGCCGGAGCCGTCGGCGCGGGTCGGCGGGGAGGTGCTGGTGCCGGCCGGTGAGTTCATCATGGGCACCGACACTGATCCGTGGGCGTTGGACAACGAGCGCCCGGCGCACCGGGTCGACCTCCCGGCGTACGCCATCGACGCCGCGCCGGTGACCAACGGCCAGTACGCGGCCTTCATCGCCGACGGGGGCTACACCGAGCGGCGTTGGTGGAGCCCGGCGGGTTGGGAGCATCGGGTTCGCGAGCGGCTCAGCGCGCCGATGCACTGGCGCCGCGACGGCGACGACTGGTCGTATCGGCGTTTTGGTCGGTGGGCTCGGGTTCGCGCCGATGAGCCGGTGGTGCATGTGTGCTGGTACGAGGCGCAGGCGTACGCGGCGTGGGCCGGCAAGCGGCTGCCGACCGAGGCGGAGTGGGAGAAGGCCGCCCGGTGGGATCCGGCGACCGGGCGGTCCCGCCGTTACCCCTGGGGGGACGACGACCCGACGGAGGTGCACGCCAACCTCGACCAGCGTCATCTGTGGCCGGCGCCGGTGGGCGCCTACCCGGCGGGTGCGTCGCCGTTGGGTGTGCACCAGCTCGTCGGCGATGTCTGGGAGTGGACCTCGACGACGTTCGACGGGCACCCGGGGTTCGCCGCGTTTCCGTACCGCGAGTACTCGGAGGTCTTCTTCGGCGAGGACTACCGGGTGTTGCGCGGTGGCTCGTTCGGCACCGACCGCTCTGCCTGTCGGGGCACCTTCCGCAACTGGGACTATCCGATCCGCCGGCAGATCTTCAGCGGTTTCCGCTGTGCCCGGGACGTGCGACCGGACGAGTCGTACCGGTGAGTGGCCGCACGACGGGTGGCCCGGCGGCGGGCCGTGGGCGCTGATGTGCCGCCACCTGGCCTATCTGGGGCCGCCGGTGACCCTTGCCGAGCTGTTGTTCGAGCCGCCGTACTCCTTGGTGCGGCAGTCCTGGGCGCCGCGCGACATGCGCGGCGGCGGCACGATCAACGCCGACGGGTTCGGTGTCGGCTGGTATCCGGGTGAGGGTGAGCCGGTGCGGTACCGGCGGGCACAGCCGATCTGGAGCGATCCGACCATCGCGCAGTTGGCAGCGGTGACGCGCAGCGCGGCGGTGCTGGCGGCGGTGCGGTCGGCCACGGTGGGGATGGCGGTGCTCGACGGCGCGGCGGCGCCGTTCGCCGAGGGGCGCTGGCTGTTCAGCCACAACGGTGTGGTCCGCGGTTGGCCGGACGCCGTGGTGCCGCTCGCCACCGGTCTGCCGGTGCGTGACCTGCTCACCCTGGACGCGGCCACCGATTCGGCGCTGCTCTGGGCGTTGGTGCGGCATCGGTTGCGCGCCGGCGTCGACCCGGTCGAGGCGGTCGGGCGGACGGTGACCGACGTCGCCGCCGCCGCTGCCGGGTCGCGGCTCAACCTGCTGCTCACCGACGGGCACCGCATGGTGGCCAGCGTGGCGGGGCACGCGTTGTCGGTCCGCGAGTCGCCGGGTTCGGTGCTGCTCGCCTCCGAGCCGCATGACGACGATCCCGGGTGGCGGTCGGTGCCGGAGGGGCACCTCGTCGTCGCCACCGCGGGCGAGGTGCGGGTACGTCCACTGCCGGCTCCGGTGCGCCGCGCCGGGCAGGCACGCAACGGTTGATCGAGCAGAGGAGCGAACCGATGACAGCCGAACCCCTGGAGATCTACCTCGAAGAGGGTGACCTGGAGCGCGGCCTGCGTGACGACGTTCGGGCCGGGCTGAGCGCCGGGAGGAAGTGGTTGCCGCCGAAGTGGTTCTACGACGCGCGGGGCAGCGAGCTGTTCGAGGAGATCACCCGACTTCCGGAGTATTACCCGACCCGGGCCGAGCGGGCGGTGCTGGCCACGCACGCTGCCGACATCGCGGCGCTGACCGGGGCCAAGACGCTCATCGAGCTGGGTTCCGGTTCGTCGGAGAAGACCCGGCTGCTGTTGGACGCGTTCACCCGCCAGGGTGGGTTGGGCACGTTCGTTCCCCTGGACGTCTCGGTCAGTGCCCTGCGCGGGTCCACCGCCGAGATCGCCGCCGACTATCCCCGCCTGCGGGTCCGGGGCATCGTGGGGGACTTCACCCGGCAACTGGACCGGCTGCCCACCGGCGGTCGGCGGTTGGTGGTGTTCCTCGGCGGCACCATCGGCAACCTGTTGCCCGCCGAGCGGGCCGAGTTCCTCACGGCGATGCGCGCGGCGCTGGAGGTCGGCGACTGGTTGTTGCTCGGCACGGACCTGGTGAAGGATCCGTCGGTGATCGTGCCGGCGTACGACGACGCCGCCGGGGTCACCGCCGAGTTCAACCGCAACGTGCTGCACGTGATCAACCGCGAGTTGGGCGCCGACTTCGACCCGGGCGCGTTCGAGCACGTCGCGGTCTGGGATTCCGACAATGAGTGGATCGAGATGCGGTTGCGGGCGACTCGGCCGATGAGCGTGCGGGTGCTGGGGCTGACCGTCGACTTCGCGGCGGGGGAGGAGCTGCGTACCGAGGTCTCGGCGAAGTTCCAGCCGGAGGGGATCGCCGCCGAGTTGACCGCGGCCGGCTTCGGCACGGCGGAGTTCTGGACCGACCCGGACGCGCTCTTCGGGGTCACGCTGGCGCGGGCGCGGTGAGCCTGTTCACCCGACCCGGTCGGGCCGGAGGTGATCCGATAGGCTGACCACGCGAAGGGGAGTAGCCCCCAATGTCGTGGTCGACATACTGATGCGTTCCGCATCCGGCCACGCGGCCCCGGTTCTCTCGGGGCGGGCGAGACCTTCGACTCAGGCTGTTGCAGCCGGGTCGAGGGCGCCCCTGTACCTCCTCCCGGCGTGAACGGGAAGGACGTCATGGAGGGATTTTTCGCCGCGCTGGTCGTCAGTTTCGGCGTCATCTTCGTCGCCGAGCTGGGGGACAAGTCCCAGCTGATGGCGCTGACCTTCGCCACGCGGTTCAAGCCGATCCCGGTGCTGATCGGCATCACGGTGGCGACAGCTGTGGTGCACCTGGCCTCGGTCGCCATCGGTGCGGGTCTCGGGGCGGTGCTGCCCACCGAGTGGATCTCCCTGGTGGCTGGCGTGGCGTTCCTCGGGTTCGGTGCGTGGACGCTGCGCGGGGACAAACTCACCGAGGAGGAGAAGCGCAAGGCGGAGAAGACCAACAAGACCGCGCTGGTGGCGGTGTCGGTGGCGTTCTTCCTCGCCGAGCTGGGCGACAAGACGATGCTCGCCACGATCACCCTGGCCACCAAGTACGGCTGGTTCGGCACCTGGCTCGGCTCGACGATCGGCATGGTGGCCGCTGACGCGCTGGCCATCCTGGTCGGCCGGATGCTCGGTCGGCGGCTGCCGGAGAAGACCATCAAGTACGGTGCGGCGATCCTCTTCGCCATCTCCGGTCTGTGGCTGATCCTGGAGGCGGTGAACGAGCTGACCTGAGCGCCGACTAGCTGCCCCGTGGGCGGGTAACGGCCCGGGGTGGACCCGGCCGAGTTGTTGCGCCAGGGCGACCAGGTGCTGGTTGCGGTGGTGGAGGTGGCCGGCGCGCTGGTGATCTTCGTTGGTGCGGTGTGGGCGGCGGTGCGGTTCGTGGTCGAGGGGCTGCGCCACCGCTCCGCCGCCCGCTTCACGCCGATCCGGCTCTCGCTGGGTCGGTTTCTGACCCTCGGCCTGGAGTTCCAGCTGGCGGCCGACGTGCTGCGCACGGCGGTGTCCCCGTCGTTCACGCAGATCGGCCAACTGGCCGCGATCGCGACCATCCGAACGGCGTTGAACTATTTTCTGGGCCGGGAGATCCGCCAGGAGCAGCGTCAGGTGGCTGAGGGCGAGCGTCGGGGGTGACGGGCGTCCTGGTCACGGCGGTCACCGCGTTGGCGCTGGTGGCCGGCGTGGTCACCACGCTCTGCGCCCGCGCGCTGCGCAGCGGCGTCCGCGTCCTGCTGGACCTGCTGATCGCGGCTGGCCTGCTGCGGCTCGCCGGCGATCCGGGTTGGAACGGGCTGGCCGGCGCGGTGGCGATCATCGCCCTGCGTCAACTGCTCGGGGCGGCGCTGAGCAGGCCAGCACCATGGTCCGGCCGACAATCCCCGGCCCGCTGCGCCGACGACGATCACCACCTACCGTTGGCGTCGACAGGTGAAATCGGTAAATCGGGAGGATGACCAGATGGGTCGGCACGACGAACCGAACGAGTACGGCTTCGCCGGCGGTGCCACCGCTCCGGAGCCGCAGCCCGGCGGGAAGCCCGACGAACAGGATCGCGCCGAGGCGGTGGCGGTGCCGGGCGACGACCTCACCGGGCCGACTGCCGAGGCGTTGGCCGAGGAGACCGAGGACCTGCCGCCCGCCGACCGTCGCCACTGAGCGCCGGCCCCGGGCCGCCGGCGCGGCGACGAGCCCATGCTCGTCGGGCCGCGCCGTGCGCACCCCGGGGTCGGGCGGTTCAGCGGGCGTCGGGGTGCTGGTAGACGTCGGGTACGCCGTCCCCGTCGGCGTCCATCCGCTCTCGTTGCGCCACCCTCCGGTACGTCGCGTTGCGGCGGCTGAGCACCGTGGCGGCCAGCCCGGCGGAGATCACCGAGCCGAGCAGTACGGCGACCTTGACCCGGTCGTCGGCGGTGCTGCCCGCCCCGAAGGCCAGGTCGCCGATGAGCAGCGAGACGGTGAACCCGACGCCGGCCAGCAGGGCGATCCCGAGCAGGTCGGTCCAGGTGATGTCCTCGTCCAGTTCGGCGCGGGTGAACCGGGCCAGCAGGAACGTCGACCCGAAGATGCCGATGCCCTTGCCGAACACCAGCCCGGCGACGATGGCGATCACGATCGGGTCCCGCAACAGGGCACCCAGGTCGGTGCCGCGCACTGTGACCCCGGCGGCGAACAGGGCGAAGATCGGCACCGCGAGGCCGGCCGACACCGGCCGCCAGCGATGCTCCAGGCGCGCCGCGAGGCCACCCTCGCCCGCGTCGCTGGTGGCCGGCTGGTCGCCGCCACGCGGTCGGCGGGCGAGCACCGGGACGGTGAAGCCGAGCAGGACGCCGGCCACCGTGGCGTGCACGCCCGAGGCGTGCATCAGGGTCCACGCGGCGACCGCGAGGGGGATCAGTGCCCACCACCAGGTACGCCCCCGCTGCACCAGCACCGCGAAGAGCGCGATCGGCGCCAACGCGGCGAGCAGCGGAAGGGGTTGGAAGTCGGCGGTGTAGAAGATCGCGATGATGGTGATCGCGAACAGGTCGTCGACCACCGCGAGGGTGAGCAGGAATGCGCGCAGGCCCTGCGGCAGATGTGAGCTGACCACCGCGAGCACGGCGAGCGCGAAAGCGATGTCGGTGGCGGTCGGAATGGCCCATCCGCGCAGGCCGTCGCCGCCCGCGCTCAGCACCACCGCCACGTAGATCAGCGCCGGCAGCAGCATTCCGCCGAGTGCGGCCGCCACCGGCAGCGCCGCCCGGCGCGGGTCGCGCAGTTCCCCGGCGATGAACTCCCGTTTGAGTTCCAGGCCCACCACGAAGAAGAAGATGGCCAGCAGGCCGTCCGCCGCCCAGGTGGCCACGTCCAGGTCGAGGTGCCAGGGGGCGCCCGGCCAGGGCACGGCCTGGCTGAGCCGGGTGTACGAGTCGGACCACGGGGAGTTGGCCCAGACCAGCGCGATCACGGCGCCGCACAGCAGCAGCGCGCCACCGACGGTTTCGGTGCGGAGCACGTCGGCCAGGTGCCGGGCCTCCGGCCAGGACGACCGGGAGAACAGCCGGACCTTCGTCGGGCGCGGCCCCGATGGCGGGGTGTGGGAGGTCATCTGCAGGCTCACCTAGGGGAGTCGGGACGGCAAAAATCCACTCGCCGACCAGGCTTCCCGGCACACCGTTGCCAACCCTATCCGGCGGCTCGGGCAGGGCGACGGTCGGGCCGATCGGCTGCCGTTCGATCGGCCGGCGACTTTTCCCGGTTGTCGCCGCTGCCGAATGGGTGTTTGTCGGGTTGGTCAAGCGGGCGCGCATCACGTCACCGGAAAATGCATAACTCCGGACATAAGCCGTATGAGCCGCTTTAATGGTTTCACGAGTTTAGAAACGACCTTGGGGGTTTTCGTGAAGTTCTTTGGCGTAACCGGACCGACACGGAGGCGCTCCTGATGGACCTGCTCCGCCAATTGCGCCACGTGCGTCGGCACTGGTGGGTCGCACTGGTCACGGTCATGGTGGCCCTCGGCGTCTCGGCGTTCGTGACCGTACGGGCCCAACCCCGGTACGTCGCCTCGGTGACCTTCTTCGTCACCACCCCCAACTCGGGCGTCACCGATGCCTACCAGGGCGGGCTCTTCCTGCAACAGCGCGTCAAGTCGTACGCCGACCTGCTCAGCAGCGACCGGCTGGCGCAGAGCGTGGTGGCCGAGACTCCGGTCGGCCTCACCGCTGACGAGGTGCAGCGCCGGGTGAGCACCTCCACCGAGACCGGCACGGTCCTGCTGCGGGCGTCGGTCACCGACACCGACCAGACCCGCGCGTTGCGGGTGACGGAGAGCCTCGCCAGCAAGTTCGTCGAACTCGTCCAGAAGGTCGAGACGACGCCGGAGGGCAAGGCGCCCATCAAGATCGAAGTGGTGAGTGGCCCGCGGGTCAGCGCCAACCCCGTCTCGCCGCAGCCGGTGCGCAACCTCGTCCTCGGTGGTCTGATCGGCCTGATCCTCGGCATCGGCCTGGCGATCCTGCGCGGTGTCGCCGACGTCCGACTGCGCGACGCCGCCGGACTGCAACGCGCCACCGGCAGCCCGCTGCTCGGTGAGATCCCGTTCGAGGCCGACGCCCGCAGCGCCCCGCTCATCGTGGGCGACGCCGCGACCTCGGCGCGAGCCGAGGCGGTCCGCAAGCTGCGCACCAACCTGCGCTTCGTGGACGTCCACGAGCCGGCCCGGGTCATCGCGGTGACCAGCGCCCTGCAGGGCGAGGGCAAGACCACGCTCTCCTGCAATCTGGCCATCGCGCTGGCCGAGGCGGGCTGGCGGGTGCTGCTGGTCGACGCGGATCTGCGCCGACCGAAGGTCGACGACTACCTGGGCCTCGACGCCGGCGTCGGCCTCACCGACGTGCTGGTGGGCGACGTGAAGGTGGGCGACGTCGTGCAGCGCTGGGGAGACAAGTCGCTGTTGGTGCTGCCCAGCGGGTCCGCCCCGCCGAACCCGAGCGAACTGCTCGGCTCGAAGGCCATGTCGGACCTGCTGCTGGCGCTGCGCGAGTCGGCGGACATCGTGATCATCGACACCGCGCCGCTGCTCGCCGTGACCGATGGCGTGGTGGTGGCCGTGCAGGCCGACGGCGCGCTGTTGGTGACCCAGCAGGGCCGTACCTCGCGCACCCAGGTCGCCGCTGCGGCCCGGTCCTTGCACTCGGTCTCGGTCCGGCTGCTCGGCTGCGTGCTGAACATGGCCAAGGTGGCCAAGGCCGAGGCGTACCAGTACGAGGCCTACCGGGTGGTCGCCTCGGCGACCGGCGCCTCGGTGCCGTCGGACCGGGCCGCGTCCGGCCGGCACAGCGAGACCATCACCGGGGTCAACGGCGTCGCCGACCACACCCAGGAACTCACCCGGCTGCCCCGATGAGCGCGGCGAGGGGTCGCAGCGACCGTTCGATCTCCTCGGCGCAGAGTCGGAAGTCGGCGGCGGTGCCGCCGATCGGGTCCCGAAGGTCGTCCGCGTCCGGGGCGGCCGGTTGCAGCCGGCCCCGGGCCTGGGCGGCGGCGGCGATCGCCGCTCCCAGCGGGTCGTCGGCCGACCCGACGGGCGGCTCGGCCGCGGCGGCCAGCCGTCCGAACTGGCGCAGCGTGAACGTCCGGTGCAGCGCTCCCGGCGCCAACGCGGTACAGACCGAGCGTTGGCGCCGGGTCGCGGTCAGCACGAGCGTCGCGTCGACCAGGTACTCGGGGCGCAGCACCCGGGTCCGGAACGCCGCCGGGTCCGCGCCGCTCTCGGTCGCGACCTCCATGGCGTACGGGTGCATGGTCAACCCGTCGATCGCGTCGGTGCCGGCGCTGGCCACCTCGACGGGTCGGCCGGTCAGCAGCCGACGGGCCAGGTACTCGGCCATTGGCGACCGGCACAGGTTGGCGTGGCAGACGAACAACACGCGATCAGGCATCGGTGCCCCTCTCATCGGTGCGGACGCGGGTGCGCACACCGCGAGGGCGGTGCGTCGACGCCGGTGGCCGCGCGGGGAGGGGTTGTCGGCATCGTACGCGGGCCGCACGCCCACCGGCTGTGCTGCCGCGCCGACCGACGCCGATCCGCCGCGGACGGGGGTGAACCGGTGAAGGTCGGCATCCTGTCGTACCACTTTCCGCCCGAGCCGGCGTTCATCCCTGGGAGCCTCGCCGAGGAGTTGGCCGCGCGGGGGCACGAGGTACGGGTCCTGACCGGCTTTCCGGACTACCCCGGCGGGCACGTCTATCCAGGCTGGCGGCAGCGGTGGCACCACGAGACGCACAGCCAACGGCTCAGCGTTCGACGGGTGCCCCGGTACCCCGGGGGCGCCGCGTCGGTCGGGGGCCGGATGGCCAGTTACCTCTCCTTCGCCGGCAGCGCGGGCCTGGTCGCACGCCGATTCCTCGGCGACATCGACGCGCTGTACGTCTTCCAGCTGCCGGCGACGACGTTCGCCGCCGCCGGGGTGCTCCGGTTGCTGGGCCGGGTGCCGGCGGTGCTGCACGTGCAGGACGTCTGGGCGCGCGACGGCGTCGACGAGCGGGGCGAGGGGCGTTGGGCGGTGCGGCTGGGCGCCACGATGACCCGGATCTACCGGACTGCAGCGCGCATCGCGGTCGCCGCGCCGTCAATGCGGGACCTGGTGGTCGCCGCCGGCGCCGACCCGGACCGGGTCCGGACGGTGCTGAACTGGACCGACGAGCGGATCTTCCACCCGGCGACGCCCGGCGCGGCGGCCCGCCGACTGGTCCGCCGCGACGGTCGTTGCGTGGTGATGCACGCCGGGACCATCGGGGCGCGGCAGGGTTTGGAGACCGCGGTCCGGGCGGCCGCGGCGCTGGACCGGACGATGGATCTGGTCCTGGTCGGTTCGGGTGCGCAGGAGCGGCGGGTGCGGGGGCTCGCCGCCGAGCTGGGCGCGGAGAACGTGCGCTTTCTGGAGCGGCGCTCGCCGGTCGACATGCCCGAGCTGTACGCCGCCGCCGACTACCAGCTGGTCATGTTGCGTGACCTTCCGGAGCTGCGCGGCACCGTGCCCGCCAAGCTGCAGGCCGCGCTCTCCTGCGCCGCGCCGGTGATCGCGTCGGCCGGTGGGGACACCGCCGAGCTGGTCGAGCGGGCGCGGGCCGGGTTGTCCTGCCCGCCGGAGGACTGGGCGGCGCTGGCCGACCGGTTCTGGTTGGCCGCCACCATTCCGCCGCCGACCCGTACCGAAATGGGACGTCGGGGGCGGGCCGCGTACCTGCGGGAGATGGCGCTGCCCGCCGGCGTGGACCAGATCGAGCGGCTGTTGCACGAGGCGGCCGGGCGAGTCGCGCCCAGCCAGCCGGTAAGTGCGAAGAAGACTCACTAAAAGGACAACAACCGTGATAAGGGTACGAACATCTCTAAGGCGTGCTAAGAACGTCAGGGAATCGACCTTCTGTCCGGTTCCGTGAATAGGAGTGTGGTGTGACGGTGAGCGAACGACCGACCCGGCGACGGAGCCGGTCCCGGCGTCGTCGGCGTGCCCGACTGCGCCGGGCCCTTCTCGGCGTCTTGGTAGTCGGCTCGCTGCTGCTGGCGACCGGCGGATGGATCGGCTTCCGCGGTTGGCAGGCGCGCGCCCACCTGCTCAACGCCGCCGGGTTGGCCCGGGAGTTGAGCGCCCAGGTGGTCGGTGGGGACAGTGCCCGGGCGCTGCGGACCCTCGCCGCGCTCCAGGAGCAGGCCGGTGCGGCCCGCGCCGCGACCACCGACCCGAGCTGGCAACTCGGCCGCCGTGCGCCGATCGCCGGCGACGACCTCGACGCCGTCCGCCAGATCGCCATCGCCATCGACGACCTGGCCCGGCAGGCGTTCCCGACCCTGCTCCGCACGGACCTGGCCAACCTGGTGCCGACCGGCGGCCGGCTGGACCTGGCCCGGCTTACCGCTGTCTCCGCCGAGCTGACCCGGGCGAACGAGTCGGTGCAGCGCACCCGCAGGGATCTGGCAGCGGTGCCCGCCGACCGGCTGGTCAGCCAGATTCGGCAGGCGCTGACCGACCTGCGTGACGAGATCGGCCGGCTGTCCAGCCTCACCACGGCCGCCGATCAGGGAGCCCGTCTGTTGCCGCCGCTGCTCGGCGCGAACGGCCCTCGTCGCTACCTGCTCGTCTCGCAGAACCTCGCCGAACTGCGCGCGACCGGCGGCATGTTCGGTGCGTACGCGATGATCGAGGCCGAGAACGGCGCAGTGAAGATGGGCAAGCAGGGCAGCGCCGCCTCGCTCGGTCGGTTCGTCCCGGCGTTGAAGGTGCCCGCCGAAACTCGCGCCCTCTGGACCGACCTGCCCGGCATCTATCCCGCCGACGTCAACCTGTCTCCGCACTTCCCGACGGCCGCCACGCTGTACCGCGAGATGTTCCGCCGCAAGACCGGCACCACTGTCGACGGCGTGCTCGCCGTCGACCCGGTGGTGCTGTCCTATCTGCTCAAGGCGACCGGCCCGGTGCTCGTGCCCGGTGGTGTGCCGCTCGCCAGCGAGAAGGTCGTACAGACGCTACTCAACGACAGCTACCAGCGGCTGGACCTCAAACAGCAGGACGAGTTCTTCGCGGCCTCGGCGGCAGCGGTCTTCGACGCCTTCTTCAAGAAGAATGTCAACCCGAAGGTGTTGTTGTCCGCATTTGACCGTGCTATCACGGAACGCCGGATATTGTTCTGGAGTGCCCGACCTGAGGAGCAGCGGACATTCGGCGACAGCCGGATGGCCGGAACGCTTCCAGAGCAGGACACCGTGCCAACGGTCGGCGTGTTCCTCAACGACGGCAGTGGCGCGAAGCTCGGCTACTACCTGCGGCCGACGGCGAACCTGACAGTCGGCGAATGCCGGCCCGACGGCCGCCGCGAGCTCCGGCTGCGGGTGACCCTCCGCTCGACGGCGCCGAAGTCCGGACTCACCGAGTCGGTCCTCGGCCTCGGCCTGGCAGGCGATCCGTACACCGCACGCACGTTGGTGTCGATCTTCAGCCCGGCCGGTGGAGCGGTGCTCGAGGCCCGGCTCGACGGGGTCGAGACGGCACTTGGCAGCGGCACCGAACGCCGCCGTCAGGTGGCGACGGCCAGCGTGGACGTCGGCCCCGGTGCCGAAAGGGCGCTGGAGGTCACCGTGCTGACCGCCAAGACCGGCGTCGGGCAGGCCGAGCTGTGGCTGACCCCCACCGCCAGCCCCTGGACCACCCAAGTTCATTCCGCACCAAGCTGTGACCAGTAGGAGGGAACCAATCATGCGGCTATCCCGCATCATCATGGCGCTCACGGTCGGCCTGGCCGTGGTGGCCGTGCCGACGGCAGCGGGGGCGGCACAGCCGCAGCCGGCGCCCAGCGCGACCACTGACCCGCCCCAGCCGCCGCCGTACCCGCCGGCAGCCGCTTCGCTGACCGTCAACCGGCCGACGATCTTCCTCGGCGAGACGGTCTTGTTGACCGGTACCAACTTCGGCCCGAACGAGACGGTCGACATCTCCGTGACGGTGACCCCGCTGGCCGCACCGGCCGGCGGTCAGGCTCCGGCTCGCCGGAGCGACGGCACCACCGTCGCGATGAAGCCAGTGGCGTACCAGGCGAGCGCGCCCCTGAACTTCACGGCGTTCACCAACGCCCAGGGTCGCTTCACCAAGAGCTACAAGCCGTCGGTGACAGGTCTGCTGACCTTCACTGCCACCGGTCGGGAGTCCGGCCGGACCGCCAGCACCGAGCTGCGGGTGCTGCACAAGAAGCAGCCGCTGCCCGTCACGGGTGACAGCCTCGGCACACCCATGAAGCTCGGCGGCGGCCTGGTCGGCGCCGGAGCGGTCATGCTCCTGCTGACCCTGGCCTGGCGTCGTCGCCAGCGCTTCGGTGGTGCGGCGCACTGATCAACCCCACCGGGCTGCGCCCGGATCGCACGGAAGCTGGCGCCCGTCGGAACACTCCGACGGGCGCCAGCCCGTCCAGGAAGACCCACCACCTGGTACGGCTCCCGACCTGTGCGCCGCGTGGTGCGGTTCCTGGCCTGTGCGCCGCCTGGTCCGGCTCTCGGGGTGACGGGGACGTGACCCCGCTGGGGAGGCCGCGGGTGATCACGTCCCGCCCCAAGGCTGGCCTGTCCGCTTTGCGCACGTTGATGCCCTCGGCCCATGCGTGATCGACTCGGGTTTCATGAAGTCGGGGTGTCCTGGCGTCCGGGATGCCCCGGTTTCCGTGAAGCCGAGTGGATCACGGTCGTGCGGGCCCGGTTCGGTGCCGTGGGTCCGTGGTTGTGTGGGTGG